>JAFGTP010000032.1 GCA_016934035.1 Fidelibacterota bacterium
ATGAAAAAAAAGGAGCAAAACCCTGGCGGGTGATGCTCCTTCATGAGTAGTGATTAAACGGATAGGTTTATTTGAAGACTTTTGCCATTTTCATGATTGCAGGATTGAAGTTTTTCCCTTGCTCGGCGACACCTTCGGGATTGATGAGAAGTTTAGGTGCTCCGGCATCGTCGATTCCCATTCCCAGGGTGACACCTTTTTTGACCAGCGAAGGAATATTGGTAAGACTCAGAACATCATTTTCATTGCAATAGGCTAAAATTTCAGCGTAATTGTTACTATTGCCAATCAGGATGATGTCGGGCCTTTCGCTGGGAAGAGAATTGCCTGCAGTCAGGTTTTTCAGTGTTGCGTTTCCCAGTTTTTGACCTTTGAAACTGGAAACGGCTTTTTCAATATCAGCATTGTCGTAGACATAGATGCTGCATTCGGATAAAGAAGCGATGGTTTTTTCAAAAACACAAGCCATAGAAAGCATTTGGGTCACCTGGCTGGGGTCAGCCGGTTTGTATTGAGCAAAGATGCTGGTGGTTGCGATAAAAAGGATTGCTAATGTTGTTAATGTCTTTTTCATAATTTACCTCTCCGTTTAAATTTTCCGTTTTTCACTTTTTTTCTTTAGTCTTCATTTCAAATCATTTTTTCAAAACTCGCTAAACTATATGCCAAAGGCTGTGCCAATGAATATAACTTGTTGAAAAACATGATTTTGATAAATTTAAAAGAGATGGAATACAGTGTGTTGAAAAATAAAGCAAAGAGATAAAAAAGTGAGTATTTTGGGGGAGTAAAGAAAGGTAATTAAAGATTAACTCACTGGTTGCCAAAAGATTAAATGATAATAAAAGCCGAGCGTTGTTTTTAGGCAATGCATTTTATTTGTACAGGGGTTAAGTTTGTTACAGAAAGCTTTGGAGAAATATTTATGACTTTAACGAAACTTGAAAAGTGGGAAAAGAAACTGGATAACATTTTAGATGAACTTGATGATGTTCTGGAAGACCACTATGGAAAGAAATACAGGCTTCATCCAAACCGGCCTGACAGAAATACCACGGCGAATAAATCCATGGATGGTTTGTTTGACATTACTGCCAGTTTTACCCTTGGTCTGGGTTCAGAATATGGGCGAGGG
The DNA here is from genome assembly GCA_016934035.1 of Fidelibacterota bacterium. Classification (GTDB taxonomy): domain Bacteria; phylum Fidelibacterota; class UBA2242; order UBA2242; family JAFGTP01; genus JAFGTP01. The sequence continues at coordinate 1,136 of JAFGTP010000032.1, forward strand.
TATGTTTTGAAGATTAAAATGGTCACTTTGGAAAAAATATCTGAAGAAGTGCGAAACCTGGTTGATAAAATTGCCCTGAAAAAAATTGCTGAAAAACTGCCATTGGAATTTCCCGGCCGTAAATTGGAAATTCGACGCGATGGTCATGTGATCAAAATATTTGGTGATTTGAATCTTGACGAAATATAACTTCTTTGGTAAAAATATGACAATTAATGATTAAAATTTACGAATAAGTGATTTTTTTTGGAAATATTAAGAAAATATTTGAATATGATGGAAAATTTTTTTAATTTTGTCGGTAATTTAAAAATCGAGATGATAAATATAGGAAAGATTTTTTTTGTTGATAGGAAAAAATTCCTTTGGTAGAATAATAAATTTTTAAATAAACCCTTATTTTAATATTCCCCTCCTCGTTGAAAGCAGGTTTTTAAAACTAAAACCTGCTTTCTTTTTATTATTATGTCATGCCGTCCACGGAATTCTTTATGTTTATATAAAATTTATTGGAAAATATTGGAAAAATATTGAAATATTTGGAAATTGATGTTAAATTTTTACTATTATTTGAATTTAGGAGATAAAAATGAGTTTTAATGATATTATGACTTTGGAAGAAGTAGCTGAATATTTGAGAATCTCAGAGAGAACGGTAAAAGAATGGGTGACACAGGGAAAGTTACCTGGCGGAAAGCTGGGGACCAGCTGGAGATTTCAAAGAAACGAGATTGAAAACTGGGTGAGCCAGAAATTATCTCCGCGGATAAAAACAGTGCAATCCAAAGGAATCACCGGCCTGCTCTCGCCGGACCGTGTCCTTTTTCTGGATGTAAAAAACAAAAATATGGCCCTCAATGCATTGATCGATGTCGCTCAAAATTTACCGGGTGTACACAGCCGAGAAGAACTTGTGGATGCGGTTTACAAGCGTGAAAGTCTCATGAGCACAGGAATCGGACTCGGAATCGGAGTACCTCATGTCCGACTCAATGATGTTAAGGATTTATATTTATCCCTGGCTGTTACTAAAGATGCAATTGTTGATTATGAATCTCTGGATGATGTGCCGGTTAAAATTATCGTCTTTATTGTTGCAGGCAGAAACCAGCATTCGCAATACATACAGGTCCTGTCAAAAATAGCAAAATTGATGAAAAATCCGGAAGTGCGTGAGCAGTTGGTACATTGCACCCATGCCGACCAGATATTTGAATTACTTAAAAACAAGGAATTTTAATGGAATTAAGTTCCGGAATACTGTTGATATTCGGTATCGCTGTTTTTGGCGGGCTGATCAGTGCTTTTGTAGTGAGAAAACTGCATATACCGCAGGTTTTAGGCTATATTTTAACAGGATTAATTATTGGTGAAAGCGGATTCAAAATCGTCGACAGCAAAGACATAATAAACCTGGCACCGTTTAATTATTTCGCCTTGGGAATTATCGGCTTTCTTGTCGGATCTGAAATCACTTTCTCAACCTTAAAAAAATACGGGAAACAATTTTCTGCAATATTGCTTGCAGAAGGCTTATTGTCCTTTATATTGGTTGGATTATCGACGGGTTTGGTACTCTTTTTTGTATCCAAAGATTACAATGTTGCATTAGCAGGTGGAATAGTTTTTGGGGCAATTGCATCTGCCACAGACCCTGCGTCGACTTTAAATGTTTTGCAGGAATACCGGGCTGCAGGTATTTTGACCACGACTGTTATTGCCATTGTTGCACTTGATGATGCCCTGGCAATGACACTGTATGGTATTGGGACCGGCGTGGCCCAGATGCTGTCAGGTTCTGAGTTATCGACCACCAAAATTTTATTGCACACCATACTGGAATTATTCGGTTCAACAGTAATCGGTATAATTTTCGGTTATTTTGTCATCTTAGTTCTTCATCGCTCTAATCATCATGAAAGTTCAGCAGCAGCATCCTTTGCTTTACTTTTGCTCTGTATCGGAATTGTCAATCAATTTAAAATGGATGTGATATTGGCGACTATGGGCTGTGGTATTTTGGTGGTCAATAAAGCTCCCAAAAGAAGTAAGGAAATAATCCAATATATAAAAAATCTGTCCATACCCATCTATATTTTGTTTTTTGTTTTGGTGGGAGCCCGGCTTCAGGTCAATGCTCTGCCCAAATGGTTATGGGGAATCATTATACTGTATACGATTTTTCGTTCCATTGGCAAATATACCGGTTGCTGGATCGGTGCATATTTTACCCGGTCAGACCACAAGATCAGAAACTTAACCGGAATGAGTATCTTCGCCCAGGGCGGTGTGGCCATCGGTTTGTCTATTATGGCGAGCCAGCACCTTAACTCTATTTCAGTTGTCAAAGGCTACTATTTGGGGGATGTGATCATTTTTGGTGTCACGGCAACCACATTTATTGTCCAGATCATCGGACCGACCTGCGTCAAAATTGCCGCCAGACTGGCAGGAGAAACCGGTAAAAACATTTCTGAAGAAGACATTTTGAATGAAAATATCATTGAAGGTAATATCGTGTCAGGAGCTTCGGTTGTTTTAGAATCCACTACTTTACGGGAAGTTTTTCATATTTTTACCGGAACAAAACTGGATATGATTCCGGTGCTTGGCCGATCCAGAGAACTGGTCGGTGGCATTACGATAAATCAGTTAAAGGAGTCGCTGATTGATCAGGAAAGCTGGGATTGGTTGTTGGCATCAGACATCATGGAGCCGGTTAAGGACGTGTTGGAAAAAACATCTACTCTGGCTCAGGCTGCCAGAATGATGGAACAATTACAGACCGATTATATTGCGATTACTGAAGATAATGGTACTTTTTCCGGTATTATCACCATGCGTAAGATCAGGGATATTATCAAAGAAAAACAATTAAGTATTTTATCAAACTAAATAAACAATAGATAACTCCCCCCTTTTTTTATTCTCCCTCCTTCAAAAAAAGCAGGTCCCAGGGCCTGCTTTTTTATTGGATGTGAAAATGTCACGTACAAAATTATTTCCTTCAGCAATTAATAAAAGTGGATTTTGAAACCTTGAAGCAGCAAAAAAATCAGGCGGTAAAACCATATTTCTGAATTAAGTTGTTCACTAAATCAATTTTTGTTTCGGGACTGATATCATGAAATTTTAAACCACATTGATATCGGTTGAGGATAAAATCTTTTGTCCAGACATTCTTTGCCTTGAGTTCTATTTCATGAATCGGTTCGTTCAGGTCCGGTATGTTAATTAAGAGATGCATAATCTCATCAGGGTTGAAATGATATTTTGTGACGATTTTCATACCTTCAGTATGGATATCTACAATATTTCCAATGTGTTTATGTGATATTTGACTGAAAATCTTTACAGGCCTTAAAAGAAGGTTTCTTTTTAAAGATCTTTTGTCCATAACTGCTCCCATTTGTAATTACAATTTAAATCACATCAATTATCATTCCTAAAATTATTTTAGAGGATGAGAAAAATATATTTCATTAAATTACAGGAAAACTTTGCTTTTCGGTGTAAAATTTTTTATTTAACATATTGTTAATTAATAGTTAAAAAATGATAAATATTCATAATTTTGTTTTACAAGGGATCTTTAAATATTAATTTTATTGAATTATTCGGTTTTTGATGGTTTATTTAACCATTATGATTATTGAATAACTATTTGAAAATTATTAAATTTAAGGCTGTGTAAAATTTGGGAAAATCAATGAAATACAAATGGATAATTTGGATCAATCTCATCGCAATTAATCTTTTGGCAGAAACTACCATGCTGGTTCTTCCCTTTTGTGCTTCAAATGTCAATCCGGCTCAGGTAGGATTGCTGGACAAAAAAGTTGAAGAGGTCCTATTTTCCAAAAACATCTATATCCCGGCCATGTCTTCTCAAACAAAAATCATGATAATGGATCGAATGGGTTTTGATCATTGTAAATATTTTGTCGGAAAATCAACAGAGGATACCTTTTTTCAGGTTATTGAAAATATTAGAATTGATGAGGTGCTTTCCTGCGCCATTAATTTTGATGATGGACAATACGGATTATTTTTTAAATTGAGAAACAGCAATCATGGCACTCTGATCAAGAGCGGGGCTTATGGCTATACCGGGGATTTTCAAAATTTACTCAACAGAGACCTGAAAAAAATATTAATGAATTTTCTGGATTTAAAAAAAAGTCGATCCGGTTTTATGGAGTTGGCTTTATCCGGCGGCTATCTCAACAATTATGATGATGGGGTGTTGGGTGGCCGGATTGGAATTGGTTCACAAAAATGGGGTTTGTTTTCCCTGGAGACCAATTTTTATACCGGAAATTTTGCAGAGAATATCTCTATTAGTTACACTACACCTCGGAAATACCTGTTTTTTTTTAAATTGGGTGTTGGCTTCACATCGGAAAGACAAAAAGAATTCACCTTGACAAAATATCACCATGCCCCAGCGGCAGCAACGATTTCCAAAATGGAACATTCAGCCGGAGCTCTTGGAGCTGTTGGCTTATCCCTTCCACTTATGAACAGCCTTCGATGGAATATCTCTTTTGAATCGGATATAATCTATTCACGGTGGATATACTCCGACGGCCAAGAGGAAGAAGGTCTGATTTACAATTTTTATCCGGAGATGGAATTCTCCTGGCAAATTAAATTTTAATATCAATTAAAAAAGGAATAAGATGAAAAGAACTAAAATTATTGGTACTTTGGGGCCAAAGACTCGCGATCCGAAAGTCATGGAGGACCTGATTCATGCCGGTGTCAATGTCTTTCGCGTCAATTTTTCGCATGAAACAAGAGAATTTCAAAGTAAAATCATTGACAACATCAAAGAGGTTAGAAAAAAAGCCGGATTATCAGTGGCCATTTTGCAGGACCTGTCCGGCCCCAAAATTCGAATCGGAGATTTCAGGGAAGAACCTGTTTTTCTAAGAGATGGTGAGGAATTCACCCTGACCACCAGAGAAATTATCGGTGACTCCGGGATCGTCACGGTCAATTACCCCAAACTTCATGAAGAGGCGTTCGTTGGCGAAAAAATATTTTTAGCTGATGGCACTATCCTACTTAAGGTCAAAGATATTCAGAGCCAGGACCTGTTATGTGAAGTTCTGGCGGGTGGAGAACTCTATTCAAAAAAAGGGGTTAATCTTCCAGATACCAAAATATCGACACCGGCGTTGACGGAAAAGGACCAACTGGACCTGGAGTTGGGGCTGGAAAAGAATGTGGATTTTGTGGCCCAATCTTTTGTCAGAAATGTTGAAGATGTGAAAAGGGTTCGCGATATAATTGATCGTTCCGGCAAGAGAACCACATTAATTGCCAAAATTGAAAAAAGTGAAGCACTCACACAGATTGATGAAATTTTGGATGTGGTCGATGGTATTATGGTAGCCAGAGGAGACCTCGGAGTCGAGATACCAATAGAAAAGGTACCACATGTCCAAAAGCAGCTCATAAAAAAAGCCAATGATAAAGGTAAGATTTCCATTGTTGCCACCCAGATGTTGGAGTCTATGACAAAAAATCCATTGCCAACCCGGGCTGAAGTGACCGATGTGGCCAATGCCATTCTGGATGGGGCCGGAGCAATCATGCTTTCTGCTGAAACAGCTATGGGCAAATATCCGGTAAAAACAGTGAAATTAATGTCGGAAATCGCCAGAAGTACAGAAGAAACCTTTCCTTTTCAGGAGTGGAATGATAAATTTGACCAAGACATGTCTTTGTCAATTCAGGAATCAGTTGCCAAAGCCGCCTGTAAAATCGCAGACCAGATTGGTGCCAAAGGGATTGTAACTTTTACAAATTCCGGCAGCACGACCAGATATGTCGCTAAATACAAACCCTCACAACCGATTCTGGCTCTGACGTCAGATACAAAAACCTTTGGTAAACTGGCCTTGGTATGGGGGGCAATTCCAGTCTACATGGAAGAATCAGACCGGTTGGTAGAAATGGAAAAACAGGCGGAACTGGCAGCTACCCGATACCTGAAACTGAAAAAAGGAGATCTGATTGTCATTACCGGCGGTTTCACTTTATACAAAGCCGGCGGAACCAATTTAATTAAAATCTCAAAAATTGAATAAGGGCTGAAAATGGAAGACCAAAATTACGAGGCATTAAAAGAAGAGCTGGAACATTTTAAAAAGGAAAAGGAAAAAATTCGTCAAATTGTCGGTGCTATCGGTGGCCGTGTCAAAACCAAAGTTGATATTTGGGTGAACCGGGGTTTGATAGCCGCTATGGTCATACTCTTTGGTATTGCTATCATGCATCACGTCCTCCATATTGAAGGAATGTTTGAAGCAACCTTTTACATAGAACTGGGTATGCTTTTTCTCTCTTTGAAAATCATCTGGATGGTGCACAATCAGATGAAGGTCAATCATTTTCAATTCTGGATCTTAAATTCCATTGAATTTCGACTGAATGCCATTGCAAAAAAGATTAAGGAAATTGATGAAAATATTCAAAAATAGGACTTCAGCCGCCATAAGCTGTTTGTTAAGGCCAACCCAGTTTTCAGCAATCCGGGAAATAAAATGAATCGGGCTATCTATCTATTCTTTCGACTGATGGTATTTATCAACCGGTTTATCCCCTTTTTTATTTTTTACTACATTGCTGACTTGCTGTATTTTTTGCTGTACTACCTTTTTCGATATCGCAGAAAGGTTGTGACTTCAAATCTGGAAAGAGTATTTCCGGAAAAAAGGAGTAAAGAAATTTCGGAACTGGTCCGGAAATTTTATCGAAACCTATCCGACATCCTGTTGGAAAGTATTAAAGGTTTTTCCACCGATATTAATACTCTTGTCAAACGGTTTAAAATTTTAAACCCGGAATTATTGGATCAATATTATAATGAGGGCAGTGATGTCATTATTTTAGGTGCCCATTACGCCAATTGGGAATGGGGGGCCCTGGCCTCCGGCATGCAAACAAAAATGCATGTAATCGGACTTTATAAACCCCTATCCAATCAATATGTTGACGAATATCTAAAAAGGAAGCGGGCTGTCTGGAATATGGAACTGGCTTCGATCTATGTGACGACCAAAATTTTCGACAAAGACTATGGAAAACCAAAGGCCGTCATTATGCTGGCGGACCAATGTCCCAATAATCTGAAACATGCGGTTTTTGTAGATTTTTTAGGCCAGGATACAGCCTGTCTGCATGGGCCTGAGAAGCATGGAAGACGGAAAAACATGCCCCTGCTTTATGCCGATGTTCAGCGGGTAAAACGGGGTCATTATACTCTGGAACTTTCGGAATTGATAGGAAACCCGCTGGAACTGGAGGAGGGTAAAATCACTGAAATCTACATGAAAAAACTGGAAGAAATTATACTGAAACAACCGGAGAACTGGCTCTGGTCCCACAGAAGATGGAAAAGAACGAGAGAGAAAATATATGAAGAACAATAATGCAGATATCGTCTATTCGACGGACCCGGATTACCAGCATGATTTAAAAAATGAGGAAACCCGGCTGACTTTGACACCGGACCGGCAAAATCTGAAATTGTCTCTGGACCGTAAAGCCAGAAAAGGTAAGGAAGTAACGCTGATACAAGGTTTTACAGCATCAGAAAAGGACCTGAAAGAACTTGGAAAAGAATTAAAAAAAATATGTGGCGTCGGTGGAACCGTCAAAAATGGGGAAATTCTTATACAAGGTAACTTCAGTGATAAACTTTTTGGCCACCTGACCGCCCTGGGGTACAAGGTCAAAAAAATCGGAGGATAAAGATGGATAAAGGAAATATAATTTTTGGTCGCAATCCGGTCTCGGAATATCTCAAATCCGGGCAAAATGTTGACCAGATATTTTTTCATGAGCACATCAGGCAGAATGACTGGATGAAAATGACCCTTCAGCTGGCTAAAGAGCAAAATATTAAATACTCTTTTGTACCCAGGGAAAAACTGAATCAGTTGGCAGGAAAAGAAAACCACCAGGGAGTTGTCGCATTCATTTCTCCCATCAGGTATGCAACCGTGGAAGAAATTTTAGATTACGCTCGAAAAGTTAACGAAAAACCCTTTATTATTATTTTAGATTCTGTTCAGGACCCGCATAATCTGGGTGCTATTATTCGCACTGCAGCGGCAGTCGGCGTGCATGGCATCATCCTGCCCAAGCATGGCAGTGTATCGGTCACCGACACTGTTTACAAAACCTCAGCCGGTACGGTCCAAAAGTGTAAAATTGCAAAAGTGACCAACCTTGTTCAGGTCATTGAAAAGCTGAAGAATGAGGATATCTGGTTTTATGGGGCCGATGAAAAGGGGGATAAGAGTTTTTTTGATACGGATTTTAAGGGTGGCATCGCGTTGGTAATGGGAAGCGAAGGAAAAGGCTTGCATCAAAAGGTTGCGGAACACTGTGATTTCCTTATCAACATACCCATGAAAAATCGCGTGGAATCCCTTAATGTATCAGTCAGTGCCGGTTTATTAATGTATAAGGTCTTTGAATCCAGGCGCTAGCCGCTTAATTTTAAAAAAATATTGACATTAAAAATTTAAATTATTAAACTTGCCGGTGCTTTTTGCGATACGCAGAAAAATTGAAAAGAGACTATACAAATTGCTTTCCTATACACGGAGAAGTCGGAGAACCTCCTCCTACCCTCGCACACAATTAATTTTCTTCGGCTTCTCTCCTCCCTCAAAATAATAATGAACAACCTATTGATTATTTTTCTGAATTTACAACCCATCAGTTTAAGGATATAATTTTTTTATCCTCTTAGCAAGGCTATAAATTTAGGTTTATTTGAATGGATTTATTTTACCTATATACAATTTTTGGAGGGCCAGAAGGTCTAATTTGAAAAAATTAGAGGTTTTTAAATGTATTAAAATTTTTTGGGAACCTTTGGGTTTGTCATGAGTCTAATAATTGCTTTTTAAAACAAACGACCCTTACCTCACTATACATAACACAGAGAGACTGCAGGACCTCCTCACACCCTCGTAAACACACTATCCTGCAGTTTCTCACCCCTCCTTTATTATTCTTCGGAAAAACACTTCTCAACTTTTAGAAATACCGACAAATACAAAAAAATTTTTGCAACCAATCTTTTAAATTTTTTTGAAAACTGTGAGGGAATTCTAAATTTATATAATATTTTTTTTCAGGAAAATTGTTTCTAGCACGGAGTTTGATTTTACATTGACGTCATGTTTTTTACCACAAAATGTATTGACTTTTTGGGAGGGAGAAAAGGCTACTCTGAATACAAAGGACGAGTGGCCTTTCTTTTTTTTGAAGCAAAAAAACGGGACTGTCCGTCAGTTCCTTTTTATGCACTCTTCACAGCGATTTACAGATTGATGCCATAGGGATTTGTGATATATTCCCGAAGGAGTTTGACCTCGGTTTCAGATTCTTCCAATATTTTTTTCAAAATATCGCCAATTGATACTAATCCAATGACTTTTTCATGATCAACGATGGGAAGGTGCCGGATGCGCCTGTTGGTCATAACTTTCATGGCATAAGAAACAGTGTCGTCAGCTGTGCCGATGATCAGGTCCTCCTTGGTGGTCATGATTTCAAACACTTTGGTTTCTTTGCTGTTTTTATCAACCACCAGGCATTTATTTAATATATCCCGCTCGGTAATGATACCTTCCAGTTTTTTTTCATCATTCATAACCAGAAGAGAGCCGATTTTTTTTTGATTGAGTAGCTGAATTGCATCAAACACAGATTGCCGTGAATCAATTTTAAATAATTCGCTTCCTTTTTTTTCTAACAAACTGCTGATTTTCATGAAGGCTCCTTTTCTTATTGATTAAGCGCCGGTATGATCGATACGAAACTGGATTTTGTTGACATGACCTTTTTCCTGCAGGCGCAACTGATCAAAAATATCAATGATATTTTCGTCCAGGTTGGATAGGGTCATCAGCATTGTGTAGGTTTGTTCGGTATTTTGCTCACGTTCCAGGGCAATTTTCAGTACATCCATCGTCATTGAATCCGGGTTGATATTGGCTGTTTTGACAATGCGTTTCATCAACGTTGTATCAATTTCATGTTTTTTATTGAGGGATTCGAGACTCACTTTTTCTGCGTCAATCAAATGGCGCAGACGGTTTTGGTGGTCCACTTCATCAGCGGCCAGGTCTTTGACCAGTTTTTTACCATCCGCGTCCTGAATGATTTCTGAGGCCTGGGTATAAAACGCAAAACTTTCCTGTTCAATCTTAATGGCGTACTCAATAATTTCTCTCACGCTAAATAATTCCATATTTCCTCCTAAAAAAGCCGGTCACAATCGGACCTGCAGCCGGCGGAGATGTTATTGGTTTAAATACTGATCAATGCCTTTGGCGGCCTGGTGACCGTTACCAATGGCTGAAATAGCATCAGGCCCGGAAACGATATCGCCACCCACAAAGAGCCAGGGTTCTGAACTTTGAAAGTTCTTGTCCACTTTGACTTTGTGTCGTTCGGTCAATACCACGCCTTTCATATATTCGATATCCATTCCCTGGCCAATGGCTTCTACAACCATGTCGGCTTCAAAGAAATTTTTCTGGTCTGTGTCAAAAACCGGGTTAAACCTTCCTTCATCGTCGAAAACGGAAAGACATTTGATGACATTTAATCCCTGAATGGTCTGATCTTTTATTTTGATGTCTTTTGGTCCCCATCCCGGTTCAATTCTGATTTTTTCTTCACGGCTTTCGACAATTTCTTCCCGGTCTGCCGGCATGATATCCTCACTTTCCAGGGAGGTGATTATCAATTGAACTTTGCCGAATTTCTGATTTTGCAATCGTGCCAGTGTTCGGCCGATATCCATGGCCACGTTCCCACCGCCGATGACGACGATTTTTTCCTGAACGTCGATTTCTTGTCCCAGAGTATATTCCCGAAGAAGGTCCACGGCCTGGTAACATTTTTCATGATCTGAACCTTTGATACGGGTGCTGCGCCCAAGGTGCAATCCCGTAGCTGCATAAACAGCATCAAAATCCTTGCGAAGTTTTTCCAGAGGAATATCTGTCCCGATTTTGGTATTGAATTGAAATTCAACACCCAGAGATTCGATATATTTTACATCCTTATCGATCTGATCATAGGGTAAGCGGTATTCAGGAATACCATAGCGGGTCATGCCGCCAGCTTTTTCCAGTGCTTCGAATATTTTCACCTGATAACCCATTAAGGACAGATAGTAGGCTGCCGATAGTCCGGCAGGTCCGGCACCGATAATCGCGACTTTTTTCTTGTTTTTCTGAAGGTTTTCGGTACCGAGGATTTTTTGATAATCCCGGCTGTTAACCTGATCAGCAATGTAGCGTTTTAACCATCGAATGGAAAGCGGGTCCCCCTTGTATTGCATGGCACAAACTGTTTCACATTTGTGGGTGCAGACACGACCGCAGATTTCCGGCAGCGGATTGGTCTCATAGAGCACTCGCAAGCCTTCTTCAATATTATCATTGCGTACTGCCTTGATGTAGGAAGGAATACCCATGTGCGCCGGGCAGGTGGCGATACAGAGGCCGCATTCCACACAGCGGTCAGATTCCCTCATGGCTTGTTCTTTGGAAAAACCTTTTACCATTTCGATGAAAGAGCGGTCCCGCTCTTCAGGATGGAGCTCTTCCACTTTTACCCGCTCGGTGTTATATAATTCGTAAAGCTCCGGCTTGCGGTAACCCAACTCCGAGTTGTCCCAGTATTTTGGATCAGCCCCGGGGGTAAAACGAAAAACTTCAGGATCGCTATCTATCCATTGAAATTGGTTGGACATGGTCAGGGAATTGGTGGTGCAGATATCCACACAGAGCGCACACCAGCAACACCGTCCGTAATCGATTTGCGGGCGTAAACCACTGTCACCCGGCTTGGTTTCAACGCCATCCACCGGCACCATGTCTATTGCAGCGTTTTGACATATTTCTTCACAAGTGCCGCAACCGATGCACTTTTCCAGGTCATTCTGGTGAAAACCGCGATACCGGGGTGCTCCTTGTCTTTCCAAAGGTTTCTTGATAGAAACCGGTTCCAGAATTAGATTTTTCCAGGCTGTAAAGGGTTTGAGAACATCTTTTAAACTCATAAGGATTACCTTTCAATTTCTGGCGGATAGGTGTGCAGGGACACCATCAATCCTGCTGTATCAGCAATATTACAATCAACTGCCAGTTTTTCCATGAGGGCGACGGCGTGGGTGTATGAAGGTCCGCGCACATTGATTCTACGAGGATAACCTGAACCGTCAGTGACTGTATAATAGCCAAATTCTCCCCGGGTACATTCAGACCTTACATAGGTTTCACCTTTTGGGATTTTCCAATGCAGGACATTCGGTACTTTGGCCATGTATTCGCCGGATTTTGGCATTTTTGCCAGGATCTGACGAATTAAATCGATGGAGGAATGGATTTCACGGCGTCGCAGGTCTGCCCGTGTGTAGGCATCGGAATCTTTGCCGGTGATTACTTCAAAATCCAGTTCTGTATATTTTAGATAGGAGTAGTCTTTTCGAACGTCTTTGGGAATTCCTGCTGCGCGGGCGTTGGGCCCGGTAATGCCGTAATCGTAGACCCATGATGGATCAATATATCCCAGGCCAATGGAACGTTTTTTAAAAACAGCATTTTCGAACATCGTTGTTTGAATGTCTTTCATAATCATTTCGATTTCGACAAGGTTCTCTTCCATGCGTTTTTCAAATCCTTCCGGAGCCAGTCCTCGTACACCGCCGGGAGTCATGTGCATGTGATAAATTCGGCCACCGGTTATTTCTTCGAACCTGTCGAGCACCAGGTCCCGGGCATAATTGCTCCATTGGCCAATGACTCCCATACCAAATGATCCGGCTTGACCGCCAATCCACATCAGAAAACTCTGAAGCCGCGCCATTTCCAGCAGCAAGGTCCGCATCCATTGGGCCGCTTCGGGGATTTCTATGCCCGCCAGCTCCTCAAAGGTTGCAGACAGGCAATATTCATTGAAGTCCGGCTCCGGTACAGCTATGCGTACACAGATTGGAAAGCATTGTATGAAGCGCCGCCGCTCCATTAATTTTTCAAAACCCCGATGAAGATAACCCACATGGGTTTTGCATTCCATCACTTCGTCTCCCTGAATGACCAGTTCCAGGGACATATTGCCGGTGATTCCCGGATGGTTGGGGCCTTGCCAGATTTTGATGAATTTTCCGTTTTCCAGATCGATCTGGTTGGTTCCGTCAGGGTTTTTTTGAGGAAATTTGTCCCTGTATATACTTGCATCGCTCATCTTAGTCCTCCGGATAGAGTTTCTTTTTCATGTATTCAGCCGGATCATGGGTGGTCCTGCCGGGGCGGGGAAAATAAGTTTCCTCAGAATATTTTTTGGTATCAAAATCGCGACGGTAGGGTGGAATATTGTCCCAACCTTCCAGAATAAAGGGCTCGTCAACCCGTGGTGAACCCGGAAAGTCAATGCCGAACATTTCTTTCAGTTCCCGCTGGTAGGTGGCGGCTGCTTTCCAGAGATGATGAATGGAGGTCATGGTTGCTTCATGGCGGTCAATCATGACCCGGACACCCAGGTCAGCTTTGAAATCATTGTTGTTAAGCAGATAGATCAATTGAAACAGGTTCTCTTCGATCCAGTCAACAGCGGTCAGCAGAACCAGATGATTGAACCCTTCGTAATCACGTAAATGAGTCACCAAGGCCACGGCCTGTTCCTGCGGTACCGTGATATAAGTCTGATCCGGTTTCTGATATACTTCATCAGTAATCTTGAATTGTTTTTTTAATCTTGCGATTAGTTCTTTCATATAAATTCCTTTTTAACTCTGCGAATGATGCGAATTTTTGCTAATAAAATTTAATAAATCAATTCGCGTCTATCAGCGATACTCGTGGGAATATATTACCAGTTATAATCCGGCATGTCCCAATCCTTGATGATCTTTTTCTGGTTGGCTTTGTACCAATCGAAGTTTTCCGCATATTTATTCTGGCCTTCGCACTCACCGGCTTTGATCATCTTTTTGAGCTGTTCAAATCCGGCCAGCAGGGATTCCGGCCGCGGCATACAGCCGGCAATATAAATATCCACCGGCAGGTAATAATCCAGCCGGTTTATGGTATTGTAACTGTCCCAGTACATGCCGCCGTTAATCGTGCAGCTGCCCAGTCCAACCACATATTTCGGGCCTTGCATCTGTTCATAACTTCGAACCACACGTTTGAGTGTTTTCACCGACAGATAGCCGGAAATCACAAAAACATTGGCCTGCCGTGGTGTCGGACGCCATTGAATTCCGTATCGATAGGCATCAAACCGTGGCGTCATCAGCGGGCGCATTTCAATGGCACCGCAACCGGTCCCGAATCCTAATATCCAGAGGGATTCACTTCGGGCCCAGTTCATGAATTTTTCAATGACTGTGTTGCTGTTCGGCTGATGGACCTGAGGTCTGTCCTCACAGAAATAGTCTTTCATGGGATCCACTTCAAATTGTTTCCCGTCAGGTCCGGTTACGATACGTTTTTCAAACTCTTCTTTCATATAATTCCTTTCTGCCTGCTAAATCATGATATTGCGGAAAATTTTTTCGTGCAATTTTCTGTGTTTTGCAGGCTAAAAATATTGTGTGACCAATATCGCGACAACACCCAGCGGCAAAGCATATTTATACCACCAGCGTATGGACTGGTCAACCCTGAATCTGGGAAATACAACGCCCACTACCACCGGCCACATATAGAGTAAAAAAATTTTCAGAATCATGGCGGCCCAGTTTGTGGCACCGCCGAAAAAGATATTGACAAACAGAACGGTTTTTGCCATGGGAAATACGGACCTGTTGGTCTGCATGACACCCAGAAAGGAACTGTGATATTCAGTCGGCGGACCGATGGGAATTTCCTGCGGAGCCAGCACTACGTCAAAGGGAGATCTCATCATGGCACCCAGAAAAGCAATTAAGCCCAGAATTGTAATCAATGGATTGGTCATAAGGGTCCAGTTCATTATTCCGCCCTGCTGAGCGGCCACTATTTCCGTTACTGACAGCGATTCATAATGCATTGCCACACCGATTATGGCCATCACCAGCGGAATTTCTGCGGCTGTCACCTGGGCCAGTCCTCTGCCGACGCCGATAGCGGAATAGGGGTGGCCGCCTTCACCTGCGCCCAGGGCCATTCCCAGGGAACCGAAAAATATAAAATAAAGTACCAATACGATATCACCGGCAAAAGAAAAATTACCAAAGTAAACAGACCCATAGATAATCGGTGTGAAAAAATAAACACCCATGCCACCGGTCAGTCTGAAAACCGGCCCGAGATAAAACATCACACCATGGGTGATACTGCTTCTGAGGGAATAGTTTTTTACAATATCGATATAGGGCTGATAAAATCGTATGCCATAGCGGCGGCCAACCCTGGCCCCGATTTTTCGGACGATACCCTGCAGGACCAATCCGATATTTAAAATGATAGAAAATGACCAAAGCGCATAGAGTATTTGAATTGGTTTGAAATCCATCGTTTATCCTCCGAATGAAATAAAATAAACCACAACCACAAAAAGCAGAATATGGAAAATGTAAGTTTGACCGTTACCGTTATATAATTTTCTGATAAAATCTGCTGATGAATGAGTGATATCGGTCAGGGTGTCCCAGAACTTTGTGACATACGGCCGGGATAATGAGCCCAGCGCTTTTCGGTAATGGGCAAAAAAGTTATATCCCACATGGGTTGTTTCCGGCCGGAAAGGCCTTTCAGCCGCATAAACGATATTGAACTGTTTCACTTTCTGTGCCTTACGGTCAATAAAAAGGAGCCAGATTAATACCATCATAAACATCCCGCCTGTGACCATCATGATCCAGTAACCATTCCAGTAACCGTATTCTGTAAAAGCTGTGCCCGCCTGCCAGTTTAAACCGCCGGCCGGAAAAATATTTTCAAGAAACTTGCCCACCGGCCTGAGAACAGCACCGGGCAATACGGAAAAAACCATGATGGCAATCATTAAAATGACCTGCGGAATTAACAGGGCCAGGGGCGCCTCTTTGACCTGGCGGTTTCTATCTTTGATCTGGCCCAGAAAAACTGCATAAATCAAGCGAAAGCAATAGAGGAAAGCAATCAGTCCTCCGATGATCACCACTGCCCCCTGTAAATACCAGCCTTTTTGCAAAATGGCGTTGTAGGTCAGCCATTTTCCTGCAAAACCGGACAAAGGCGGCACACCGGATAGGGCAATAATACCGATGAGGACGGAGATAAAACTGATAGGCATGTTTTTGATCAGTCCACCCATTTCATACATGTTTTTTGTACCTACACGGTAAACCACACCCCCGATAGCCAAAAACAGCATGGCCTTGAAAAGGAAGTGGTTGAGGGCATAGGTAATGGATGTGAGCCAGCCCAGATGGGACATCAAAGCCAGCCCGAACAGGACATAGCCAAGATTTCCGACGGAGGAATAGGCCAGCAATCGTTTCGCGTCTTCCTGATAGATGGCCAGCAGGTTTCCCAGGAAAATTGTAATTGCTCCCAGCCAACCCAACACATAGGGTATGTCGATAAAACCGATTTTGACTGCCGGAATGGCCGACATCAGGACCACCATTCCAAACATACCGGCTTTTAATAAAATAGCCGATACCATCGGTGATACATCGGTTTCAGCTTCGCCGTGAGCACCGGGCAACCAGATATGCAGACCGATGGAGGCCATTTTCGTCAGAAATCCAAGGGTCAGCAGGCTATAGATGATACCTGTCATATCGGGAATGCGGGCCAGGGTGGCTAATTCCAGTAAATGGCCGTTAACATGGTACAAAACGCCGAATCCCAATAACATGACAAAAGCGCCACCCATAGAAAAAAGCATGTAACTCAGGGCATGGGGCTCGGATTTTTTACCGCGAATAATGAGAAAATAGGACCCCAGCGTCATCAATTCCCAGGAAGTAAAAAATTGTAAGGTGTTTTCGGACAAGAGCAGACCTGCCAGTCCGACGTACATCATCACAGCCAGCGGATAAAATCCGAGGCGCCTCCCCTTTTTGATATAACCGGGAATAAACAGTAAAATCCCACCCAGGAGGAAAATTATCCCGAACATGATTCGATAACCGGATAGTTGCGGCATGATGCGAAAGGTATAATAAGAGAAAACAACGATTACCAGGCTGTTTTTTACAAGCACCGGTAAAAAATCCAGCATGAAAAGAACAATAACGAAAAGTACCGGCAGGTATAGAACAGAGAGGCTGCTACCCTGGTTGATAATTCCGGACAAAAATCCTCCGGTGAGGATGATGGCCAACAGGTAAACAGCTACCGGAAAGGCTTCCCAGGGTTTGATTTTTATTGGCTCGAAAGGATCAGTTTTCAGTACTTTACCCAGCCACCGAAAAAGATATATTGCCTCCAGAAAGCTTCCCAGAAGGATAAAACCAATTGCAGGGAACATGCCTTTGGCTGAGAGGACCATCACCAGTTGCCATTTCGCGAAAAATCCCGGAAATGGCGGAAGTCCTGCCAGGGCCAGGATAAATACTGCAAAAGCGAAAAGCAACAGGGGGCTGCTTCTCAGACCGGCCCACTCATCAGACTTGTCCTTTTTGACGATACCTGCCAGCCAAAACAAGCCTGCTTTGGCGAAAAAGTGGTTGACAAACAATCCGCCGACCACCAGCAGGACTGTTTGATCACCGGGCGTAAAACCAGCCAGTCTGAAAAAGGAGAAAGCAGAATAGATCAAACCAATTTGCCCGATTGAGGAGTATCCCAGCAACCGCCTGGCATTATCCTGTTTGAGGGCCAGCAAATTGGAAAAGAGAAATGTAACGGTTCCGATGCCTGCTGCCGTTATCATGAGATTTTGATTGAGCAGGGCTGAAATTTTTATAAACACATAGAGCATGGCTGCGGAAACACCGGCAGCGATTACAGAAACAACCCCGCAATCGGCTGCTTCATAGACGTCCAGCGCCCAGCCGTTAGCCGGAAAGGGTTTCAATTCAATTATTATGGAAATCAAAAGGATAAAAACAGAAAGAAAGACAGCCTGTCCTGAAGCGTAATTCAAGGCTTCAGCCATCATTTCAATATTGAGCAGCCCGGTAAACCGATAGAGGAAAATAGTGCCCAGGAGGAAGAAGGTGGAGGCCAGTCCGCTGGCTATCACATATTTAAACCCTGCTGATACGGATTTCAGGTTGCGATCAATTGCGATCAGGGAGACGGTGGCAACAGATGTAATTTCCATAAAAACAAAAAGGTTGAACATATCCCGGGTCATCACCAGACCATTCATGCCCATAAACATCATCAGATACAGAACCATGCCGTAGACTTTTTCCGAGCGAAATTTGGGGGCCAGAAATATTCCTGCCAGAATTCCCAGGGAATTAATAAAAAAAGTAAAAAAAGCTTCTTCGAGGCCCATTCTCAGATTGATAGAAAAAGGCGGTGGAAAACCGGCTGTGGTAAGGGTCATTATCTCAGTTCCACGGATGAGGGCTATCAGCCATTGGCCGGAGATAAAGGTCATGATGGCCAGGGCGCTGTAAAAAACAGTCATAGTCAGAATTTTCCCTGCTTTTTCAAACAATGAGAGTAAAAAACCCACACCCAGGGCAATGATGAAAATATAAATCGGATTTACCATTTTAACTCCTTGAAGTCATTGATATCAAGGGACTTCCTGATTTCAAATAATTTGATCGCATAGGTGAGCATCAAGGCGGTAACAGCCAGACCAATGACAATGGCGGTCAGTACCAGGGCCGAAGGCACAGGGTCAATGACCTGGGACGCATTCCCAACGGCCTTGTCCATAATCGGGGCGGTCCGGTCTTTGATATAGCCAATGGAAACAATCAGTAAATGGGTCCCTGTGTCCATGATGGAAAAACCAATGATAATCTTGATGATATTTTTTTGCGTCAGCATTCCCCAAAGGCCCAAAACAACCAGAATGATTCCTAAAACTGTAATGATTAGCATTTACTGACTCCTTTGCATATTATTCAGAATTCCTACCAGCTCTGCGCCAACCTTCAGGCCGATCAGTGAATAGATAATTGGAATCGCACCGGCACTGAACAGCCTGCCAAAATCCCCCAATGGGAGAAACCGGTTGTCCAGAAACCCGCCGGCCAGTGCAAGGCCTAAAATCCCGATAATCACATAAAAAGCACCACTCAGAGATTCTATCCAATAAAGAAGGCTGATGTTAATTTTTATGTCTGACTGGGCCAGCATCAGCAGCAAAATACCGGAAGCGATGACAACGCCGCCCTGAAATCCGCCACCGGGCGTCAGATGGCCATGTAAAAAGATATAGACACCCAAAAGCAGGATGAGAGGTAAGAGAAGTGCAGTTCCGGTTCTGACCAGGACAGAGGCTTTACTTTTCATGTCCTTTTCTTCAACGGCTTTTTTGCGCAGGAAAAAACCGATACCGGCTGTGGCAATGAACAATACAGCGACCTCCCCCAGGGTGTCCAGTCCCCGATAGGTGACTACCACGGCTGTGACCAGGTTCTGGCTGCCCAGTTCATCCGGACCGGCATTGACATATTTTTGAGACACAAGAGAAAGGTCTTCGAAAGGTTTGACCTCTGTCATCAGAGGCAGCAGCATGATGACCAGAAAAACCAGGGTAATGATAATAAAGAGTTGTTTGACCATTATTTCTTTGCCTTTATTTTATTGATTTTATTCAAGGTATAGAGAAAAACGATTGTCGTCAGTCCCGAACCAATGGCCGCTTCTGTCATGGCTACGTCCGGGGCGGCCAGAAGAATGTAAATCACACTGGCCAGTAAACTGATGACTCCTGAAGCAACGATTGCGGACAGCAGGTTTTTCTGGTAAATGGCCATCAAGGCAGCCATGATCATGATGATTCCCAAAACAACAATAAATAGGGTTATCATTTATTTCTCCTCATCTTGTAAATAGTAGGTCTCCTGAGCCAGGTCGTCCTTGACAGTCTTTTCAGTCATAGGAATTTTGATTCTGTGGGCCGCTCGCGCCAAAGCATGGGAGGAAAGCGGATTGGTGAGAAGAATGAACAAAACCAGCAGAATGGCTTTTCCCCAGATTGAAAATTCCTGATTGTAAAGAGCTACACCAATAATAAAAAGCATGGCGCCCAAAGTTGTGGCTTTCGTACCAGCCTGCATACGGTTGTAAACATCGGGCATGCGGACCAGTCCCAGGGCCCCCAGGAATAAAAAAACAGCACCAGCTAACGTGACAATTGCACCCAAAATCATCATCAGAGCCCCCTTTCAAAATATCGGGCTATGGCAATGATGCCTATGAAACTGATCAGGGCATAAACCAAAGCCACATCGATGTAAATGATTCTGCCTAAAAAGGCGGTAAAAAATACAATCAACGATACAGAAATGATAGTCATGTTGTCCAGGGCCACGATTCTGTCAACGGCATGAGGTCCGACTGCCATTCTGTAAAAGGCCAATGCGAGACCCAGTAAAGCCAATATGCCGGCAGCATTAAAAATTATTTCAGCCAAAAATCACCTCCAGATGTTTCTCAAATTTTTGAACGATTTCTTTCGTAGCGCCTTCCATGTCATCCTCTTTGATATCAATCCAATGGATATAGAGGTTTTGCCCCTTGACTTCGGTGGTCAGCGTTCCGGGAGTCAGGGTAATAGAATTGGCCAGCACCAGTTTCCCTATATTGGATTTCAACCGGGTATTAACAATGACGAAACCCGGATTGATGGGCAGTGAAGGGGAGAGCACTCTTTTGGCAACATCCAGATTAGAGACAATCAATTCTCTCAGGAACACGAAAATAAAACGGATAACACTAATGATGGATTGGGGTGTAATTCTGACATCGCCCAGGACCGGCTCCAGCTTTTGTGTCAGCAGGACAATCATTGCCGATGTGATAACTCCTGCTATGATTTCCTGCAGGTCAGGGGAGGTCAATAGCAGCCAGATGACCATCAGCATAAAAAAAAGAATTAGGGAATGTTTGAGTTTGTTCATATATCTGCCTATCATTTTTAATTTCAGGATAAACAATTTTTCATGCAGAAAGAAATAACTTCCAGTTCCTTTGCAAGGTCAATATTGTGAATGAACATGTCATTTTTTCTGGAAGGCAATATTTCTGAAGTAAAATTAAGGACCCCTTTAACATAATGATTATCAAGGTGTTCAATAATGCCCAAGGTTTGTGAGGCCGGTACAGTCAGAATGACAATTTCTATCAAGTGTTTTTGAATAAAGGAATTTAGATCTTTCAGGTCCAATATCGGGGTTTCGTCAATAAAATGACCAATTTTTTGTTCGTCGTTGTCAAAGGCTGCGGTAAATTTAAAATTGACGCTGCGAAAGCCGGGGTATTTGATCATTGCTGTGCCTAGATTGCCAGCCCCGATCAGAACAACCTCCCGCGGTTTGGTCAGACCCAGTATTTTATTCAGGTTATCGATTAATTCCTTTGTATTATAGCCGGTGCCTTTTAATCCGTAAGCCCCAAACTGGGCCAGGTCTTTTCTGATGATGGACGGGTTGTGTCCGCAATCTTGTGACAGTTCGGTGGATTTGAGGTAAGTTTTTCCCTGGATTTGGGCATGTCTCAGACACCGGAGATAATCAGTCAGCCTTCGAATAACAGTTTCGGAAATTTTGGGTGTTTTTGCTTCCATGGCGTCTCATTAATAAATTAACTTGTGAAAGTTATAACTTTCACAAGTTAATTACAATAGTTTGTTTGAAAATTTTCAACAGAATTAAAAAAAATTTTTCCCGGAATAAAATTGAAAACACACACTATATAAATAAGGAGTTGTCTGGTAATTTGTCAAAAGGATTGAACTATTTTCTTGTATTATTTTACGGTTTAATTGTAATAATCATCAGGAAATTAAAGGAAGGATGAAACCGGGAAATAAATTGATTGATTCAAAGATGAAAATCCATAAATTTATGTTATCGTTAACTTAGAGTTGATTTAGGTGTACAACATGAAAATTTACAATTACTTATTATGGTTTCTGATGGTGGCTGCAATTTCCTGTGATCCGCATTCAATTGCGAAAAAACTGCTAATAGAATGGCAGCCCGTTGACCATTGGGTTGGAGGGAGTGAGTATTTCCTTTCCCGCCTCACAATCATTAATCAAAGTGACCAGCCTTTAAAAAATGAGGGATGGACAATATATTTCAATTCTTTAAGAAGAATTCTGAAAGACGGGGAAGCACAACAGGACCTGAGTATCCAGGGAATTGATATTGCGCTGGCGGATGAACGACAAAGCGGGGATTTGTACGCCTTACGGCCCCTTGATAATTTTTTACCTGTCGGACCGGGTGAACGCCGGGATTTCGACATTTACCTGGCAAATTGGGCGATATTAAAAAGCGATGGCCCTGCAGGGTTCCATATCTCCTACAATGGGAAGAATGCTCAGGCAATTTTAGCTGATATCAAAATTGACCTGAAAGACACTTTGCAAACCAAAAGGCAACCCAGGGATTTGGTGCCGGTGCCCACGCCGGAATCACGATTTCAGGAAAATGTTGATTTGACCGAGCTGTTGATTCCGGACCATATTGTTCCCAGGCCCTATGCGGTGATTGAGACTGGCGGACCCATCAGAATTGAGCTTTCGGATATTCAAATATTATATGAACCCGGTTTGGAAAAGGAAGCCGAATTTCTCAATCAATTTTTCAAAACCCTGCTGGGAAAATTCCCAAGGGCTGAAAATCATCGTGTCTATTTGAAATTGAAACAAAATTTGGATATTGATAAGGATGGAAAAATTGATCCCGAAAGTTATTTGTTCTATACAAAACCGGACAGCGGAATTGTGATTGTGGGTGCAGATGAGGCCGGCGTTTTTTATGGGATCCAGACACTGCGTCAACTTGTTCCGGTGGATTTTTACCAGAAAGCAGCCAAAAAACAATATTCAACCTTCATTGATCTTCCTCAGGTCATTGTATCGGACAAACCCAGGTTTGAGTATCGGGGCATGATGTTGGATGTGGCCCGTCATTTTCAAAGGAAAGAAACCGTATTGAAATTGCTAGACCTGTTGGCCTTTTTTAAAGTGAATTATTTTCATTTTCACCTCACTGATGATGAAGGCTGGCGCCTGGAAATTCCTGAAATACCGGAACTGACAGAATTTGGGTCCAGAAGGGGATTTGACCTGAAAGACGATAAAATGCAGCATATGATGTACGGTAACGGGAATAGTTTGGGTACAGGGGACAATATACAGAAACCGGCCACGGAAACGGAGGCCAACCTGGGGCAAAAGCCGGATTATAACGGGTTTGAAAATGCCCTGGTCAATTTTGTCGGCCAAGGGACGGGATATTACACAACAGCGGAATTTGAGGCTATACTACGATTCGCTGCAGAGCGACATATCACAGTGATTCCTGAAGTGGAAATGCCGGCCCACTGCCGGGCGGCCACCCTGTCGATGGAATATCGCTACCGGAAATATAAAAAAACGGATATGGAAGAGGCCACCCGGTTTCGATTGCTGGACCCGGCTGACTCATCTAAACATCAAACGGTCCAGAGTTATACTGACAATTTTGTTAATCCCGGATTGGAATCCACCTTTGCTTTTTTGGAAACCGTTGTGAAGTCCATCAAAAAACGTTATGATGCGGTTCCCGATGCCAAACTAAAATTCATCCATGGGGGAGGGGATGAGCTCCCTGGCCTGGATCACAATGTCTGGTGGCAGCATTCGCCGGTGGTGAAGCAAAATCCGGACACCCGGAACCTTTCAGACAGGGAACTTGTATCCTATTTTTCCACTCGATGGCAAAGGATCATTCAATCCGTCGGGGCGGAGATGATGGGCTGGTCTGACCTGTTTCACAATGCCGATACTTCCATGAAGTTAAAAGGCTTTATTCCCTTGGATTGGAATAATGTCTGGGGATGGGGCAATGAAGATTACGGATACCAGCTGGCGAATAAAGGATACAAAGTGGTCCTCTCTCATGCGACGAACCTCTATCTGGACCTGGCCTATAATAAAGATCCTGATGAACCTGGATATTACTGGGCTGATTTTGTGGACACCCAAAAGACTTTTTATTACCGGCCCTATTATATTTTTGCCAACGGGACCCATGATCAACTGGGGCACCCGATTCCGGTTGAAACCTGGACCCACCGGGAAAAATTGAATCCTGAAGCCCAAAAGAATATTTTCGGCCTGCAGGCGCAACTTTGGGGTGAAAATCAAAAAGTGCCGGTTTATATTGAGTATTTTACTTTCCCCAAAATAATCGGATTCGCCGAAAGAGCCTGGAATGTCAATATGCCACCGGAAAACCAAATGGATCATGCCTGGCGCATTTTTGCCAATTCACTGGGACAATCTATTTTGCCCAGACTGGATTATTACCAGCCCGTCGACCATCGGAATGAATTGCCAGATGATGTGGGTGTAAAATACCGGGTCCCTTTACCGGGTGGTGCAATAAAAGGTGGTGTGCTTCAGACCAATGTTCGTTTTCCGGGACTGAAGGTGGAATATACAAAAAATAATGGCAGATTTTGGCGGGAAGGGTCCAAGCCAGCCAAACTGTCTCCGCCGGTTCAATTGCGTACCAAAACAAAAAGCGGAAGATATAGTCGGGTGGCTGAAATTATGGAATAAATGGGATGTTGGAAAACAGGAGACCCGTAAAACTGCCCCTGTCTCAAAGTTCAATCTACCGGAATTATGGCCAGGGCTGTGATCATTAAGTTGCCACCTTTGGTGCATTTTGAATTCAGGACCAATTTTCCATCATTTGTATCTTCCCGCATGATATTGAGTTTTACCCATTTCCCATCACCAAAATGAGGGCCCAGTGAATAGTCACGGCCTTCAAAACTTATGACACCATCTCGGTTCTGATTATTCCAGTCGTGATAAAATACATACAGGTTTCCTTTGATCCCTTCTGGGTTTTTTAAGGTGATCTGCATATTTTTTCCATGCCAGCTGGTGCCGATATCATCTTTCCAGATGCCGTCACATTGAACAGAATATTCCACATTTTTTGCAATGATGATTGCATCCAGTTCCTCTTTCCAGGCAACATCACCCTTGGTCTGTTTTTTTTCGCCAGCTTTGACATAAAAAATTGAATTTTCAAAACCTGCCGGAGTTTCCACCTTTGCTGTTTCAAATTTTTTAAAGGTTTTTTTCAGAAATTCTTTATCAACTTCATAGACGGGATTAAAATTTTCGCTTTCCATGTATTTCAGTAAACTATATTTCAGTTGGCAGACTTCCGGAAATTCATTTTGATTTAAATCATATCCACAAATCAGCAATTTTCCTTTTTCATGTTTTACTTCGAAGATGGAGCCTAGTTTATGGTTGTAATGAAAATCGCTGATGGGCTGGGCTATCGGAAAGTAATCTTCAGGGAATGAATCCAGTACAAATCCATGGGCGTTTTTGCAGATATTCCACCATTGCCAGTCAGAATGAAAATGGGTCGGGAAGTGTTGCAAAGCAGGATGGTTGTGCTGTAATAATAAGCCAATAGTCTCAATACTTTGGCCCGGAAAAAAGGAAGCAGACCAATAAAGCGGCCGCCAGGCGGCATATTTTCCACTTTCGGGGTCGCCGCAATTACTGGCGATCAACAATACCTTTTCTCCTTCTGATAATTTTTGAAAAATCGCATTATCCAATTTTTCGGTGATGATGATATTTTTAGGGTTCGCCGCTATTTGTTTTTTAGGAAATACCCATAAATTCCAGGAATTTTTATAGTTGCTGTCAGACATTTCAAGAAAAAGAGTTAATTGTTCCGCTTTTTCAAATTTTGGAAGTTTAGTACGGATATGTCCGATTGAATGTAAAGTTGATTTTTTAAAATTCTGTTTGCTGAAATCACCCTTGACAACATTGTTACCAAAAGAATCCACAATTTTCCAGACCATTTTTCCATTGATAATATCGGCAGGGCCATAGTGAAATAAAAGGGCTTCCGCAAGGAGTTCATCTTCTGATTCATAGATGTAGGAATGAAGTTTTACCAGGGGAACGATGGCGCTGTGAAAGCGACGAATCTCATCGGGAGTGACAATCCCTTTTGAATCATAAAAGCAGTCCAGCCAGCCAATCAGTGCTTCTCCCTGTCCTTGGTAATCCTGCATACCGAGCAATTGTATGCCACTGCAGGAAGGTGTCCGGAGAAAAGATTCGATTTCATCTTTATAAAGCAGGATAGAAAGTTTGCCGGAAGCATTTTTTAAGGCTTCATTCTGGGAAAAAATTCCTTTTTGTATTGCAGTGTTTTTGAATTCTTCTAGGTTTCTTGCTTTCAATATACCGGTATATTTGTCAATTTCATGCCAACTGGGATACACTGGCCATTGTCCGATTTCGTGGGCAATGGTCGGCACAGGAGTTTGTGAATATTTATCTTCGTAATCCCAATGATTGTGATGCGTCATATATTGCCGTACTCCGCCAATACCGGGGTAATGATGGGTTGCGGAGTAATCACAGTAAGGTGTTACGGTTCGGGCTGTGGATGCGGCATAAAGTCTTCGTGGATCTTTTTCCTTTGCTTCTTTCATCCAGGCGCCCATGAGATCAAAATCAGAATTTCCTAACTCATTTCCGATACAAAACATGATAAATGAGGGATGATTTCCGTAGGTTTCAATAATTCGGTTGATTTCTGCCCGGACAAACTCTGTTGCACTTGGATTTTGTTCTCCCAAACCTTTCGGTTCGCCCCGGGTAAACATTTCCGGGCGGTTTTTGGATTCTTCCAGAGTCCGACCCATCCACCAGTCTATCCAAAGGGAGGCTTCCGCCTGAATGTAGATACCCAGCTCATCCGCTGCCTCAAAAGCAGCATCAGGAGGACACCAGGAGTGAAAACGGACGTGATTTAGTCCATTGTCTTTGTAGATTTGGAAAATTCGTTTCCATTCATTGATGCTGGTTGATGGATAACCGGTTAAGGGAAAGTGAACACAATCCAGGTTCCCTCGTAAAAATATGGGTTCTCCATTGATGAGGACATGACTTTTATTTTTGGAAACACTGCAAAATCCGAAGGTTGATTCAAAATAGTCCGATTCTTCTTGCCCGGTCAGTTTTGCTTCCAGACGATATAAATGAGGCGTAAATTCATTCCACTGTTTAATTTTTCCTTTTATTGGAATAATAATTTCTTTTCCAGTCGTCGTTCCCTGCCCTACTAGCAAGCCGGAATGCCTTTCATAAAGATTAATTTCTATTTGAATCCCCGAAGTCATTTCTCCTATCAGTTGGATATCAAGTTTGACTTCCTTCTGAACTGCATCGGGGAAAATTCGAATATTTTTAAAACGAATATCGGGTTGGGCTTGAAGTTTAATCCTTCCGACAATACCATTCCAGATAGTCTGGGTATATTCTCCATAGGCATGGCCTTTGTCGCCGATATTGTAAATCATGTCGTTATTAATACGAAGGGTCAGCTTGTGTTTGCCGGGTTTCAGTTTGCCCAGTTTATGGATATGAGGGGTCGCCAATGCATCCTGTGAATTGACTTGTTTGCCATCAATAAAGACTTGGGATTCCCACAGCACTCTCTCCAGAAAGAGGCGAACAGTTTGATTTTTCCATTTTTTGGGTATGTCAATTTCTTTTTGATACCAGGCGGGTCCGATATATTTGTATATTCGTGTGAGAATGCCATAATCAGAACCCACAGTTTTTTTACCGTAACCTGCTTCATCGGTTGTTCCCGGCAGGACAATCCTGTCTGAAAGCGTTTCATTATACCATTTTTGCTGAAGACCCACATCATTGGAATCCAGTGAAAATTGCCATTCTCCCCTTAAATCAATAACATTATTTTCCCGGGCAGGTAATAGTGTGGTCACAGAAACAATCAGGATGAGTATTTTGATGGTATTGATATTCATTAGATTTTTCCTCATTTCTTATTTTTCCGGATAAAATTTCACCTGCGGTATTATTACGGTAAGTTTTTAATAATAATACATTAAAACTAGGTTATGCAATTTTTATATCTTATTGATGATTGGTTGTTATTTTTCATCTATTTTAATGTATTCTATCAAATAGTCGCCCCCTGGCAATCCGATTGGAGATTCTTCCGTGGAATATTCAGTATTATTGATTTGAAATTTGTAGGTTTTCAGTTTTTCCGGTGAGTAAATTTTTAACTGATGATCATCAGGTATTGTGATTTTATAGGAATATGTTGAATTTCCGACTCTGCTCCATGATACCATTGCAGTTTGAGAATTATCAAGTGGGACAGTACCTTTCGCCCAAAGCAGACTATCACTGACGTAGGGGTCAAACCGAACCAGATCAAAGCCCGGTTTTTCTGACTTGATACCTAAAATTTCACGGGATAAAAAATACAATGGAGACCCGCCCCAGGCATGACTAAAATCACCTCTGTAGCCGAATTCTGTCTCATCCTGCCAGTTTTCTTTTAATGTATGGGTTTCCAGATCAATACCGTTTTTCCATTTATTGATCAAGGATAATCCATCAGAATCAAAATGGTTTGTTTTCGATATGGCTGATAAGACAAAATAGGTAAAATAAGGCTGTAAATCGATTTCTTTCTGACGGGTTACATAATTTAATATCGAATTGTGCCTGTTCTTCGGTGCTATGTCATAAAGGACGCAAAGCGTATTGACGTGAGGGCTGTAAGTTGTGACGTCCTCATCGGCTGGCAACCACCAATGAATTTTTGCCTGGCTGCGAAAGGCGATTCCATCTTTATACAATTGTTTTTCTTCATCCCATAACCATCTATTCATTCCAAATTTAATTTTTTCAGCCAGTTCCAAATTTTTTTCGTATATCGACTCATTATTAATCATTGAATTAAAATTTGCAGCAATGATGAGAGATTGATAATAAAAAGCTGTCAGGTATCCCATACCGATTACAGCTGGAGGATGATGGGCATTGTATTTATCTATTTTTATCCAGTCCATAAACATATAATCCGGCGCCTGGCTGACAATGTAATCCTCATCAAGATAAGTCGCAAACAGGTCATTTAACTGATTCACATGAGGCAATAATTCCTTCACCAGGAGTGTATCCCCTGAAAATTGAAAATAATGATCCAACATTTGGACCCATAGCAATGAATAACTGGTATGAAACATGTCATAGTGGTTTTTTCTCAACATTCGGGCAGTTTTTATTATATCCTGTCGTGCCAGCCAGGGATCGCCAAAGGCATAATAATTTGACAGGGATTCAATTAGATAATCCCCGGTACAGGCCAGGGGTTCCTGGTGCATGGGTGAGTCAAAAAAAAGAGTGTTCATGCACATTTGTGTTGTCCAGCGTGAGATATCCCAAAGTTGGGTAAAAAAGGGGTTGGAGCAGGCAAAACTGCCTGCGTAATTAACCGGGTATGAGGTATATTCTGCATAGATAGAGTCTATTTTTATTCCCTGACCCGAGACCGGTTCAATGTCCAAGTAACGAAATACATTTAATTGTGGGGTCGTAAAAACATTTTTTCCTTCTCTGCAAACGTAAACAAAGGGACGGTTGACTCTGGATTTTTCCCTTGGATAAAATTTCAGACTATCACCTTTCTGAGCGGTTAGAGAAAAGGAATAGTAGGCAGACATATTTTTACCAAAATCAAGTGTTAATTTTTCATGAAACAAGGGTTTTTCAAAGTCCTTGGTGGCAGGATGGGTTCCCATCATCCTGTGTCTCAGGGTATTGGGGATTTCACTTCTGGTCAAATAATTTTTTACAGGACTTTTCACAATGCTGGCCTGAGGCCAGGTTTTATCATCAAAGGCTGTGTCCTTCCAGTCCCTGGGTTCTTTTGTTGCATCAAACAGGAGTCCGTATCCAAAATTGAATAAGGATGTATCCAATTTGGGGTTAATAGCTCTTTTTAGCTGTTATTTAAACAAAATTTCATCAATAATTTTACACTTTAACTGAGATTTAAAACCACTATG
>JAFGTP010000033.1 GCA_016934035.1 Fidelibacterota bacterium
AAAATGACTGCCACTGAACAAAAGATAGTCAATAATCGCCTAACATTGCTACAATTAGCAGAAAAACTCAGAAATGTATCACAAGCCTGTCGTTATCACAATGTTTCCAGGAGTCAATTTTATGAATATAAAAGAGCCTTTCAGGAGCATGGATTAGAAGGTTTGAAAGACCGCCAGCAAATCCCAAAGACCTTTCCCATTGAAACGCCCAATGATGTCAAAGACAAAATGATTCAATTATCTATTCAACACCCAGCCTGGGGTCAGGTAAGAATTTCAGATCACTTGAGATTACAGGGTATTTCCATCAGTCCGGGTACTGTTCGTAATATCTGGATAAAAGAAAATATGGAAACCCGGTACAAACGAATTCTTCGCCTTGAAGAAGAAAAGAATGGGAAAGACATTGAATTAACAGAAGAACAAATCCGATTAATTGAAACAGCCAATCCCTGCTTCAAAGAACGCAAGGTAGAAAGTCCGTATCCCGGTTATTTATTATCACAAGATACTTTTATGGTGGGTACAATCAAGGGAATAGGAAGGATATATCTGCAGGCAGTTATTGATACCTATGGTTCCTATGCCTTTGGAAAACTATACACCTCAAAATTACCGGAAACTGCAGCGGATATCGTCTATGATAAAGTTTTGCCCTTTTATGAATCCCATAATCTGAAAGTGGAGCATATTTTAACTGACAATGGCCGGGAATATTGTGGAAGACCCCTGATCCATCCTTATCAGATTTACCTTGAATTGAATGATATAAAACATCGCAGGACAAAAGTAGCCACCCCACGGACCAATGGTTTTGTTGAAAGGTTTAACCGAACCATCCTGGATGAATTTTTCAGAGAAGTCTTTCGCAATCAGTTGTTTACGTCAGTTGAGGAATTGCAAATTGAACTGGATAAATGGCTTGATTATTACAATAATGAACGTACTCACAGAGGATATCGGAATATGGGTAAACGACCAGTTGAAACGATTATTGAAGGTAAGAAAAAAGTAAAAGAAAAATTAAAAAAGAAAGATAAATGATGTAGATTAAATGAGTGCTTGACTGTCTGATGAGTTGTTAACTTTTACAAATCAAAATTATTATTGAAACCACCATTTCCAAGGTTTCCTTCGATGAACTCAGGATTAAAAGGTGTTTTTTTATCCCAAAAATCGTTTAATAAAATTTAACTTTCCTTTGGTTTGAGGAAAGTATTTCAATCCCAATTCAAACCATGATGGTTTATCCAGAATTGATTTGTAATGTGAAAAAGCCCTGAATCCTGCTTCGCCGTGATAGGAACCAATTCCGCTGTGACCAACGCCGCCAAAGGGCAAATTACTATTGGCAATATGCATGATGGAATCATTGACAGCACCACCACCAAAGGTTATTTCATGCAGTATTTTCTGCTTCACTTTTTTATCTTCTGTGTAAACATAGCAGGAGAGTGGTTTGGGTTTGGATTTGACTTGGGCGATCATTTCATCCAGATCGGTATAGGTTATTACTGGCAGGATCGGTCCGAAAATCTCATCCTCCATTACTTTGTCATCAAAGGTAATATTGTGCAGAATTGTCGGCTCGATGTATCGATTTTCAACATCATGTCTGCCGCCGAAATAGATTTTTGATTCATCGATTTGTGGAATCAATCGATGAAAATTTCGTTCGTTGATGATCTGGACATAATTGCCATTTTCAAAGGAGTAATGAGAGTTTTCTATTTCAGTTTTCATCATTTCCAGGAATTTTTCCTCGATGGATTCATGAACCAGCAGATAATCCGGAGCAATACAGGTTTGACCGGCATTGAGGAATTTTGACCAGACCAACCGTTTGACTGTCATTTTCAAATTAGCTGATTCTGTGATAAATGCAGGACTTTTTCCACCTAGTTCTAGTGTCACAGGAGTGAGATTTTTCGCAGCAGCCTGGTAAACAATTTTCCCAACCGGAACACTGCCGGTAAAAAAGATTTTGTCAAAATGCTGCTCCAGTAATTCAGAAGTTACAGGAATTCCACCTTCAACTACATGGAAATAGTCTTCAGGAAAATTTTCATTGATGATCTTTGCCATGGCAGCACTGGTATTGGATGGTAATTCGCTGGGCTTCAAAACGACTGTATTTCCGGCAGCAATGGCAGGAATTACCGGCGCCAGAGACAATTGGTATGGATAATTCCAGGCGCCAATTACCAAAGAAACACCCAAAGGTTTGGGAATGATATAGCTTTTTGCGGGAAAATTGACAAGATTGGTTCGGACTTTCTTTGGCTTAGACCATTTCTTCAGATTATGAAGAGCTTCTTTAATGTCAAGGTATAATAAGAGAAGTTCATTGGTAAAGGTATCAAATTCAGATTTTTTGAAATCATCGTAAATGGCCTTGTACAATAAGTCTTCATTGGACTTCAAAATATCACGAAGTTTAATCAAATGTTCTTTTCGAAATTGAATATCTTTTGTTTTGTTGGAGTTAAAAAAATTTCGTTGTTTTTCCACTAAAGCTTTCATGAATTATCCTTTAATTTTTTCAAACAAATATAATGGTGCTGTTTTCGTATATCCGATACCCTTGCCTGTTTTGATTAAATGATCTTTGATATTGGCAATTTTATTTTTTGGAATGAAATACTGGTCCAGTGAAGAATAACTGATACTGTATTTTCTGTTTGATTTGTGGATGGCTGCGATCAGTTTGTATCTATTATCCAGAATAGTTAGTCCAGCGTCTGCATGGCTATTGTTTACCAGTAATAGGCCTTTAGGTTTCAAGTAATCAAAACAAGGCCCCGAAATATATCCGGCATACTGAGAAATCATCAGATCAAACTTTCCAATTAATTCCTGAATAAGTTGGGTGTAGTTTTCTCCGTAAAAACGAATAACGGGTTCTTCTTCATATTGTTTTCTTTGGCGGATGTATTCCAGATATTTTTCTGTAGCAAAGAACTGTTTGGCATTTTTATCTGCATCAATATAACAGGTAACAGGAAAAATGGAAGAAGGTGAAATGTGTATAAAACTTCCGGGATAAATCGCGGATTTGATGTCAAACTGATTGCTTAACATTTGAAAAAGATCAATCTGTTCATAATCACGATCAATATAATATTTTTGATATAACAGAGGTGCTTGGATCAAAGAATTTTTTTCAATTTTTTAACAAGTTGGCAGAGCAGTTTGGGGATGTTATCATTATCTGAGTACATATGCTGCAAAATATATTCAATATCTTTTTCCATATTTTCTGGAAGGATTTTACAGTTTTTCAATGCAATCTGCAGCATTCGTTTTTCACCGGGATGCGGGATTTTGTTGACAGCAAAAAGGATATCGAAGTAACTCTCGAAAAAAGCAGATAATCGGTGGTTAATACTCAATAAGTCATCTCGTTTTAATGCTTTTTCTATTTGATGGGTATAAGCCGGAATGATTTGGTTTAGGAGCGGAAGGTTTTTAGACATGATATTCTGTTGTAATTCCAAAGGATATTGGACATTGTATTCTGAATTCATATTTTCCAGAATTCCATTTCTGTCAAACAGGATTTTAGAACTGATGAAATTTCCCCAAAGGCAGGTGGTGTAGCCTGTTGATGCCTGGTGTTTTGCGACAACATTTTTCAGGCTTTCATGGGTCCAGTTTAGATTACGGAAAATAATGTCAATCTGGATTTCTGATTCCTTAAAAAGTCCGACATCTTCCAGTTCCCAGGTGCGATTATCCAGTTCATAATAATGAAAAAATTTTTCTGCAATTTTTTGCCGTAATTCAAGTGGAATTTCTTGAAATGAATAGATGTAAAGATCATAATCGGAGTCTTTGTCAAAAAATCCGGTTGCCCGGGATCCCGCCAGCATAATGCCTTCGACATTTTCATTTTGTGAAAAGTCATTGACTATTTTAAGAAATTCTGCATCATATTTCATTTCTTCATTCCGATATACTGGGAGTAATCAACACCATTCAATTCATCCACAAAGGACAAAATATTCATATTTTCATCATATTCCACAGCCAGTTGAAAATGTTTATTCTCCTTGATCAGTTTGTATATCTCAACATCGGTCTTCGGTATAGGCGTGTCTGCCAAAATCCTTTCATCAATCCATTCCACAACACCTTCTTTGCAATGGATCGGTTCTGAATATTCCACTTCAGAATAATAGACAAAACAGATCCAATTATACTTTGTGGGTGATGTTTCGACAATTGTTCCACAGAATTTTGGATTGGTGATTTTGATCCCGGCTTCCTCAAACGTTTCACGAACCGTAGCATGTTTTGGACTTTCATGGGCATCAATTTTTCCACCGACTGGTGAATAGAGTCCAAAGTTTGGCTCTTTACCACGTTTGAGCAGGAGATATTTGCTTCCTGCTTTCAGGATGGATAATACTGCTGGTTGTTTTTGGCCTTTGGGTACGAACATTTGTGCCTCTTCAATTTGTCGTAATCTTACAAAAACGAAGAATGAAATGAAACTTAAAAATAATTTTTGAAGGTCTATAAAATTCTGTTATTTTTAGAAAGATTGCATTTCTTGGATTTTTGATCAAAAAAAATCAGGTTGATTACTTTGTTTACGACAACAAAAATCCCTTTGTGTGAGACTAATGGTCACATGAAAGTAATTTTCCAAAAATGATGGGGGAAAAATGACATTAAACAGACGAGATTTTCTAAAAACCGGGGCCGCAACTTCCATTGGTTTGTGGTTGGATACCTTGCTCAAACCTTTAAGTCTCTTAGCCGGCGATATTGATCGGGCCTTTCCGCAGATGGTTTACCGGCCCTACGGACAAACCGGAAAAGAGGTTTCCCTGCTGGGCTTTGGCGCCATGCGTCTGCCCTTTGAAAAAGGCGGTGGAACCGGGGAATCGGTAGCGTTATTGGTCAAGGCCTATGAAATGGGAGTCAATTATTTTGATACAGCCCCTAAATATGTATTCGATAAAAGTGAGGAAATCGTTGGTCTGGCTATGAAAGAAATTGACCGACGCAATAAAAATGTCCGGCATCCGCTGCCTTATTATTGGACATCCAAATCCGGTGTGGGCATTGGTGACACAAAGGCTGATGATGTGTTGCGCCGCATTGAAGAATCCCTGAAACGGCTAGGGAAGGACAAGATACCTTTTTATCATATGTGGTGTCTGATGGACCTCAACCATTACACGGAAGTGATGAAAAAAGACGGCCCTTACGAAGGCGCCCTGAAAGCCAAAGAACAGGGGCTGATCGAACACATTGTCTTTTCCAGTCATGCTACCGGGGAAGAAAATCTGCAAATCATCAATGATGATGTATTTGAAGGCATGCTGGTGGGATACAATGTGACCAATTTTCCCCGTCAGGACAAAGCTATCAGACGGGCTGCCGAAAAAGGGATGGGGGTCGTTACCATGAATCCTCTGGCCGGTGGCCTGATTCCGCAAAATGCCGAATATTTTGCCGAACGATTAAAAAGTTCCGGGACCGGAATGACCATTGTTCAAACTGCTCTGGCTTTTATCATGGGACAGCCGGAAATCACGGTGGCCCTTTCCGGAATGTCAAAAATGGAGCATCTGGAAGAAAATATTAAAACACTGAATTTTCTGAAAGTATTTACTGAGACCCAATTAGCGGAATTAAAATCAAAATATCTGCAGGACCTGGACGGTATTTGCACAACCTGCCAATACTGTGATGTCTGCCCGGAAGATATTCCGGTATACCGAATCATGGAAGTATATAACACCTTTATACTCAAAGGAAAAGCGGAATTTCAAGGGTATGCTAACTGGCTGAAGGAACACCAGGAATTGGATTTTAAAGCTGAGATTGAAAAATGTATTCAATGTAAACTTTGCGAGAAAAATTGTACACAACATCTGAATATTCTGGAAAGGTTTGATGAGATTACAACTAAACTTCTATAATATGAAGCCACAGGAGAAATCATGACTCTGAATCGTAGAGATTTTTTAAAGACAGGAACCGCTGCATCGCTGGCCCTTTGGCTGGACACAATTCTGGGGCCCCTGAAATTAGCAGCAGCTGAAATCGATCAATCAGTTCCGGAAATGATCTACCGGCGCTTTGGAAAAACCCAATTGGAACTATCTGTACTGGGTATGGGTGGGTCCCGCTATCCCTACAATGAAGGTAATCCGGAAAAGGCCATCGCCCTCATTACCAAGGCTTATGAATATGGCATCAATTATTTTGAAACCGGCCCGGAATATGTCCAGGATAAAAGTGAAGAGTATTTGGGACTGGCACTCAAAGAAATAGACAAAAACAATCAGAAAGCCCAAAACCCGCTTCCCTACTACTGGGGGACCAAAAGCGGCCTCTATCTGGGTGATCATACAGCTGATGATGTTCGTCGCAGAATTGATGTTTCTCTCAAACGTATCGGAAAGGACTGCGTGCCACTTTACCACATGTGGGCCATCATGAATCTGGACCATTACAAAGAGGTGATGAAAAAAGGCGGGCCTTATGAAGGAGCAATGAAAGCTAAAAAAGAAGGTCTTATCGATCATATTATTTTTTCCACCCATGCATCGGGTGAAGAGAATATTCAAATAATTAATGACGAGGTTTTTGAAGGAATATTAGTCGGATATAATATTACCAATTTCCCCAGGCAGGAAAAAGCCATCAGGCAGGCAGCTGAAAAAAATATGGGTGTGCTGGTGATGAATCCCCTGGCCGGCGGACTGATTCCTAGAAATGAAGATTATTTTAAGGAAAGATTACAAAATTCAAACACCAAAATGTCATTGGTTCAGACAGCGCTGGCTTTTGTAATGGGTCAGCCTGAAATCACTGTCGCCCTTTCCGGCATGGAAAAGGAAGAATATATTGTTGAAAATATTAAGACGATTAACTATCTGAAAATTTTAAAACCTGAACAACTTACCGGATTAAAGGAAAAATATCTGGAAGGACTCAAAGGTATCTGCACCACCTGCCAGTACTGCACCAATATATGCCCTGAAAAGGTCGCCATTGATGCGCTGATGCGGGCCTATAATTCCTTTATATTGCAGGGAAAAGAGCGCTTCCATGCCTGGGCACGATGGTACAAAGGGGCAGAAGAAATCGATTTTCAGACGGAACTCGCAAAATGTATTCGTTGCGGCAAATGTGAACAGGTCTGTACGCAGCACCTGAATATTCTCGAAAGGTTTGACCAGATCAGCCGGGAACTGCTCTAGGCCGGAGGCTGTTTTTTTTGGTATAGTTATTTTTTCGGAATTCAAAGTCATTCAGTTTCATTTGGAACCCACCGGATAAAATTGTTTAACATAATTGGTTTGAAAAAAAAAGTTTTGCCTTAAGGCTTGACAATAGAAAATTTAGGGTGTAATTTAACTTTGAAAAACAAAGTACTTTAAAATTTTAAAAAGGAAAGTATCATGGACAATGAACATTTTTCTCCCAACGAACAACTCAAAGTCATTCAGATGATGATCGAAAAAACAAAAAAAGAAACCGCAGAAAATGGCTGGTCGCTGATCATGTGGGGATGGTTACTGCTGGCTTCCTGCTTGAGCGCCTATGTGATCTTCTGGATGAAAAAATATGAGTGGTCTTTTCTACCCTGGGCCCTATTAATGCCCCTGGGCGGTATCATTCAGATGATTGTTGAGCTCAAAGAAAAAGATAGAAAAAAAATAAAAACCTATGCTGAAAGGGCTATCAGTTGGGTATGGATTGTTTGCGGCGGAGCCATGTTTTTTATCGGATTTGTTGCTGTCCCTACCCACATTTTGAGCGGCTGGGAATCCATCACAGCGATGGAATGTCTGATTGCCGGCATCGGCAGTGTAGTGACAGCTAAAATCATCGACTGGGATTTCATGTTTTACTCTGCATTGCTTTGGTTTGTGGCGGTAATCTTAATGATTTTTATACATCCCTATTATCACATTTTAATTATGGGAATTACCATCATTCCGGCTTATCTTGTACCCGGTTACATTTTGAGAAGTAAATATAAACAAGCGTAGATTATGACTGATTTCAAACAAATCGATCCACTCTTACATTCCAGAATTCGTCTGGCCATTATGTCTGTTCTGCTTACTGTGGAAGAGGCGGATTTTAATTATCTGAAAGAGTCAACAGGAGCAACTGACGGTAATCTGAGTACGCATATCTATAAACTTGAAGAGGCTGATTATCTCAAAATTATCAAGCGGTTCGTGGACAACAAACCAAAAACCATGTGCAGGATGACAGAGACCGGACGTGATGCCTTTGGCAATTATGTGAAAGTATTGGAAAATATGCTTCATCTGGGAAAAGAGGATTAATGCAAAAAGACAATCAATTTTATCGGGCGGAATATATTGCGCGCATCAATCGTGTCATTGATTATATTGATACGAACCTCAACCAGAATTTTTCTCTGGAGGAAATTGCGACAGTGGCCAATTTTTCTCCTTATCATTTTCACCGGATTTTTCGTTTTATGGTGGGCGAACCGCTCAATCAGTTTATATCTAGAATTCGCATGGAACGAGCCGCAGGGATTTTGATCGGTGCACCGGAAAAATCCATTACCGAAGTGATGTTCGAAGTGGGTATTGAGGACCCTTCGTCCTTTGCCCGGTTGTTCAAAAAATATATGAAAATGAGCGCAACAGAGTGGCGGAAAAACACTCGAAGCAAGATCGGTCAAGTAGAAAGCAATTTTTCACAACCGATGCGCAAAAGCCGCCAAGCAATGGAAGAATCTTCATGCTACATTACAGGTGATATTTATAACCAATCATGGAGTGTGAAAATGAAAAATGATAATCAATTGACTGCAAAAGTCACCATCAGAGAAATCCCGGAGATGACTGTGGCGTATGTCCGATATATCGGGCCCTATGCCGGCAATTCAGACCTTTTTAAGGGGCTGTTTGAAAAAATTTTTAAATGGGCGGGTACCCGGGGACTCATCAATTTTCCGGAAACAAAATGTATTTGCGTTTACCATGACGATCCCGGTGTCACTGATGAAGAAAAACTCAGAACCAGTGTCTGTCTCACTGTACCGGAAAATACGGAAGTAGGCGGAGAAATCGGCAAAATGAAAATTCCTGCGGGAAAATATGCTTTTGCAAATTTTCGTCTGGATGAAACACAATTTGCCGAGGCCTGGAACATCGTCTGCAAAGAGTGGCTGCCGGAAAGTGGTTATGTACCCGATGATCGTCCGACATTTGAGATGTACAATAATGATGTCAGTACAGACCCCGAACATAAATTTGATGTGGATATCGTCATCCCTGTCAAACCGATGATATGAATTCCTTTATTTTTAATCCTTTAGATATTTTAAAGTAGAGATGAAAGAATCAGAGAGCCCTAGCCAGGGCTCTCTGATGACTTGGTTTTTGAAATGTCGGCCAATACTTTGTTTTTCAAAGTTCTTTGAAGATGAAAATGACTCTGCTGCAGCCCATGGCTCTTCCCGGAAATTCCGGGGTGAAAAAACTTGGGGTTCGCTGGAGCAGGTAACTAAAAAAGGAGATGAAATGAAAATAAAAAAATTAGCAATTGTTCTGGCGGTATTTGTCATGATTTATACTCATACTTTCGCCAACACTATCAAAGGAAAAATAACGGATAAAAAAGGTAATCCTGTCAGCTATGCCAATATTTTTATCAAAAATGCCTCTGACGGAAGCATGACGGACGACCAGGGCTCTTTTGCCTTTGAAACCAACCTTATGGGTCAGCAAACCCTTATCATCAGCCATATTTCCTTTGAAAAGGTGGAAAAGGAAGTCAATCTGTCAGAAGTTTCTTTGAACTTGGACTTCCAACTGGAGCAAACTTTTGTTCAGATGGACCAGGTCACGGTCAGCGCCAGTTCCTTTTCCGCTTCTGACGAGGAAGGCAAGACTCTCAATTCACTGGATATTTACACTACCGCCGGTGCTGAAGCCGATGTACTGAAAGCCATTCAGACTTTTCCCGGTGTGACCCAGGTCGATGAAAGCGCCGGGCTCTTTGTACGGGGTGGTGATGCTTCGGAAACGGTCATGTATCTCGATGGCGCAACACTTTCGCATCCATACAAATATGAATCGGACCAGGGCGGATATTATGGTATGCTGACTCCCTGGCACCTCAAAGGGACCTATTTTTCTTCCGGTGCTTTTTCAGCCAAATACGGCAATGCGCTTTCCGGTGTACTGGCCATGGAATCCCTGGACCGTCCAGATACTAAGGCCTATGAATTTGGTGTCGGCCTGGCTGCGGTTTCCCTGGGGTTTTATGCTCCGGTAAACGATAAACTGGGGGTTCGCTTTGCAGGGAATTATTCCGATACTCAGGCATTATTCAAGGTCAATGGCGCTGATGACTCCTTTGACCGGTTCCCGGTTTCCTTTGATGGTAACATGAACCTGACTTTTATGCTATCCA
Source organism: Fidelibacterota bacterium (assembly GCA_016934035.1). GTDB lineage: Bacteria > Fidelibacterota > UBA2242 > UBA2242 > JAFGTP01 > JAFGTP01. Next base: position 10,432 of record JAFGTP010000033.1, read on the forward strand.
AAAAAACCAGGTTGAAATATTTTATTTATGGGACCCAGGATGAAATCAAAGCCGAATTTAAATCTCCGACCTATCAGGGTTTTTTTACCAGTGAAAATGAAAATCTTCTCAATGCCTTGCAGATAACGAGCCTGTTTTCTCAGAATTTTTCCATGAAGACAGCGGTCTCTGTCAATTCTTTTGGAAAGTCCTTTTCATTGAGCGGTATTGAAATCGATACGGATGATCACAGTTATCGGGTCCGTTCAGATTTTATGTTTCAAAAAAGTAAAAAACTGATTTTTAATTACGGATTTGAGATCAATCAGATTGACACTGATGTGAGTGGACAATATGCCCTGGATGACAATAATCTCAGTGAATATGGGAAATTTGTTGACTACAGTCATCATTATAATCAGCTGCATCATGGTTATTATGTGGAAAGTGAATATTATCTTTCACGAAAATTGGTAGCCCTTGGAGGGGTTCGTTTGGATGCCTCAGATGACAATGATAAAAACACCATTGATCCCAGAATTTCTGTCATTTATCAGGTGAACGGCAGCAACTCCCTGAAACTGGCGTCGGGTATTTACCATCAATTTCCCACGTCACAATTCATTGATGGAAATTATGGGGGTGCAAAATTGTCGCCCATGAAAGCAGTACATTATGTGGCCGGATATGAATTGAAAAACGATGCCGTCAATTTCAAATCAGAATTTTACTACAAGGATTATAAAAATTTACCCCTGGAATATCAGGATCATCATTACAACAGCAAGGGTTTCGGTTATTCCTATGGCAGTGATTTTTTTCTGAAAGGGAACTTGCCGTTTATCTCGGGCTGGCTGTCATATTCCTTTCTGAAGACCGAACGCAAGGAACTGGATCGTCTGAAATTGTCTCCAGGTAATTATGATATTCGTCATAATTTCGTAGCAGCGCTGAAAAAATATTTTAACAATGGGCAGTCCTGGAGCATTACCTACAAAATCCATAGCGGCAAACCCTATACAGCAGCATTGAACCAGTGGAACCAAAAGCGCCTGTCCGCTGTTCAGGGGTTGGATTTATCCTGGAGTTTGTACCAGAGTTATCGTGGAAACAACTTCATTGTATATTATGCTTCCATTTCAAATTTACTGGACAGCAAAAACACTTATGGCTACTATTTTTCACCGGATTATTCAGAAAAAACCGAAATCAATTCCACCTTTGGCCGGACATACTATTTTGGCATCAGTCTGAGTTTGGGAAAATTACCATCAATATAAAAAATGAAGTCTATGATCAACAAAATTATTTTCCACGCCAACCATGCAGAGAACATGCAACCCTATCTGTCTGGTCACTGGCAAAAAAAAAAGGAATCAGAAAATGAAAAAATTAATAGCAATGATTGGATTAATGGTTGTGCTGGGCATGGCTCAAAGCCAACTGGATTTTGCGCGACAAAAAATTGACAAAGCCTACAATCGTAACAATGAAAAGGAAATGCTGGAAGCCCGGGCCCTTTTTGAAAGAATTTTAACAGCAGGTCAGGATCGGTGGCTGGTTAATTATTACATCGCCTATTGTGATTACCGGCTTTATACTTTCCAAATGCAGAAAGAAGACACCAGGCAGGCCAAAGTCTACATCAAAGACGGTCTCGCTCAATTAAAGGAATGTTTGAATGAAAATGAAAATTTTGGTGAAGCCTATGCGCTGATGGCGGCTTTTTATGGCGGATCAATCTCTTTGAATCCGATATCGGGAATGTGGAATGGCCCCAAAAGTCAGAAACTGATGGCTGAAGCCATGAATTATGCCGGTTCCTCACCCAGAATATTTTTGTTGAAGGCCATCAATCAGTTTTATACGCCGGAAAAGTATGGCGGTGGTGTAAAACTAGCCATGGAATCCCTGGAAAAGTCGATCCATTATTTTGATGAACAAGAGCCCGATGCAATTCCAGCCTGGGGAAAAACCGATGCTTTTACGTGGATGGGAATTATTTCCTCAAGACAAGGCGATCATGAAGCGGCCAAAAAATATTATGAAAAAGCCCTGCTGGCTGAGCCGGAAAACGGCTGGGTCTCTCATGTGCTGTTGCCGCAATTGGAAAAACAATGAGCCTCAAGGGCTTGATGGGAATTTTACGCATTGGTAACCTAAAAAAAAAGCCCCGAATTATCGGGGCTTTTTAGTGTAGAGTTATGGTTCAGGCTTATCGACCAACGATAGATAGTACGACCTGTCCGGCTGCGTTTGCCTGTGCAAAGGATGAGACGGCTGTTTGCTGCATGATCTGCAGTTTCATGACTTCCATTTGTTCTCTTGCATAATCGGCATCTTCGACGGAACTTCTGACGGCTTCTGTATTGGTGGATGCGACAGAGAGTGTGCTTTCTTTGGCAGACAGTCTTGCTTTGTATTCACCAATTGCCTGAAGGGCTTCAGCCAAGTCGTCAATTGCATCGCTGACAGTGGTAATGGCGGTACTGGCGCCATTGGCTGTGGTCAGATCAATAGTGCTGACATTGGTACCGGCAATGGAACCGGAATCAGATTGTGAAAGTGCGACATGGAGATTGTCGTCTGCGCCTTCACCTGTCTGGAAATATCCGTCATATCCACCGTCAATCAGGTTTTGACCGTTAAAGGTTGTTTCTTCTTCAATAGCGTCAATTTCATTCAAAAGGGCTGTGACCTGATCATGGATAGCCGTTCTCTGGGCTGATGATAGTGAATAGTCTGCAGCCTGAGTTGCTTTTTCCTTGATGGTCTGAAGAATGTCCAACTGGTTCTGGTATCCGCCTTCAGCAACATTGAGAATGTTTTTTGCATTGCTGACATTCTGTGCTGCAACATCGAGTCCTCTTCTTCTTCTTTCCAAACCTGTGGACAAAGCAAATCCGGCCGGATCTTCTTCAGTTGAATTGATTTTTTTTCCGGTGGAAAGTCTGGTCTGGTGAATAGCCATTTTTTGATTGATCGTGTTCAATGTTCTCAAAGAATCAAGTGCCTGAATGTTTGCGTTAATTTGTGTTAAACTCATTGGTTACCTCCTTGGTGTTTAAGAGCTTCCTTGCTCCGACTTTTCGTTTTTTGCATTTTGCATTTTCAATTAACTTCTACCTAGGTTATCGGAAACCAACTTGAGAATTTTATTTATTTA
>JAFGTP010000034.1 GCA_016934035.1 Fidelibacterota bacterium
GCTCTTGCTGTTTCAGCAATTGCTGCTGCTCCTCATAATGAATGCCCATAGATTCCGGGCGGTTATGCTCTTTGGGAAAAAGGTATTTTCCCTGATCTTTTCCTTCTTTCGGGACTTCAACTTCGATCCGGTGATTGCGCGCATATTCATCATTGCGAATGCCGGTCACCATCCAGGATATTTTCATACCGGCTGAACCACCGGCTATTTTAAATTGATTATTACTAATTTCTTCAGCAATGTAGAGATTGGGCCCCGGCGCACCGATGGCTGTCAACTGATAGCGAAAATCAATATTCAGAGATTCAAAATAATCGGGCAATTCCACAACCGCCTCACCGTTTCTATCCAGTATCACATTGCCATTGTAAACATTCATCATATCAGGAGATTCTACAAAGGAATGTTGCAGATACATATTTTCCGGATCATCAGGATGGTCGATTTTAAAAGAACCGGCTGTTTTGGACAGGGTGCCAAATATTCCGACATCGCCCGTAAACATACCGGCATAATAACCGGAACTACCAAAAACACCGACCCCACGACTTCCAGATGCGTATCCATAGACACCCCGGCCATCATCACTTTCAGCTTCAAAATAGCCGCCAAAGGTGTAGCCGGAGTAGCTCAACGCCTTTCCATATACACCTCTTCCGCTATTTCCATAACTCGTGCCTCTGATACCGACACCATCCTGGTTCAAAGCAGATCCGCTAACCCCAATACCATTTTCGCCGGTTGCGGAACCCCCTACTCCAAATCCATCTGATCCTACAGATTGTCCCACAACACCTGTTCCATTGCTGCCTGATGATTCACCGTAGGCGCCAATGCCCCAGGACTTGGTGGATTCAAAATACCCGCCATAATTGGGTGACAAAGAATTAGACGTACTGGAAGCCAACCCATAAACACCGATGCCATGCGCCGCCAGAGACGCAAAATATCCACCATAAGTGGGGCCATCACCGCTATATGTCGCTAATCCGCGTGTACCAATACCATTTCTTCCGGCAGATTGAAAATAACCGCCATAATTTTTCATATCAGAACTTTCAGAGTATTCAGCTGACCCGTAGACAGCCTTGGAGTTTTCTCCATGGGCAATAAATTTTCCGCCATAACTGTTGCTATTAGGTCCGGAATAATCATTGTAGCCATAAACAGCAACGCCGCTTCCACCACTGGATTGAAAATAGCCGCCGTAATTACCGGATAACAGGTAATTTTCTGTGGCGACACCTTTGACCCCGGCGGCATAGGAACCTTCCGCTTCGCCATAAATTCCAGAGCCATGGCTGCCCTGAGATTTGCTGAAAACGCCCCGTGAATCTGGATCTGAAACGATGACTGTTAATCCCCGATGTATATCTTCCGCCCGAATTGTTCCATTAACAAACAGCTCATTAACTGGTTCATTACTATTGATTCCTACATATCCAATATCTGTGACGAAAATGCCTTCATTGTAACCATCACCGGATAACCAATGACCGTTGGTCTGTATATTTTGAGTCGCGGTATGGTTTCCCAGGTTATCTGCAGTGCCACCGCCACCGGTTGCTGAGATGGTGATCTTGTTCTGGGCGTCATTGGGCGTGATGGTAATATTGTCACCCGCAACCAGGTCGATGTTGCCGCCATCATTGGCGACGCCATCCAGGGTGGATACAATTGAAGGCTGGATATCTGCCATGGAAACGGAATTATCCGTAATCATTGTGCCGGTGATAGAATTGGTTTCACCTTTCAGCACAAAATTATCACTCTGGTCAGCATTGACCTTCGTGGCTTTAATGGTGCCATTGACTTCCAGCGTTTCAGTGGGATTGTTGGTTTTCACACCCACTTTGCCATCAGATTTGATATAGACTCCTTCATTTTCCCCATCCTCGGAAATCCAATGACCATTGGTGCGTATATTTTGGGTGGCGGTATGATTCCCGAAATTGTCGCCTATACCGCCGCCAGCCGAGGAAATCGTGATGCGGTTGTTGGCATCATCAGGTGTAATGGTGACATTATCACCAGCAACGAGATCAATTTGTCCGCCATCAATGGAGACGCCATCCAGACCGGAAAGGATTGTAGGTTCAATTTTGGACAAGGTAATCGCATTGTCTTCAATATCATCAGTGCCAATCAGCCCGCCACTGCCGGATACATTGGCTGAGATGGTAATCGTTTTACTGCTATTATTGGCCATAATATTGATATTATCCCCGGCAATCAGGTCCACATCACCGCCATCATTATAAACACCATCGATACTGGAGAGGACTCTGGGTTCGATTTTTCGCAAGGTTACTCCATTGTCGACAATCATCCCTTCAGATATCGACCCGCTGCTGCCTTTGGCCACAAAATCATCCGCCTCTTTTCCGTCCAACTGGTCCGCATTATCAGCCTTGAAAGCGTAAGCAACAGCCGTAATCCGTTGGCGTGGTGACATCTCCGCATCACCACCAACTTTAATGGCCAGCCAGGCCCCGTCTGTATCAAACATTTCTGCCGGAATTGGACTGACCGCCCCCAGTAATGTGGTAAAATTTCCCTCGTCTACAGGAATATTTTGAGTTTCGCTCCAAACCGGCAGACCGCCGGATTCTGAGTAATATATCAAAAACTCAATACTCACACTTTCTTCCAGTGGATTGCCTTCGTGATCCATCAGATATCCCTGGTAATTAATCAACCGGGAAGTCTGGGCCACGCTGATATTCAGAAACCATGTGACCAATAATAAAAATTTTATGGTTCTCATTTCAACTCCTTCTCAGACTAAATTTTTTATTCCCATCCACCTTCTTTTTGATTTTTTTCAGTTTCTGTTTTGTCCACCTCAACCGGGATCCTGTTTTCTTTGGCAAAGGTGTCATTACGAATGCCCGTCACCTGCCAGGAAACTTCCTTGTTGGGTTCACCTCCGGCAATCATGAACTCATTGTTTTCTATCTTTTGAGCGATGTAAAGATTGGGCATCGGCGACCCAATAGGGGTCAATTGGTATCGAAAATCGATATTCAAATCTTCAAAATATTCTGGTAATTTTACAGTGGCATAACCATTCCCGTTTAATTCAACAATACCATTATAGACATTCATCATGTCCGGAGATTCCACAAAGGAGTGCTGCAAGTATTTATTTTCCGGGTCCTGGGGATGGTCGATTTTAAAGCCGCCGCCGGATTTATAGACATGTCCAAAGACATTGACATTTCCATAAAATTCAGCTGCTTTTCGACCAGGTGCAACGACTACTTTTAATCCGATAATATCTTGGTCATTTGTGGCAATCTGGGCATACAAAGCCCTTGAGCCATCACCCTGCGCTTCAAACCAGCCGGCGTAATTTTGATTGCTGTTATATAGGTCCCTTTTTTGTGAAACCCCTTTTACCGCAATCGATGTATTTCCTTCAGAATGGCCATATAAGGCGACACCCGAATTATCTTCCGTTATAGCGAAAATACCAATTCCCTCATTGGATTGGGCCCTTATGGCCGTTTTATCCGCTTCAGCACTTATCGCATATCCGCTATTTCCCTCTTTTTTTGCATAAATTGAAGAACCATAAATTCCGGTTGCTTCACTATAGAGACCAATACCATAACGTCCGCTGGATTTAAAATAACCACCATAATTTTTCACTTCCAAAGCTTCGGTAGAGTCAGAAGCAATACCATAGACAGCAATACCCGATTCCCCGGATGCTTCAGCCGAAACAGCTTTTGCATGCTCTCCAGCAACCTCAGCCTGGACTCCAATGCCATTGTCGCCGGTACTTTTGCCAAAAACTCCAATAGCCTCCAATCCTTGTCCAAGTCCTACTGCCCCTGTTCCCATTTCACCATTGGCAATGAAATATCCGCCAAAATTAGTCACACTGGCATTGTTCATTCCAACACCCATGACACCAATCCCCTGCTCTCCATAAGCCAGAAACTTTCCACCATGGTTTTCATAATCCCCATCACTATAGGCTATTCCCTCTATCGCATTTGCCGAGCCGGTTTCATGGGTCATGCTTTTCAGGGTTCCCCACAGTGTCAATTCTTCCGAAGGTGTATGAGTTCCGATCCCGACTTTTCCCTCAGTATCAATAAAGATTCCTTCGTTTGAACTGGCGCCACCATCATGATTGATCCAAAATCCATTCATATTGAGATTTTGGGTTGCCTGATGATCACCGAGATTGTCTCCCTCACTGGCCCCGCCACCGGCAGCCGAAATGGTTATCTGATGATTGGCATTATCAGCAGCGATGGAAATATTGCTGCCGGCAATCAGGTCTATATTGCCCCCGTCATTGGTTACATGATTGATACTGGAGACAATATTCTCCTGAATCATTTCGTGGGTAATTGCATTTGCCTGACCGGTTCCGACAAAATCATCACTGCCTTTTCCATTCAAACTGTCAGCATTGAGGGCCCTGAAGGCATAGGCGACACTGGTCAATTTTGTTCGGGGAGACATTTCTGAATCTGCGCCAACCTTTAAAGTCAAAAACCTATCGCTACCGTCGAATAATCCAGGATTGATCGGACTTACCGAACCCAGTAAAACATTCAATATTCCCTGGGTAACTTCCACCGTCTGTATTTCATTCCACAACAGAGTACCGGAAGTGGCCTGATCATAAAGCCGAAATTCAATTTCGTGACTACCGTTTAAGGGGTCACCTTCGCTATTTACCAAATGACCCTGGTAATTGATCAGCTGGGGAATTTGGGCCATTATATTGACGACAAAAATAACCCCTGCAACACATACTTTAATGAATCTAATCATTTAATACCTCTTAATTTATGTTTAATTTTTCTTCTTTAAAATTTTAAATCATCTTTCTTTTGCTGCTGTTCATATTGAACACCCCTAGATTCCGGGCGGTTATGCTCTTTGGGAAAAAGGTATTTACCCTGCTCTTTTCCTTCTTTCGGGACCTCAACTTCAATCCTGTGATTACGCGGGCATAGGCATCATTGCGAATGCCCGTTATCTGCCATGAAACTTCCATTCCTGGTTCACCACCGGCAATTTTAAATCGATTATTACAGATTTTTTCAGCGATAAAAAGATTCGGTCCCGGCGCACCAATGGCAGTCAGTTGATAGCGGAAATCAATATTCAGAGATTCAAAATAGTCCGGTAATTCGACACTTGCTTCCCCGCATCCATCCAAAATTACATTACCATCGTAAACATTCTTCATGTCCGGGGATTCCACAAAGGAATGCTGGAGATACATATTTTCAGGGTCCTGGGGATGGTCAATTTTGAAGGAACCGGCCGACTTTTGCAATGTGCCCTGAATATCAACATAACCAATAAAAATTCCTTCATCTTTTCCATTGTTTGAAATCCAATTTTCATTTGTTTTAATATTTTGTCTTGCAGTATGGTCTCCAAGATTATCACCAATGGTGCTTAAATCAGCTGATATAATAATATTTTTTTGGGCAGCATCAGGGGTGATTTTGATATTGTCCCCGGCCATCAGATCTATATTACCTCCGTCATGAATAACATGATTGATACTGGAGACAATATTCTCCTGAATCATTTCGTGAGTAATAGCATTTTTCTGACCGTTTTTTACAAAATCATCACTGCATTTTCCATCGATGCTGTCAGTATTGGAAGATCTGAAGGCATAGGCAACACTGGTCAATTTCGTCCGGGGACACATATCCGGGTCTGTTCCAACTATTATCGTCAGAAACCGATCACTTTTGCAAAACAAACCCGGGGTTAATTTATTAACGGAACCCAGTAAAACATTGAAATATCCATAGGTAACTTCCACCATTTGTTTTTCACTCCATAGTGGGCTGCCGGAAGTTTCCTGATCATAAAGCCTGAGTTCAATTTCGTATCTGCCGCTCAACGGCTGACCTTCTCTATTTACCAAATTGCCCTGGTAATTGATCAGTTGAGGAATATGGGCCAGAGCAACAGTCATTTCCATCAATAAATATAATACAATAGTATATTTTTTCATTTCATCCTCCTCTTTCTTCTTTTATACTATCAGAAAACAATTTTTCAAATCATTGAATGGACCATCTGAAACTTTGCAAAAACAGATTTTTCCTTTCCCGACTAAACCGTCAGGCTGCATTTTGAGATCGGAATATTGAATAATTCCGGCCAGGGAGCGGTCAATAGAACTTGAAGTCAAAGGACCTGCAATCATGAATAATAAAAGGAAAATTAATTTTTTCATGAAAATTTCTCCCCATCATATTTTTAGATATTTTTTTGTCAGTACTGTAGTTATACACAAAATATTGATAAAAATAAAATAAACTGGTTTTAAATAATTTAATAACAATCTTTAATTCCCGGTGTTTATTGGCCAGAATTATTCTTCGTTTTTCCATGGGTCCATTCGTTCTCCTGTTTTACCGGTCAGATCAACATCCTCGGCATCATTTTTTTCAGCATTTCAATTGATAATTCCAAAGAAAATTGAAGCCAACGTAATAATCACAATCATAATAGAAAATACCCTTTCTTTCTTTTTCTCAATCTCCACATCCATATTGCGAATAAATAAAATGGCCATAATCAGCAGGATGCCAATCATCCACCAAAATTCACCTTTGTGAAGCAGAGCAAAAATGTATATGATAATCAGGCCAGACAAGGCTGTTAAATTCGTCTTCATATTATTTCTCCGAAGTACGAAATAATATAGTTTTTCGAAAGGGAATATTGTTGGAGGATAACGACAAAAACTTGGAAAACAGAGTATTTTTCAGCTTTTTTCCCGGTCTTTATAATCCTTGGGTGAGCACCCGTAATGTTTCTTAAACAATTTTGAAAAATAGGCCGGGTCACTAAAACCGAATTCATAGGCAGCCTGGGAGATATTGCCATAACCCTTTTTGATAAAATCTGCAGCCATCGCCAATTTGATCAGGTAAATGAAATTGGTTGGCGTACAGTTTAATTCTTCCCGGGTGGTTCGTTGTAATTTTCGCAGCGACATTCCCATTTCCCGGGCCAGGTCCTCTGAAGAGATCAGGTTATTTTTATTTTCACAGATAATATTTTTGGCCCGGTTTAAAATTTTGCGGTTTTCCGGCTCCTGATCAGAAATCGTGTTTTCAATCTGAATTTCAACGGCATTCGGCAATTTTTGCAGTTTTACCATTCTAAATATCAGATAAGCAATAACAGCCAAACTGAAAACAATTGTAAGGTTGAGAGACAAAAACCAGAAACTTTGATACTTTTCGATGATGGTTTCAAAAAAAGATGGTTTTCCAACAAGAATCATCGGCTTCCAGTATTGGGGATAGCCAAAATCACTTTGCCCGTTCCAATTAAAAGACCAGCCCAGGGCATAGCTGGGATCAAAAGTTGCCTCCATCGGAATTTCCTGGTCCAGGTCATTATTACACAGGTCCAGTTTAATTTTATAATTCTCTTTCGGTTCAACACCGATGGATGCAAAAGGAATGGCAATTTCAACGATATAACCTTTTTGCAAAAACTGATGAGATTTTTTTTCATCCACCGGCAAGACTTTGTACTTAAAAAGGACATTCTGTCCATAATCCTTGGGAACGGCAATGGTATCCAGTTTCAGTAAATGACGATCACCTCTCAAAACCAGACTTTGGTTCGCAAGGTCCACTAAAAACTGGTAATCATTGAGGTCCATTTTCCCACGGCTGTCATTTTTTGTGTCAATGTAGATTTCGATGCCATCATTGAGATAGATTTTAGGGTGCTCGCTTGTTAATTTTATGGGATAGTGCAGGTGATCATCTGAAACCAGGTAAGCAAAGTTTAGACTGGTCCGGTTCCAACAACAGCGCACCGCCACTTTATTTCTGGATTTCGGTTTGGAAATCAGGTCAAAATCCGCTTCCCGCCAATATAATAATCTGACATCCCCGTTATCGACACTGGTCCGGCTATTTAAAGTATCTTCAAAGGTAAACAGTGCAAATTTTTTCCATTCATCAATTTTTCCGTCAACGATTATCTCATTTTTACAATAGGGTATGGACAAATCCACGGCAGCCGAAAGATTTTTACACAATAAAAATAATAATATTATATTTATTCTTTTCACCAAAACCAATCATCATTTTCATTTATTTCCGGCATATTAAAAAATTTATATGTTAATTTCAATAAAATTATCCTGTGAAAACCCAATTGTGTATAAATTAATTTCTTTCTCAATCTTGAAACAATCTCATAATAAACGGACATTTCCATTGATTCCGCCATGAACCGGCGGCGGTTCATGTTCAGAAGCCCGTTTCCAGGCCGACAACATCATTAATTCTCTGATATCTTTTATTTCATGAATATCATAACCTTTGTCGACTATTTCAGGGTCCGAAGTTTTCCTTTCAATAAAGTCCAGCATCTGGTCTAATTTGCGATAATTATAACCAATCGCAAATTCATCCCTGATTCCCCGCATCATATCGGGTGAAGGTGTCTGGTTTTGTATCTCTTCAGGTAAATTCAAATAAGCAGCCAGTTGCCATATCTGGGTTTTGTAAAGACCTGTCATAGGCTGATTTGGCAGATCGTCAATACCCTCTTTGACAAACCATCCAACTTCAAATTCTGAACGGTTGGCTGCACCGATCAATGTCAGGTTTTCATCGGCGGCTTTTTGCTCCAGAAGTTGTCTGCGATATCGGTGCCTTTCTGAAAATCCCTGGTCAATATGACGAATTGATAAATTAAACATGAATTGTTTCAGCAGTGATTTTTCCATCCGGTTTGCACCAACTTTCAGAGTAGTTTTAAATGGATTTTCCCGAACAGCAAACCGGTAAAAATGTTGAATCATTCGATTGAATCGGGCCGAATAGGGCACTGCTTTCATAATTAAAGGGCTATAGACTCTCTTTTTTCTCATGACCAATGACATGTCTGTCATCTCCAATTCAAGTCCAAGCCAGCGTGCCATTTTTTCAGCATTTATTTTCGAACTATCTTCACTGTCCCGATCAAATACAAAACAGACTTTGACTTTTTCTTTACCAAGGGCTTTGACTGCAAGAGTCGTTAGTATAGCCGAATCAATTCCACCACTCAAACCCAGCAAAATACCCTTTGTATTTTGCTTTTTTACCAGTTTTTGTAAATGATCGATGATTAATTCCACCGCAAGGGGTTCATTAATTTTTAAATTGCCGTCACTTTTCAGGTTCATATTAAACCTCAATATCGAGACTGTCCGGTTTTTTACCGGACAGTCTGTTTCAGAAAAATTCACACATCAATTATTAACGCACCTATCCAATGCTCCTTTTCATTTCAGGAGCACACATTTTTTCACTGCGGTATTCCGGAGGGTGGTCAACTGGAATATATAAATTCCGGAAGGAAGATCAACCGCGTTCCATTCATAATAATGATATCCCGCTTCCTGCTGCCTGAATTGGGCTTCATGAACCACTCGTCCTGAAATGTTGTAAACCAGAAGCACAACATCACTTTTTTCCGGCAAGGCATAATTGAACTTTGTATTGGGATTAAAGGGATTTGGATAGGCATAGCCCAGAGAAAATTCTTTGGGTATTTCCATAATATCAGTAATACTGACCACATCGGTTACCCGGACCACTGATGCGGTTGCAGTTGTATCATACCCATCGGTGACCATTACGATAAGGTCATAGGAAACAGCCGGATCATCGGCCAATTCCCAGTTGAGCCAGCCGGAACTACTGACCGCCAATCCATCAAATTCAGAACCGGTAAAATAGGTCAGCGCATCATCTTCAATATCCATGGCGTCATACTGAAAGTTAAAAACAGCGTTATTGATTATAGTGGTATCCACCGGTAAAACCTTTGTGAATTCAGGCGGATCATTGACCGGGTTGACCGTAATGGTTAAGGTTTCCGGACCAGACTGGTCCGTGCCGCCGTTTTCTGAGCCACCATCATCTTTCAGGACTATAGTCACCGTAGCAATACCGCTGGAATCCGCAGCTGTTGCAAAGGTGAGGTCGCCAGAAACTTCATCAATTTCCGGTTGGCTGCTAAACAATGGCTCATGATCATTCGAAACTATAAAAACAAGGTTTTGATGAGGCTCTCCCAGACCGGGTGTGATTTCTGTTGCCCAGGAGTGAATAATCTGAGTGGGAGTATCCTCATCCACAGTCAGATCCGGACCTTTGCTAAAAGACGGCGGATTGTTAACATTGCTGATTGTGATGGTAAAAGTCTGCGGTGCGGACTGGTTCAGCCCGCCATTGCTTGTCCCCCCGTCATCACTTAAAATGACAGTGACCCGGGCTGTTCCGGCAGAATCCTGGGCCGGCTCGAAAATCAAATTGCCCGTTGTGGCATCAATGGCCGGCTGTGTTTGAAAGAGCGAGGGATCATCATTTACCAACACAAAAGTCAGCAGTTGACCGGATTCACCGGGACCGGCACTGATGCCTGTTGCCCAGGCAGAAGCCGTATGAACTCCGGAATTTTCCGCTACCGACTGGTCCGCCCCGGAAATGAAAACCGGCGGATCATTGACTGGATGGACTGTTATGGAAAAAGTTTGTGTGGGTGAAGTGTCATCGCCACCATTGACCATGCCGCCATCATCTTTCAGATAAAGGCTGACTGTTACAGATCCAAAAGCATCGGCATTGGCTTCAAATGAGAGGTTGCCGGTTTCAGCATCAACCGATGGCTGGGTGCTAAACAGAGCGTTATTATTGTTGCTGGCATGAAAGGTCAGCGACTGTCCGGATTCATCGGGGCCCTCGCTGATACCTGTCGCCCAGCCAGTCACAGATTGAGCGCCGGCATCTTCGAGCAAGGTCTGGTCCGGGCCTTTGACAAAGGATGGCGGATCATTGACAGGACTGATGGTAATCGTAAAAGTCTGGGTTGCAGACTGGTCTGATCCACCGTTGGCAGTGCCGCCATTGTCCGTCAGATAAACAGTGACTGTCGCCGTTCCTGTCGAATCATTTTTCGCGGCAAAGGTCAATGTGCCGGTAGCGGCATTGATTACAGGCTGGGTAGAAAAAAGCCCGTTCTTATCATTGGTTGTCACAAAAGTCAGGGATTGGTCAGACTCATTGGGGCCGGCACTGATTTTTGTGGCCCAGCCGGCCATCGTCTGCAACCCTGAATTTTCCGGAACCGTTTGATTGCTTCCCTTGGTGAAGGAGGGCGGATCATTGACAGGATTGACTGTGATGGTAAAGGTATCAAGAGGCGATGTGTCTCTGCCGCCATTGGCCGTTCCGCCATTGTCTGTCAGATAGATCGTGACCCGCGCAGACCCAAACAGATTGGGTTTGATTTCATAAAGCAGATTTCCAGTCGATGAATTTATATTTGGCTGATTCAAAAACATGGTTGAATTGTCATTGCCGGTATGAAATGTTACCAATTGATAATCTTCATCAGGGCCGGGACTGATGTCTGTGGCCCAGGCAGGTATAATCTTCAACCCATCGTCTTCATTGATGATTTGGTCCGCTCCCATGGTAAAACTCGGCGGATCATTGACATCTGTAACGGTAATGGTAAAGGTCACCGGGGATGACTGGTTTGAACCGCCATTTTCCGTGCCACCATCATCGGTCAGATAAACTGTCACAGTCGCAAGGCCGGTAGTATGGGCCGCCACTTCAAAAGAAAGATCGCCGCTGACGCTGATAATCGGCTGGGTGGTAAACAGCGAATTTTTATTATTACTTGTCACAAAGGTCACAGTTTGAGTGGTTTCAAAGGGGCCCGGACTGATATTGGAGGCCCAGCCTGTAATGGTATGAAGCCCACTGTTTTCAAAAACCACCTGGTTTGCTCCCTTACTAAATGACGGAGCATCGTTGACAGGATTTACAGTGATGGTAAAAGTAACAGAAGTAGTGGTATCAACACCGCCATTGGCAACACCGCCATCATCCTGAAGGTAGACTGCAACCTGGGCTGCGCCAAAGGTGTTGGCGGCAATTTCATAAACAAGATCGCCGGATGGTCCGTCAATTCCAGGAAGGGTTGAAAAGAGCGCCGGATTATCGCTGCTGGTATGGAAAGTTAAAACTTGATGGGATTCTCCGGGCCCGGCTGTGATATCCGTAGCCCAGTCTGCAATGGATTGCAGGCCGGCATCTTCATCGAGCATGAGATCACCGCCTTTTGTAAACCCCGGCGGGTCATTGATTGGGTTAACGGTAATTGTAAAGGTCTGGGTCGGTGAAGTATCATTGCCGCCATTCGCCGTTCCTCCATTATCCTTCAAATAGACAGATACAGTGGCGGTCCCATTGGAATCCGGTTTTGCCTGATAGGTCAGGGTTCCGGTGGTGGAATGAATCGATGGCTGAGTCACAAACAGACCATTATTATTGTTGGAGACAAAAAAGGTGACTGTCTGGGATGATTCAAAAGGGCCCGGATCAATACCGGTGGCCCAGGAAGTGACGGTCTGAGGACCGGCATCTTCGTTGACTGTCTGGTCAGCACCCTTGGTAAAAACCGGGGGGTCATTGACCGGATTAACAGTAATTGTAAAGGTCTGGGTCGGTGATGTATCATCGCCGCCATTGGCAACACCGCCATCATCCCAGGCGAAAACCGTACAAACCACCGTGCCTGTCAAACCGGGAACGATTTCATAATTCAAGTCGCCACTGGGATAACTCAAAAATGGTTGCATAGCAAACAGCGCATTATTGTTATTACTGGTGTTAAAATTAAAATTCTGATACATGGCCTCGTCAGCAGGTCCGACACTCATATTTGTCGCCCAGCCCGGTACAAACTGCGGACCGGCATTTTCCAGTATTGATTCGTTCGCACCTTTGGTGAATGCAGGCTCGTCATTGACCGGATTGGCGGAAAAAATGGCTGTCTGAAAGCCAGAAGCTGAGAGCGGGTCCGTGGCTGTAAATGTAATGGGTTCGGACCCATTCCAATCCGCCGGTGCTGTGATGGTGGCAACCCGACTCCCGGATATACTGACCGTCAGGTTGGTGTTCCCTGAATAGGTCCATGAAAGTTGAGAATCCGAATGGTCTGCATCAACGACATAATTATCCAGAGCCAGGGTTGCAAAGGCGCCGTCCTCATTGATTATCTCACCGGGAATACCGCTGACCACCGGGGAACTGTTTGTACCAAAGGTGGTTACCGTCGCGTAAACCGTGGAACCATTGACTGTGGTAACCGGCGGGCTTGTCGAGGCATAACTACCGGTCGGAGAACCAATCGTATAGGTGCCACTATAGGTTTCAACCGAAAAGGAGGTTATGCTTCCCGTGGTACTGGACCCACCATCCGGAACACTGAGAAAATAATTGGTGGTGGAAAGAAATTCCGTAATATCAATGGCGATTTTATTGCCCGGATAGGGCCAGTTCCCGCCATCAAAATAATAACTTTCATTCATGCGCTTGGTCATAGTCGGGGATCCCGTGGTTCCGGACCCGAAACCAACATCACATTCACCCCGCTTATTATGAGACATTTGAAAGACCGCCAGTCTTTGGGGATTATAATTCTTATTGTTATCATAGTAAAACACATATTGGATGTAATTCTGCATCACCGCATAGGAAATATAATAAAATCCATCACTGACATTTTCCCAGGTACCTGTTCCCCACTGATTAACGACTTTAAAAGCCCCATATTTGGTGGACCCGCCTTCTGTATAAGGACCATAATTATCATCATATCCAACAACGGTGTTGGCATGATTTGAACCCGTTGTGTTGTATACATCGGTAGTCCAAAGGTCTCCGGAACTCAGGGATGAATATTTATTGGCGTCAATTCCGATGATGGCCAGGTTGGTATCCGCCAGTATATTTTTTAGATCATTGAGGGTTCCGCTGATGCCATCAACCCATTGCCATGCATAACCCGTTTTTGAACGATAAAGCGGTGCTTCCCGCCAGGCGGTCTCACTGGGCCATGAGGTAGAATCGCCGCAGTGGCTGTCATAAGGATTGGCATCCAGTTGATAATAAGGCATATTGGTCCAGGTACAACAACCAATATTCTCAAGCAAATCCATATTGTCTGAATAATAGGAACCATTATCCACACCGTCATTGAGCTGGTGGTAAAGAAAATCCGGGCTGAAAATATAACTTTGGTAGGCTACTGTCGGATATCCATAGTAACCTCCATATCCCCGGCTCTGCCAGCTGCATCCCGATAGATTCCAGTTGTGTTCATAGGCTTCCTGAAAGGTTTTTGTATAATAGCCGGTGGCCCAGGAAACGCAGGACCCTTCCGGCCCCTGGTTTCCCACCGGCGGAAACCAATTAAATGTGGAATTATCAAAGGAACTAGGCGGTGCTGCAGTGATATTTCTGGAAACGGCAACTCTTGCGGTCTGCAATAATTCTTCCCATTGCTCTTCGGTCGGAGGCCGCAAGCCGGTACCAAATCCATTTATTTTTCGGTTATAATTGACGCCTTCACGGTAGACACCCTCGCGTTTTTTTAATTTTTCAATATCATCGCGGGTGGCCGGACGGGTTTCAATCTTATTTCTGGCAACGACTGTTGTAACCAACATAAATATTAGTCCAGTCACCAAAACCGCTGATAATGAAAATTTTCTTTTCTCTTTCATAGCTGGCTTCCTTAAAATTTATTTTTAAGACAAAGTTAAACAGAATGAATGAAAACTGGACCAGGCAAAATTACCTGATGCGGATACTAAAGAATATTTAATTGATAAATTCAATTTATCTAATAATTTTCAAAAGATTAATAATCCATGTAAAAATTTCATGATTTTTTTTTACATTGTTTGATTAAATTTAAAAACTTAGATTACTTTTTATTTTTTTATAGAGGGAAAAGATCAGATGAAAAAAAGTTTAATTTTTATTGTATTAATTTTTTTCACTCAGCTATCCGCAAAGGGAAATCTGGAAAAAGTGAAACAGGCGATTGAACAGAAAAACGTTCAATGGCAGGCGGGAGAAAATTCCATATCCCGATTAAGCAAAGAGGAATTCAGAAAGTTGCTCGGCAGTCCGGTCCATGACATACCGCTTAGTGCCGAAGAGAAATTTATCCAATTAACCCAGACCGGTCCCCTGCCGGCTTCCCTTGACTGGCGCAATAACAATGGCAACTGGATGACATCGGTCAAAAACCAGGGCGGATGCGGCAGCTGCTGGGATTTTTCGGCCGTGGCACAGATCGAATCCTGGTGGAAAATTTATTATGATTTGCCTGACTCCAATATTAACCTTTCGGAACAATACATTCTCAGTTGTGGCAGTGAGGCCGGCAGTTGTGACGGCGGCTGGGCCAACGAAGCCCTGGAATTCGTGAAGAACAATTCCATACCCCATGAAATTTTCATGCCTTACAAGGCCGATGACCAGGTTGCCTGTGGCTCTATTATCGCCGGATGGGAAAGTACCAGTGTCACCATTCCCGGCTGGGGATACATTACCCTGGAAGAAGAAAATGTCATCAATATCAAAAATGCACTCATGTATCATCCTGTTTCTGCCAACTACAGTGTCTACGAGGATTTTGCCTATTATAACGGCGGTGTCTATGAACATGTCTGGGGCGAATTGGAAGCGGGTCATGCCATCCTGATTATTGGCTGGGAAGATGAAAATGAATGCTGGATTTGCAAAAACAGCTGGGGACCTTACTGGGGAGAAAACGGGTATTTCCGCATCAAATGGGGCAGCTGCGATATTGGACAATATATACCATTCATTTATGATGAAATTGTTGACAACGCCCAAATCGCTTTTTCTCAGGAAAATGTATCGGTATCCCTGGCGGCCGGCGCAACATCATCCACACTGATCACAGTCACAAATAACAGTACACTGCCACTTCAATTATTCACCACCGATTCCCAGGACCCGGTAATTTTCCATCAAAGCAGCCGCAATGCATATTCCGGCAAAAACTGGTGGTGCGGTACCAAAGAACTGGGTGGATATGGCAACCATTGGCTGCAGTACCTGGAAACTCCGGTCATTGACCTTTCTTCTGCCTCAAATCCTGAACTGAATTTTATGGCCAAATGGTCTATTGAATCACCGGATTATGCGGAAGCGCCCTACGACGGCTGGGACGGCTGGAATGTCTGGTTTTCAACCGATGGTGGTGAAAATTATACATTAATGGAACCTCAATACCCGGAATATACCAGCAATGCACTTTGGGCCTTCGGGCATCCGGAACAGGGCTGGAACATGGGGACTTCAGTCAAAGGATGGGCCGGAGCCAGCCCTCACTGGGTACCGGTAAAATTTGATCTCTCTGCCTTCGCCGGCCAGACCCTAAAAATCCGATTTGCTTTTGCTTCCGATATGGGATACAGCTCAGCTGACGATGAATCTCTGGAAGGGGTTTTTATCGACGATATTTCCCTATCAGATAACAGTATTGTTTTATTCAGCGACAATGCCGACCAGCCAACACAGCTCATCGCTTCCGGTTTTGGTGATCTGCCCAATGACTGGCTGACACTTACCTACGATAGCAATCAGCTGGCAGCCGGTGAATCCATGGAATTGCACCTCGATTTTTCCGCTCCAGAAAAAGTTGGAAATTACACCGGAAAAATTCAATTTCTTGCCAATAACGAAAATCAAACCCTGCCGTCCATTCCGGTCCACCTGTTAGTCAGCCAGCCCGAAAATGATATCGCTATTGATGGATTTTTGTCAGTTGATAAACAAATCAACCTGGACCTCTTGTACGCGATCGGGGTGCTGGTGTCAAACAATGGGACCACAGAAAAAACAAATATTCCGATTGTGCTTTCCAATTCAACCGGTGAGTTGAACGAAACCCAGGTCATCAGTCAGCTGGCACCGGGACAAACCACGACCCTGTGGTTCGAATCCCACGGTTTTGCTAACCTGGCTGAAACCCAAATCATCGCTTCAGCCACTGGCAGTGATGATATCAACCCGAATAATTCCGATTCAATAACCATTCATGTGACAGAAATGGTGGATTCTTTTGAAAAGTATAACCCTTTCTGGAAACTGGATGAAAATTCTTCCTTTACAGTCCACTATCCTGCCGACGGTCAATATGCCCTGGCCCTGACCGGAAATTCGAACAATTGTGCAACCTACAACAATCCTATCGGTATTGGCAGCAAAAATTACTACCTGGGTTTTTTCGCCACCACCACCGGAAATCCTGCCCGACTGTTCCTGGAATTCAGTTACGACCAGACAAATTGGACAGAAGCGGACACCTTTGATGTTGTTTCTCAAACCTATAGTGATTATTTCCATGGAAAAAACTTTGCTCAAAACATGGAAAAGGTCTGGTTCAGGATCAGGGCCGAAAATTCACCTGGCAGCGCCGTATACGTTGACGACCTGTTTCTGATCAGCGAAGCTACTACCGGGATCGGGCCCGATGAAAAAACTGCCTTTGGCTTTCAACTCCGTCAAAACTACCCCAATCCCTTCAATCCGACCACTGTCATTGAGTACCAGATACCCAAAAATTCCGCTGTCTCGCTGAAAATATTTGATGTATCCGGCAAACTGGTGGAAACCCTGGTGAATGAAAACCAGCCGGGCGGAACCTACAAAATCCAATGGGACGCCTCTCATTTTCCATCAGGAATTTATTTTTATAAACTGGTGACTGAGGGCCATTCCGGAACACACAAAATGATTTTGATGAAATAACGGAATCTTTTCGGGACAGGTGACTCAATTTGGAATTATTAAAATTAAACCTCCTCGGTTTTGAAAACCCTGGAGGTTTTTGCTATATTACACCATGAAAAAAGAACTGATTCTATTCGACAACGACGGTATTCTCGTAGAAACCGAGCAATGGTTTTATCAGGCCAACAAAGAGGTGCTGGAATCAGCAGGCATTTCCCTTCCTATTGATGATTATATGCAAATCATGGTTCGGGGAGCTTCCGCCCTAGACTTGCTCAAGGGCCGATACACTGCTGATGAAATTGAAAAATTTCGCCAAAACAGGATTCGCCGATACCAGGAACTATTGCTCTTGGAAAACCTGGAAATACCCGGCGTCCTTGAGACCCTGGCAAGACTGCGGCCTCAATTCAAAATGGCCATTGTGACAACCTCAATGCCCGATGATTTTGATTTGATTCACCGGGATGGTCATATTATATCTTTCATGGACAAAATCTTTACCCGCAGGGATTACCGTTATTCCAAACCCCACCCGGAACCCTATCTCACCGCTTTGGACTATTTTACAGTTCCTGCTGAAAAAGCAATCGTCATCGAAGATTCCGAACGGGGCCTGAAGTCTGCCCTGGCAGCAAAAATTGATTGTATTATCATCAAAAACAAGTTTACGGAATCCCAGAATTTTTCCGGGGCCCTGCAAATACTGGAATCTATTATCGAACTTCCTGACCTGCTGAACCGCTAATTTTAAACAGCTGTTTACTTTTAAAAAATTTATATTTATCCTTTCTGTAATAAATCAATTTTTGGGAGTAAAATGGAAACCTATTTTGCAACACCGGAAAGAGAAGACAAGAAAACCCTGGAACAACAAATTAAACAAACTTCTGAAAACGAATTGATCAATTCCCTGATGAAAGCCATTCAGGGACTATTTGTTGTGCTCAATGACAAGCGACAGATTGTCGGTATCAACGAAAGTTTCTTAAAGAACCTGCAGGCAGAAAAGCAGGATGATATTTTTGGACTCAGACTGGGTGAAACTGTCAAATGTGTCTATTCGGATCTCATGGAAGGCGGATGCGGTACCAGTGAATATTGTTCTTCCTGTGGTGCAGCGATTTCAATGGTCACCGCTCTGAGTAAAAATGAACCTGCAGAGCGCATCTGCTCCATTCGGGTCCAACCTGACGGAGATGTTGAAAATTTGTTTTTTAACGTCAAATCATCACCTCTGCAAATGGATGGAAAAACTTTTTTGCTGGTTTTTTTGGAAGATATCACCTATGAACAAAAAATGGCCGCCTTGGAAAGAGTCTTTTTTCATGATATCTACAACAAAGTATCGGGCATCATCAACGGTTGTGAAATTTTAAAATACCAAAGCACCGAAAACACTGATATTGTGAACATTATTTATGATCTGACCTATCAAATGGTGCGGGAAATTGAATTTCAAAAAAAAATGCTGAATAATAAAAAATACAGGATTTTTCCGGAACCCTCTGAAATCAAATTATCTACCGTTTATAAAGAACTGGATCGTGTCTTTTCCAATCACAGCGTCTTAAAATATAAATTTTTGGACTTTCCCGAGAAGGTACCTTTTTTTACTTTTAAGTCCGATATTTCCATTCTTATTCGTGTGCTGACAAATATGATCAAAAACGCTCTGGAAGCTTCAGGAAAAGGTGAAAAAGTCAGGGTCTATCATTTGATCACCGGCGATGAGATATCTTTTGAAGTCTGGAACAAAGGTTATATCAGAGAGGACTTTGCCCGACAAATATTCAAGCGCAATTTTACAACCAAAAAGGGTCTTGGCCACGGATTCGGAACCTACTCTATGAAATTACTCGGGGAAGAGATGCTGGGCGGCAAGGTCACCTTTGAAACCAGCAAAGAAGCCGGAACAACCTTCAAATTTAAAATTCCTCTGATCACTGAATGATCCAGTTTTTTACTAAAAAAAAGACTGCATTTTTTTGCAGCCTTTTTTTTATCATTTATCCAAGACTTACCTGATCGTTATATTTTTAACAAAAGCATCATATGCAATCTTCCCACCAGAGTATTCTGCAATATTCTTCTTACTGCAAATCAGGTTGATATCTTTATCTTTTTCATGGGAATCCCATTGCAGATTGATAATGACATTTTCATTGTCCTTAACACTTTTCAGGGTCGAACCATAGATGGAAAGGGTCTTGATCACTTCATCTTTTGTTTGATTCATGATAGAGTCGACTCTGGCTTCCGTCATTTTGAGCTGGTTTCCAAAAACGAATATGTTATTCCCATCATCACTGATATCGACCTGAACCTTGATATCCATTGAATCATCATCCACGGTGACAGGATTGTTATCATCGGTTTTGTAAACATATACCCTGGAATCAGCATTCTTATCATAATTTTCCTGCCAGATGAATTCCTCTTTCTCAATTTTTCGGGCTTCATTTTCTTGTTTTTCCGTCTCCTGATTTTCAGCATGCTCTTTTTTTAATTCCAATTGCCGTAACTTGTCCTCGAGGGTTTTGGCATGAATCTCAATTTGCTTTGCCCCATCCTGAAGTTTTTTCTCAAGGACCTCAAAATTCATGGACATGGGCAAAATTCCACGGCCGGAAGTGACCGGTATATTAAAAACTGCGCCAAATCCTTCCAAATATAATCCGTTCGTAGCCTTGCGAAGGCCAATCAGATCTTTTTCTTTTTCCAGAAAAGTATCAAAAATACCTTCCATAACTTCGATATCTTTATTGCCGGGTGATTCCAGAGGCGCTTCATATCGCAAGGCTTTGCGCATTTTATCTTCATTCATCTTTCCGGCATAATACTTCTTCAGATCTGCAACCTCGGCCGTCATTTGCAGGTAGGCAGGAATTTCCAATTTCTTTTCATCCCGAATGGAATTTTTAAACTTGATGCTGACCATGATTTTTTCATTATCTTTCAGGCCCAGAGCGCCCCGGGCATAATTCAGCATAAAATCTTCCATCGCCTGTTGGGTCTCGTTGAGTTTGTTTTTAACAGATTCCTGCTTTTCTTCTATACTGGATTTAATCTCTTTTTCTTGTTTTTTTACAATTAATTTTTCGGAATCCGAATCAACTATATAGGGTATTTTTTCAGCTTGTACTTCAATGATTTCGGTCAGAGCCAAAATTCCGGAACTCTCGCAACTCAAAAGGATTCCGAAATTTTCATAATACTCACCTTTAAACCTGTTCCCATAGGAAAAATAGATTGGACTGTCTTCCACAATAATCTTATCGAGGACACTTTCCATCACTTCAATATCTCTTTGAATACTCAGGGGCAGGGCCAACGCTATTGAAATGACCATCATCCCGGTTATGAATATTTTTCGCATGTTAATCTCCTTTTCTTGACAACATATTTTTCTATTCTTTGTGTGCACTTTTATTGATTAGATCTAAAATTTCATTAACGGTGTGGTTGGTCTGCTGAATCCGCAAATCATTGGTTTCATAGGCCTGACCGACAGTCCCGATGAGGTTGTCATATTCCCGGCTTCTTTCCTTGCGGATTTCTGACATCAGCGTAGTCATCATCATCATGGTTTTTTTCTCATCTCTGGCCTCATAGTTTTCCAGCAACTGGGTCGTCAGTTTGAAATTTTCATATTTCAAATGCTCCATAATTTCCGGTGTCAACTGCCCGGCCATGGATGATTTTTGGCTCTTTTGGAAAAGTGATGCTTCAAAGCTAAAATTTCCATCCCTGATTTCAATTTTTGTGTTGAAAAGGGCCAAAATAAAAAGCAATGCTGCAACAGCAAAACCGACTTTTTTTACAGTTTCCAGGTGATTTAAAAATTTCTTCACCCATTGCAACAGAGAATTTTCTTCCGATGTAAAGGTCATTTGTATCGGAACCGGCTCATCCTCCCATTTTCCCAGAAATTCCGGGACCTGTTTCATTTCTTTGAATTCCTGACGGCATTCATCACATTCAGTTAAATGTTTTTCCAGATGGATTCGATCATTTTTAGTGATTTCACCATAAATTAAATCCATCATCAGCAGTTTATAGTCTTTACATTTCATAGCCTAAATCCTCCTTTGTAATTCCCCATTTTGTGATTTCTTTCCTGAGAGCATTAAGTCCGTAATAAAGCCGGGCTTTGATTGTATTGACCGGCTCATTCAATATCGCGGCTATCTCAGTAAATTTTAAACCGTGATACTGCTTCATGATGACCACAACCCGTTGCTCAATGGGAATTGTCTGAAGTGCTTTTTTTATAATTAAATTTGACGAGTGATCATTGGCAGAAAAACAATGTTCTCCACTGTGAGATATCTCAATGCCCTGCTTTGACACCACTTCAGTGAAGGTCATCTCCCGTTTTTTTCGGAAATAATTTTTACACTGGTTCACTGCTATGGTGAAAAGCCAGGATTTGAATTTTTCCTTTTCTTTTAGTTTGTCCAATTTTTTGTAGACCAGAATAAAGGTCTGCTGCATGAGGTCTGCGGCTGTTTCACCATCGCCAGTGTACTTCAGCAGAAAATTGAAAAGATCATCCTGGTGTTGTCGAACCAGAACATTGAAGGCGGAAATATCGCCGGCTAAAAAATTTGCTATTAATTCACTTGTATTCATAATTGCACCTTAGACCCACCTTAAGAAAAAAAAGTTTTAAATAAAATTCATTTTTTTTGATGAATTTATTGAAACTGCAAATTGTACAAAGGTCCTGCGATGGAATTCCTTCGCCGCTTCCTGCAGCATACAATGCCCAAAGGCTTCCAGAAAGTCCGCTCCTACGGCCTGCTCCATCCCAAACAAAAATCCCTTCTTCACCTGCTCCAACTTCTCCTCAAAGCCAAAATCCAC
>JAFGTP010000035.1 GCA_016934035.1 Fidelibacterota bacterium
ATAATTACCATGCGGGAGATGATACACAACAATTATTGGATTGTCAAGAATGAAAACAGATAATAATTGGATTGATGGGTTTAAAAATCGACTAAATGACAGCATTAATGAAAGGAATGTTTCACCCACAAAATTTGCTAGGGATGCTGGAATTAAAGAAGAGACCTTACGAACTTGGTTAAAAAAAGATCAAGTCCCAGGCGCGGATTCGATAGTAAAAATTTGTGATTTCTGGGGAATTTCTATTGATTGGCTTTTGACAGGAAAAGACAACAACATATCTCAAGAAGAATGGGACATGCTGCAAGGGCTCAGGAACTTGGATGAATTGGATAGGCGAGGGCTTTTTATCGAAATCAATAAAGCCTTCAATGAAACACAAAAAGATAAGGAAATTAAAAAAGATAAAAGAAGATTGGAAACAATTAAAAAAGCATACTCCGCTGTTAATAAACTGGCCAGCTCAGAATGAAAAAATACCTTCTCCTATTGCTTTTCATATTTATATCGGGGTGCCAAAGCATGAACGGGAACAACCAGTTTCCTCCCCCTTATTCCACCATTTATATCCTATTTCAAAAACCAGAACAAAAATCTGTTCCAAAATCCTTTCTACAAGAAAATAGATCAAATTTCATAGCGTTAGGCTCATTAATCTGCATTTGGGTCTTATATCGAGCTTATTTACACGAACGAAAAAACAAAACAATTGCCTTAAGTTTTGATGATCTGGCAGTTTTAAAGCGTGGTCGGGATGTAATGAATATGATTTGGGAAAAGGTTAATCCCAAAAAAAATATTATTAAGCTCGACGATTATAAAAAATGAAAAGGAGGGTAAATAAATATGAAATTTTTCAATTTTGCTAGTGTTTTATTGGTTGTTTTGTTGGCTAGCGGGTGTGCCGCCGTGAATGCGAATAAAATTTCCCCAATGAAATCATCCATGCAAGGTCAACGGATTATTGTTTTCCCGTTTCAGGATCCATACTACAAAGGAAGACAGATTCAAGGGGTAGGAGGTCCCTTCTCTGCCATATTTACAACAGAACTTCAGGCAGCCAATATTCAAGCAGAATCTTATAAAGGCCCTGATTTTCAATCATTTAGCGCGATAGACCTAAAGGCAGCATGTAAATATGCCAATGAAAATGGATATGACATTTTTGCAGTCGGAGTTGTGACAGAATGGATTGACGGGGCTACCCAATGGTCGGGCAGGGTTGATGTCGCGGCCCTAACCGTAGAAGTTTACAATGCAAAAACTTGTGAACTTGCTGGATCTGCCTCCGGCAGGGAAACCGGAAATTTCATCACATTTGTTAATGCGCCTACGACACGTTTTTACCAAACATTATCAAAAGAGGTTGTCCAGGCTTTAATAAAATAATTAATCGGCTCTTACCTTGGGGCTTGGATAAATGATTAAATATATGATAAAATGCAAAACCCTCCTTGAAGATAATATTCTTTCAAAAACATAGAGCATCATCTATAATTATGGTAAGCGTTTTGCAATTGTCAGGGGAAGGGAATAAATCTATGCCATTACCAAAAAGCGATACCTTACTGAAAAAACTTGAAAAAACCAGAAATTCGAAGCTCATTTCTTATATCACTAGCAACCGGCAACCGGGAAATTTATTCCCAACAAGAGTTGCTCAAGATATTATCCCTCTTTTATATGAGCATCTTAAATCGATCTGTAACGGTACAAAAAAGATATCAAAAATTTCCCTCTTTTTAAATACCCTTGGTGGAGACCTAAATGCACCATGGCCAATTGTTAACTTATTAAGAGAGTTTTGCGAGCAATTTGAGGTGATTATACCCCGTGATGCTAAAAGCGCTGGCACGCTCATGTGTTTGGGTGCTAATCGAATTGTTATGTCACCGATAAGCCAATTAAGCCCTGTTGACCCCGAGGGTGTATTTCAACGGGACGGGAAAAAACAAAGGATCGAAGTCGAAGATGTACTAGGATTTGTAGATTTTGCAAAGGAGAGAATCGGACTCAATGAGCAAGAATCTTTATCTGAGGCTTTAAAATTGCTTTGCAATGAAGTTAACCCAACCATTGTTGGCTCGGTAAACCGAACTCTTTCGTTAATTAGGAGATTGTCTGAAAATTTGTTGAAACTTCATCTAACAGACATCAGTTCTCAAGCACAGATAGAACAAATAGTTGGACATCTTACCCAAAAATTATTTTCACATAACCATAGCATTGGCCGTGATGAAGCAAAAAACCTTTTAGGCTTTAAAGATATAATCGAATATGCCGATGATGGAGTTTGGGAGGTAAGTGATCTTTTAATAGCCGAATATCATGATTTTCTAAACGAGAACAAACCTTTTAATCCCCAGGATCATTTAACCGAAAATGGGGAAGGTACTTTCGAAGCAAGCAGGGCTATTTTAGAAACCACAAATCATGGACATGTTTACGAAGCAACTTATAATGTTATAAAGGATCAAAATCAGGGTATAAAGATTAATGTCGTAAGTCAAGGTTGGAAAAAATACGAAAGGAGAAAAGAAAATGACACAAATTCGTCAAAACAAAGAAGAAAAAATCATTAAATTATTTGATGAATCATATAGTGCAACTGGCATCCCTCCTGTTTTAAGCTCAACAAATGTATTTACAAGTTGTGTTTCCGAAATAAATTTCGAACTTGGAGATTTTAATATTGTTGTAATAGAGCCTGACGAATATATAGACGCTGAAGAAGCTTGGTTTGAGGAGCCTGAATGGTTGCAAGGGGAATTAGAAGCAGACGAAGATATCAAGAATGGCCGGTATTTCGAATTTGAAAACCCAGAAGAGGTTATATCTTTTTTAGATGCAGCTTCTAAATGAAATATTCCGCAACTAATCGATTTCTAAAGGATTTTAAAAATTTAGACAAGGTAATTCAAGAAAAAACAAAAGAGGCGATTTTAGCTCTAACAACCGATAGATTCTATCCAGGGCTGAAAACGAAAAAAGTTCAAAACATTCCGAAATTTATTAAAGGGGATATATGGGAAGCTCGAGTAGATGGCGCATTTCGTATTACCTACCATATAAAGAATAATACAATCTTTTTAAGAAGGTGCGGAACGCATCAGATATATAAAAATCCTTGATTAATATGAATTGATATTAATTCTCATTGCAAGCCAACCCCCTCAAGCCCCCACCCGGGGGCTTTTTTATTCCCCCTAAATCAACACCCCCATTAACTGAATCCTCGAAAAATTTTTAAAAAAAATCCAATTTTAATTCTTGACAATCCAATAATTATTGTGTATTATCTCACCAAACACACTCAAGGAGCCCCTATGACCCAAACCAACCCACAACCCCGCTTTCTCATGGAGATCTTCAAAGACGGCAAGAAGGAGAAACAGATCGATTGCACTTTTAAGACCGTCGAGGAGATCGTTGTGATCCGGAGGGAAATGGAAGCTATGGGCTGGGAATGGGGGTTCCGGAGGGTCTAAAACCCCTTTTCTCGGCCCTTTGTGATCTTTCCAAAGGGAATAAGACACGGGGGCACGGGTTGAGGGATAAGCGATCTGATCACAGACCTCGGGTCCGAGCGCACCTAATAAAGAGTCGTCGGCAGGCTGTGTGAGGGGAGCAA
>JAFGTP010000036.1 GCA_016934035.1 Fidelibacterota bacterium
AGATTTCTGATATTCAGCCGATATATGGAATGCTCCATCATCCAACAAGCAGAATCAAAGGTAAATGGTGAATTTTGGAAAAATATTCCAAAGACCATCCTAATTGTTGCTCAGTCAATTTATTTCCTGAATAATTAATTTCTTGCGGTTTCTATAATTCTAATATTTTGATAACCAATCAGTTAATCAAATTTATGTCTTTTTTTTAGACAGGGGGTCATTATTTTTTGGCATGGCTATTGACATTTTTGAAGTAAAAATTTGTGAGAATGATATGGAAGTAGATATTTTTGGAACCAGACATAAATCGATGATAAAAAACGCAGTGGATGTTTACAACAAACAACACCAGGCTATCGCAAAAAATATTGCTAATGTCAATGATCCGTTATATAAACGGGTGGAAACAGATTTTAGCAATGAACTGGAACTAGCTCTGCAAAACAACTCTCCGTTGAAAAGTTCCAATGAGAAACACATCACCAAACCTCACTATCAGGGCACTTTAATGCCATCTTCTGGCGGATCAGGTAAAGTGGAAATCACCAAAGAAATGGCTGATCTGGCAGAAAACCAAATTCGTTATGAGTTTGTCACAAAACGTTTGGGTCGAATGTTCAAAAGTCTTGAATTAAGCATAAGGGGTAGATTATAATGTCAGTTGACGGAATATTTTCATCTTTCCAGATTACACTTCGTGGATTAAGAACGGAAATGAAAAAACTGGAAGCAATTTCAGAAAATGTTGCCAATGCCGAAAGAGCACCTGACAAAGATGGAAAAATCTATAAGCGGAAAATTGTGCTTTCAGCAGCAACGGATAGACGAAAAAATTTGGATTTTGAAAACCAGATGAACTTAAAATTGCAGGAAAATGAAAGCCAACATATCACTCGTTTTCGAGAAAGCAAAGAAAACCCCTCATCCGTAAAAAATGAAAGATTTTTCGAAGTGGTCGATTTACCCGGAGAAAAATTAGTATATAATCCAGCCCATCCCCGGGCCAATGCTGAAGGCTATGTCTGTATGCCAAAAATCAATATGGTCGAGGAGATGGTAGACCTGATGGCAGCCAGTCGGGCTTATGAGGCCAATATTAATGTAATGCAAGCCGGCAAGAAAATGGCTGCAGATACTTTAAAAATCTAGGTGAAAAATGAAAATTTTATCCTCTCTTCAAAGTAATTTATCAGACAATTTT
This sequence comes from Fidelibacterota bacterium, assembly GCA_016934035.1. Lineage (GTDB taxonomy): Bacteria > Fidelibacterota > UBA2242 > UBA2242 > JAFGTP01 > JAFGTP01. Next base: position 1,202 of record JAFGTP010000036.1, read on the forward strand.
TTCCGTGATCAGAGAGATCGGACGGTGCAAAACAGCCATCAGGATGATGCGGATTTATTGCTGAATGCCAATGCTATCGTCAAACAGGATAAAACCCAAAAAATTTTATCCAGCAGTGAAAAAAATACCATGCACATATTTTTCGGGACACAAATTCCAGACGAAATGAAATTGTATGGACATAATAGTATTAAACAGATCACCAAGGGTCAATTGTTGGATGTAAGAGGTTAAAATTATGGCAACCATCAATGACATACTCATTACCAGAAATTTACCAGGAGTTGAAACCAACCAACCGTCTGTTGTAGAGAAAAAAAGCAAAAGTACGATTAATTTTTCCGATACAATAAAGGATTTTCTTGAAGCTGTAAATAAAGATCAAAAGGAAGCCTCAAAATCTGTTGAGAATGTAGTTTTAGGGAAATCAGATACACTGGCTGATGCCATGACAAAACTGGAAGAAGCCGGCCTCAGTTTTCAATTAATGCTGGAAATAAAAAATAAACTGATCGATGCCTATAATGAACTTAACAGAATGCAAGTTTAACAAATTCAACATCGGGAAAATATGAACCAAATTTTTGCACAAATTCTACAATTTCTCAGAAAATTTACTATCCTGCAAAGGGCCTTGATATTACTGGTTTTTCTGGGAATCATCAGTTCCATTGTGACGTTGATCCTTTGGGCCAACAGGCCTGAATACCAAGTGCTTTATGGTGATTTAAAACCGGAACAGGCAAGTAAAATCATTGCCGAATTGAGAGAACGGAAAATTACTTTTCGTCTGGATGATGGAGGGGAAACAATTAAAATCCCTGCCAAAGAAATTCCTGAAATGCGGCTCAATCTGGCTGAAAAGGGGCTGACCGGAGACATCACAGAAAAAGGCTATGATGTTTTTGATGAACAAAGAATTGGTATGACCTCCTTTATGCAGCAATTGAATATGAAGCGGGCTCTCGAGGGAGAACTGACCAAGTCTATCAATAATTTCCCTGCTGTAAAAAATTGCCGGGTCCATCTGGTCCTGCCGGAAGAAAAACTTTTTGAAGAGGAACAAAACGGCAGTGCCTCCGTTGTCCTTTTTCTGGAAGAAGGGTTCACACTTAAAGAAGGTCAGATCAAAGGTATCGAAATGCTGGTGGCTAATAGCGTCAAAGGCATCGGGCGTGAAAACGTCATCGTTGTTGATAGCAATGGCAATATGCTGTCACAAGCCGGAGAAGAGGGCAATGCCAGCAGTGCCGGCAGTCACTGGGAATTGCGGACTAACATTGAAAATAAATTGCAACAGAAAGTTGAAAAGATTGTGGAAAATATCGTTGGCAGAGGCAATACTGTCGTCCAGGTTTCAGCAGAACTGAATATGGATAGAATTGAAAGAGTTGCCCATAGGGTTGACCCTGAAAATGTTGCCGTTATCAGTGAAGAATCCCAAATTGAAACGCGAACAAATGTTGATACTTTATCCAATAATCTCAATGAAAATATTTCCCGTGAAAATGTTATTACCAATTATGAGACGGCTAAAATTGAGGAGAGATATACCAGCGGAACCGGTACGATCAAGCGGGTCAGTGTTGCCGTTTTGGTCAATGGAAAATACAATCGCACTACCGATGCTGAAGGCAAGATTGCGGAAGTCTATGACCCGCGCACTCAGGAAGAATTGGATTATATCAGCAATCTGGTAAAAGGTGCAGTTGGATTTGATGAAAACAGGGGAGATTTAATTGAGGTACAAAATTTACAGTTTGATCGTCGCGAAGTTGACAATAACCAAACTTATTTTGCAGAATTGGAAAGAAAAGAGTTAATCAATACACTCATTACAAGGGGAATTATTGTATTAACGATTATCATCGCTTTCATCATGATACGTCGTCTTGCCAAGAGTTCTGCCAAAGCCCTGGGACTACCTGAACCTGAGGAAAAAATGGCCCTTGCTGGAGCTGTCAGCGGCACTGGAGAGCAGGCTGCCAAAGAATTACAACCTAAAGAAGAACCCAAGAAACTCAAGGCCAAAGAGCCAGAGGTAGTGATAGATGAAGACCAATTTATTATGCATTTGAGTCCTGAAGCTAAAGCACGATTGAAAGCAAAAGAAAAAATGGTTGATGCTGTGAGAAATTTCTGTAAAAATAACCCTGAAGATGCTTCCCAGCTTTTCAGAATCTGGCTAACTCAAAAGGATTAACATGGACGTTGGTGGCGAAAAACAACACAAGATGACCACAGGCCTGGAAAAGGCTGCCCTGGTCCTCATATCTCTTGGCGAGGAATATGCTTCGGAAGTAATCAAACATTTCTCCGATACTGAAACCGAACGTGTTACCATTGCAATTGCAAAAAGAAAAAACGTTGATGCGGATTCTATCGGATCTGCCATTGAAGAATTTTTTCAAATGATCGAGGGAAAAAAACATATTCTTTCCGGTGGTTTGAACTATGCTAAAAAAATCCTGGAAGATGCCTGGGGACATAAAAAAGCGGAAGAAATAATCCAGCGGGTCGAAGCCACCACCGAAGTCAGTGCTTTTTATCTGCTGCAAACAGTTGATGATAAACAGTTGCTAAACTTCCTGTCCAACGAACACCCACAAACCGTTGCCTTAATTTTGGCCAATTTAAAATCTGTTCAGGCAGCCACTATTTTATCCGAATTACCGGAAGAAATGCAGGGCGAAATCAGCTACCGGCTGGCCACTATGGAAAAAACTTCACCGGAATTGATCCGGGAAATTGAAAATGCACTCAGAGAACAACTAGGCTCTGTATTTGGCGGACAAATGTCAAAAATCGGAGGAGCTGTTGCCATGGCTGAAATTCTCAATTCCACATCCCGGACAGCCGAAAAGAATATTCTTGACTCCATCGAAGGAAGGAACCCGCAACTTTATGAAGAAATCAAGAACCTAATGTTTACTTTTGAAGATGTTGAAAAATTGAGCGATGCAGCAATTCAGAGAATTACCCGTGAAGTGGACTCCAAGACTCTGGCCCTATCAATGAAGGCCGCTTCACCGACTCTCAGAGACAAAATTATGCGCAATATGTCAGAGCGTGCTTCAGAAATGCTCAAGGATGAATTACAATACCTCGGGCCTGTACGGGTCAAGGAGGTGGAAAATGCGCAATCCATAATTTTGGATGCTATTCGTGATCTCGATGAAGCGGGTGAAATCAATATGGCTGCTGGCGAAGAGGAGATGATTGAATAATGGAAAAAATCCATCTTCCTCTCAAAGTAAAAGTAAAAGCAATACAACAAAAAAATACCGATATTAATGATTTGGATCCTGAAATCAAGGACAGCACCTTAAAAATAAATCTTGGTAACATGGTTAAAAAAAAAGGGTCAGTCAAAGAAGACGACGAATTGCTTCACCGAATTCATATGCTGGAGGAATCTCTTCAACAGGCCAGGGAAGAAGCATTCAAAACCGGAATTGAAGAAGGAAAAGAGCAACTGAAAAATGAAATTGAAGCACAACTACTCAATGAGTCCAAGGCATTGAAAGTTCTGCTGAAAAACTTGTCCGGAGAATTGAAAAAAGAAATTAAAAAATTACAGCCGGCAGTTTTAAATCTTTCCCTGGGAATTGCAGAAAAAATATTAAATCGGGCCCTTTCTGATAATGAGTCTGCAAATGAAATTTTAAAAAGTCAGATTGGACGGATATTGCATGAATTAATGGATCAAGAAACCATTACCATTCATGTTTCCCCATTACAAATTGAATGGATAATCAAAGCCAATATAGAGGAGGAGTTCCGCTTGCCGGGAACACTGAAAATAAAATTTTATGAAGACAGAAACCTCAGGCCTGGTGAATGTATATTGGAATCCACCAATATTTTGATCGAAGGCAAATTCAAGGAACAATTAAAAAATTTGGAAGCCCAATTGCTGAATCTGTAAAATGAGTCTGATACTAGAACATATTGAGCACTATGTTAACCATTTACCTTATCTGAATATTGATAAAATCATCGGTAAAGTCACAAAGGTTGTGGGGCTGGTCATCGAGGCAACACTTCCCGATGCTACCATGGGTGAACTTTGTGAAATCTTTAAACGAGATGGCTCGGTGATACGGGCAGAAGTAGTTGGTTTTCGGGAAAATAAAATTCTGCTGATGCCATTGGATGAAACCATTGGTATTTCACCGGGAAGTAAAGTCATCAAAAGCCCCAAACCCCTGTCCACTTTAGTCGGTGGGGAATTACTGGGCAGGGTCATTGACGGATTTGGAAACCCGATTGACGGAAAAGGGCCCATAAATACAAAGCACAAAGTTCCGGTTTACAATAGTCCCCCAGGACCCATGGATAGAAAAAGAATAAAAGATCCCCTGACTACAGGAATCAAGGCTATTGATTCACTGATCACGATAGGTTTGGGACAAAGAGTGGGTATATTTGCCGGTAGTGGCGTTGGTAAAAGCGTCACCCTGGGCATGATTGCAAAATACACGGATGCTGAAATCAATGTCATCGGGCTTATCGGTGAACGGGGCCGTGAAGTTAAGGAATTTATTGAACGCGATTTGGGTGAACAGGGGCTCAGGCGGTCGGTTGTCATCGTCGCCACCTCAGACCAGGCAGCTATGGTCCGCGTCAAAGCTTCATTTATGGCTACTGCAATAGCAGAATATTTTCGGGACCAGGGAAAAAATGTCATGCTGATGATGGATTCTCTGACCCGGTTTGCCATGGCCCAAAGGGAAATCGGACTGGCAGCTGGTGAACCGCCAGCGACAAAAGGTTACACGCCATCGGTTTTTGCAGCCATGCCACGATTGCTGGAACGTGCCGGCACATCCTTCAAAGGGACCATAACTGGATTGTACACTGTTCTGGTGGAAAGTGATGACATGGATGAGCCTATCAGTGACGCTGCCCGGTCAATACTTGATGGCCATGTAGTGCTTTCCAGAAAACTGGCCAATCGCGGTCACTACCCGGCTATTGATGTACTGGAAAGCGTTTCCCGGCTAAAAAATGAAGTAACTGATCCGGAACATCGAAAAACCTCGCTCAGAATTTTGGAAATTCTTTCCAATTACTATGATTCTGAAGACCTCATAAAAATTGGTGCTTACCAAGAAGGTACGAATCCAAAAATTGATGAAGCAATCCAAAAAATTGACCGAATTAATGAATTTTTAAAGCAGGGCACAGAAGAAGCCTGGGATATGAAGGATACTGTCGAACAGATGACTGCTTTGCTGGGAGCTTGATATCATGCCAAAAAAGTTTTCCTTTCCTCTGGAAAATATTTTAAAATACCGCAGGAAGTTGCAGGATAACAAAATGCTTAAATTGCATCAGACCAAAATGGAACTGCAGGCAGAGCAGGAAAAACTAACAGATATTAAAGCTTTTAAAGAAGGCCTTTTAAATAACGGCAGACTTGAAACGCCCCAAAAACTGGATCTTGTGAACAGAAAAATTTATAATGAATTTGTGGGCCAGGTCAATGATAGTATCAATAAGCAAAACCGTGCTGTTAATGTATCAAAAAGAAAAGTGATCAAAGCCACTGAAGAACTTGATGAAGAAACAAAAAGAAAAAAGATACTGGAAAAATTAAAAGAAAGACATTTGGAAAAATTCAAAGTTGACCAACGCAGAAAAGAAGAAAAAGATAACAGTGAAGTGGCTCTGAGAAAATCCTATTTTGGTGATCGTTGATATGAAAAAAGTAATATTAATAGTCTTGGGAGGATTACTTCTCTTTGTAGTGTTGGTGGCCTTGGTTTTTGTGGTTTTGACTTACCTGGAAAAAAATACGGCTGCACCCCTTGAGACAATCGACAAGATACCAACGGAAGAAAATAATTCCATCCTGGGTATTCTACTGGCTGAAAAACAGGCAATTATCGATTCACTATCCTCTCAAAAAGTCCAATTTGAGGATTCTTTAGCGATACAAGTGGCCCTAAACGACAGCCTGGAAACTCTGCTACTGGAAAAATCAAACTTTTTATCAAAGGACAGTACCACCATTTCAAAACTCACTGCAGAACTGGCTAAAATCAAAAGTGATATAGAACAGGAAAAATTGTCAAATCAAATTACTGAAGAAATCAGGCAACTGGCAAAAACCTACGAGCAAATGAAAATCAGTGAAATGAAACCTATTTTTGATCAACTGGATGATAAAACAGTCATCGCTTTGTATAATGCAATGAGCGCACGAAAAAAACCCATGGTATTGAAAGCCCTGAATACCGATAGGGCCGCAAAACTCACACGAGAATTATCCCAATAAACTTATACTTTCGGCAATTATCCCCAGAACTTTAAGATAAAATGGAAAAAAATTCCACCAATAGTCATAATATTCCGATAAAATTTAATAAAAAAGTATAAAATTCTATAAATTGAAATAAATTTCAATAGATTGTTTTTGAAATAATATATTTAAAATCAACAGTTTACATAAAAAACCTCCCAATCATAAAAATTGTGGCAATCCATTTGCGTTATCCTTTTTTGTAAAAAAGGAGAAGCCATGGACTTTAGGTTAGACGAATTAAAATCAGCAATGATTATCCAGACTAAAAAAAATGATATAGTAGCCAATAACCTAGCAAATATTGATACTATTGGATTCAAAAAAGATTACACCTTTTTTAATGCATTCAAAAAAGAATTGGAAGAGGTTAATAATCTTTCCATTCATACTGTTAAGGATTTTACTCAGGGAGATTTTGAAGAAACCAATAATCCCCTGGATTTCGCTTTGTCTGGTGGTGGCTTTTTTACCATTGAAGTAGCCAGTGAAAAAGTGTATACCCGCAATGGACATTTTGAACTGGATCCCGATGGTTTTTTGACAGACAGTGAAGGGAATTATGTCCTTGGCCAGCAAGGCCGAATCAACCTGACTCAGAATTTTGATACGGTTAGCAATATTTTTGTCAGCAGCGAAGGTGAAATCTACGTGGATGATATTCCCGTCGATTATTTTCAGATTGCAAATTTTGATGAAAATACTCAGGTCGAAAGGCTTTCTGGTTCAGTATTCAGAGTTAAAAATTCAGAATCTTTAAACACAAAAAATAACAATAACTTCATTTTACAGGGAAGAATTGAAAAGTCAAATGTGAACCCCGTTTCCGAAATGGTCAATCTGATCGAAATTGAACGAGGGTTTGAAAGTTCGCAAAAGACCATCAGAATTCTTGATGATATCCTGAGCAAAGCTTCTTCCCAACTCAGCAGAGTATAGGAGTGAAATAGAAATGATCCGTTCATTAACAACAGCAGCTTTGGGAATGTCAGCCCAGCAATTGAAAGTTGACACCATATCCAACAATCTGGCCAACGTCAATACTACCGGATACAAAAAATCCGATGTCCAGTTCCAGGATTTAATGTACCAGAACATTCAGTCGGGAAATGTAGACCAAAGCAACAACAAAGAAAAACCAGGCACAATTCAGATTGGCCATGGAAACAAGCCAATTGCTTCTTTCAAAACTTTTACGGTGGGAGCTATTGAAGAAACCGGAAATCCTCTGGACATCGCCATTAATGGAAAAGGTTTTTTACAGGTGCTCAAACCTGATGGAACTATCGCCTTCAGCAGAGATGGTTCTCTGAGAATGGACAATTCCGGCAATCTGGTCAATGCATCAGGTCTTTCACTCTATCCGGAAATTACAATTCCCGATAATGCAGAAAGCGTTAACATCAGCGAAGATGGTATCATTTCTGTCAAATATCCGGATGAAATCCAACCGGAGGAAATCGGACAGATTGAACTGGCTACGTTTATCAATCCGGCTGGTCTGGAATCCATTGGCGGAAACCTTTTTGATAAAACCTCGGCATCCGGCGAACCGGTTTTCAGCACACCGGGAGATGAAGGGGTAGGCACCATTGTTCAGGCCTACCTTGAAAAATCAAATGTAGACATTGTCAAAGAAATGGTGGGTTTGATCGTTGCCCAGAGGGCTTATGAAATCAACTCCAAGGCCATTCGTACCTCCGATGAATTACTTTCAATGGCCAATAATCTGAAAAGATAGGAACCATGAAGAAATTATTGTACATATTCATCTTCTCTTTTGTCGCATCTTTTGGCAATCCCTCAGGAAAGGACCTCCAATTATTTCTGGAAGACCGGTTGGCAGAAAAATATGATCTTCAAAGTTCAAATATAAACCTGAAAATTTACCATGTTCCCAATCTTGATTTTTCCAATATTGAATTTCGAATTTCCGGTGACAGTCAGTTGAAACTGGGATATAACCGGGCCAATATTCAAATGCTGAAAGATGGCAGAATTGAAAATGAATTTCAAATCACCTACTCAGCTCAAATAGAAGTTTTGACACCTGTCCTGAAGCATGATGTAAAATTCGGACAGCCTGTCAAAACCGATGATCTGATACTCAAAAGAAAAGTCATTGATAATGGCTATGAGGATTATTTCCGGACCACCACAATGGAAGAGGAAATGGTTGCCCGGGCCCTTTTAAGAAAAGGTGAAATAGTAAAAAAATCAGACCTTAAAAGAAAACCTGCCATCGAACGGGGACAGGAAGTCGGGCTCAAAGTGGTGACAGGAAATATTCTGATTGAATTAAGCGGCCTGGCCAAGGAGAGCGGAGGCCTCGGTGAAAAAATAAGGGTTTACAATCAGGAAACCCGAAGACATTATTTTGGAATTATTGAATCACCACAGTCCGTGGTCATAAATGTTGAGTAAAAAAATGAAAAAGAAATTGGCAATAATATTGAGCGTGTTTTTTATGGTTTCAGTGCTACCGGCCCAAATTTTTGATGGCGTCAGAAATTCCATGTTTGCTGACATCAAGGCTCATAATGTTGGGGATGTCATTACCGTCATCATCGTTGAGCAGACTAAAGCTGAACAGAATTCAAGTGTGGAAAACAACAACACCTCCTCTATGAGTGTTGAAGGGTCCACTTCCGGAAATATCTTTTCCTTTATACCCCTGGTGGGCGGCAGCAGTAAAATCGATACCAAACATGACGGCAAAGAAGGCACATCTCAGGACGAAAAATTAGTGGGAAAAGTAACTGCGACCATCGTCGAGCGAAATGACGCCGGAATGCTGACAATTGAAGGGCAGCGCATGCTGGAAGTCAATGGTGAAAAAAATCTCATGAAAGTATCCGGTATGGTGCGGCCAAAAGATATTATGACCGACAATACTGTTTTTTCCTACAATATTGCCAATGCAAAAATTTCTTATAAAAAAGGCAATATTGAACGCAGGTTTATCAAACCCGGCAGAATCAGACAATTGCTTGTTGTTGGCATTGGTGGCGGATTAATGGCTTTAGCTTACATAGGATTTTTCAAATGATGAAAAAAATATTAATCATAACAATCATTTTATATTCAGGCCTTTTCAGTCAGGTCCGAATCAAAGATATTGTCAGCATGGAAAATGCCACTGAGACCACTCTGGTTGGGTATGGACTTGTCACCGGCCTTGACGGTACAGGCGACAGAGCCAGCCGTAATTATGGGTCTGTTTTTACAGTCCAGACCATTACCAACATGCTGGAAAGATTTGGCATTACTGTGCCTCGTGAAAACCTTCGTACCCGTAATGTTGCTGCAGTGATGATCACGGCCAATTCACCGGCTTTTGCCCGTATCGGAACGCGCTTTGATGTTACCGTCAGCTCCCTGGGTGATGCTACCAGCCTGGAAGGTGGAATTTTATTGATGGCACCGCTCCTGGATGCCGGCGGAAAACAATATGCAATGGCCCAGGGTCCCATTTCTGTTGGCGGCTATAATATTGAAACTTCGGCAGGTGAGAAAGTACGGAAAAATCATGCCCTCACCGGTAGGATTCCAGCCGGCGCTGTTGTCAATACACCAATTCCTTCCAATATCTTTGATTTCAATCAACCGATTCGGTTTTTGCTGCATGAACCAGATTTTGTGACTGCCAGCCGTATAGCGGAAAGCATCAATGGAAACATTCCGTCGGATTCATTGATAGCCCATATTCTAAACGCCGGCGTAGTAGAAGTCCGGGTGCCTGATAGTCTGAAAAGCAGTCATCGGGCAGCAGGATTTCTGGCCCAGCTGGAATCCCTGGAAATTGCACCTGATGTGGAAGCCCGGGTGGTGATCAATGAAAGAACCGGGACTGTAGTGGCCGGTGGTAATGTCACCATCAGTGAAATTATGGTTTCTCATGGTTCTCTGACAATTCACATTCGACGCCGTCCTGTCATATCCCAGCCGTCGGCCTCATTTGCATCCACGGGAACGACTGTGGTTGAATTTGTTACAGAAACAACAGCCAAGGAAGATATTGCTACCACAGCGGCTATTCGGGAAACCTCATCGGTACAGGACTTGGCAGCAGCATTGAATGAACTGGGGCTCCGTCCCAGAGATGTCATTGCAATATTTCAATCCATCAAACAGGCTGGTGCCTTGAATGCCGAATTGATTATTATATAAACCAGGTGAAGAATGATGAAAATCGATAATAATTCCATAGAAAATTTTAACAGGATCACCAGAATCCATCAAAATCTACCAGTTTCAGCCGATTCGGAAATTAGCAAAGATGTGAAACTGAAAGCCCAGGCCGAGGAAATGGAATCAATTTTTCTGACAAAATTAATCAAAACCATGGAAGCAACCATACCTTCAAGCGAGGAATCTTCAGGAAACAACCTGAAATCCATGATGTTTGCCAGTTCTCTGGGAAAAGCGATGGCCAGGGGCGGTGGTATCGGCCTGGCAAAAATGATTTATTCGGCACTTCGGGAAAAAGACAAGGATATCGGCGAAGAATTGTCAAAAATCAGCAACAGTCTTAACGAGGACAATACACAAATGTTTAATCTCAACAATAAGGTTTTCTGATATGTCGCAGCATGATCAATACATAGAACTAATCACAATTTTGGAATCAGAAAAAACAGTTTATGAAAACCTGCTGGAAACACTGAAAAAAAAGCAGAAAGCTGTGGTTCGGGGTGATGTGGAAAATCTGCGTAATTTGATCATGCAGGAAAAGGAAATCATCAAAAAAAGTGAAAAAGCTGCCCAGAACCGGGTCGATTTTATCAACCATTTTTGTAAAGAAAAAAATATAAAAGGCACGGACATTCCGCTGAAAGATTTTATCGGGTTCAGTCCAAAGCCGGAAAAACAAAAAATGGAAAACATTCGCTATGATCTGAAAAATATTCTTAATGAGATTACCAAAGTCAATCGGGAGAACGAAACTTTGCTTCACTTTTCGATCAATCATGTGCAAAAAATGACCAATATTTTTCTTCATGCTGGCAGGGAAGAAATGAACATGTACAGTATGAATGGCAAAAAATATATAAAAGAAATCAATCAAAAATTTGTCAATCAGCAAATATAACAGGTAAAAAAATGTCAATTTCAGCAATAATGGATAATTCAACCCGCGGTATCACAGCCAACAAAAGCGCTATCGAACTGACATCTGAAAATATAGCCAACATCAATACACCCGGTTATTCCCGTCGGCTTGCCACCTTCAAGGACATGAATTCCCAGACTGCAAAATTTGGTACCATTACCGGCAGCCAGATCAGTAAAGAACTGGCCCGAATCAGAAATGATTTTATCGAAGAACAATACTTGACCCAAAACCCCAACCTGTCCAAATACCAGATGGACACTAATTTATTTTCACAGATTGAAGATATTTTCGGTGAACCTGGTGAAAACGGAATCGGAACCCACCTGAGTGAATTCTGGACAGCCTGGGGTGACCTTGCTTCAGACCCGGAAAGTGAACCGGCCCGAATGGTCGTTGTCGATAAGGCCGTAGCACTTGAAAAAGCCTTTAATCGCGTCAACAGTGAACTGACAAACATGAAACAGAATATCGCTACAAACCTTGCCGGTAGTGTCAATGAAATCAATGCTAAATTGAGAGTCCTCTCACAAATCAACCAGCAAATAACTGCAAACAATTCTGATGCGCTGATGGACGAGCGTGATAAAATCGTTAGCGACCTGTCCAATTATTTTGAAATTCAAACCTATGAAGGTGATCATGGTGAAATAACCGTTGCTGCAGCCGGCCAGATATTGATCAGCAGTGACGAGGTCAATGAAATTGAGGTTTACACCGAAAATGTCGGATCTGATTATCAACTGAAAATCAGAATGAAAGGCAGCAACAAAGATATCAATATTCAATCCGGTGAATTGGGAAGTATGACTATCATTGCCAACGAATTCATTCCCAATTATCGTGTACAGTTGGACAATGTGGCCACCAATCTGGCCAATGAAGTCAATACCATTCACGTCAATGGATATGATCTTGAAGACCATACCGGGAATTTATTTTTCAAGGATAATGTTAACAGTGCCGGAAATTTTGCTGTCAATCCTTTGATCGCCAAAAACCCCTACATGGTTGCAACCTCCAATCAGCCGGGTGAATCAGCCAACAATAACATTGCACGCCAGATCAATGAATTACAAAACGGGCATACACTGAATGGCCTTTCAATTTCCGATTATTATACCGGAATTGCGACTGATATTGGTTCCAAGGTCCAAAAATCTGAAAATCTCCTAAGCAGCCAAACTAAAATTTTGGCCACCATAGAAAATCAGCGGGACAGCGAAGCCGGCGTATCACTTGATGAAGAACTGGTCAACCTCTCCCGATATCAGCAGGCTTATCAAGCCTCAGCCAAAATTATTGGCACCGTCCAGGAAATGGTTGATACAATTTTAACTTTAATTTGAGGTTTTTATGAGAATTACAGATACAATGGTTTCCAGAAATTTATTGTACAATATCAACAACAGCCGGGAAGCGATGAATGTCTATCAAAACCAGCAGGCTTCCGGCAAACGGCTCAATAAAGTTTCTGATGACCCCGTTGATTATACCAAAATCGAGAGTTTTAAAAATGCCATTGTCAATAACGATCAATACCTGGAAGGGATCAACCTGGCCAAGGGCTTTCTTGACGTTTCAATAACATCCCTGGAACAAATAAATGAAGGCGTCATGACAGCCAAAGAAATTGCAATCAAAGCTTCTGACCTTTCCCAAACCCAGGAAGATTATGATGTCTTCAAAGACCAGATCGATGATATCATTGAGGACAATATCGCTCTGTCGAATTCTACTTTCATGGGAAATTCTGTCTTTTCCGGAACAAAAACCGATATTGAAAATGCCTTTATGTACAATGGCACAACGATCACTTATTCCGGTAATGACAAAAAAATTAACCGAAAAATTGCTGAAAATTATTATGTTGATATCAATATTTCCGGAAGAGAACTTTTGAATACTTCCATGTTTCAAAATCTCCTGGATTTAAAAAATGCCCTGAGTTCTGGTGAAACAGTTAAAATCAATGAATCCATTGATTTGCTAAACACTGTGTCGGATAATCTCACAAAATTAAATTCATCCCTGGGTTCTATTAAAATGCAGGTTGAAAATACTGAAAATCGAATAAACACCGCCAACCTGAATTTAAAATCCTATTTATCCAACCTGGAAGATGCTGACATGGCTGAAGCCATTACCCAGTATAAGAGTGAGGAAACGGCCTATCAGTCGGCATTATATGCCACGTCAAATGCAATCAATCTGAATATTTTAAGTTTTTTGAGGTAATTATTTAGAAAGAAAAAAAATGGAAGATGTAATGACTACAGACCAAAAGCGAACAGGAAGTTCTACAACTTACAAATTTGAGTATGGCTTGCCGGGCTTTGAAAATTTGTCCGAATTTGAATTTATCAATCTGGATGAGTTTCAACCCTTTAAACTCTTTCGTTCCGTCGCCATGCCAGAAATTTCCATGATCGTCCTGGATGGAAATTTGCTGAAAGTATATGACAATGTTTCCTTTCCAAAACATGAAATGAAAATACTGGGATTGGAAAACCTGAAATACCTGAGGACCTTTGTCATTCTCAGAATCGAAGAAAAAACAAAACATTTTGTGGCCAATACAAAAGCTCCGCTGATCCTGAATACCTATTCAGGTTTTGGGAAGCAGATCATCCTCGATGATCCCAATTTATCTGAAGAATTCAAATTGGATAATTTTTAAAATTAACATTAAATAGATATTCCATGGAGGGAGTATGCTTGTTTTAACCAGGAAGACAGAAGAAAGTATCAGAATCGGCAATAATATCGTCATCACTGTGTTGGAATGTAATAACGGACATACAAAATTGGGAATCAATGCACCCAAAGAAGTCCCGGTCCACCGGGAAGAAGTCTATGAAAGGATAAAATCCAAAAACCAGGCTTCAATTTTCAATCAGGATTTATCCGGCGAATTACTAAAATCCTTCGTTAAAAAAGATCCCTGATCAGGCCTAGGGAGGATTTTTTCATGAGGAATCAATCAAATTTTCAGACAAAATTGGCACAAATAGAGAAGAAGATTAAAAAGCGCGACTTTGAAAGCGCTTTGAATCTTCTCGAATCTATTTATGGACAATACAACAAAGACCTTCATATTAATCTTTTGGTTGGTGAAATGCATCTTTCCATCGGACAATACCGAGAAAGTGAAAAATTTTTCAATCGCGCATTGAAGATTGACAGCGACCATTATCAAGCCCTTTACGGAATTGGGAAAGTCAAATTTTTGTCAGGAAAAAATGATGAGGCCCTTCTTTTTCTAAAAAAAGCCCATCGGTTATCTCCCAATACTTATGATATCTGCCGCGATCTGGCGGAGGTCTATCGTCACAAGAAGGATGATTATCAGGCGGAACAGCACCTTCTCAGGAGTTGTGAAATTTCCGGTTTCAATGATGAATCCCTGTTATTTCTGTTGGAGTTTTACAGTGAATCCGGCAGATTGGATAAGGCCAGGGAATTATTGAAGGAAAAATTTCCTCTTGAGACCCGAAACCAGGCCTTATTATTCAGAAAAGGTACTATTGAAATTTTGGACCAGGATTTTCACCAGGCCCTTGACACCTTTACCCGAATTTTAAAAATTGAACATACCCATATTGATGCACTCTATTATCGAGGCTTTTGCTACCTCAATATCAATGATTTGGACCATGCCCGGCAGGATTTTCAACAATGTATCAAACTGGACCCTACAGCTAATGATATCCACTCCATCCTGGCTCTGACCTACACCCTGGAAGGCAAAGTTTCCCAATCCATCAATATCTGGAAAGAATTTTTGCCCATCTTTTCCCGTCCTGCCAAAGAACCTAAAAAGCAGACCATCGGTACGATTCTTCCGATGAAAATCATCGATTCCATCGACATTAAAAGCAAACCGGAAAAAATGAATATTTCCATCGTTATTCCTGTTTTCAATGAAGAAGAATCGCTGGTCATTTTACATGAAAAAATAAAAAGTGTCATGGAAAGCGTCGATAAAAGTTATGAAGTTATTTTTATTGATGACGGCTCCAGTGATAATTCATTGAAAATTTTAGAAAATTTAAGTCGTGAAAACCCTAATTTATCCGTATTAAAATTTCGCAGAAATTATGGGCAGACAGCTGCTTTTGCTGCGGGTTTTAAATACGCCACCGGTGACATTATCATCACCATGGATGCGGACCTGCAAAATGATCCTGTGGATATTCCCAGACTTCTGCAAAAAATGAGTGAGGGATACGATCTGGTCAGCGGCTGGCGCAAAAATCGTCAGGACAAAAAACTCACCCGAAAAATTCCCTCAAAAATTGCCAATCAAATTATCAACAAATTGATTGCCGGCACAGGCATACAGATTCATGATTTTGGCTGTTCCTTAAAGGCCTATAAAAAAGCCATTGTCAAGCGCATCAGGCTATATGGAGAAATGCATCGTTTTATTCCTGCTTATGCTGCCTGGCTAGGTATCAAAGTGGCGGAAATACCGGTTACTCATCACAGTCGCAAATTTGGACAGGCAAAATATGGCCTGGAAAGGGTCTGGCGGGTTATTCTGGATTTGATTACACTGCGGTTTTATACTGGTTTTCGGGCCCATCCCTTGTTATTTTTCGGAAAGTTTGCCCTGACAACCATGTTTTTAGGATCACTGCTGTCGGTTTTTCTGGTTGTTTCCTACTATCTTACCGGTGTTGGAATCAACAGTCAGACATTTCTTATTTTCCTGTTATTTACATTATTAGGCGGTATGCAATTTATTATCGTGGGCGTTTTGAGTGAAATCATTACCCGTGGATTTTTTGAAGCCCGGAACAGTGATGAATATATTGTGGAGGAAATTATTACCCAGGGTACCGATCAATGAGAATATTATTGATAAATCATGAATTTCCACCTATCGGAGGCGGAGCCGCCACGATAACCCGGGAATTATTTTTGCGGTTTGAAAAAGCCGGCCATGATATCCATCTGTTGACGGGCAGCCATCCATTGAAAAATCCTAAAATTACATCCGTCAGAACTGGTCGGAAAAGTCATGCCCAGGGATCAATTCCAGAATTTTTAAGATTCATTATCTTCGGAATTATTCAATTACGCCGAATTCATCGGAAATTTCAGCCGGATGTCGTCATTGCTTTTTTTACACTGCCCGGTGGCATAGTGGCCAGATTTAATAAAAGAATATTCAAGACGCCCTATCTTGTGTCAGTTCGCGGTGGCGATATGCCTGGTTTTCAACTGGGACGGAAGCATGAAATATTTCAATGGCTGGCCAATCCTTTCATTAGAAAAGTATGCAGGTCCTCTGACCGCGTCCACTGCAATTCAAAGAGACTATACGATCTCACCCTTCAAAATGCCATTGATCCGGATAAAATCCAAATTCTTCCCAATGGTATCGATTGTCAGGTTTGTTCCGATCGTGATAATGTTGTTAGTGAAAGGATAAAACTTTTATTTACTGGCCGCCTGTCACAGCAAAAAAACCTGGCCACTTTTCTGAAAGCACTGGTTTCCCTGCCCTTTGATTATCGGTTTACTATTATTGGGAATGGCCCGGAACAGAAAAAACTGATGGAATTTTCTCAGGCTCATCATCTTTCCATAGAATTTATCGACTGGAAGAGCCGGGAAGAATTAAATCGATTATATCAGGAGTATAATGTCTTCATCCTGCCATCCTTGGATGAAGGCATGTCAAATTCGGCCCTTGAGGCTGTTGCCCATCAATGTGCTTTGTTGGCGTCAAAAAACGCCTGTTTGCAATGGGAAGATGAGGAACTTCTGAAAGATTGGGTTGTTGAGGATTATCTCAATCCCGAGGCCTGGAAAAAATGCCTCGAAAATATTTATAATAAATTGAATAATATCAATAAAATAAGTAAAGTAATGAAAGATTTTGTGATCAGGAATAATCGTTGGGATGCTCTTTTCCCGAAATATGAAGAAATGGTCCGAAAATGTGTGGAATAGCCGGTTTTATTTCGAAAAAATATAATCATAAAAAGAAGTCTGAAATCATTCGGAATATGTGCGCTAAAATCCAATATCGGGGCCCGGACAGTGACGGCTATTTTGTCATGGATACTTATGCTCTGGGTATGCGACGACTAAGAATTATCGACGTGGACAGTGGTGATCAGCCGATTTTTAACGAAGATGGAACCCTGGCGATCATTTTCAACGGTGAAATATACAATTACCGGGAATTGCGGGAAAAACTAATTGCACGGGGGCATAAATTTAAAACACAAAGTGACACAGAAGTAATTCTTCATCAATATGAAGAAGATGGCGCCCATTGCCTGGACAAACTGAATGGCATGTTCGCCCTGGCAATCCTGGACCTCAACCTGGATCTGGTTTTTGTTGCCCGCGACAGATTTGGCATTAAACCACTTTATTATTATTACAATGACGGTGATTTTGTATTTGCCTCGGAATTGAAATCTATTCTGCAGTTCCCGACGGTGGAAAAAAAATTGGACCTTGAAGCCCTGAATTACTACCTCACCATGGAGTATGTGCCTGCTCCATTGACAATTTTTCAGAATATCAACAAACTGGAACCGGCCCACTATTTTGAAATTTCAGAAAATAATTTAAAAAAGCAGCAGTATTACTTTCTTAATTTTCAACCGAAATACAGCAATAAAAATATAGATTTTTACATCGGCGAATTGGATTGGTTGATTGAAAAATCCGTGGAAAGACGGAAAATCAGCGATGTGCCCATCGGCAGTTTTTTAAGTGGGGGAATAGATTCCAGCCTCATTGCTGCTTACATGAATCGCCATTTTGACGGAAAACTCAATACTTTCAGCATTGGATTTGAAGAAGGCTCCTTTGATGAATCTGATTATGCTCGCAAAGTAGCCAAGCATCTGGGCACTATTCATCATGAAAAAATATTTACACCTGAAGAAATGATGAAGGTTTTACCGGATATTCTTGAAAATATGGATGAACCCTTTGCCGACGCATCCATTCTTCCCACTTATCTGCTCTCAAAATTTACCCGGGAAAAAGTCACGGTAGCCCTTAGTGGTGATGGCGGGGATGAAGTTTTTGCTGGCTATCCCACCTATCTGGCCCGAAAAATTGGCGATTTTTTGCCATCTTTTTTTTATTATCTTCTGAAACCGGCAGTCAGCCTGCTGCCTGTATCCGATGAAAACATCAGTTTTGATTTCAAAGCAAAACGATTTGTGGCTGGCCTGCTCTATCCCAATGATGTTCGTCATCAGATATGGCTGGGCTCTTTTGATCCGAGGCAAAAAAACAGGCTCTTTTCCAATGAAATCAATCATATCCTTGGAGATAAAATCAAAAATTTTCCTCTGGTGCAGGATTATATGAAAATCTGTGATACGGAAAATAATTGGGAAAGGTCTTTGTGGCTGGATATGCGATTTTATCTGCAGGATAATATGCTGGTAAAAGTAGACCGCGCCAGTATGCTGAACTCTCTTGAAGTGAGAGTGCCTTTTCTGGATACTGAAATCGTGGAATTCATGGCCCGGGTTCCGGCCAACTTGAAGTATCGTAAAAAGACATCCAAATATTTGCTGAAAAAACTGGCCCTGAAATATCTGCCCGAAGAGATTATCAGCCGTCCCAAAAAAGGATTTGGAATTCCTGTGGCAAAATGGATTAAGCAGGAATTACGGAAAGAGTTTTTTCATACTTTCAACAAAAAGAAAATGTTGAGACAAAATATTTACAACTATGAATTTGTAAACCAATTATTGCATCAACACTTGCTGGGTAAACGGGACAACAGGAAACTGCTCTGGACCCTTTATATTTTTCAGAAATGGTTTGATAAATATTATGAATAAAGAAAAACTGGCCCCTAAATTATTAAAATTTTATAAACCCAATGTGATTCAATATTTAAATCAAACCAGGGAACTGTTTTCCGATCAATTGGCCCTGGACCATTTTCAAAAAAAACGGCTGGAAAAACTTCTGAATCATGCTTATCTGAATACGAAATATTACCGGAAAATATTTGATGAAATCGGGCTGTTCCGTGGATATCAAATTGTATGGGAAAAATTTTCTGATGTACCCCTCCTGACCAAAGAGAAAATCCGAAAACATTTTCATGAGCTGACCAGCGCAGATATCAAATCCAGAAAATCCTACCGGAATACTTCCGGCGGGTCAACCGGTGAGCCTGTCATATTCCTGCAGGACAAGGAATATTTTGAGAGAATGGTAGCAGACACCATCTGGTTTGCGGAAATGTATGGAAAAAATTTGGGTGCAAAAGAGATTAAAATCTGGGGGTCCGAAAAGGATATATTCCATGAAAAAGAAAAATGGATCAATCATTTAATTAATTACTTTTTTAACCGGAATATCTTCAACAGTTTTCATTTAAATGAGGATCTAATAGTGAAATATATCCATCAAATCAGGACCTTAAAGCCTGTGATGATATGGAGTTATGTAGATTCTGTTTATGAAATTTCCCGGTATGTCCTTCTTCATAAAATTCAGGTCTATTGCCCAAAAATCATTGTTTGTACTGCGGGAACTCTCTATCCGGAAATGCGCCAGGTTATCGCAGGGGCTTTTCCCGACACAAAAATTCTTAACCAATACGGCTCCCGAGAAGTTGGAATTCTTGGCATTGGAGAAGAAAAAATACGAATATTCCAACAGTCGGTTTTCATGGAAATTTTTGATAAAGAAACCCGGAAATATAGAGAAGGCCCAGGAAACGGAAATATAGTAGTTACTGCCCTTAATAATTATTCAATGCCCCTGATCCGTTTTGATATAGGCGATTTGGGAGAAAGTGACGAGGTTGAAGCAGCAAATGTAAAATCCCTGTGCAGGCTCACGGGACGGGAGAATGCTCATATCTATCGCAGGGATGGCAGCAAAATTCACGGAGAATTGTTCACCCATCTCTTTTACTTCCTGGAGGCGGTGACAAAATTTCAGGTCATTCAGGAGGATTATGCAAAATTTCAGATCAATCTTGAAATTAATTCCGACCAAATTGATGATAAAAAAATTGACATTTTGCGGCAAAAAATCAACCAGATTATGGAAGAAACCTGTGAAATAGAAATCCATATTGTCAATGAGCTTCCAAAATTAAAGTCCGGAAAATTCCAGTTTGTGATGACAAAGGTGAAACATGGTTGATGTCTTTGTTGCCAAAATTAAAAATTCGCAATATCCCGAGGCCCCTTTTCATCCGGATGAAATTTTTCCGGAATTTTCAAACACGGACCTGGTAGTGGAAACAAATACCAGAAATGAAGTCTATCGGGCAATCCGTGAAATTTTTGTTAATTTGGGATTTGACAGTGAAAATTTCGGTACTGCAAACTGGAACCCTCTTAAAGAATTGGTTAAACCAGGAGAGAGGGTAATGCTTAAACCCAATTTTGTCAAAGGTAACCATCCGCTGGGTTTGAACGGAGTTTTATCAATGATTACCCATGCCTCGGTGATGCGGCCAGTGATTGATTATCTGCTTCTGGCGACCAGGGGAAAGGTGGAAATTATCATTGGCGATGTACCCCTGCAGTCCGCGGTTTGGGATGAAATCATTAAAATTTCTGAAGCAGACCGGCTGGTAGCTTATTATTCCAGGGAAAATATTCGGTTACTGGATATGCGCCGGGAGATTGCTATTTTCAATGAAGAAAACGTCATTATTAAAAAGAAATTCGCTGCACATCGACAGAAAAAAGATTATGTAACGGTAGATTTGGGAAGAGATTCAGCTTTACAAGAAATCCAAAATTATTCTGAACAATTGGAAATTACCGATTACGGGTATGGCACAGTACCGAGACACCACAATGCTGTAAAAAACGAATATCTGATCGCCCGGGAAATTTTAGAAGCCGATTGTATTATCAATCTTCCGAAAATGAAAACCCATCGAAAAGCCGGCATCACCTGTGCCATGAAAAATCTGATTGGCATTAACGGCGATAAATCGTGGATTGCCCATCACCGGAGAGGGTTGCCCAAAGATGGGGGCGATGAATTTGAATTTTTTAAATTACGGATTGTCATGCGGGAACGATTTTGGAATTTTATCAAAACCAAAACATGGGGCATTTGGTTGGCGACATTGCTGAAAAAAATGTATAAAATCCTGGTTTGGAAGGGAAAAAGCTATGAAGAAGTCTCCATGTATGATGGTTCCTCAGATTATCGGGAAGGGAACTGGTCTGGCAATGATACCGTCTGGCGCTGTATTCAAGATTTAAACCAGATACTTTTATATGCTGATCCAGCCGGCATTATGCACACTGAAAAACAAAGAAATTACTTTTGTCTTGTGGATGCGGTCATGTCCGGTGAAAAAGAAGGACCCATGGAGCATTTGCCCAAAAAAACAGGATTGCTAATAGGTAGCAGCAATCCGGTGGCGGTTGATTTTGCAGTCGCTGAGATTATGGGCTTTGATTATCGATTGATCCCTTCTATCAATAAGTCCTTTAGCCTCTTGAAATATCCCCTGATCCATAAAAAACCAGAAGATATTCTAATATTGGCCAACTGTGAAAGGAAAGATTATCACTTTCAATTTATTCCACCCAAGGGCTGGAAAAAAATTATGAGGCAGTCATGAACGTCGATTTTATTGACAAATTGATTAATATTTCTTTGGACCATTTGTCAGAGAGCATCAATGACGACCAGTTATTCTTCAACCGGTTGAAAGAAAACAATCAGGTCATCAGTAGAGTGGATTCATCCACAAGATATTCTATCATTTCACTCATTGGGCTCTACCAGGCGAGGAATTTTGGATACACTGTAGAAATGAACCTGGAATATTTGACTTCAAGAATTGTGTCCCGTTTAAAAAAAATCTCCTTACCCGACCTTGGCCTTTTGCTTTGGCTTGCAGCTGTGGCAGTCGATGATAATCTTGCCAGAATTGTTTATGATGAACTGGATAGAAGGCTCACGAAAAAGTCAATTCGTTCCCTGATGACAGTTTCTGCAGCCTGGATTTTGACCGGACTAAGTAAATCCTATGCACTGATCAATGAAGAGGCCGGTGTTGAACAGCTCCTAAAGTCTCTGTCTGTAAAAGTTTTGCAGGCTTTTAATAAAAATACCGGGCTTTTTGCCTCCTTTAATGGTCGCAAATTTAATTTTATTGCCGGCACAATCTATTCTGAAATCGGTTGTTTTGCAGACCAGGCCTACTCCATTCTGGCCCTTTCGGAATATGTGAGAATTTTTGATGACAGCTTGATTAAAACAATAATCGACCAGGCTACCAGCCGCAATATCTCCCTCCAGGGCAATCATGGTGACTGGCCCTGGATTTTTGATGTGGAAAAAGGTACTGTTCTGGAAAAATATCCAATCTACTCCGTCCATCAGTCGGCTATGGCGCCCATGGCTTTGAGAGCGGCAGAAAAAGCCCTGACTAAAGATTTTAGCGGGACCATTCACAAAAGCCTGGATTGGTTTAACAAGGTTGATTTTGATGACAATGGTTTTATTGATGAAAATCAAAATATCATCTGGCGTAGTATTAAAAAACGGGGCAGGAACAAATCAATTTTTGACTTCCTGGGTTTGAACTATGGAGGACTGACAGCCTGTGATAAAAGAAGAATTTTTGGAAAAATAATACTGAACCGTAAATCTCCCAAAAACGAAGCAATCATGCAAAAATTAATCGTCGATTATGAAAGCAGGCCTTATCATTATGGTTGGATCCTATACACCTTCTGCACAGCCTGAACAAAAGAAACGCTATGTATCAAAACACTTTAAATTATATCTCAAAAAAAGTCTCCCATATCTTTCATCAATATGAAATTATTGATAATCATATCCATATTGGCAAAGGTGAAGGCGTTTGGTTTTATCCTGATGTTGATGCCGCTAGGGTCATGGATGTCCTTGAAAACATTGGTATAAGCAAGGCCATTGTGTTTCCTAATTATCATAAAAAATATCTCGATGCCAACGAGGAAATTTTCCACATTCAACAAAGTTTTAAAAATTTGGTTGGTTTTGGACGATTGAATACCGGAAGAGCGTCGTGGATACCCTGGAAAAGTATTCTTTCTCCGCCACGCCAGTTCCTCAGTGCCGGGCTTACTAATTTTTTGATTCGTAAAAATAAAATCGATACCCAGGCAGAAATTGTTAAGTGTATCAATCGTTATAAATTAAAGGGATTTAAAATTTCTCCCGGAGTGGATGGCCAATTGTCAAAGGATGAAATCGCCCTGATCAATGAATTTGACGTTCCGATTTTGATCCATGATAGTCCTCAAAATATCTATAATCGCATTTTACGATTTTTTCCAAAGACCAAAATTATCCTGCCGCATATGGGCGGTTATCCGGCCAATTCCGATGATTATTTAAAAGCCATAAAAATGGCCGGTGAATATGAAAACCTCTATCTGGATACTTCGGCCACCATGTTTCAATATATTCTCCACAAGGGAATAACAGAGATTCCCGATAAATTGATTTTTGGTTCCGATCTGCCGGCCTGGCACCCGGCTGCTGGAGTGACGTTATTGATGACCCTGGATATTCCCGAGACTCATCTCAGGCGAGTATTTTCGGAAAATATAAAAAAACTGGTGGATTTTTCATGAAAAAACTGCTGATCATCAGCTATGCCTTTCCACCCTCAAATGACCCGGCAATCCATCGAATCTGTCGTCTGGCGAAACATCTTCCACATTTCGGCTGGCAGCCCCTCTTACTTACTGCCAGAGAGGGGGCCTATTTTAGAAAAGATATTGAAAATCAATGGTTTGAGAAATTTTTTTTAAAAATTTATAAAACTACTGACCAACGAGACCAATGTTTCAAAATGTTGCTGATGTCCGAAAAATCCAAAAGTACTCTGCGATTTTTGATAAAAAATTTTGCTTTGCCTGACCCCTATTTCAGCTGGATTAGACCGGCTGTTGAAACAGGAAATAACCTAATAAAAGAGCATAAACCAGATGCAATCCTTGCAACGGTCAACCCCTACAGTTCTGGTCTGATCGGAAGCAGGCTAAGCCAAAATATGGGGATTCCGTTCATTATTGATTACCGCGATCCCTGGACGTTGAGCCGCTTTCATCGTGAGAATATTATGAAACATTTTTTTAATATCAGGCTGGAAAAAATCATGCTGAACAAGGCTGATAGGATTTTTGTGACCTCCGAACCAATGAAAAAACTCTTTACCAATCACCACTATTTTCCGGCAGACAAAATTCATGTTGTCACCAACGGGACAGATGAGGAAATGCAGTATCTTGCCGATTCCCCTGAAGCTAGTGGTCTTGATTTATCAAAATTCAATATCACCTATACAGGCGGCTTCTACAATGACCGTCAGCCTTATGATTTATTGAGAGGTTTCGCACAATTTCTGAAAGGCAATCCGGATTACAGAAAAACAGTCAGGATCAATTTTATCGGCAGTGAAATTGATCAGCAGACTCGCAATATTATTGTTGAGCATGAATTGCAATCCAGTGTTTCCATCTTTGGAGAAGTTTCGTTTAAAAGATCAATTAAATTGTTAAAGGAATCTGATATTTTATTGATAATCAATGGAAAAGGAGAATACAACCATATTTTTATTCCAGCAAAATTTTTTGATTACCTGGCTGTTGAAAAGCCCATTTTTTTTGTTGGGAAAGGACAACCTGCAGATATTATCCAAAAGTATAATCTTGGTGAATGCGCTCTGCATCAATCTGGAGATATTGCCCAGAAATTGGAGAAATTACTTCGCATGAATATCAATCCAAAATGTCCGACTGAATTTAAAATGGAAAATATTGCCGAAAAGGTCGCTAAAATTCTGGAGGAATTGACGTGATTTGGTTTTTTGCTATTTCGCTGGGCCTGACGATCTTTTATTACTTCCGAGTAAAAAATGAACCCCTTCATCCCGATTCAGCTGAATTTATTTATGCCGGCATGATGCAGCGATTGGGACGGAAAAAGGAATATTTTCAAAGAAAAAGGGGGGATGTTTATCAACCGGAAAGTTTAGATTTTGGAACATTTCCACCGGATCCCTATTCCTCTATTTCAGCGGAAAAAGAACACATCGGCAGTTTTCCTTATTACCGGGACAAGCAATTTGTATGGTGGTTTTTTGAACAGCTTTTTCATTATTGTGCGTTATCAGCCAAAAATTTTCGTATAATCAATAGTTTGCTCATTTTTCTCACCCCAAATCTGTTTTTCTTAATGGTTTCACCCTTTCTGGAATTGCACCGGTCTGTAATTTTGGCTGTCCTGCTACAAATGACCTTTATGCTGCCTCATTTCGATTATTATCAAATCCACGCTGAGCAATGGGGTGTGTTGTTATTGCTACTTGCGGCTTTATTATTGGACTATTTTCCTGTAAGTTTTTGGGCATCTGTGGTTTATGGCGGTATCATTGTATTTGTTTTTTTGTTCATTAAAATTACTTTTGCACCGACTTTGGTACTTTTTTTCCTGGCCCCGCTGTTTGTATTTACTCAAACAGACTATTTTTTGGTCCCAGCGATTTCTGTTTTTATGTTTTTGGTTTTCTTCCTTATTATTTTCAGTGTGACGGGTCGTCTTAAACCTTTACTTTGGACATTGAGTCCCCGTCATCTGCTAAAATATAAACAGGGTGCCTCAACCTCCAGAAGCCATGAACAGCGCAGTACTCAATTTTCTTTCAGCAGGTTTTTACTCAATTATGGATTTGAAATTCTATTGGGTCTGTTATTTATTGGTAATATTTTGTTAAACTGGCAGTTATCAGGGAAAAATCTATTCTATTTACTCTGGGTGACAACAGCGTTAATTGAAATTCTGGTTCAAGGGAAAATGTACCCGTCGCACCTTTTGTTGCTGATAGTTCCCTCTTTCTATCTGCTATCTATAAAAAATAATTATTTTTCCTGGCTGATATATGCCGGAATTGTCCTCCTTTGGCTACGTTATTTTGGGCAATTCAATAGATCGCTGATGGAATCCTATGGCCAAAAATCCCAAAACCCTTTCCTGGTGGTAATGAATAAATATGATGAAGTGGCTGCCTATATTGCGACACATACAAGTAAGAAGGAATCAATTACCTGTATTGGTTATATCAGCCCTGTCTATGTTTTATCCAATCGCTTGAGTGCTTTGGGGTTTTTTGAAGCTGGCGTCACAACTGAACCTGTTGACCTGGATAAAAAATATGGTGTTAAATGGCACTGGTGGCTTTTACTTGCCATCATGGAAGAACAACCCAAATTTATCATCGATGCCAGAAATATTATCAATATTGACGAATTTTATGGATCAACCGGAATTGAATTAATTGCGGATTTTTTTGCCGATGAAATCACGGTGTACCGGCCCCTTTATCGCAATCAATTTTGCCATCCGGGTAATCTTGGTGAAAAAATCTTTTACGATTCCTATGGAGGCCAACAGTGACAGTCTTTTATTTTTTCGGAATTATCATTTTATCGATCCTGATAAAAATTCCTTATTGTAAGGTCCCTCTGGATGCGGACTATGGTATCTATGGTTATCACGGATTATTCTGGCTGAGAAAGCAAAAACTACCGGTACAGGACACCAAGGAAAACCATCCACCAGGACGATGGATGCTTTATGCACTGTTGTTAAAATATTTTAAGGTTTCCCGGTCTTTGTTCCGTTTCAGTGCAATTTTCTTTTTGACAATTACCCAAATATCAATTTTTGTGATCACCGAAAGCATAGCCGGAGAAAAGATAGCTCTCCTCTCTACAGCCTTTTATGGAATTCTGGTGAGTTTGCCAACCTTTGTTTGGGTCCAATCCAATGATGAAATTGAACAAAGTGCCTTTACTGCCCTGGCTCTGGCCCTGGTTTTTCGAAGTCCAGAAATGGGGAGTTGGGTATTTTTTCTGGTCGGGCTTGTAGCCTTTTTATCACTTTTTTTCAAACAATCCGCTTATATCAATACCTTTCCAGTTGTTTTATTTTCTATAATTTTATACAAATTTTCATTTTCAAATGTCCTATTGTTTGCTGCTGGTGCCACATTGGGCCTGGTTGTGACTGGAATATATCATTATCAGGCCGGGATTTTTCATTTTTTTATCGATATTTTTTCTCTGAATATCAAAGCTCTGAAAATGCATCTGGATAATATTCTTTATGGAAATAAAAAACTGGTCAGGTACAAAGAGTATGATGGTGAAATTCCCGTGGAAAATAAAGAATATATTGACGGTCAAAACAGAGGCTTTCAATCCCGTCAAAAAATCTGGGCCCGGATACTCTACGGAAAATTTTTTAGACAAACGATGGTTTTTATGGCTTTTACTCCGTTTGTTTTTCTATACGATACTTCAACAGGTTTCTATAAACCCCTGATAATTCTTGTGTTGTGGCTTAGTTCCGGACTTTTTACCGTCCATATAAACAAACACATAATGCCCTACCATTTTTTGCCTCTTGCAGCGCCCATGGCTATTTTTTCGGGAATTGGTGTATTTACGATGTATTCTCATTTCACTCTTTGGCTTTCTTTGCCACTATTTTTAATGATTCTCGGTTGTTCTGCTTTTATTGCCAGGAGAGAAATTCAGGAGACCGTTAAACGTGAAAAAGTCCAGAGAGGCTTAATGTATGTCAACCACCCAAGCGAATGGCTGTTTTTCACCATTGGAGAGGAAATCGGTAAGTCACTGAGAGAGGTTACTCATGAGGGTGACCAAATCTATGTTTGGGGGGCCCAGTATGAAATTTACCTCTGGGCTGAACGCCCGTCGCCAACCTGGTCGCTGTTTTGTCCACATCCCAGCGTTGCGGGCTATGTTGTGACTCCTTTTCTGGATGAGGAATTGATTTTGCAGGGAGTTGTTCCAAACCCGCCGAAATACATTGTCATTGCTGCTGAAACCAAAGGCTTTGACCGTTTTCGGGATTTCCTTTTTACAAACTACTACCGAGTTCAGGGACAGGACGATGAAGTCCAGATTTATCGTTGGATCCTGGCGGATATTTTACCCATCAGTTTTAAAGAATTCCATTCTTTAAAAACTCAGATTACGGATGACAAAGAATTTGATAAGAAACTTGAAATCAGAAGATTAGAAGAATATGAAGCCAAGGGAGAGAGTCGGCAGGTGATGGATTCCCTATATCGTATCTGGCTGGTCAATCCTGATGATCCATATATTTCAAAAAAAGTGGGTGAAATCACGTTGTACAACAAAATTTACGATCAGAGTGAAAAACTATTGACAAAATATCTGGTTTTGAATCCTCATGATCATGAAATTTTTAAACCCTTGGGCAAAGCACTGTTTTTTCAGCAGAAATTTGAAGAAGCAAAGCTCTCCTTCGAGTCTTATTTAATAGAAAATGATGATGATGGCGTATTGGAATTTTTAATGGATCTGTATTTTTTTATTCAAAGAAAATCCGAAGCAGCATATTTCGCCCGTCATTTATATAGAAAAAATCCCACAAATGAACAAATTGCATTAAAAAAGACCCGAATAGAAAACAGCCCGATATTGAACTTTGATAAAGTCAACTCTTCGATAAATATAAAATGGGAGGGCTCTCAGTTTGTTAATCATTCGCTGGCCCTGGTCAATCGTGAGCATTGTCTGAGATTGGCAAAAGCAGGATTCAATCTGTCAATAATCCCTTATGAAAAAGATCAGTTCAAACCTGAAGGTGAATACCGGTTGCTTCAAAAGTTTAAAAACAAAGAACTGAATGAAACAGATATTCATTTATATCATCGGTGGCCGCCAAAATTAACAGCCCCGAAAAACGGGCACTGGGTTATCATTCAGCCATGGGAATTTGGATATTTACCGAAAAATTGGGTGACGGTTTTTAATGAAAAAGTGGATGAGATGTGGGTGCCTTCAACTTATGTCAAGCAGGTTTATCTGGATAGTGGGGTCGACCCTGAGCGCGTTTTTGTGGTTCCAAATGGAGTGGATACCCAAAAATTTAACCCTTTGGCAAAGCCTTATCGTCTTAAAACCCGGAAAAAATTTAAGTTTCTGTTTGTTGGAGGAACTATCTATCGTAAAGGAATTGATATTTTACTGAAAAGCTACATCAACACTTTTACAAAAAATGATGATGTTTGCCTTGTGATAAAAGATTTTGGGGGTCAATCCTTTTACAAAGATCAGACTTTTAAAAAGGAAATCGCTGATCTGATGCAGCAGAAAAATATTCCGGAAATCGAATACATATCCGACACCTTATCGGATACGGATTTGATCGGTTTATATACGGCCTGTAATCTCCTGGTTCACCCTTATCGCGGTGAGGGGTTTGGGTTGCCGATCCTGGAAGCCATGGCCTGTGGTATTCCCACCATGGTTACTAAAGGTGGCGCCGCCCTGGATTTTTGTAATTCCAGAACAACCTTATTTATTAAGGCGAAAAAATTATCCCATGAATTCAAAATAGTGGGAGAAAAAGAATTGGTGGATTTTCCCTGGTTTTGGGAAGCCGATACCGCCGATTTGTGCGAGAAGATGGCCTATGCTGCCAGAAATTCGCAGCAATTGCTTGAAATGGGAAAATTTGCCTCAGCCTATGTGAAAAAAAACTGGGACTGGAACATAGCTTCATTTATCCTGCAAAAGCGTATTCAAAAATTAATCAGAAAACCCATCCTGAGATTTCAGAAGGATCTAAAAGAAGTCATTCAATCAGTTGATAATGTAAACCTGAACGCTGAACTGGAATTGATGGCCCGGGACTATCTGAAAAAATTCACGCTATCCAAATTGCCCTTCAACCTTTTGGGGCATTTTCTTTGCCAGAAAAAATTAAAAAATGATCTATTGACCAGGAAATATCTTCCTGAACTTGAAATATTATTCTCAGACAATTATATGATTTTAAATATTTTAGCAATTTCCTGGTTCGAAAAAGGAGATTTGAAAAAAGCCGGGGAATTATTGCAAAAATCTCTGCAATTTAATGAAGACTCGCTGGATACAAGACGGAATTACGCAGAAATACTGATAATGAATGAACAATATGAAGAAGGATTAAAGCAATTTCTCAATGTCATTGAAAGAAATCTGCATGATACCAATGCCTTATTGAGAATGGCGCAATTAAATCTGGAAGTTGGGCGGCTGGAGGATGCTGCAAATTATGTTTGGAAAATATTAGAATACGATCCTGAAAATCAACTGGCATTGCAATTGAAAAGGATGATAAAAACCAACCAGGAAAACGATGAGTAAATTATCCTTATGTATGATCGTAAAAAATGAAGAACACAGACTGGACGAATGTCTGAAAAGTGTTGCGGGTCTCGCAGACCAGATCGTTATTGTCGATACAGGTTCAACTGACAGGACTATTGATATTGCCAAAAAGCATCGTGCAGAGGTCCATCATTTTCAATGGAATGACGATTTTTCAGAGGCTCGCAACGAAGCAATTAAATATGCTCGGGCAGATTGGATATTGTGGCTGGATGCCGATGAAAGATTCAATCCTGACGACAGAAAAAAAATGCTAGCCATCATTAGCCACAAAGCCCGGAAACCCGAGATATATAAAATCAATATTCGCAATTATCAAAAGGGTAATTATTATTATATTTCCGATGCCCATCGATTGTTTTCAAATCATTTCGGAATCCAGTTTTCCGGCCGAATCCATGAACAAATTTCTCCCTCCTGTTTTCAGCTAGGCGGAGAGGAGAAGGCAACCGACATTGAGATTTTTCATTACGGTTATAACCTGAATGAAGACGACCTAAAGAAGAAAAATGCCAGGAACCGCAAATTGCTGGAAAAAATGGTGGGGGAACACCCTGATTATGCCTATGGTTACTACACCCTTGCTCAAAATTATGCTCTGGAAAAAAAATATACGGAAGCCGTAAAATATTTTGATAAAGCCCTGCATCTGAAACAATTAGACAACAATTTAACCTCATCATTACTCGCCACTTATGCAGAATCACTTATCGCTTTGGAAAAGTACGATGAGGCCAAAAATTTGATCACGGAATCCCTTCAGATTGTAAAAATGCAGACAGGTGCTTATTATCTTCTTTATAAAATTGCCGAAAAAACCGGCAGCCAAGAGGAGGTGGAAAATAGCCTCTTGCAGCTTTGGGAGGTCAACAATCAGGTAAAACAAACCGGCAAAAAAAATTCGACTGATGTTATTATAAGCGAAGAAAAAATCCTGGAAACACTGGCATTTTTTTATCAAAAATCCGGACAAAAAGAAAAACACTTGGATATTTGTAAAAGAATATTGGTAATCAATTCGGAAAATAAAATCGCCAATCGCTTTATGTTGAGTATTTCCATTGAAAGAAAAGAACATGAATCCGCTTTTAGTTGTTTAACAAAAATTGCAGATTATTTTAAACCGGAAGATGAAAAATATCTGGAAACCCTGGCTCTGATTTTTTTGAAAAATGGGCACTATGAAAAATCAATTTTTACTTATAACTTGTTATTAAAATTAAACCCTGATAATGAAGATGCACTTAAAAAATTGGTCGGATTGCTGGCTAAAACAGGGAAGAGGACTGAAGCTGAAAATCTATTGATTTTATATCAACAGAAAATGAAAGAA
Source organism: Fidelibacterota bacterium (assembly GCA_016934035.1). Classification (GTDB taxonomy): domain Bacteria; phylum Fidelibacterota; class UBA2242; order UBA2242; family JAFGTP01; genus JAFGTP01. The sequence continues at coordinate 33,205 of JAFGTP010000036.1, forward strand.
AAAAATCATGAAAATTGAAATGGAAATCAAAGAATCTTACAAACGTTTTTCAGCCCTGCAGAAAATCATTTCTTTGTTCTTCATTTTTACAATTATTTTTGCGATAATCCATTTCATCGTTTCCTTCGATGCAAAATTTTTTATGACCATTTTGCTGATATCAACTGCCATTACATTGTTTATTTTTAGTTTGACTAAAAATAACAACCCTTTTGTCATGACAAAAACCAGTGTCGAACAATTCAACCTGATGGGTGAAGCCAATTTTTTTACCGTTAAAAAAACCTATGTCGCTGATTCTCCCTGGAAATCAAAGTTTCGTATTCGCAACCTTCTGATGATCAAAGAGTACCGCCAGGATGGTTCGCTCTTCACCGTTACACCTTATAAAAATGGAAAAATATGGGGTGAAGTTAAAACCTATGCTATCGACGGGAAATTGAGAAATTCCGCCTTTTATTGTGAAGGTGAAATCGATGGCAAAAAAATTGAAATGAGCGGTAATGACATCACCAATGAGAAAAATTATAAGGGTGCTCACCTCCACGGTGTTTCCAAAACTTTTGATAAGGATACCGGAAATCTGGTAGCAGAGGAGCATTTCAGTTATGGATTAAGGCATGGTGAATCAAAATATTACGACGGAAAAACTGGAAATATTCAACATACTGAACATTACAAAAGCGGCTATAAATCCGGTATTTTCAGGTATTATGATGAAGAGGGAAATTTACGTAAAGAGGAACAATATCTGAACGATGTCCTTCATGGCCGAACCCTTGTTTTTTTCAGCAATGGAAAAATTCAACTGGAAGAAGAATACATCAACGGAAAATTAGAAGGATCATCAAAAGAATATTATGAAGACGGCACCCTGCGAAATGAGTACCGATATCGTGAAGGAGAAAAGCACGGGCCCCAGCTGGCCTTTTACAAATCTGGCGTGATCATGTCAAAAATTTTCTATAATATGGGTAAAAAAAGCAGTGAAGCAATCCATTTCGACCCTGATGGCAATCCCGTTGAATAACCCCCAGTAAACTTCCTGGAATTCAGACAATTTACTATCATAAAACAACATCCAACATGAAGGAAATAAAAGGTTTGCTTCTATCGGCAATATTTATAAATTTTATAGTTCTGAGGACGTTATGGCCAAAAAAACATTGAATCTTGACATTGAAAAAAAATATTGGATAGCAGGAAAAGCAATTATTGCCGGAATCGACGAAGCAGGACGGGGGCCTCTTGCTGGGCCGGTTGTATCGGCAGCTGTGGTTTTTGGCCATGAACATTCTCCGATTAAGGGCGTATTTGATTCTAAGAAAATAAGTGAAAAAAGCCGTGAAATACTCTATGATAAAATTATAGAACAGGCCAAAGCCGTTGGCATAGGCGTTGTCGATAATAAAACCATTGATGAAATAAATATCCTAAATGCAACCTATAAAGCCATGCGCATGGCCATCGGAAAAACCAGGGTGTCTGTAGATTTTATTCTTGTTGACGGCCGGCCCCTGAAAAACTCAATTTTGCCCCAGGAAGCAATTATTTCCGGAGACAGTAAATGCTATTCAATCGCTGCCGCTTCAATTGTCGCAAAAGTATATCGGGACCGTCTCATGTTCAGCTATGATAAAATTTTTCCGCAATACGGTTTGGCAAAACATAAAGGGTATGGAACCCGGGAACATTGCGAAGCCATTGAAAAATTCGGAGCAAGCCCAATCCATCGAATCAGTTTTCAGAAAGTTGCCGGATTTGACTTGAATATTATAAAAATAACCAATCATCGGACGCTGGGTGCCATTGGAGAGAATCACGCTGCTTTTTATTTGTATAATCATGGATATGAGATAGTAGAAAGGAATTTCCACTTTTCCACTTTCGGAGAGATTGATATAATTGCTATGAAGAGTAATGTACTGGTTTTTGTCGAGGTGAAAACGATCAGAGACCCATTTTTCGGGGCGCCGGAATTGAAAGTGGATGAGGCCAAACAGCAACAGATTTTTCAAATTGCAGAGGCCTTTCTGGCCGGGAATAATTTTGAAGACCATGAATGCCGGTTTGATGTGATCGCCATAACCATTGAGAATAATTCATTTAAAATCAATCATATAGAGGATGCTTTTCAGTTATGAAAAAATTAATTGTCTGTATTATTTATCTTTTTTTTACCACTTTATCTTTCGGACAGTCGTTAGAAGCAGGGAAAAACGGTGTCGTTGTCTCAGCTTCTAAAATTGCCTCAGATATCGGCATTCAGATTATGAGAGAAGGCGGGAATAGTGTTGATGCTGCCATTGCTGTCAGTTTTGCATTGGCAGTGGTGTGGCCGGAAGCCGGAAACCTTGGTGGTGGTGGTTTTATGGTTATTCGATTTCCGGATGGGTCCGCCACAACCATTGATTACCGTGAAAAAGCATCGGAAAATGCCCATGAAAAAATGTATCTCGATCGTGATGGAAAACCCATTTCGGGATTATCTACCGAAGGCCCGTTGTCTGCCGCTGTTCCCGGAACTGTTGCCGGAATGGCATTGGCATGGGAAAAATACGGGCTCCTTCCTTGGAACAAACTCATAGAACCGGCTATAGAACTGGCTGATAAAGGCTTTCCTGTAACCTATCATCTGCATACAGGTTTGAAAAACCATTATGAAGAAATGGCCCAGTTTACCGCTACGAAAGATATGTTTTTTCCAAAGGGAAGTGTCCCTGAAGTCGGTGATATTTTGAAATTTCCCGATCTGGCGCAAACGCTGGGGAGAATTGCCCAGGAAGGTGCTGATGATTTCTATCGTGGCTTGACTGCCCTGAAAATCGTTCGCAGCGTCAATGCTGCCGGTGGAATTTTGACCTACGACGATCTGAAGAACTACCGGGCAATTGAACAACGACCCCTCCGGTTTCAATACCGGGACCACGAAATTATTACGATGGCCCCACCCAGTTCCGGAGGCGTTGTTTTGGGGCAAATTTTAAAAATCCTGGAAAATTTTCCCATGAGTCATTATGATTATTTTTCTCCCGATGCCATACATAAAATTGTTGAGGCGGAACGGTTTGCTTATGCCAACAGATCAAAATACCTGGGTGATCCTTACTTCGTAAATAATCACACTCAGTATTTGCTCTCTGACAAACTCAATGACTCACTGGCTTCTGAAATAAAATTTAATGTGGCCGGTAATAGTCTGGTGACAGCCCCGGTTTTTGTACCAGAAAGTGAACAGACCACCCATTTTTCCATTATTGACAAAAATGGACTGGCGGTTTCTAATACAACCACACTCAACTCTTCCTATGGAAGTTGTTTTGTCGTTGAGGGGACCGGAATTCTTCTGAATAATGAAATGGATGATTTTTCCATAAAACCCGGGCAACCTAATCAGTTCGGCTTGCTCGGATCTGAGGCTAATTCCATTCAGCCAAACAAAAAAATGCTCAGTTCCATGACACCTGCAATTGTTACACAGGACAATCAAATTAAATATATACTTGGCAGCCCGGGCGGCTCAACCATTATCACGACAGTGGCCCAGGTTATCATTAACCTGGTTGATTTCGGGATGAACTTAAGAAATGCGGTTCATGCGCCCAGGTTTCACCACCAATGGCTGCCAGATAATATCTATTTTGAAAAATTTGGGATTGACAAAACCTTGTTTGAGGCTCTTGAAAAAATGGGGTATAAACTTGTCATTAGATCTGCCATAGGAGACCTGAATGCAATTGGAATTGATCACAATTTGGGAATTTATATCGGAGTGGCAGATAACAGAAGACAATCTGCCGTAAGTTGCTATTAAATCAGGAAAGGGAATCAAATGAATTTTAAAACCATAACTGTTTTGTTGGTTTTTGGATTATTGTTGCAGAGTTGCATGAATATTTCGTGTGTACATTCGGCATCTTCGCCTTCAAAGGAAATTACTGTAAAAGTGAAAATGGTTGATGCAAAGCCTGTTTATTGCATATTGAAAAATAACCGATTAATAATTGGGGAATCCGGCCTTGGTTTCGAGATCAAAGGAATGGGAAAAATTTTTGATCAATACAAATTAATTTCCGCTCAGACATCCGGTTTCGATGAAAACTGGACACAAATATGGGGAGAGAATAAAAATATCCGAAATCATTATACTGAATTAGCCCTGTCTTTAAAATCCAAAGAAAATAAAAAGTACGGACTGGATATCATTTTTAAAGTCTATGATGACGGTGTCGGATTTCGCTATATCGTCACAGGAAAAGAAGGGGATAGTCTGTTTGTTGAATCGGAAAATTCGGAATTTAATTTTATTGACGAATACACCACCTGGTGGATTCCCAATAATTATGACAGTTATGAACTGGCCTATGAAAATACAGCTCTGAATGATGTGAAAGCCGTTAATACGCCAATCACTATGAAATCCCAAAATGATGGTCATCATATTGCCATTCACGAGGCAAACCTAACCAATTATGCCGAAATGACTCTGGAAAAGACTGAAAAGGGCCTGATTTCTGTTCTGGTTCCCTGGCCTGACGGTATCAAAGTTAAAGCAACCTATCCGATGATAACGCCCTGGCGTACAATCCAAATTACCGATAATGCTGCCGGACTGGTTGAATCCAATTTAATTTTAAATCTTAACGAGCCCAATAAATTGGATGACACCTCATGGATAACTACCGGAAAATATGTGGGAATATGGTGGGGCATGCATGTCAATAAAAACACCTGGGAGCAGGGCCCAATACACGGAGCAACAACTGAAAATGCAAAAAAATACATCGATTTTGCCTCAAAGCACGATATTACCGGTCTGCTGATTGAAGGCTGGAACCTGGGTTGGGAAGGATGGACAACCGAACGAAATTTAAATTATACCACACCTTACGATGATATTGACTATGAAGAAGTTGCCCGATATGGAAAATCCAAGGGAGTCAATATTATTGGCCATCATGAAACTGCTGCCAATGTTCTGAATTATGAAAGCCAGATGGAAGAGGCTTTTCAATATCTGCAAAAACTGGGTATTCCTGCAGTAAAAACAGGTTATGTGGGACCGATCAATCCCGAAGGGCAACATCATCATGGTCAGTATATGGTCAACCATTATCGCAAAGTTGTAGAAATGGGTAGGAAATACAAAATTATGATTGTGGCCCATGAGCCGATAAAACCTACGGGCCTGCGCCGAACCTATCCTCATATGATGTCGCGAGAAGGGGCCAAAGGTATGGAATACAATGCCTGGTCTTCGGGAAATCCTCCGGACCATACAGTCATTTTGCCCTTTACCCGTCTCTTGGGAGGGCCTATGGATTATACTCCCGGTATTTTTGATCTGGAATTTAAATACAAGCCCAATTTTCGAGTTTATACAACCCTTGCCAAGCAATTATCCTATTATATCAATCTTTATTCACCTTGGCAGATGGCAGCTGACCTGATCGAAAATTACGAGGGACACCCTGCCTTTGAATTCATCGACCTGGTGAAAACCAGTTTTGATGAATCCAGAGTTCTGGCAGCCGAGGTCGGGGACTACCTGATTATAGCGCGAAGAAATGGTAAAGAATGGTTCTTGGGTGTAACAACCGATGAGCATACCAGAAATTTCGATATCAATCTGGATTTTCTGGATAATCACAAAAAATATGTGGCCCATATTTTTTGTGATGCCATCAACACAAACTGGAAGGACCGTCCCACTGAAATTGAAATTCGCAAATATGTTGTAAATAACCAAAACCAATTAAAAGCAGTCGTTTCGCCAAGCGGAGGAATGGCAATACACTTCAGAGAATACAAAGCCGGGAATTATCCCAATATTGCTGAATTTAATTCCACGGATTCTGAAAGAATGGAAGCCTTTAAAAAAGTGCCGGTCTATAAAGATTACGAATCTGCCATTGCAAAATAATTAACTTTTTTGAGTAATTACCGTAGATTGCCATGATTAATGGTAATTACTCAAAATTATTATTATATTCACTTTCAAGAAATAATTTTGATTTTTCACAACAAATGATTAATGTTGCGCAGTTTTTTTAAGAAGGAATGAAATAGTCAATTTTGGAGAATCAGGATGGATTTGAGCATAAATATTTTAATTATGGATGATGATGAAGCAGTTAGGTTCAGCCTTTTTTCATATTTGGAAGATTGTGGATACAATGTTATGACTTCCGATACTGCTGAAGATGCATTGCAAAAATTAAAATCAGAAAAAATTGATGTTGTTATTGTTGATTTGCGTCTACCCGGCATGGATGGAGATATTTTCATTGAATCGACTTATAAAGATTATCCCAACCTTGGTTATATCATTTACACAGGTTCAACGGAATTTACGGTATCTGAAAAAATCATTAACCTGCCCCAAGTCCATGAAGAGATATTTTTCAAACCAGTGTCGGATATCTCCTTAATTGAAGATGCAATCAATCAGATTGCAAAAGTCGTTAAAAAAATCTAACACATGGAATTATGTATTGTTAGATAAATTATTTAATAAATTGTTAACACTATCAATCTTTTTGATTTATCCCATTAATTAAAACATCCTCGTAAAAAAAAATCTATTTATCTATCTTTCTCTTTGAAATTATATTGAAAAATTAATATTATTATCGAGAAAATTTAGAAGGAGGAGGGAAACTTTTGAAACCAATATTTAGTGCAGGTAATTCGGGCCCTGATGTACAATCAGATTGCCGTGTTTCAATAAAACTCAACGACACTGGCGGTATACAAATTATACTGAATAGCAAGGTACAGAAATACTATGAAAATCAGTTAATTAACCTAATTAAAAACTGTTTGAATCAGGCTAAAATAGTTCATTGCGAATGTACTCTGGAGGATTACGGAGCTCTTGATTATGTAATACTGGCCAGGATAGAAGCCGCTGTCAATAAAGCCCTGGGAAAAGAGATTATCCTTTTGCCTGTATGCAACAACCGGTCTCTAACAATAAAAAAAGATGCAGAGCGGCGTTCCAGATTATATTTGCCTGGAGATTTTCCGAAATTTTTTATCAATGCCGGTTTATATAAATCAGACGGATTGATTTTTGACCTGGAAGATTCTGTGGCCCCGGAGAAAAAAGAAGAGGTGCGCCCGCTGGTGCGCAATGCTATGCTGGCAGGAGATTATTTCAGCTCTGAGATCATGGTCCGAATCAACCAATTGCCAATGGGTTTAAAGGACCTTGAGTATGTGGTTCCTTATGGTGTCGATACGATTTTGATTCCAAAATGCGAATCTGCTGACCAGGTTCTGGCCGTTGCAAACAAAATCGAAGACTTAAAGAAACAACACCATCTGGACAAAGAAATATACATCATGCCTATCATCGAAAATGCCATGGGTGTGATAAAAAGTTTTGAAATTGCAACAGCCTCAGATAAAAACATCGCTCTCACTATTGGGCTTGAAGATTATACGGCTGACCTTGGTGTGGAAAGAACTGATAACGGGAAAGAAAGTGAATTTGCCCGCAATATGATTATAAATGCAGCCAGGGCTGCTGGAATACAGGCGATTGATTCTGTTTTTTCCAATGTCGAGGATATGAATAAATTATTTGAAACAGCAAGAAATTCAAAAGCCATGGGATTTGATGGAATGGGTTGTATTCATCCACGACAAATTTCTGTCATTCATCAAGCTTTTGCCCCAACAGAAAAAGAAATTGAAAAAGCAAAAAAAATTGCAAAAGCCTTTGCCCAGGCCAAAAAAGAAGGGAAAGCTGTGGTCTCTCTCAATTCCAAAATGATTGATCCGCCTGTTGTTAAAAGAGCTGAACGGGTAATCAAAATGGCTATTCAAAACAAACTGCTTACAGAAAATTGGGAGGAATTGGAAAATGACTAAAAACATGGTAAAAAATGCAGCCGGAAGAATAGTCCCAACTGAAATAAACGGTAAAAAAGTCATCCCTTATCAAGGTGTTGGAAAATACAAACCCGATTATCGAAAATTTAGCCCCCGGGTGGCAACCTGTGCCGATTATCCTGAAGATGGCAATAAAGTTGTTCCTGATTTGAAAACAGCGCTGCTGAAAGCCGGCCTAAAGGATGGAATGACGATATCCACCCATCATCATTTTCGTGACGGTGATTTGATCGTCAATGAAATTTTCAAAATTGCATCAGAAATGGGCGTTAGAAACCTTGTCTGGTTTCCATCCGCATCCTTTCCCTGCCATGAGCCATTAATCAAATACCTCGAGGATGGTACCATACATCATATCGAAGGCAGTATGAACGGACCGCTGGGTGTATTTGTATCTGAAGGAAAAATGAAAGGAACAGGGGTTCTGAGATCACATGGTGGACGATATCAGGCGATACAGGATGGAGAAGTCCAAATCGATATCGCAATCCTGGCTGCACCCACAGCTGATGCTTTTGGCAATGCCAATGGTGTCAACGGCCCGTCAGCCTGTGGTTTACTGGGGTTTGCTCTAGCAGATTCGCAATATGCGGACAAAGTGATTATAGTGACGGACAACCTGGTCGATTTTCCCTGCCTGCCGTGGCAAATCCACGGAAACTATGTTGATTATGTGGTCAGGGTAGATAAAGTGGGTATTCCTGAAAAAATAGTATCCGGGACTACTCGAATTACCAAAAGCCCTGATCGATTATTAATTGCAGAAATGACCGCCAAATTATGCTGGGAGGCAGGACTCATTCGTGAAGGTTATTCTTTTCAGGCTGGTGCTGGAGGAATATCATTGGCCATTTCCGATTATTTTGCAAAATATCAGCGGGAAAATTCCATAACGGCTTCATTTGCCCGAGGAGGAAGCAATAAATACCTGGTGGAAATGCTGGAAGAAGGATTGGTGAAGTACATCCTTGACGGGCAAACTTTTGACCTTGAAGGCGTTCGGTCTATGCGTGAGAACCCCAAGCATCAAGATACAAGTCCTTTTACCAGTTATAATTATCACAGCAAAGGCAATTTTGCTTCTTTTATTGATATTGCCATACTGGGAGCAACTGAAGTTGATATTAATTTTAATGCTAATGTTAATACTCATTCGGACGGATATTTGCTACATGGTATCGGAGGCTGGCAAAACTGTCTGTTTGGCCGGAATGTTATTTTGCCCATTCCGCTTTTCAGAAACAGAATTCCAATCATACGGGATGAAGTCACAACATTAACCGGGCCTGGTGAATTGATTGATATTATTGTTACCGAAAGGGGAATAGCCATCAATCCTCGCCGTCAGGATTTGCTGGATAAACTTAAAAATTCTCAGTTGCCGATCAAAACCATTGTGGAGTTAAAAGAAGAGGCCGAAAGGATTTGCGGAAAACCACAAAAGCCGCAATTGACCGATGAAGTTGTCGCAGTAGTCAAGTGGGTTGACGGAACTGTGATTGATTCAGTTTACAAAGTCAAAACCTGAAATATTCCATATCTCGTTTAAATATCAAGACCTGCAAATTGTAAAATAGCAGGTCTTTTTTTTAACATTTTCAATTTCAATTAATTATGTGAATAATTTAATCCAAATTTCACGTCTTCTTGGACCATCAAATTCACAAAAGAATATTCCCTGCCAAGTCCCCAGCATCAATTGACCATTTTCAACAATGATTTGGACAGAATTTCCAACAAGTGTCGACTTGATATGAGAATCTGAATTACCTTCCAAGTGAGTATAGTTTTCATGCGGTGGTACCATGGTATTGAGTTTCTTTTGCATATCAGTCAGGACATTCGGGTCGGCATTTTCATTAATGGTTATGCCGCTGGTTGTGTGGGGAGAATAAATAACGATATGACCGTCGATCACTTTGAATTTTTTGATTACTTCGCGGATTTTATCTGTAATATCAACGAATTGGTTTCTTTGATTTGTTTGAAGTGTCATAATTTCCATTTTTATTCTCCATCTATCATTATTAAGGGGGCAGAAAAGAATTTAAGCGTATAAACTTCATTAAGTTTACATAATATATCTTATGTTTAATTATTAACCCACGCGGTAAACTTGTAAATCTGCAGCTAGGGCTACATCACAATCGCTTGGCGTAACCTTCCAAATCAAATCCTCATTATCTAATAATGGATGAATATGCGTGATTATTGTTTTTTTAGGTTTTGCAGCCGAAATAACCGATTTGACATCCTGGGGCTTGAGATGGCCTGAAATTTCCTGGTTTTCAAGCCCAGAGCATTCAATCAACAGTAGATCGGCCCTGTATGCGGCTTTCACTAAGTTTTCCGTCAATGAAGTATCACCTGAATAGACAAATTTTTGGTTTTTATGATCGATGAAACGAAAAATCAGGCTTTCTTCACTATGAGCGGCTGAAAAAGTTTCAATTCTAAAATCATCTTGCTTAAAAGAATTCGGTGAAATTGGATTGTGTTGGTAACCCCTATATTCAGAATCCATCCATTTTCCATAAATTTGTTCTAAGTCATTCAGTCGGATAGAAAAATTATCATGTGCATAGATGGAAATTAATTTATATTCAGTGGTAATATTTTTTTGATATTTAAAAGTAAAAAATAATGGTACAAGATCAATTGTATGATCAATATGGAGATGGGATAAAAAAATTTTATCAATTTCCCAAATAGTGCGGTTTGCTTTAACCAATTGGCGCAAGGCTCCAGAGCCGCAGTCTATTAAAATTGTTTTTCCATTGATATCTAATATATAGGCTGGATTGGAACGGTGTTTTACGGGTATATGGGTACCACTGCCAAGTATTGTCAGTTTCATTAGCAACTTAAATGAATAGCCAGTGCCTTTTTAGCCAATGAGTAATCTGGAAATTTTTGAATAATACTGCCGGATTTTTTGATTACAAGGTTCACAATTTCATGTAGCTTCAATGTATTTTTTAATGTTTCAGATACCTTCATCAAACCGAATTTCCCTGTGCCAATAAAAATTGTATCAGGCTGATAATCATCTATTTTCCTAATATCTTCTAAAGTGCCGGAACGGCGATGCCAGTCAAATATTATTTTCTCGCCTAAAAGGATTAAATCCTGAATATAAAGGATATTGCTTATTTTTAATTTTCCGAAGGAATAATCATTAATTGCATACATTATAGAAATAAAATTTTCAGGTTTGAATAGGTTTTGCTTTTTATAGATTGAATATTTTTCAATATCAAAGATTCCAGGTCGTCAGAAGAATCGATTATATGCCAACGTTTCAAGGTGTCGTCATTATCAATTTTTTCAAGGGTCATACAATTCTCTTTTTTATCAAAAATTATATTGATATAAGGTGAATAGGTCAGAATTCCGGGATCAAATCGGTTTAAATTTATTTCATCATTGCCCACAGTGATGTTTAACATACCGGAGATATCTTCTAAATTAAAATCAGGCAGATAAAGAGTTAGTACATTGTTCTGACAATTGATGTAAAAATGGTCAAAATCAGTATTTTCCGAGATCAGTTTTTCGAACAGTTTCATTTCACTTTCACGAATAAAACTATTACTTTTTTTTCGAAGAAAAACCTGTCCTTTTGGATTTTCATAGATTTCAAAGGATTTAGGAATTCTTTCAACGAGGTTTGTCAAATTCTCCTTGGAAAAATAAAACCTGAAATTTCCTTTTTTAGTGATACGTTTATGCAAGTGATAAAGTTGTCCAAATCGGTTAGTGTATTGTACTGTCATGCAATAAGATACATTATTTGAAAATTTAAAAAAAGAAATAAAAATAGGTGGTTGGCCGGCCACCTATAGATAGTATAAATTTTAGAGGGCTCTTTTGTAAATTTCTCTTCGTTCTGTCACTTTTTTTAGATAATTTTTTGTTTCTTCGTATGGCAGATCTTTTAATAATTTATCATTTAACCAATCAAAGTCCCGGGCATTAATAATATTGGCTGCTTTATTAATGTTCGTTGTTCCATTGATGGCACGGGCTACATTCCCGGCGCCTGTATTGTAAGCGCAGATAGCACATACATCATTCTTTTCATCGCTGTTTACCGCCTTTAGATAGGAAAATTTTAACAGGGCGATATAGCCGCATCCCAATTCAATGTTATTGCTGGGCTCAAAAAGATAGTTGGACCTCAAAAGACGGTCTTTTTTATAAACATACAAATAGGCGTCTCGTGCTCCTGATTTTGGTACCAATTGCATTAAACCGTAAGCAGGTACATGGGACCTGGCCTTGGGATTGAAATATGATTCTGTATGAATAATGGCGCAAACAAGAGCCGGGTCCAGTTTGAAGCGTTCTGATTGTTTAAGTATCTCATCTTTGTAGGTATCCAGTCGAACTCTCAAATGGTCCGGAACCAGTTTCATTTGAATAGTGTATTTATATTTGATCTCGCCATTGCCACCTTTAATTTTTTCTTCATTGATCTTGCCTTCTTTTACCAAATCTTCAATTATGGCTTTGGTCTGTTTTTTTGAAATTGGATTGCCTTGAGTATCTTTTAGCTGTTTTTCAAGGATTGGGTTTCCTTTTTCGTCTTCCTCCTTAATAAGTTTTGACAGTTGCTGCTCTAATTTTTTAACAGCACCATCAGAGTTTTTATTCTTTTCATCCTGCAGTACTTCAATTTTTACTTCACCTTTTTCAAAATCGATGCTGCCGCGACTTTTAAAATCTTCATCATAATCAACGAATTCTTTATTGGTTGAAATTTTGGTGTCATTCCATTGTTCCCGAATTTTATCTTCCATCTCTTTGAGGCGTTGGGCCTCTGCCCTTTCAAGGGCTTCATATTCTGCAGAAATTTGCTTTTCATACTGCAGGTATTCCTGTTGTATTTCTTCCTGCTGTTTTAAAAAATCTTCCTGCATTTGACGCATTTTTTCCTGCTCTTCCTGAATTATCTGTTCTGTAGTCTTTTGCTGAGAAACAGCCAGGCCCATGAAGAGCGCTAATATGACCAATAATATTTTTTTTGTCATTTTTTCACCTTTTTATTGTTAAGGTAACCAATCACTATATCATAATGTGTGAAATAAATTACAGAATTGGAAATTTCTTTGGATTTTTTCCCATTTATATAGAATATTATAACCGAATTTTTTATTTACAAAGGAATATTTTACAATGATAAATCGTATTTTAATTATTTTCCTCATTTTTTTTGCCAACCTAATGGCTACCGCCTTTGAGTCATCAAACCTTCCCATTATCCTTATCAACACCAACGGCAGAGAAATTCCTGATGAAGAAAAAATTTCTGCAGAAATGAAAATTATTTGGAATGAGGACGGTTCAAGAAACTTTATTGCAGCAACCACTCATCACTATATCGGTAAAATAGGAATCGAAATCAGAGGTTCCTCATCAGTATATTTTTTTCCTAAAAAACAATATGCCCTTGAGACCCGTGATGAACAGGAAAATAATCTTAATGTCTCGTTATTGGGTTTGCCGAAAGAAAATGATTGGATATTGCATGCACCTTACAGTGATAAAACTTTTATGCGTAATGTTTTAACCTACACAATAACCCGGAAAATGGGTTGGTACGCAAGTCGGTGTAAGTTTTGTGAACTCATCCTGAATAATCAATATATGGGAATTTATATTTTGATGGAAAAAATAAAGCGTGATGATAATCGGGTTGATATCAATAAATTGAATTCCGACGAAATATCCGGAGATGACCTGACAGGCGGTTATATTATTAAAATTGACAAATTCAGTGGGGAAAACGTAGAAGGATGGCAATCAAAATTCACAGCAGCTCCTTTTAATAATAAACCTGTTTATTACCAATTTCACGATCCGAAATATAATGAACTTGCCGATGAACAAATCAACTATATCAAAGGCAAAATTGACTATTTTGAAACCATTATGAGCATAAATAATTACAATGAACATTTTGATAAATTGATCAATTCAGATTCTTTTGTCGACTATTTTCTGATAAATGAATGGACGAAAAATGTGGATGGGTACCGACTGAGTACTTTTCTCTATAAGGATAAAGATAGTAATGATCCTCGTTTTTATGCCGGCCCTATTTGGGATTACAACCTTGCTTTTGGAAATGCTAACTACTATGAAGGTGAAAAAATTCAGGATTGGATGCTGGATATTTACCTGAATAATTATGCTTTTCAGGATGATTCGTTTCACCCGCCTTTTTGGTGGCATAAACTCTGGTATGATGAAAATTTACACAATCAGGCGGTAAATCGCTGGTTTGACTTAAGAAGGACTATTTTTTCTGAAACGTCGATTTTCAGCATGATCGACTCCATGGCCACTTTACTGGATGAATCACAACAAAGAAATTATGAAAGGTGGCCCAATGTTCTTGGAGAGTGGATCTGGCCTAATCCGGAAGGTTACCAAAATCGAAAAACTTTTCTCTCAGAAGTTAACTACCTAAAAAGTTGGATCAATGGGCGTTTGAATTGGATAGATGCCAATATTGATTTTTATAATGTTGCAATTGACAATGAAGAAAAATTTATTGAAAAATACTATCTCATCGAAAATTATCCGAACCCCTTTAATGCCCAAACGGTTATAAAAGTTCAAATTCCTGTAAATCAGCACGTTAATTTAAAAATATTGAATATTAAGGGTAATATCATCTGCACTGTTTTTAAAGGAAATCTGATGAAAGGAATCCATTATTTTAGATTTGATGGATCAGACCTGGCATCAGGCCTATATTTTTATCAATTACAGACAACTGCAAAATGCCTCAGCGGGAAAGCGGTTTTGATGAAATAATGACATCGTGCTTTTTCCACCATTATACAATTTTTTCTGCCTTACATAAAAGAGCTTCAGTTTTTGCAACCCTCAGGCATTTTTTACAAATATACCTGGGTTCCTTAACTTCCTGAAATAACTCTTCTTTAATTTTTTTGAAATCCTTTTCGCTGGATTTACAGATTTTTTTTATTTTACTCACAGGCTCTCCGGAAAATTTTCAAGATAAGCAAATTCACCAAAAGTTTTTCGATCAGGTCGGCTGGTTTCAAATTCAATCTGTTGATCACTTAAATTTTCATTGAATTCAAGGGCTTTTTTTCCCATGATCAGCAAGGTTATCAGCACATAATCCGGTGGAATGTTTAATAATTCCATGGCTTTTTCCTTGTCATATCCTGCGATCGGATGAGCGATGAGTCCCAGGTCCGTTGCTCGGAGCATCATATGATTGGTGGCAAACCCGGTATCAAACAGGTAATAGTCACGATCTCCCAACATACAATCATCCTCTTTTTTGCTGAAAACGGCAACTATCATCGAGGCCTTATGGGCCCATTTGTTTCCTCTTGGCAGTACTTCAAACAATTTTTGAAGTCGCTTTTCTTCTCTTACGAAAACGAAACGCCAGGGTTGTTTGTTAAAGCATGAGGGTGCCAGACTGGCAGCTTCTGCCAATTGGCGGATCATTTCATCACTGATATTTATTTTATCCAGTGAGCGGGTGGCTCTTCTTGATTTAAGTACATCGATGAATTCCATCATTAATCCTTTAATATTTTTTCGATTTGTTCTTCTTCTTCCAATGAAAGGATATGATTTTTTAACATATCAACATTCTGTTCGATTTGTTCACTACTGCTTGCGCCAATCAGAACAGAGTCTACAACCGGATTTTTCAGTACCCACGCCAGGGCCAGCTGGGCCAGGCTCTGTCCGCGCATTTGAGCAATTCTGTTAAGTTGTTCTGCTTTTTGCAACAAATTGTTGGTGATCTGTTCTTTCTGTAGGAACCCGGTTGTCTTTTCTGCTCGGGATCCTTGAGGAATACCTTTGAAATATTTGTCTGTCAATATTCCCTGGGCCAGTGGCGAAAAAGCAATGCAACCTACATCGTTCTTTTGAAGGACTTTTTCGGTTCCTTCTTCGAGTACTCGTGCAAACATAGAGTATTTGTGCTGATGGATCAGGAGTGGTGTTCCAAGGTCGTTGAGAATTTTTATAGATTCTTTTGTGGCCTCAGCACCATAATTAGAAATTCCGGCATAAAGTGCTTTTCCGCTGCGAACAATCTGGTCAAGGGCCATCATGGTTTCCTCAATAGGAGTGTTTGGATCATGGCGATGAGAATAAAAGATATCGACATAATCCAACCCCATTCGCTTAAGACTCTGGTCAAGGCTGGAAATCAAATATTTGCGACTACTTCCATCTCCATAAGGTCCGTCCCACATCAGATATCCTGCTTTTGTGGATATTACCATTTCATCCCGATAGGCTTGTAAATGCTCCTTGAGGATTTTTCCAAAAGTCGACTCGGCTGAGCCGGGTATAGGACCATAGTTGTTTGCCAGATCAAAATGGGTGATTCCCAAATCAAATGCTTTGAATACCATTAATTTAGCATTTTCAAAAGTGTCAACACTTCCGAAGTTGTGCCATAAACCCAGAGAGACTGCAGGCAGTTTCAATCCACTCTTTCCGATGTTGTTGTAGATCATATTTTTATATCGGCGATCACTTGCTTTGTAAATCATAATTTTCTCCTGACTAATTTGAACAAATTAATAAGTATAAGTTACATATTGTCGATAATATTTTGTTTTAATTTTTCAAGGGTTTGAGATGATTTGACAGGATAAATTGCCGGATTTTTCAGTTTTTTATATTTAGATGGCAATTGATTCATCTGATGCCGATGATAAATCTGAATATCCATTAAATTCGTTTCAAAATTGATTGTTTTCCCTTTTTTCATAACCGGATACAGCAACTGGTATGATGTTTTGTGCTTGTCAAACAGATTACTGGATAATTCAAGATGATTGTTTCTCTCCTTAGCCAGACAGAGAATGTCACCTAAAAATCTTTCCTCGGAATCGAAATATCGGATGATATTTTTAAACCCCGGATTGGTTTGTTTTTCCTTTGAATCAGATATTTTGATTACCGGGATATTTTCATTTTTATCGCTGATTTCTGCCAGTTTATATACTCCAGCCAGAGATGAGTCAGGATGGGCAGTTATCAGTTTCGTACCGACACCAAAAGCATCGATGGGACATTTTTTTTCAAGCAAATCTGCAATGACCTGCTCATCGAGCTCGTTTGAAATGAAAATTTTACATTCCTGTAAATTATTGTCATCCAGTATTTTTCTGGCATTTTTACTGAGAATTTCCATATTTCCGCTATCCAGTCGTATGCCAAAATTAGTATTACCTTTGGACTGAAGTTTTTTAAATGTCGGAATTGCTTTGGGAAGTCCACTTTGCAGTGTATCATAAGTGTCTACCAGTAAAATGCAATTTTGAGGGTAGATTTCTGCATATTTTTCAAAAGCTTCGTCTTCAGATCGAAAACTCATAACCCAACTATGGGCCATGGTACCACTGACTGGAATATGATATAGGCTGCCGGCCAAGGTGTTGGATGTGGCAACACATCCTCCAATTATGGAGGCCCGGGTACCCGAGAGAGAACCATCAATACCCTGCGCTCTACGCAGCCCAAATTCTAGTACGCCTCTCCCCTTTGCTGCTTCAATAATTCTGGAGGTTTTTGTTGCAATCAGACTTTGAAAATTCAAAACATTCAGTACAATAGTCTCGATTAACTGGGCCTGTATAATATTACCTTTTACGATGATAGCAGGTTCATTGGGAAAAAAGATATCTCCTTCTTTTATTGAAAAAACATCGCAGTCAAAATGCAAATTTGCCAGAAAATCCAGAAATTCATCGCCAAATATTCCCTGGTTCTTCAAATATTCAATTGATTTTTCACTAAACTGAAATTTTTCAAGCAGTTGCAGCAAAGGCGCCAAACCGGCAAAAACCATGTATCCACCCTGAAAGGGATTTTTGCGGACAAAATAATCAAAAACCACTTCTTTATCGGGACAATTATAAAAATACCCCTGGGCCATTGTCAATTCATAAAAATCTGTCAGTAATTCTAGGTTTTTCATAGAGATAAACACCTAAATATTTCTGGAGTTTATAAAAATCACTCCGTTGTTTTTCAAAATTATATTGTTTCGTTCGATATTTCCCAAAGGCAGGTCCACCCCGGCAACTGCATCTTCAATGACAAAGGTTTTAAATCCAAAGTGAATGGCATCCAGCGCTGAATAAAAAACACAAACATCAGAGGCAATTCCGCAAAGATAAACCGTTGTAATTCCATGCTCCCGAAGATAACCGGTTAAACCGGTTGGGGTGGTTTTATCATTTTCCAAAAAAGTTGAATAGGAATCCAGTTCCGGATTGCTGCCTTTGCGCAGAATTATATTGAGGGGGTTCTGGTCCAGAGCATCATGAAATTGTGCACCATAAGTGCCCTGAACACAGTGGTCAGGCCACAGTACATTTATGCCACTGCTGCTTTTTACGATATCAAAGGCTTTATGTCCGGCATTGTTGGAGGCAAAGGAGCGATGGTTTTGGGGATGCCAGTCCTGGGTCGCAATAATTTTATCAAATTTTTTTGTTGAAAGGATTTTATTGATCACCGGGACAATGATATCTCCGCGTTCAACAGCCAGGCTTCCGCCCGGACAAAAATCTTTCTGAACATCGGTGATTATCAAACATTTTTTAGTGTTCATTTTATCCTCAATATAAATTTTGTTTAAATCTATTAATAAGAGATGAAAAAATAAACATCATTTAAAATTGGTACTGAAATTGAAAAATAAAAGAACTCGATAGTTATCTTAAATTGAAATTTTTGAGGAACAAATGCGAAAGAAAAACATGTTGTTGCTGGCCGCCCTTTTAGCAGGTTTACTGCTAAACTCCTGTACAAAATTTAAAAATAGCCTAGAAAACAAACACAAATCATGCTACAGGCTGGTCCATCAAAAATCTACCAATGGATCAGAAAAAAAAGATAACGGGGTCAATATGGACCTTCAGTACCCGGTATTTGATCTCTGGTCCGATGCGGCAGTCAAAATAAACAACACCATCACTGCCAATATTTTTTCCAAAGCCGGGCTGGAAACGATTCAGGACACATTATCCTATAACGGCTACCTGCAGGCAATTCGGCAGAAATATCAAAAATTGAAACAGGATTTTCCCGACGCCGTCTCCATCTCATTTAAACAAAAGACCCGGTGCAAAATAACTACTTTCACAGAATCTGTGGTTTCGGTTTATATTAGTAACTATGTCTTTAGTGGCGGGGCTCACGGAATGGAATACCGGGAATATCTGAATTTTGACCCAAATTCCGGCGAACAGATTGATATCATCAATAGTATTGAGGACAAAAAAATTTTTGTTTACCTGGCAGAAACAAAATTAAGAGAAAAATTAAATATGCAAACCTATGACAATTGGTCGGAACACACATTTCTTCAGGAATTTAAATTGCCTAAAAATATCGGGATGACCGATACCAGTTATAAATTGATTTACAATCAGTATGAGCTGATGGCCTATTCCGAAGGCCCCACAGAAATAGAAATCAATTTCAAGGAATTAAAATATTAATAAGAACTTAAGAAAATTTAACAGAGAAGTGGTTAATTAAAAGATTTCTTTTTATTTTCTACCTGTATTTTATCATTTTAATATCTGAAAGATAGGTGGAATTATGAAAAAGAGATATTTCGGAGTTTTGCTCTCAGTAATATTGCTATTTATTGCTTCCTGTATGACCGTCAGCGTTGAACCCAAAGAGGAAATAGAAAAACCAAAAAGACCCTCATTGTTTCAGGCAGAAAAATTGCCCTTCGACCCAAAGGTAAAAATTGGTTCTCTGGATAATGGACTGACTTATATTTTGAGGCAAAATATTAAACCTGAAAACAGACTCTCATTGCGACTGGTTGTCAAAGCCGGTTCGATTGATGAAGATGAAAACCAGCGTGGACTTGCTCACCTTTGTGAACACATGGCTTTTAACGGTACACGACATTTTGAAAAAGATGCCCTGGTCAATTATCTGGAGTCCATCGGAATGGAATTCGGCGCAGAACTCAATGCCTATACCTCTTTTGACGAGACAGTTTATATGCTCAATCTTCCCACTGACAGCACAGAAATTCTGGAAAAGGGTTTTCAGGTATTGGACGACTGGGCCTCCAATGTTAGCTATGAAAATGAAGAAATTGACAAGGAGCGTGGTGTTGTGCATGAAGAATGGCGCAGCGGCCGTGGTGCCGGTCAAAGGGTTCGTGACCAGTTTTTACCAGTGCTTTTTCATGGTTCAAAATATGGTGAAAGGCTTCCGATCGGGTTGATGGATGTTGTTGATAATTGTACCTACGAAACGCTGAAAAAATTTTACAATGATTGGTATCGTCCTGATTTACAGGCTGTTGTTGTTGTTGGAGACCTTCCGGTTGAAAAGATGGAAGAATTGGTAAAAAAATATTTTTCCGACAACCAAAATCCCCCTGAAAGCCGGCCCAGAAAACTGGAGGAAGTTCCCGATCAAGCCGATACGAAATATGTCATTGCTACTGACAGCGAGATGAACCGGACCACAATCTATATTTATTTCAAACATGAAATTGAAGATAAATCCACTGTGGACTGGTATCGTAAAAATTTGGCTAAAACACTCTATAGCAGCATGTTGAATAATCGTTACAATGAACTGATCCAAAAAGCCAATCCTCCCTTCATCGGAGCCTTCGCCGGTGAAAGTGATTTTATTCGGTCCAAGCGGTTTTATAGTGTGGCTGCCCTGGCTGAGGAAACCGGCATTGAAACAGCTTTTACAACTCTGCTGACAGAGGTCAAACGGGTGGAAGCGCATGGATTTCTTGAATCTGAATTGGAACGCACCAAAGCGGAAATACTTAAAAATTTCAAACATGCCTACACCGAACGTGAAAAAACACCCTCGGACCGGTTTACCGATGAATACACCGATTATTTTCTCAACGGCGATCCGGCTCCGGGTATTGAATGGTCCTGGGAATTCGTTCAAAAAATCCTGCCGGCAATTTCTCTGAAAGAGGTTAATCAGCTCACCCAAGAACTGATTTCCGATGACAACAGAGTCATAATAATTACGGGACCTGAAAAAGAAGGATTGATTTACCCCGATGAAATTAAACTGGCCGACCTGACTGAAGCAGTCAATAATCATGAAATCGAGGCCTATACTGAAAACATCGATGATTCTCCCCTGGTTTCCGGTGTTGTGAGACCAGGCATGACTGTTGAAAAAAAGACTATTGAAGCGGTGAAGGTCAATTTTCTGAAATTATCAAATGGAATTAAAATTTATTACAAAGTCACTGATTTTCAGAAAGATGAAATCCGTATGAGTGCATTTTCACCCGGCGGGCATTCTCTTTCATCTGACGAAGATTTTATCTCAGCTTCCTATGCCGCCAGTATCATTGACCTGAGTGGCCTGGGTGACTTTGATAATATTGCACTTCAAAAAAAACTTTCCGGAAAAAGAGTTGCTGCTTCTCCTTATATTGGTGAATTAAGAGAAGGGTTTACCGGCTCCTGCTCTGTTACGGATCTGGAAACCCTGTTGCAACTAGTCCATCTTTATTTTACCAAACCCCGCAAGGATGAAACAGCATTTCAATCAACATTGTCACGACAGCTGGCCCTTCTGGAAAATCGAAAAGCCAACCCGATGTCTGCACTACAGGATACTCTGACAACAACATTGACCCAAAACCATTTCCGTTCCCGTCCCATGACACCGGAAATACTGAAATCTGAACTCAACCTGGACAAATCCTTTTCATTCTATCGTGAAAGATTTGCCGACGCTGATGATTTTACTTTCTTTTTTGTGGGCAATATCAATCCGGAATTGTTTGAAACACTTTGCATGAAATATCTGGGAAGTCTTCCCTCTTTGCCGAGAGTTGATGAATGGAAAAATACTGGTGTGGAATATCCGCAAGGCCTGGTGGAAAAAGAACTGAAAGCTGGTGTCGACCCGAAAAGCAATGTCGTCCTTGTCTATAATGGTCAAAGCGAATGGAATTACATTAACCAGAAAAAACTGGAAGTAGTCAAAGATGTATTAAATATCATGCTGAGAGAAAAAATCCGTGAGGATGAAAGTGGCACCTACGGGGTCCGCTGCCAGGCAAATTTTCAAAGAATACCCGAAAGCGAACATCAAATCATGATTTATTTCGGTTGTGATCCGCAACGAGCTGAGTTACTGACCACATTACTACTGGCAGAAATCGAAAAACTGATCAGCACCGGCCCTACCCTGGAAAACCTCGATAAAGTCAAAGCAGCAGAACAAAGAAACTTTGAAAAGAACCTCAAAGAAAATGGATTCTGGCTGGGAAAACTCAATTTCTATATTTATAATGGATTGAATATCAATGAAATACCCAGTGAAATTGAAATTACAAATTCATTTACGGTGGATGATATTCAGCAGGCTGCACAACAGTATTTCGGAAACAATCTAATCAAAATCCTTCAATTTCCAGCTGAATGATACTGTTGATTTTCTGGATAATCTCGTTCCTGAAACCAATTTTGGGGACGAGATTATCCGATGATGACATCAGCCGGTATGTTTACACAAACTTCATTTGATGAAAATAATTAAGACAAGTAATTTAACCCCTGTTTTATGAGACAATTATGCTGGAATTTTTAAATACCATTGACACACAATTATTTCTCTTTTTAAATGGATTACATAATCCCTTTTTTGACGGGATAATGGCTTTCATCACCCGAAAGGAAACGTGGTATCCTCTTTACCTGGTAATTTTGGTTTACATGATGTGGAAATATAAAAAACGGAGTCTGATTATCCTGCCGGCAGTCATCCTGCTGATTGTACTTTCAGATCAGATATCTGTCCATTGGTTCAAAAATGTTTTTAAACGATTACGCCCCAGTCGCGTGGAAGAGCTGCAATCAATAATTCATCTGGTTGGCAAAAAAGGTGGAAAATACGGGTTTGTGTCTTCTCATGCAGCCAATTCTTTTGGAGCAGCTACTTTTTTAGCCCTGCTTTTTCGAAATCGAATATTCACGATATCCATATTAATTTGGGCGGCCGTTGTTTCCTACAGCCGTATTTACGTGGGTGTCCATTATCCCGGCGATATCCTTTTTGGCGGACTGCTCGGCATTGGTCTGGGTTTTCTGGTCACGAAATTGCGGGAATGGGCAGAAACGAAACTACTTCGCCCCGAGCAACAGGAATAAAATGGCACTCAGCAATCGGTTAAAAAAATGGAAACGAAAAATTAAAATTGCCCTCAGCCGGCCAAAGGAAAAAAAATTATCCCAGTCCATAGATATTTCAAAGGTTAGTATTCTCTGTATGGTTTTAGGACCTTACCGGAACCTGACCACTTTGACTGGGTCTATCATGTCGCTACATCCCAATTGCCAGGTGCTGAACCATGGAATAGACCGCATAATGGGTGACAAAAAATTGAATTTTCTGCAAAATTATTCCATGACAACGCTTGATAATTTCTTGAAATATGCCATTTTCATTTCCGGCGGTGGACAGCGTGGAAATTATGGCGGCTCCATCACCTTCTCTCATGCCTATGCAGAAAACAGTGAAATGAGCGAAAGTTACCGACATCTTTTTGGTGACAAAATGGTGAAGGATGAAATACACTGCCTGTTTTGGAAAGAGTCCCTGCATATTACCAATATACTGCAAAAATTTCCGAAAAAATTTACGCAAATTCTCAATGAAAACCCGAATATTAAATTTATCCTGCCGGTTAGAAATACGTTGGATTGCGTCGAATCTAATATCAGCACGGGCATGGCAACGATTTATCCGGATATTGGAAAGATCTTTGATCGAAAAATTTTGATTCGAAGAATCCTGGAAGATTATCACTGGTTTTTTTCTTTAAAAAAAAGGTATCCTGAACGGTTCTTCTGGTTTTTCCAGGACGAAATCAACAGAGAAAAATTATTGCAACTGGCAAAGTTCTTAAATCTGTCCGGGGATGAATGCTGGCTGAATTATGCTTTAAAAAATTATCATGTTCGAAGTAAATATAAGCATACTGATGAAGCCAGAATTTTTTTTCAGGAAACCGTAAACACAATGTTTCGGGATTTTCCGGAAGAACGCTGTAAATTACTGGAATTTACAGGAGAAAATTGATGAAACCGACATTTGCTCAAAAGCTAAAAGCATGGTCTTTTATTCCCAAATTTCTATATGACGGATTCTATTTTTCGATGCAGAAAAGGGGCTGGATAAAAAACCGCTATCAGGATTGTTGTATCGTCTCCTATCCAAAGTCAGGGCGGACATGGCTGCATGTTATGCTGGATTTCCTGCATTTAAATATTAAATACAAGCACGATACCGCCGACGCACTTTATACGCCTGAAATGGCCTTTAATTTGGCGATAAAAAAAGAAGTCTACGAAAATTTAAAAGTTATCTTTTTAATCCGGGACCCCAGGGATGTGATTGTATCCAGTTATTTTCAGGCCATGAAGCGCCAGGCGAGGGCCTTTAATTTTACCCTTTCGCAATTTATTCGTGACGAGAAAATGGGCATCAGAAAATTGATTGAATTTCAGAACAATTGGGCCCGAAGCCGGGAAATTCCTAAAAAATTCATGGTCCTTCGTTATGAAGATTTAAAGACAGATACAACTGAAACTCTGAACCAATTATTGGCTTTTTTTGAAATCACGGGAATCAATAAATGGCAAGTCAACAGGGCTGTGAAAACCTTTGAGTTCCAAAACATGCAACTGCTGGAAAAAATGCATATTTTGAAATTACGACATGGTAAAATCCTGAAACCCAATAATATCGATGATCAAAACTCCTTTAAAACCCGCAAAGGAAAAATCAAGGGGTATCTTGACACCCTATCTGTGGAAGATATTCAATATTGTGATGAAATGGTTAAAAAATTTTCTGATTTATATTGAGAAGCTGCTTGTTGTATTAAAGGTTCAGAAATATACAGGCAAAAAAAACGACTGATGATGATATCAAAAAGTAAAAATTTTGCTCCTTCTGACCCAGATTCGGTCCATTCCGGGTACAT
This sequence comes from Fidelibacterota bacterium, assembly GCA_016934035.1. Taxonomy (GTDB): domain Bacteria; phylum Fidelibacterota; class UBA2242; order UBA2242; family JAFGTP01; genus JAFGTP01. Next base: position 58,145 of record JAFGTP010000036.1, read on the forward strand.
GCCGAATTAAATCATTTTTATTCGATCTCTCACAAAGTAAGTAAACCCCAGATATCCGATGATAATTATTCCCAGGATTTTTTGAACCATTTCAGCATCTTGATACCCTGTATTATATTTAAAAACCAATAAGCCAGCAGCAAGTGCAAGTAGCAGGGATAGGGAATATTTTACGATTTTGTGGTAACCCCAGGTGGATCTTTTCGCCATGAATATTCCTATTCCTGCTGATGACCAACCCAAAATAGCCCCGCCCAGAATATCAGCCGGCCAGTGGACACCGATCAGCACCCTGGATAAACCAACCATGAGAGCCAGGGTAAGGGTAAGTAAGCGGATTTTCAGAGATTTGTAATAAAAGGAAATAACACCACAAAACGCAAATATGGTGGTTGTATGTCCCGATGGAAAAGAGCGTTTCATGTAGGCCTTACCGGCTAGAAAAAAGGTTTCAGGTGCCAGTAAAGCCGGCGGTCTTTTAAAATCAAAATAATCTTTCAGCATATTTAAAATGATCATATAAAACAAGGTGGCCAGAAGAAATGACCAGGCGATTTCGGGTTTTTTCCTGATCCAGAAAGCAATCAGCAGGGCTGATATTAATCCGTCTCCAAAAATGGTAAAGACCTGCCAGATATGCGTACCGGTGATTCCGCTGACGTGATTAATACTATAAAATAAATTCACATTCCAACGAAATAACCAGATCATCGTCAACAAAGCAGCCGAAACCACGATCGGCACATAAAACCAGAACAGATTTTCAGGGGTTTCTAATTTTGGATTTGTCAGGTTTGTCTTATTTTTAGGGATCATCAGTGAACACCTTTTTTCATTTTTTTAAAGGTCCAGTTATGGTTGAGGGTAAAATTAATCATCATTCCCAGACCAATTCCCAGCAGATTGGCAGGAAAATAATTCACACCTGCAGTCGTCAAAAGAAGTAAAACAGCATAATTCAGGGATCCGGATACAATTGTAACCAGATGATACTTCATAAATCTTTGGAACAGTCCAGTTGACAACCCCTGGCTCCATGTCCAGAAATTATTGAGCAGGAAATTAAAAATAATGGATAATTCGATGGCTGCCAGACTTGCATATTTTAAGTCGATATGCAGGCATTGATATAAAACCATTAAGCATCCCTGGTTTATCAGAATTCCAAAAATTCCGACTAGTGAAAATTTTCCCAAAACAATCGGGAAAGGAAATATTTTTTCAAAAGGATTATTCATGATTAATCCCATAGGGATAGGTCATTTTTCCACTGAAATTTTCACATTTCCATAAATAAAAAGACTTTCCAATTTCTTTGCCCCGATAAACATGAATGGTGTCAAGGGGCATAATGGTGGTAAAGTATTCCTGATATTTTTTGTCTGCCTTTGTGTTATAACGGTTTGTGGAAATGAATAAGCAGTTTTTACCTTCAAAGGCCTTTAAATCGTACCAGAAAGCGAACCCCCGCGGATCCTGGCTATTCAGGCAGAGGGTCGGCATTTTCCCTTCAATGGCAAAGAGGATTTCTCCGGCGGTGAACCATTTATGGCCTGCCAGAAAATCAATCCCCTCAAAATCATTCTTTTTAATCGCTTCCCCTACCATTTCTTTCCATCCAAAACCATCGAGTGTAAAATCCTGCCTGGGTTTCAGAGGAATAAATCCGGTATGGGATTGTATCAGGACTATAACCAATAAAGCCATGGTTGTGATTGAGGAGAGAAGAATATAAATTTTGGCCTTTTTTATTTTTGAAATCCATGCTCCTGCCGGAATGAGTAAAGTCAGATATCCAACCATTGTCCAATGAGGCAAAATAGTCTGTGTAAAACCCATCATCGTAAAAATAAAAACAGGTAAAAATGCAAAGATTCGCAACCAGGCAGTCTCAGCGACAGTTTTTTTGAAACCGAACAACAGGACAAGGAAATTCCATGGCATTATATAGGCTGTCTGGGATAGGATTCCCTGAAGGAATTTTGTGATTGAAATCGAAGCAGAACCACGACTCTTCCCAAATTGGTAGACATAGGATATCCAGTTATTATGATAATTCCAGGTTAGATTGGGCACCATAATGATCATTCCTAACACAACAGCAAAATAGAACCACGGATTTTTCCATAATTCTTTGAAATTTTTATGGAAAAGCAATAGCCATCCAAAACCTGCAATCAGCAAGACCATATGATATTTAGATAAAAATCCGAATCCTATGCTGGCTCCCCAAACCAGCAGCCAGAGATTACTTCGTTTTTTTTGATAGCGAACCATTGCATAAAGGGCCAGCAACCAGAAAAAAGTAAGAAAATTGTCCGGTAGAACAAAACAACCGATACCGACCAGGAAATATGGTATTATATGAAAAAGAAATAATGAATTAATTGCTGCTTTCTGATCGTACAATTCTTGAGTGATTTTATATAAAATCCAGGCGGACATACTAAAAATGAAAATCGCCCCTATCCGCAGGGTAAATGTTGAAAAACCGGGAAACAGCCAATGCCCGATTCCAGCGGACACCGTCACTAAAGGCGGATGATCAAAATAACCCCAGGCCGGGAACATTGTATAAACACCATAATAAGCTTCGTCAAAACCCGGCACAGTCAGCCAGGCTGTAATCGACCGAACCACCAATCCGAAAAAAAGGATTAGGAAGGCGTTTTTATCGCTCTTGCAAATCATGTCGAAATTTAAATAACACTCTTTGAAGCGGGTCGTAAAGATTTTGTGAAATTATGATAACAGAAAATTTAAATAGGTCTTACTTAGGGAATTTTATGGGTGAAAATTAAATTGAATCCTGATAAAAAAAAGGATTGTATAGGATATTTCTTTACAACCAATCATCTCAATTTTTTGGATTATGGAAATGAAGAAAATTCAGTTAAAATTTCGCCATCATTCGCAGGCTGCAATCCTGCCAGCGATAATTTTTTGCCAGTTCATGAGACCGAATCTGGTATTTTTCATAGGCCAGAGGATCTGATAGAAAAATATCCAATGCCTGGGATAGCCTTTGCCGATTTGCGGCCGGTATATAAAAAAGATGTTCGTGATTCAGATCAATATCCCTGATGGCGGGTAAATCCGATGCAATGACGGGAATCCCGTGGGCAATATAATCAAACAATTTGGAAGGTGCAGTCAGATAGCGATTATAAAAGGTATCTTTCAAGGGTATGACGCCCACCGTAGCATGCTTCAGGCGCTTCTGAACATCATCGAAACTCAGCCAGCCGGTTATTTCAATTCTGTCGGTAATTTTTAATTTTTTCGCCAGTTCCCGAATCGGCTCGATTTCCTGTTCATGCCTGCCACCAAGGAGGACCAGTTTTGCGGCTTTATGCTCGATTTCGGCAAAACTGTGCAATAAAATGTCGACACCTTTGTCTTTTTGAAGGCTGCCGGAATAAACAATGATTTTTTGGCTGAAATTATCGGTTACAGGATAGATTTTTTGCAGGCCGGGAACCACTGAATGCACGGGAAGATTTATATATTTTTCGTATAGTTTCTTCTGGGATTCGTTGAGTGTGAACATTCCGTCCATCAGCGGAAGATATTTTTTCTCAAAACGGTGATATTTCTTCCGGTTAGTTATTTTCTGATCGGGCTGAAAAGACAAATCCAGATAAAAATTATGGGATTGATAATAGGCTTTGAGGTTCCTGGATTTTTTTATTCTGGCAAGAAAGGGCAGGTATCCGGGATCTCGTGTGAATATAACATCAGGTGTTGGTTGTGAGAGAATCCATTGGTTTATTTTTGAGTAAAAGAACTCATTGCCGGATAAACCTAAAAACTTATCGGAAAAGGTTCTTATATGAAAATTTCCCAAAGGTTTCAAGTTGAAATAAGATTCAAAATCCTGCTGGACCTCCTGATGTGGTATTTTCAGAATTATCGTGACATCAGCCCCGTTTTTCGCAAAATTATAGGCGTTCAGCATGGAAAAAACCGTCGAAGGCATATGATCAAAAAGACGGGTTTTATTGATGTATATTATTTTCATGACAAAGATTTTCCAGGGCCTTAATGATTTGAGTTGTTTGAATATTGCCGATTTCACGGTCTGGCGAGAGGACAATTTCGCAATCGACCCCGTAAGGCGAAAACCGGTTCAGGTTCAACCCTTTGTTTTGATATAATCCGATGACGGGCGTTTTTACAGCAGCAGCGACATGAACAAGTGCAGTGTCCGGTGAAATGAATAAACAGCTGTTTTTTATAACAATACCGGCTTCATAAATATTTTTGGTGGGAATCGGGTAATTAATTTTATTTAAAAATTTACTTTTGATTATCATTGCATCAGCATGATTTTCAGGCATTGCCAGTAAATTGATTTTAAAGGAGAGCTTATTTTGAAAAATATAATTGATGATTTCTATCCATTTGGCTGTCTGAAGTTTTCTGAGAGATCCTCCTGAAGACAAATTGATACACATATGGCCGAACAGGGATTCAGAAGGCAAATTTTTCCAAAAATCTGCTTCAAGATGGTCGATAATGGGCACCTCATTTTTTAGAGCGACTTTGCCACCGTAGAGATTTAACAGTAATCCGTTTTTTTCGATGACAGGCATGGATTCGTTATTTTCCAGCAGGAAATTATAATGTTTATTGTGTTGAGGATGTTCCAGGCCAATTTTACAGCCTGCATGGATATGTTTCATCATGCGCAATAGGGTCAACGAAGGATGGTCTTTCGGATTAAAAAAAAGATCATAATGACGATCTGCCAATTTCCGGTACAATTCTTTAGGGTCTTGTCTGTAAATTAAAACTTCTTCAAGAAAATCCAGTGGTTCAAAAAGCCTGTAATTATATTTTGATGCCAGTACAGAAATTTTTACCTGAGGAAACTGATCATGAAATTCATATAAAAAAGGCAAGGTCAGAAACCCGTCTCCCAATTTTTCCTGGACAATATAGAGTATTGACAGAAAGGAAGTTGGCGGATTTACTTTGGGTAAATTCTTATGAAAAAAATTATATAAGCGAAGTAGTATTTTCCGTGGATAATGTCTTGGATTGTCTCGAAATTCCTTTACAGAGTTTTTCCATTGATTCATTGTATTTTTTTCCAAAATAGTTTTCCAGATGGATGATCATCTTTTCGGTCGAGTAATTGCTATTTATTGTTTCGATCCCCCTCTGTTGTATATCTCTAATATTTTTACAATCAGCAACTTGCAATATTCCCCTGACCAAATCATGCACTGATTCAGGCGGTATGGAAAAGCCGTTGATTCCGTTTTGGATCAATTCCCGGACACCGTTGACCTCCGCAGCTAATACAGGTTTTCCGAGGGCCATGGCTTCCAGGACTGTATTGGGCATGCCTTCATATCTGGAAGGTTGAACCACGATATCGACCGAATTGAGAAATGGCAAGGCATTTTCCAGAAAACCAATCAGTTTTACGCTGTCCTGAAGATTGTACTGATTAATCAGATTTTCCAGATATTGTTTGAGCTTACCCTGACCGGCAATCAGAAACGTAAAGGGTCTGTCTTTAAGTTGTTCGGCAGCTTTGATCAGCAGATCAAACCCTTTTTGATAGGCTAGTCTTCCAGCAGCCCCAAAAATCAGATGGTCTTTTGGAATATGGTATTGTCCGTGCAGATCAATCTCAGATACATTGTCCGGAATATTCAACCCGTTATAAATCACTTCGGTTTTTCCCCTTGGCATCCAGTGAAAGGAATCATATATTTCCTTGATACTGTGACTGTTGGTTATTATACCATCCACAAGATCCATCGTCATTTTATATTTCCAACTATTACGAATCAGTTTCAGTCCGTGTCTGGCCAGGATTACCGGCACACCGGCTTTGCGTGCTGCCAGACCTGCAACCCGAACATCCTTATTCAGGTTTAGAATACAAACATCGGTTTCGTGTTGTTGAAAAAAGCGTTTAATTTTTTCCACTTTAAAGGGGGCAAAATCCCCATGAATATTGAAAACTTCTGTTGGAATGCCCATCGCTTTTGCCCGTTCCAATAAAATTGCCTTTCCTTTGCCCGCTACAACGACATTATGTCCGTTTTTTTGCAAATGATCTGCTGCTGTCAGCATCCATTTTTCCCCTCCACCCCATTTTTGGGGATTGATTGAATTGGAAAAAACAATGTTAAATTTTGATTTCTTCATAGGATGAATCCTTATGGGTCGCAAGGTTAAAAACAGATTCCAGGGCAATCAGCATTTTATCCAGGGTGAATTTTTGATGGAGAGTCTCATAACCTGATTCTCCAAGATTTCTTGTATCATTATGCATAACAAAAAATAATTTTTGGGCCAGACTTTCCGGATCAAGGTTTGTCAAAATTCCATTATTATGATCGACAATTGCTTCGGGAATTCCGGCTGACCTCGCTGCGATGACGGTTTTTTTCTGGCTCCAGGCTTCCATCAGCACATTGGGAATACCTTCATTTCTGGATGGAATGACAACAGCGTCTGCCCGGCTGAACAATTGGACCACGTTACTGATGTGTCCTAAAAGTTCCACATTGTTCTGCAGGCCGTTTTCCTGAATGTAAGTGAGCATTTGCCGGTAAAGTGGACCTTCTCCGGCAATTTTGACATGAAAGCGATTGGATTTTTCCCGAAGAATTTTGACAGCCTGAAGAAGAATATCAAATCCTTTTTGAGAGGTCAGACGGCCGGCACAGGCAAAAGTGAAGTATTCATTGCTGGGTGATATTGATGATAATTTATTAAACTGATAACCGTTATAAACAACATGGATTTTTGTTGCCGATAAAACCTCATCGGTGAGAAGCTGGTTTTTAATTTCTTGTGAATTACAGATTATTCCGGTGGGTAATTTTCCATAAATTGCCCGGCTGAGGAGTTTATTTTTTGGAAATTTTCGAACAATTCCCAATCGGAAAAAGACAGGAATACCCAGGACTTTACCAATGATTCCGGCCATAAAATATTCTTTCCGCCGGGTGGGTATGATAATCTCTATATTTTCTTTGAGTATTATTTTAACAAGTTTGAGATAAACCAGCAAATCCAACTCATGGGTGATATTCATCGGAAAGGTGAAAACTTTCGGCGATAGTTGACTGTGGAAAAGTTGTGGGCCAATCAGGAAAACTTCATGCCCCCTTTGGGCCAAGCCCTCAGCAGCCGAAACGCTCCATCGTTCATTTCCACCCCATTTTTTACTTGAATTTATCAATAAAATTTTCATCTGCGAGTTTAATCATTGAATATGAAGAAACTTCAAACAAACATTAAACGTGCTATTAAAAATGATTTTACCAATGGAAAATTTTCCATATTTTAAAGACATGTACAAAGGAAAACTATGAAAGAATTATCTATACTAATTATCGCTCTTGTCCTTTTTTCTGCTTGCGAGCCCCTGGTCAATACTTTTGAAAGAGGCCAGAATCTGGATACTTACCAAGCTAAAAAAGTGATGGAAGCTGACCCTCCGGAAACAATTCGATTTATGACATGGAATATCCGTTTTGGCGCTGGCCGGACCAATTGGTTTGGTGACAGTTGCGGTGACCGTGTGATATTACCTGAATCTGAGGTAAAAGAGAACCTGCAAAAGCTGGCCAATTTAATCAATACTGTTCAGCCTGATATTCTTTTTCTCCAGGAAATAGACATCGAATCCAAGCGGACAGCCTACATTGACCAGGTGGAATGGCTTCTGAACCACACCCATCTGAATTACGGTGTCTATGCTTCGATGTGGGATGCACAATATGTTCCCAGTGACGGATTGGGCCGGGTCAATACCGGAAACGCCATATTATCCCGCTGGAAAATCAAGGATGCCCAAAGAATTCAGTTGCCGCTGCGATCAGACCAGGATGCATTGACCCAATATTTTTACCTGCGCCGAAACATGCTGAAATGCCACATTGAATTTCCCGGTATCGATGATTTCTATGCGGTTTGTGTTCATCTGGCAGCCTTTTCCACTGACAACACCAAACAAAAACAGATCGAAAAAATCCTCACAGAACTGGCTGATTTACAGGATGCAAAAATCTTTTTGGGCGGTGATTTCAATCTCCTGCCCCCCGGCTCCGACTCCCTGGATTTTTGTGATGAAGACGCCTGCCCGGATGAGACCTTTCACCGGGGAAAAATCACCGATAAATCCTATCACAAGGAAGGCAGTAATTACGCTCCTGAAATCCATTATATGGAGCCCTTGTATCAGCACTATAATCCTGCAGTACCTTTGGAAAGATATCTGGCTCACCAGTTGAGTTATTTTACCCATTCCACCCGCTGGCAGGAGGGTTTCTGGGACCGGAAAATTGACTATCTCTTTTCAAATTTGCAATGGAGGGCTGGTTCTGACTCAACTTATCAGGAGGATGCCTTCAATGATCGGCTTTCCGACCATGTGCCGGTTTCCGTGGAATGGAAGGTGGAAAAATGAAGAACTTACGCATATTTTTTGTCCTGATAATTCCCTTCCTGGCGTCAGGCCAGGAACTGTCAGCTGTATCGACAAAGACTGCGATATTAAATGATGCCAAATACCGGGAAATCGGACTATTTCAGCCTTTCCGCTTTGCCCTGAGCGATAATCTGGAATTTGCTACCCACCCGGTCCTTTTTTTTATCCTACCCAATCTGCAGATTAAAAAAAATTACCGGATGACCCCGGCGCTGAATATCGCCTCACAACATCATCTCTGTTACCCCACTCCCCTATTAAAAATGCTGGCTCGGGAAGGGACCGGGGGTATAATTGCCGCCGAATTTAAAAAGAATATTCCGAACATGTTTTCTCTTTACAACGGCATCCTGGTATCAAGGGAAATATCGGCCCGGCACCTGGTAACGCTGAAAACCGGAATAAAACTGGGTCTCAATGCCGGCAGTCTGGATTCACGGACGTCGATTGATCTCCCGGTCGTATTCCAGCGAATGGCCGTTTTTTACGAAGGATTCGGCCTGCAGTACGGCGTCAATATCATCACTCGTATTCAACAGAAAATTTTCTCGGACGCCACGGTTGAATTGTTCCATTTTCCCGGAGCTGAGGAAAACCTGGCCCTGGAATACTCCCAATTGTATTCCTGGCTTCGGAATGACAGGTTTCAGCTATCCGGAGGATTCAAAGTGGTATGGGGAGAGTATCCTTTTGGAAAACAGACACATTTGCTGCCGTTGTTTGACATTAAGTGGAAATTCCAATAAAATTATACAAATTTATTAAAAATGAGGTAAAGAAATGGATGAATCACAAATTGCTCATCAATATGAAAAACAGTCCTTTGAAGTCAATATTCCTCTTTATATTGTTCTGACCATCTTCACTTGTGGGCTGTTTAATCTGTACTGGAACTACAGGCAGATGGAAACCTGTAATTACATGCTGAAAAGGGAGGAATTCACCTTCCTCTCCTGGATACTGTTATCCATTATCACCTGTGGCATCTATCATGTTTATTACCAGTACAAAATGGCGTCAGCCATTGTTGAAATTCAATATCAAAGGAATGCAATGCCCACCCCCAATCTTCCAATTCTGAGCGCCATTCTGACCGCCTTCGTGCTCTCCTTTATCGTGGATTTGATCCATCAGTCAGAACTCAATAAACTGCTGCGATAAAAATGGTGAAACCTGAAAAAGTCCTGCGGTTGTCGGTTATTGGAATTATTTCAACCGTTATTTTTTCAGGTTTTTTATATCACTTCTTCAAAATTGATCCACTGAAATTATTCGGTCACACTGAGCTGTGTATCTTTCATGCCATCAGCGGTAAAAAATGTCCCGGCTGCGGCATGACCCGGGCTTTTCTTGCCATCGGAAAACTTCAATTCCTGGAAGCTTTTAAATATAATATTTTTGCCTTACCTTTTTTTGCTGTCATGGTCCTCTATGCCGTCAGACCCGGGCCGATAAAATTTTTCCAATCTAAAATATTTTTATACTCTATCTTAGGCGTGGCTCTCATCTACACCGTGATGCGGAATATCTGACTGACTTTTGAGCTGATGACTTCCGGCAGAATTGAAATTCCGGGGCATTCCTACATTTGCCCGGATCAAAAAATTGTTTTCATTTTTGATGAGGCCGGGTCCAATTGCAGCCTTCTTTGAATAAGAACCAGGCGTTGCAGGGGTGATTCACCTTTGAAATCCTGCTGAAAATCAGCAATAATTTGCATTTTCAAATCAAAACTCCCAAAAAGCAAATTCCATATATAAAACCTGAT
>JAFGTP010000037.1 GCA_016934035.1 Fidelibacterota bacterium
GAGATGCGGATCCCCGATCTTCCCGGGATCGGGAAAGAGGTCGAGGGCCCCGGGATCACACGGGAGAAAATACCGGATACCGGATTGGACCGGGACAGAGGGCCGGATTTTGGGATGAATCGCTAATTTTATGATCTTTAAAACAAGGCCATATAACACTGAATTTATTCAATCTGTTGTTTGTATAATTCCCAAGATTCGTTGTTAATATTTTCTTTTAAATAGTAAAAATGGTTGTTGAATATTGTCATATGTCTAAATTTATCATTTTGTAACCAATCTACATTCGTTATTTTTGATTTTTTTAGCAATTTACCATCAAAATCAATTATAGTAATACTTTGGTACTGATCACTTGTAAGTTTTTCTGGATAATGTAAAACATATATTTTGCTTTTATCAACATAAAAATTGTAAAATGAAGGGAAATGGCTGTTTATAGTATATGAAAATTCGCTAGATTTTAAATTTTTCAATAAAGGGCCGAATTCATACTCAAGATACTCATTTTTACCTTCATTGCTAATTTTACTCGGTTGATACGAGGTTTCTATTTTTTTAAGCAATGTTCCATCTTTTTTATAAATCCAGAAATTTAACCCATTTTCTGTTGAACCAATTATTATTTTGTCTTTATAAGCTATCGCTTTTGCACATCCTCTAACCATAAATATATTTTTTTTATTATTTTGTATTGTGAAATTTGATGGAATCTTTGTGGACATTAATAATTTAATTTTGTTAAATTCATTGTCCAATAAGTAATATCGCCGAACTTCATATTTTGATATATTCTCATCAAAAACTCTGCTTGCATCAATATAATGATTGGAATCTATCATAATACAATTAGAAATTGATTTATTGTAAGGTAATTCCCTTATAAGTTTTCCATAAAGAGTATAAAACGCAATTTTATAAGTTCCGCTAACCCAAAAAACAGAATCAATAATGCCTTCGTTAGTTATAAATGGAAATTCTCCCGGGCCCTGTCCTTTTAAAGAAAAGCTTTTTTTTAGATCACCTTTATCAGTTGAATAAATATGATAATTGTAAAATCTATCTCCAATAATTATGTTATTAAAATCTATTGAAAGTTTGGGATAACTTAGTGGTTCCGTGATTGTTAAGATTTTTATGGGATTTTTAGAGAAACAAGATAAGGAAAAAAATAAAAAAAAGAAAGCTATTTTGATTAAATTCATTATTTAATTAGATACCGTTTTCTGCAAATTCTAAGATTGCATCAAGTCTTCGTACAATATGGCCTTTTTGCTCAATGTTTAAAATAGATTCATTTTTTAACATTTTTTCAATTCTATTTGCATGAATTTTTGCAGTAGCTAAAACTTCAAGTTTGAAAGATTCACAATGGAAGGTTGTTCTTATTTTGGGATCTCCATTTATTTCAAAGTTATACCCGACACATGTGGGGCAGATATCAATTAATTTACAAACAGAGCATTTATCTGGCTTCCAATTCTCCATTAATAAATTAGGAATCTTTGGAATTTTAATTCGACCAGTAATTGATGTTGCATAGCGGTGACAAGGATACTCTTTCCCATCTGTATCAATGAATATCATTCCATGGCCAGATCCGCAGTACTTAATGCCATAATCTGGAACTTCAAATTTTTCATTATATTTATCAAAATAATAGCATTCAATAGCCGGAGTTAATATTCGACCTGGTAAGAATAAATCATTTCTTGATGTATAAAAATCAACGAGAATTGATAGTTGATCTTCATAAACATTCAATAATTTCTTTTTATTCTTTTCATCACCCCAAATATCTTCAAAACCAATATTTGCAGTAAAAAGAAGATCTAAATTCTCCATTTCAATTAAACTTTTTGATACGTACGGTATAGTTTCTGCGCAAATCGTACATTTGATAAACTGTCTTGGGTAATTTGATTTAAAAAATGGAATATTTTTCATAACAAGGTCATATGAATTATCTCGACTTAAGTTATGAGCTTCTCTTGAGCCGTCAAAACTTAATCCCAAAACAACATTATTTTTATTTTTTAATAACCATTCCTTAATCTCGTTAGTTAATAGGGTTCCATTGGTTTGAATAAAAAAATTGAAGTTTTTTTTCCATTTTCGAGAGAGTAAATATTCATGGATTTTTTTAATCAAAGGAAAATTTAGAAAAGGTTCGCCTCCAAATAAATCAATAATAACAAATTCGTAATTATCATCAGCGTTGAGATATTTGTTGAGAATATCTTTGGCAATCGAAAAATCAATTCCTTTATCTTCTCTTTCAATATTTTTTTCATAACAGTATTTACAATTAAGATTACAATTTTTTGTGATCATAAAAGATAACGTTCGTGTCGAAACAGCCGCAAGGTTTCTATAAGATTCGTGGACGTCTATTTTAGGCATATTTAATATTTAAAAAATAAATTAGTTTTTTACAAATATTAATATGTGAAATTATTGTATCTTACTCAAATTGGGAGTGGAGCAGTCATCATCGCAACTGTACCGCAAAGATCCTCACAATGTTCATGGCAACCTATATTGGCACATGAGTGATGACAAATCGCACTGCATGCTGCTCCCGCACAATCGTCTGTACCACCCAAAAGTCTGTCAAATTTCATAGCTTCAAGATCTCCACCAAGAGTAAGTCTGAGCTGCTCAAGATTTTTCTTTTGAGCTTTTGAGATTTTTAACTTCATTCCATCCTCCTATAATATAGAAAACAATGTTATCTATAAAAAATTAAATTGTCAAGGATTCGGAGTTTTAAATGAAGAGTATCTACTTTTTTTATAAGGAGTGACTATAAAAAAAGGAGTTTTAGAACTGTAAGCGCCCGCAAAGTCCCCACCCAGAAATTCTTTACCTGATTTAATTTATGAGATTTTTGCTTTTATTTTTTTCTTTGGTTTTACTGTTGGTAATGTTGGGTCAATCGAAAGCCCGTTTTCAGTTAGCTTCAGCCGTGTATCAATGCATATTTTTTGAACTCTCTTTAAATTTATTTTGAATTCTTCACGAAATTTTCGATCCCTTTCAAACTCATGGCCCCCGAATTGAAGTGATAATTGACCCCAGGGGATAAGCGTTCGCTTTTGCAGGCTAAAGAGCCTGGCAGTGAGAAACATATAGATATCCAGGGCCATAGCCCATCTTTTAAGTGACGAGACTACGCGCATATCAATAGGCAGCGGCCTTGAAGTGATTTCCTTGAAATATTCATCAGACACTTTTATATAATTCTCAAAGAGCGCTTGTTGTTCCGGGTCGCTACGGGACCAGAGCCATACGTAATCCCCTTTGGTGATATCGATCTTCAACCCCACGCTTCCCTCAAAACGTTCAAAGGTCTTTTGGATGAAAACCTGGGATTTGATGAAGGCTTCTCCCTGCTTCCTAAGTATTTTCGCAGATTTGCCCCCCCATGGGATCCCAAGCAGTTCAAAGAATTCTCGAGCGGATCTCCCAAAATAAACTTTTTGCGGCTCCTCCTCATTGTTTTTATGTTTTTTGTAAACTTGATCCTCGATGTAATAGCGAATGAGCCGGGGATATGATCCGTAAGGAAGCCCGATTTTTTTATCAAGGGCCACAATTACAACATTCAAGTCACCGTTCTGGATCTCGATCCTCTCTGATTTGGGTTTTGACCGGGGAAGAATGAGGTTGTGAAGCCCACGGGCCAGGTAGCTGATATCCTTGCTTTTTGGATCAGCCAAAGCAATTTGCTCTCCCTGCCGATATAATTCAAGGAGAACCCTGCTTTCCTTTTCTTTTCTTGTTTTTGTCATTCGTTACAATTGGCCCTAAAACCAAATGAGAATGCGATTTGGTTCCATTTCATCTCTTCTGTAGCCTCTTTCATGATAGATCAGAATGTATCATGGATTGATAAACTCAATCAAGCGGTATTTTCTAAATGGCCGTGGAAAACCCGGTTTATTTTCCTTCCGGGTGGGGACTTTGCGGGCGCTTTGGCCGAGTTGAACTTTGCGGGCCGATTTTCCCCGATAAATATGTTATCATTGTTTTTGAAGGTGGGGACTTTGCGGGCGCCGTTGTAATTAGGTGGGGACTTTGCGGGCGCCGGGTGGGGACTTTGCGGGCGCCGTTGTCTGAAAACTGACGGCTTACAAAGGTTTCCGAAGCCTTCTTATATATTAAGAAATCCTATATCTTAAGAATCCTATAAAGCGCGGTGGATTTGTGGATTTTGCCGTCCACCTGGTGGACCGGCAGCAACTCCCATGCGCGGCAGCCAAGCCCTGAAACCACGCTTTTCTACAATAAGGAAGCCCCCGGAATAGTCCCTCCACAAGGCTTCCGGGACTCCGGGCGGCTTGAAGAGAAAACCGGTCAGGGCCGGCATTTGGGTATGCATGCCTGCGGCGGCCAGTCGGCCCTCTATTTCCCCCCTAGCCCCCCAAGGGGGAACCCTTTGAACACGAAAAAATGCGGGCCAAAATGGGGAAATCCCCTCCCCCCTCCCCGCCAGGCACGGGGAGGAGCCAACCCTTGCGGCTCGATCCGGGGGACCGGACGAATGGCCGCCGGGCAAGGTCTTGATTTTAATGAAAAATGGGACAAAGGAGTCTCCTGCAGGACGAAAAACAGGGGGCAAATGGGTTGGATCCCACTCTAATATGACCAAAAAAAAGCCCGAAATGGGACAAGACCAATTTTTTGGTCCAGGGGGAAAATGCCGGCAAACCGAACCCCATATATAGCGCGCCGCGGAGCTGCAAGGCCACTAAATACGGTGTGTCTCATGCGGCCGCATTTTGGCCGGCAGGGGACGAAAACGCTAAATATGGAGAAAATGGGATTCCGCTTCTATCCGATCGGAACGGCCCTAGTGTTTCGGATTTTTACTTTGTTGAATTGATGAGGGTTTTGAGGGGGGTGATTGGTTTACATAATTACCCATTATCAGGAA
>JAFGTP010000005.1 GCA_016934035.1 Fidelibacterota bacterium
AACCCTTAAATTTTGAGCGAGAGACGAGGGTCGAACTCGCGACAACCACGTTGGCAACGTGGGGCTCTACCACTGAGCTACTCTCGCGTTTAAAAAGCAGGTAAATTTATATGGAAAAATTATTCAATACAATAATTTTTTAAAAAAATATGGGTTATGAATGGTTGAAAAACATTGTTATATTATCGCCCATTGGAAATGACAAATATGATAAACATGAATCAATATTGCGTCATTGTACCTGTTTACAATGATCATCAAAAACTATCTTCTCTTGTTGGCCAGATTCGAAACCTGTTTCCATCCCTGATGATCATTCTCGTTGACGATGGATCAGAAGATAAAGTAGACCGGATCGAAGATACGATACTCCTCAGACATGAAAAAAATCTGGGAAAAGGTGAGGCAATCAGGACTGGAATTCGATATGCCCTGACATCAGGGTGCGACTATGCAATTTTCATGGATGCCGATTTGCAGCATGAACCGGCCAGTTTGCAGGATTTTATGGATATACAAATACAAACAAATGCCGATCTTGTCCTTGGAAAGCGTGATTTCAATTTTCATAATATGCCGTTTTTGCGTTATCTTTCCAATACTATTACCTCTAAACTGATATCCCTGCGCACAGGAAAGAAAATTTCCGACAGCCAATGCGGATTCCGGTTAATGAAATTGTTATCTTTCGATTTTACTAATTATAAGTATGCCGGATTTCAGTTGGAAAGTGAAATACTCATTCGGTGTTTGTTAGCCGAAAAAAAGGTTAAGGAGGTCCCAATTCCAACCAAATATTCTAATGAAAAAAGTTCGATTAATTATATTCCGGATACATTGAAATTTATCAAGTTATATTTCCATAGTTTTTTTTGGAAAAAAGAAAGGATTTAAAGATGTGGGAAATT
Organism: Fidelibacterota bacterium; assembly: GCA_016934035.1. Classification (GTDB taxonomy): domain Bacteria; phylum Fidelibacterota; class UBA2242; order UBA2242; family JAFGTP01; genus JAFGTP01. The sequence goes on from JAFGTP010000005.1 coordinate 909, forward strand.
GCACAAATCATATTCTGGACTTTCATGCCGCTAATGGAACTTCGGTTGTCAATACCTCTGGGAATATTAAAAATGGATATGAACTGGATGACTGTTTTTATTGTTGCAGTAATTTCCAATATTCTATTGGGAATCATCATTTTTTTGCTGCTGGAAGGAATAATCAACATAATGACAAAAATTCCCTTTGTGAATAAAATTTGGTTGCTCTATGTAGAAAAGACACAGCATAAAATTCAAAAAGGCGTCGAAAAATATGGCGAATGGGCTATCGCTGTTTTTATAGGAATTCCTTTACCCGGATCGGGTGTTTATACTGGTGCATTAGCCGCATTTTTAATAGGCCTTGATGAAAGGAAATTTTTTGTAGCCAATATTATCGGTGTCCTGATTGCCGGAATTGTTGTCACAGTTTTAACCCTCACATTAGATGGGGCGCACAGTATATTTCTCAAGGCCGTTTAATCTTAAAATCAATTTCATTTTTACCTGCTCTGCTGCGAATATGATTGATTACAGAAGCAATCTTTGCATTTGTAAAAAACTTATATTCCAATTTTTTCTTTCCGGGAAAATTGATAAACAGGAGGCCAATAGCAATTGACAGTAAACCCTGACCGGGAATAAAAAGCATAACAATGCCCATGATGATCAGGAGAAAACCCATAACATTTTTGAGTATTAATATTATATACCTGATCAGAGGATGTTTATAAAGATATAGAGATTTTTTTTTACCTGAAAAGTAATCTGGTGAAAGATTAATAATTAAAAAAGGAATAAGAATAATGCTGCCCAGAAAGGTGATAACTGAAATCAGGGAGATGATGATAAAAATTTCTTTATTATTTAAGATTGCATTTAACATAACTGTTTTGGTATTTTTTAACTATATAATATATTCAAAGGAAAACAATATAATTCAATGATTTTTTCAATATTCAGTTTAGCAAATTTTTCCATTTGTTCGGGAATTTAATTCCTCTAAATTAAATAAATGGATTTCCTTTGCGTGCCACAATCTTGGCATGGCTCTTGTTTATACAGACTAGTCACGAAAAAATTTCAGGAATATTAATGACAGAAAAACAGCCTTTAATTTTAACAATTGATGATGAAGAAGCCATTCGGTCAAGTTTTAAAGAACATTTGGAAGATTACAATTATGATGTCATTGAAGCTGAAAACGGAAAAAAGGGAATTGAAGCTTTTCGTCAATATCATCCTGATTTAATTCTTGTCGATTTGAGAATGCCCGAAGTCGATGGTCTAGAAGTTTTGGAGATTGTTACCAAGGAATCCCCCGACACGCCCATTATCGTTGTTTCCGGTACCGGTGTCATCACTGATGCTATTGAGGCCTTGCACCGAGGCGCCTGGGATTACCTGCTAAAACCTGTCAAGGAACTGGATGAGCTGATCCATGTCATTGAAAATAACCTGGAAAAATCCCGGTTGATCATTGAAAACCGTCGATATCAGGACCACCTGGAACTGATTGTATCTCAAAAAACGGAAGAATTAAAAAGATCCAATGAAAAGTTGGATTCTATCATTAAAACTGTTCCGGATATCATTTATCGTCTCGATAGTGACGGAATGATCACTTTTCTCAGTGACTCGGTACGAAATTATGGATATGAGCCCGATGAACTGATTGGTACTTCTATCTTTTCCATAGTCCATCCAAAATATATTCACAGAGTACAACATAGAATTAATGAAAGACGAACCGGTGATCGAAAAACCCGCGAACTTGAAGTAGTCATTTTAACGAAAAATATGAATTATGTTCCCTTTGAGGTTAAATACCGTGATCTGCTTTTCTCAAATGTTTTTGAAGTTGAAGCAGAAGGACTATATGATCAAAATGGGATAAAATTTCAATATATTGGTACCCAGGGAATTCTGCGGGATATTTCCCAACGAAAAGAGGCAGAAAAGAAAATCAAAGAAAGTGAAAAAAGGTTTCGGACTTTGGCCGAATATGCTCCAGACATGATACAAATCTGGAACTCTGAGGGAAAAATTACACAGGTCAATAAAATTACCTGCCAAAAATTAGAATATCATGAAGAGGAATTGCTCAACGCTAATATTGATGCCATCTGTCCGGAATTAAAAAATAAAATCAGCAATAGTCATATCTGGGATTTTGAACCGGGGACAGACAGTCTCACTTTTACCACAAGTTTAATAACCAAAAACAGCGAGGCTATCCCTGTTGAATTAAAAATTGGCCCCATTGAACTGGACGAAAAAAAATACATCATCGGCTTTGGCCGTGATATATCCGAAAGAATGGAAAATGAAAGAAAGAATATAGAATTGGAAAAACAATTGCGCCAGGCCCAGAAAATGGAAGCCATCGGCACCCTGGCCGGTGGTATTGCCCATGATTTCAACAATATGCTGACACCAATCCTGGGTTACAGTGATCTTTTGAAAAATGAGTTTGAAGAAGGCTCTTTTGCTTATAAAGGACTGCTGGAAGTTCAACATGCAGCCTCACGGGCAGCTGATTTAGTGAAACAGATATTAACCTTCAGCCGGCAAAAGGAAAAAAAACGTGAATCTCTTTACCTGTATACGATTATGAAAGAAGCCGTAAAATTATTACGCGGCTCCATACCGCCTAATGTTGAAATTCGAACAATCATCGATGAAAATTGCCGGCCTATTTCCGCTGATCCAACACAGATGCATCAAATTATCATGAATATTTGCACCAATGCCTATCAGGCCCTGGATGGAAAAGACGGCCTCATTGAAATTAAACTTGAGGAAATTACGATAAAAGAGGAGAAAATTGATAATTTTTATCGTATAAAAAGTGACTCCTACAACAAAATCATGTTCTCTGACAACGGATGTGGGATGGATGCTAAAACCCAGGAACATATTTTTGAACCCTATTTTACTACCAAAGAAAAGGGGAAAGGAACTGGATTGGGACTGGCGACGGTTCATGGCATTGTCAAAAATCATGGCGGATATATCTTTTGCGAAAGTCAGGTGGGAGTGGGAACAACTTTTACAATTTTCCTTCCGGTAACTGAAGCTATGGAAACAGAAAAATCAGAACCAAAAATTGATAAACTTGATGTTTATGGAAATGAAAGAGTACTGATTGTCGACGATGAAACAAATGTTTTGCGTATGCTTGAATCCGGATTGCAGATTCTTGGCTATAAAATTACCCCCTTCGCAAAAAGTACAACCGCTTTTAATAGTTTTAAAAATGCTCCGCATGATTATGATATCCTTATTCTGGATCAAATAATGCCTGGAATGACTGGTATTGAGATGGCCAGAAAAGTCAAAGAAATCAGAAGTGACATTCCGATCATTATGCATACTGGCTTTAGTGAAGCCATGAATGAAAAGGACAGAGGATTGATCAGTGCTTTTTTTATGAAACCTGTTCGAATTCAGGAAATTGCCAAAAGTATTCGGGAAATCATCGATTAATCAATCAACCCATAAATATAAAAAAAGCAGTGGAATTCACTGCTTTTTTTATTGAATTATATTAAACTGTTTTAACTTGCTGATCACTTTGGCCTGACTGACGGGTTTGAGGATATAGCTATCACATTTATATTTGACAATGGTATCCATAATGGTTTTTGAATCGTTTAATGAGGTCACCATAAAAATATTGACTTTTTTATTTTTGGGTAATTCAGACATATCTTCGATTTCCCGTATCTTTTTTAATACAGTTTTACCGTTGACTTCGGGCATTAAAATATCCAGGCAAATAAGATCGTAGGGTTCTTTATCTTTTAATGCCAGCCAAAAAGCGGTGATGGCTTCTTTGCCGTTTGAGACTGTATCGCTGGGACCGTAGGGAGATAAGATTTTTTTTAACATTAGTCTTGTAGTTAGTTCGTCATCAACAATTAAAGATTTCATTTCTCAGCCTCTTTATCTAAAAATTCTTTTATCATATTAATCGTAGCCCTAAATAATTCATTTAAAACTGGGAGTTTTTTTCTGGCTAAATCAGGGTCCTTATTTTTTCCGGCATCCTCAATGATTTGACAAAGGTCACGAACATCCGGAAGATCGATATTGGAACTTGAGCCTTTCAGAGAATGGGCTTCTATGCGCAGGGTTTCCATATCTTCCTTTTCCAATGCATTGCTTATGTTACTAATTAGTTTCTGGCCCTGGGCCATATATTCCTTTAATAAAATATTCATCAATTCATAATCGTCGTCAATTCTTTCCAGTAATGTCTTGGGATTAAATATATTTGTTTTCAATTTTTGTTCATTTTGATTGGTTATTTCCGATACTTCTAACCGTTCAAGGCCAAAATATTGATCCAGGATATTGAGTAAATTGTTAATCTCAATCGGTTTTGAAAGATAGTCATTCATACCATTGGCAATGCATTCGTCACGATACCCGCCGATGACATGGGCAGTCAATGCAATAATGGGAATGTCTTTTGTATTGGGGCCCGGCGGATTTTTTCGAATAATTTGGGTGGCCTGAAAGCCATCAATGATTGGCATCTGTATATCCATAAAGATGATGTCATATTTTTTATGAGCCATTTTATCCAATACTTCTTTACCATTGTTGGCGATATCAAACCGTTCGGAAAATTTTGAGAAAATTTTTCTGACGACCAACTGATTGATTTCATTGTCTTCGGCAATTAAAATATTTTTATCCAGTTTTTTAAAGATACTTTTTTGAAGAGGTTGTATTTTTAAAAAATGTGATTTGTACAATTTATGAATGAGTTTATTCAATACCAAAGGTTCTTGGAGGATTGTAACATTGCTGAATTCTTCAAAGTTGAGAATTTTTCGATTGGTATTTTTTGTATAGAAAAAGATAAAGTCAGTGTCCGGATATTGATTGATGAGCTGATAAAAATCCATGAGTTGCTGATCGGGAATTTCATGATTGATCAATATTGTTTTGGGAGGATCTGTCTGCCGTAGGTCCAGCGGATTTTTTATTTCATCAAATTCGGTGTTGAGACGGACCAGGTGAGAGCGGATTAAATCACCGATTAAATTGGACTGATTGATATAAAGAATGTGAACATTTTGTGATTGTATTTCTTTGAATGCATCATTCGGCTGGGTAACATCATACGCTACTGTAAAAGAGAACGTACTACCATGATTGAGTTCGGATCGGACACTGATATCACCCCCCAATAAGCTTATGATTTCTTTTGCGATTGGCAGACCCAAACCGGTCCCCTGGTATTTTCGATTAATTGAAGCATCAGCCTGGGCAAAGGGAGAAAAGATTTTATCCAGTTTATCAGAGGGTATGCCTATTCCGGTATCATAAATTTCAAAGCGCAATTCATTTCTGTTTGCTGTTTTTTCGACGGATAAAGATATGTGTCCATGTTCCGTAAATTTCATCGCATTATTCAGCAGATTGTTCAAAATTTGCTTGATTCTGACGATATCAGATTCAATAAAAGTTGGAACTTCTTTCCCGATTTGATAATAAAAATCGATTCCTTTGCCGATGGCTCTGTTATAGAAAATTTGAATGATATCATCCAGAGCATCGATAAAATTAAAACTAAATTTTTCCAGTTCAATTTTCTGGGATTCGATTTTTGAAAAATCCAAGATGTCATTGATGATCCGTAAAAGTGTATTGGCACTGGTTTTAATTGTCTCGGCAAGGTTCTGCTGGTCTTCGTTCAGATCGGTTTCCATAAGCATTTCAAGCAAACCGACGACACCATTCATGGGCGTTCGAATTTCATGACTCATATTAGCCAGAAAACTGCTTTTGGCAACATTTGCCAGTTCCGCTTCGATGGCCATTTGGTTGGCTTTTCCAATAGCTTCTTCAAGTTGGATGTTGAATTCTTTTAATTCTTCATTTTGCCGCTGGATCTGTTTCTGGGCTTTGATTTCATTGGTGATATCTTTGGCTAAAAAGACGGTACTGTTACCCAACTGGTTGTCGTTGATATTTGAGAAAGAAATACTGACGGGAATTTTTGTGTGATAAATATTTTCCATTTCAGTATTAAAGGGCGTTGTTATTTTTTTTGAAGTCTCAGGTTTTAATATTTTGTTAAAAATCTTCTCATCCCCAAATTCAAAAATTGAATGGCCGATAATGTTGTCTTTGGTGGTGCTCAACAAATTTTCTGTTGCAGGATTGATGGTTAATATTTCACCGGAAGAATTGATAACGAATAGTGAATCCTGGATAGCTAACAAAATGCTGTTGAAGTAATTTCTGGAGATATTGGTTTCCTTGAATTGCTGGTCACGGGTCCAGGAAATACAGAGGTTTCTGGCCAATTGGAAGAGTTCGTCGGTATTAAAGGGTTTTCTGACAAAAAATATATCATGATGCAATTGTTTTTGAATGTTATCAAGAGAAATATCGGAAAATCCCGTTACAACAACGATGTAAATATCCGGGTCAAGTTTTCTTAAATTGACCGCTGTTTCCAAACCATTCCAGCCGGGTTCCATATAATAATCCACAAATGCAACAGCGTAGCGTTTATTGTATTCCAGTGATTGCCTGCAATGTTCGTAGGCCTCCTGTCCAATTTGAAATCTTTCAAAATTAAAACTGTGGAGTATATCGGAAGATTTTTCACCCTTGTGGCCGTAGGTAAAAATTAATTTGTACAAATCCAGAATAGAGGATTCATCGTCGATGAGTAAAATATTGTTATTGATCTGTGATTCCATAAAACCTTGTAAAAATTGCTAAAAATCAACAGGTGATTGACAAAAATTATACCAGCGACAGAAAATAAAAAACCCACATTAAAGATTATGTGGGTTTTATGTGTTGCGGAGGAAGGAATCGAACCTCCGACCTTTGGGTTATGAGCCCAACGAGCTACCTGCTGCTCCACTCCGCGATCATTTGATTGTCTTTAAAAGAACGGCCATAATTTATAATTTTTTACTTTAGAATTCAAGAAAAAAAACATTTAGTTTACATAATTTATTGATTGGAAATCGAAACCAACTGCTTCAGTTCATCATTACTCATTTCAGTAATCCATTTTTCACCCACATTGATGGTAAGATCAGCCAGTTCCTTCTTCTTTTGTAGCATATCATTAATTTTTTCCTCAAAGGTCCCTTTTGTGATCATTCGGTAAATGGTGACATTGTTCTTTTGACCAATGCGAAAGGCTCTGTCAGTGGCCTGGTTTTCTACCGCAGGGTTCCACCACAGGTCGTAGTGTATAACATTGTTTGCAGCGGTCAGATTTAACCCGGTTCCACCGGCTTTCAGGGAAAGAATTAAAATTTGCTGTGAATTGTCTTGTTGGAAGACTTCAATGATATTATCCCTTTTTTTTCTTGTCAGACCACCATGGAGAAACAGGGGCTCCATATTGAATTTTTCTTCAACCATTGTGGATAAGATGGCGCCCATTTTGGTGTATTGGGTAAAAATCAGTACTTTTTCATCCATGCTAAGAATTTGTTGGAGCAATTCCATCAATAGAGCACTTTTACCGGAATGTTCTATTTTACCAAATTTTTTACCGAGGTAATGGGAGGGATGGTTGCAAATTTGTTTCAGATTGGTAAAGAGTTTAAAAATAATCCCTTTCCGTGCGATACCCTTTGCTTCCAGCAATTGGTCTTCGGCTGAGTTAATGACTTCCTGGTAGAGAGCCGTTTGTTCTGGTGTTAATTGGTTGTATTTTTCAATTTCAATTTTATCCGGTAAGTCATTGATAATTGATTTGTCGGTTTTTTCCCGGCGCAAAATAAAAGGTGCAGTTATTTTACGAAAATCTTCCAGTTTTACCTGGTTTCTGAAACGTTCGATCGGGGTGGCGAAATTTTCTCTAAAAGTTGCCTGGGAGCCGACAAATTTTTTCATGATGAAATCGAGGATGGACCAGTAATCCATCAAACGGTTTTCAACTGGTGTTCCTGTCATGGCAATTTTAGTATCGGCTTTGATTGATTTTATGGCCCAGGTCTGGTTGCTGGATGGGTTTTTGATATTTTGGGTTTCATCGGTGATCAATAAAATCCAGCGACTTTTCTGAAAAGTTGCGTTTTCACTTCGTGCCAGACTGTAGGTAGTTATAACAACATCGAATTCGGAAATATCATATTTTCGACGTTGACCATGGTATATCAAAAATCGTATATCGGGTGCAAACTTTTCAAATTCATGTTGCCAGTTTGACAGTAATGTCGCCGGTACAATAATCAGGCATTTATTGATGGGTAGAATTTTTTCTTCTTTCAGTTTCAGGATCAGGGTAATGACCTGGATTGTTTTACCCAGTCCCATATCGTCGGCCATCAGCGAACCCAATCCGGATTTCATATTGTTATAGAGCCATTTATAACCCTTTACCTGGTATGGTCGTAACCGGGCTTTCAGGCCTGATGGTATGGCGGGATCATACCGTGTAAACATTTTATCAAACAGGTTGTGAACCTCGGTAGTGGCATTGATGGGCACTCCTCTGAATTTTTTTTCCAGATTAATTTTTAAAAGGTCATTTTTGGTCAATTCCGGTTCTTTTTCCATCTGCTTGAGAATTTTTTTAGCTTCCTTTTCGTCAATGTAAACATAGGAGTCTTTAAGTTTGACGATACCGGAATATTTATCCAGCAGTTTTCGAAATTCTTCCGGTGTGATAAAACTTGTGCCAATGGCGATATTCCATTTGAAATCCAGCATTGAATTGATGTTGAAAAAGGATATCGCATTATAATCTACATCTTGCTTCACATCAAAACTTAAACTGAGTGACGGGCTAAATACTTTTTTTAAGGATTTTGGCAGAATGGTCTGAACTCCCAGAGTCTTGAGTATAGGTAAGGCATCGAACCAGACACCAACAAATTCATCAGATAAGATAGTGATGTAACTATTTCCGCTTTTTAACTGTAAAAATTCATTTACCTGAGGCAGGTAGGCTGAGAGAAGAGATAAATCTTTGAGTATTCTGTTTTTTTCAGGATGATTGCGTGTTATAAAATTCCGCAGCGGAATAAGCTGGTCAGCGGGATCATTTTTATCAGAGACTAAAATTTCAAAAAGGACTCGGTCACCATGACGGCTGGATTCATCAATTTTGATAACAGGAATACAGTCTCCGGTGGTGATATAAAATCTACTAAGCCATAAATGGATCGTGTTGGGTATCTGTTGGTCTTCAAATTTTACCTGGGTAAAAACATCAAAATTATAAAAGAGAGATAATATCTGGACACTACCCCGTTTTGGCAACAGGTCAAAATATTTTTGAAAATAGCTGATGAAAAAAGTAATCAGGAAAAAAACCTGGTCTTTTTTGGACATCTGCTGGTTTTTATAAATTACAATGTCAGAGGGAATATTATCACACAGGACCTGTACAATTTCATTAATTTTTTTATCGAAAATGGCTGGAATCCAGCGGACCATGAATTCATCTTTAGACGTTGAAAATATTTCCGGAATATAGGCACATTGCTGAATCAGTTTTAATGTAAAACTATAAATTTGAGAAATATATTTTATTTCCAGGGAATGTTTTGAAATATTATTAAGCGTGTGGTTTTGAAGGAAATCAATAAAATCCTCCATTTCATCCAGATTAAATAGTTTAATATCCTTGTATCCGAAAAGCCGGCCTTCAAAATCATAACTGTTGTTGATAATTTTTATTTTAAGAGAATAATAATGGGTATCAGGGGTTTCGGTAAATTCGCTTTTTTTGATAAAACCAGTTACTTTTTTTTGTAACAGATCATACTGGGCGATCATCTTTTTTTTAAAATCTCCTTCTGTATAAAAAAGGGGGAAGGGGGTCAGTAATTTGTCAATTTTTTTGTTGAGGTCCGGAATGACTGAGAAATCAATATCCTGAAGTTTTTTTGTATTTACGATGGAAATTGCTGAGTTTGTGGCATCCGATACAATCTGGCCAGTGAGAAAGGATTCAGTGGTTGGTATTTTGGAAGCAGTATCAAATTCAGTATCCTGAGGATTGGTAATGTTGAGTAAATTAAAGCCATGCAACGAGAAAATGATAAATGGGTTTTTGTCAATTTCATTGGTCATTATAAAAAAGAGTGCTGAAACATGTTTACAGGGGTGTGCATGTTTTGTGCAGCCACAGGTCATTTTGATTTCCTGAAAAGATTTGGGAAAGAGTGAAATCAATTCATCTTCCAATTCTTCCAGAAGTGTCGGAGGGAGTACTTTGGACTCTAGTTTTGAGATATAATAATGGTTGGACTCAATTGTTTTTTCGATTTGTGCCATGTCATATTCATCAAATTCAGAAAATTCTAAGCTAATGTGATAGGGAGTCATTCGGTTTTCATCCTGTACTTTTGCACGAATGATATTATTGTCAATCTCAATATCAGAAACAGCACCGGATTCAGCGTATTGAACTCCCTGGTCTAATTTATTTGCATAATCAATTTTTTTTAATGCATCCAACCAGGCTTTTCCCCACCAGGTTGTACCAAAAATCCTGGATGACATCCAATTTCCTTCTATCTTTGTCTAAATAAATGTTTAATAACAGTTAACAGTTTTATCGATACATAAAGATACTATTTTGAAATTTATAACTATTTCAAATATAAAAAAATATTTAATGCCTGGATGTTTAACGTTGCCTGTAAGTAATTGAATTAATGGGAATTATTGAAAATTTGTCCTGAAATGATGCAAATCACTTTTATTAGAAGATTCAACGGTTAAATTTATTTGAAATCAAATTTTAAAAGGAGTGTAAAGAATGAAAAGAATGAAAATGTTTGTTACAATTATGTTGGCAGTATATATGGTCTCCTGTGAAGGTGACTCATCAATTTTATCCGTTGACAATGACAACATTATTGATATTGAAATTGAAGATACAAATTCGCCAAGAGTGATCAAGGAAAATGGAAGCTTTTCTTTTGGCCTGAGGGGTAAAGATTACTCAGGAACGACTAGCGAGCCGGTCCATTTTGACACAGAGCAGATTGTATTGGCAATCAATCTTGAAAACCACCAGTCCGGACGCTGTGTCATGACAATCAAAAGCAATTATAATCAGGTCTTATTCACGAAGGAAATAACCAATAATATCATTTACAGTGAAGCATTGGATCTTGATGATTATCCGGAACAAATAACCTTCAATTTCTTTGATTTTACCGGGACCATAAAAGCAGCAGTTGCAGAAGAGGATTAAAAATATTGGAAAATTATTTAACAATTTGGGAAATTGTTTTGAATTCCTGTGAACCAGCGATCTTTAATAACTCAAATAATAGCATTTCAGATGTTGTAAGGGCTATATTATATTCATTTTGCAATTTGGATATCGCCAATTCTTTATTTTTTGGATCTCTGCTGCCAATGCAATCTGTGATTAAATGAACATCAAATCCATTATTATCCAACTCCCGGCAGGTCTGATAAACACATATATGGGCTTCAATACCGGCCACTAAAATTTGGTTTCTGCCAAAGCCAGTCAGTTGATGTTGAAATTTTTCTTCACCAAAACACGAAAAGGTGATTTTTTCAATGGGTTCATAAACTTTCAATAGACCAGATAATTCCGGTAACGTCACTCCAAGACCTTTTGAGTATTGTTCCGTGACGATTATGGGAACATTTAATGTCTGAATCCCTAATAAAAGTTTCTTTAAATTATTCCGTAAAATTTCTTTATCATGTATAGCCGGAAATATATTTTCCTGAACATCAACCAGCACGAAAACACAATTATTCCGATTTAAAAATTCCATGATAGCTCCTGATCATTATTAACTAAAAATTAGTGAACCAGTCGGGCAATTCCTAGGTTTCATTTTTATCGATTATTTTGTATCTTATTCAAATTTACTATGAGGAAAAACATGTCGAAATCAACACATAATCGAATCTTGGTAGAAATTGTAATTGGAATATTGTTGGGGCTCATTCTGGGAGGATTCTTGCCCGGTTTTGCAATTAAATTATCGATTTTTGGGGATATATTTATAAATGCGCTGATGATGATTGTCGTTCCGATCGTCATGTTCTCAATTATCAATGGAATCACCAATATTGGTAATTTCAAGGCCCTGGGCAGCCTGGGGAAAAATACAATGGTTTATTATCTCGCAACCACAGCCATAGCTGTTTCCATTGGGCTCTTTCTGGTTAATATTATACAACCCGGAAAAAACCTGACAACTGGTGAAATTCATGAAAAATATCAATATTCCACATTGGATGATTCAAATCACTTTATACAATTAGATCAGCCACTAATCAAAAATGATTATGACAATAAATATAAAATCAGGTTGATGGATCAGGATATTTACGGTGTCATTGACCGAGTTGATGAGGACAAAATTTATATTGCTTACTGGTTACCAGCAGATTTAGAAGGTGTTGTCTTTATTCATGAAAACAAGGACGAGAAACATCCCTTTAAAATTGTCAATAAACGGCTGGTTTCTGCTGAACCAGCAATCCAAACAGAGGGCACAGGTGTTGAAATTTTGCTCTCTTACAAAAGTAGCATTGCTGATGACCAGAATGATGTTTTGTCGACATTAAAAACAGTTGTCGTCGGTAACCGGCTTACTCAACAGGAAGGAATGGTTCCACGAAATTTATTTAATGCAATGGTCAGAATGGATATATTACCCCTCATCATTTTTTCCATTTTGTTTGGCAGTGTTTTAGCATCCATGGGGAATCGGGCGAAATCCCTGGTCGAACTGTTCAGTGGTTTTAATGATGCTTTTATGGTGATGACGGGTTGGATACTGGAAATTGCACCGCTGGGAATTTTCGGTCTAATTAGTTCTAAAATAGGAATAGAAGGTGGCTTTAAGGGTTTTATCCCCGAACTCTTCGCTGTGGGAAAATACAGTTTTACGGTAATAGCCGGATTATTCATTCACGGTACTATTGTTTTGCCAATAGTCCTTTATCTTTTTGGGAAAAGTAAACCTTGGCAATATTTAAAAGGTGTTGCGACGCCGTTGTTAAATGCATTCTCTTCAGCATCTAGTTCGGCATCTTTGCCATTAACTATAAACGCTGTGGAAAACAATAATCATATCTCTTCGAAAACCGCTGGTTTTGTCCTGCCTCTTGGTGCGACTATCAATATGGATGGTACAGCATTGTATGAAGCTGTCGCAGCTTTGTTCATTGCACAAATTTATGGTATTGATCTTGGTTTTACGCACCAACTGGTTATTTTTCTGACAGCGACATTAGCCGCTATTGGTGCCGCCGGAATCCCTCAGGCGGGTTTGGTCACAATGGTGATTGTATTGAAAGCCGTCAATTTGCCTGTTGAGGGCATCGGAATCATTCTTACTGTCGATTGGCTTCTTGACCGTTTCCGTACCGTGGTAAATGTATGGGGGGATTGTGTCGGCTGTGCTGTTGTAGAACAAATTGAAAACAAATAATAAGAAGATGTTGAAATCATCTTCTTTTATCTAAAAAAAAGTGGATATCAAAACCAGAAAAGGTCATCTAATTCTTCCACTCTTGCCCGAAGTTCATCCTCTAAATCTTCAAGACTTTCGGCTTTTTCCTCTAATTTTTCACCCTGTTCTTCGAGTTCCTCACCTTTTTGTTCCAATTCTTCACCGGCTTCTTCCATTCTGTCTTCAAACTCTTCCTCGTTCCCAAAAAGGAGTAATGGCAAGCTGATAACAGCTGTCAATCCAAGTTTTGCTCCTGATAGCCCGATTTTAGCACCTTCAATGCCAATTAGCAAAGCTTCTTCTCGAATATCATAAATTTCCTGATAATATATCTTCAGTAATTTGCTTGTATTTTTATCAACCCTGATTTTTTTATGATTAATGTATAATTCATATTCGGCAGTAATCAAAATTTCATCGCTGTACTTATCATTTTTGTCATAAATAAATAAATCAGCATCTTCGTATTTGAATTTTTTTTCCCTGATGTTAAAAGCAATGTCGTTAAAATCACCCAGTAATGATTCTTCATGGGCAAACAACTGTGGCAAAGATAAGGATAATAAAACAGCCAACAAGATAAATTTTTTCATTTTTTACTCCTTATAATTTTTAATCTCATCCAAGAGACTGCTTTGGGGTGAAAAAGTTGTCATGAATAGAAAAAAAAGCCTGAAATCAAGAATTTTAGTGAACAATCATCCCAAATCTCCAATTGAACAATAAAGAAAATTCCCAGAATAAGTTTGTATGAGAAATGGTTCCAATAGGTGAATTTTCGTTTTAATGAATTTTAATTTTATTCAAATAAAGAAAAATTTTGTTTACGATGAAGAAAAATCCGATGGCAACTCCGGACATAATAAAAATAGTCCAGATTTTTGGAAAATTTTCAATAGGAGAGTCATAAGCATTGTATAAATACATAAAGTTACTGCCAAAAATAATGTTCAAAGGCAATGCAACGCAGAATGCCATCAGCGCCAGGTATCTGACAGCCAGTTTGAAATCATCGCAACGAATCTCAAGTTGGTTCACAAAAAATAAATAGATAAAGATCGAAAAACTAAAAATATGTACAAGATAAAAATGCCAGTAACGAAATCGGTCCAAGGAATAATCCACACTGCCTGCGATGATTGTGATGGGTGTGCCTGTCATCGCCAAAAATAATCCGATGGCAAAAATTTTCCTGTTCAATGTCAGGGCTGAATAAACGGAAAACCAAAGCGCCATTGCACAGACATGAAGGGGAATCATGGTTTCTTTGAACAGAAAATCCATCATATCAAAATTAGTCCTGATCAATTGCCAGACATAAAAAATAATTTCCAAAGTGGCCGCAAAAAGGGCCAGGCTATAGCGCAGAACATTTTCACGTTTACTTAAACGAATCAGTGTGTTGTATTTTATAATCAGGAAGACTATAACCGACCAGACAACATAAGGCAGGATAATCGAGACCAGGTTGTCTTCAATTCCTCTCTGAAAACTAAAAAAAACCATAAAAATGATCCTCATATGTAATTACTGGAATTTTAAAAAAGTCTGATTTAATAGAGAAGAAAAAAAGCACCTGTTAAAAAGGGTGCTTTTAAAAAAATTATGTATGAATTATTTTACAGCTTCTATGGCTTGTTTCAAGGCCTTGTTTAATATCTCCTGGTTTGGCTTGTTTATAAAACCTTCATGCTGCATTTTTTCTGTCAGTTTTCTGGAATATTCTATGTCGCGTTTTGCAATTGCGTAGACTTCATCTCTGCTCAGAATGATTCTGGCAACACCATCCTTAATGGCTTGCATAGCAACATCGGCGGCTTCTTCAGGGAAGATATCAAATTCATCCATTGCGGGAATGATGTAATCCTGTGTAAGACCTTTTTTTTCAGCATAATTGGCCAGTGATTCGGCTGCCCGAATAGCCATGTTATCAGTAATTTTACGAGCTCGGACAATCAGAGCACCTTTTAAAATTCCGGGAAATCCCAGTGAATTGTTGGCTTGGTTTGGAAAATCTCCCCGTCCCGTAGCTGTGATAAAAGCACCGGCTTTTTTAGCTGCGTAGGGATAAATTTCCGGAATTGGATTGGCACAGGTAAATACAATGGGTTTTTTATCCATCAATTGGATCCACTCAGGTTTGATGGTATGCGGGCCGGGAGCTGAAAGGGCAATTAAAACGTTTGCCCTGGTAAAAGCATCTTCAATATCAGTTACCATTTCTGGATTTGTATTTTGACACAGGTCCCATTGGAGGTAGAACCGGGGATCATTTTCATAATCCTGACGTTCTCTGTGAAGGGCCCCTTTATTATCAAATAAAATAATATTTTTGGGGTCTGCCCCATATTGAATTAAAAACCTTGCCATGGTGGAATTTGCTGCACCAGCACCAAAAAGGATTATTTTTGCATCGTAAATTTTCAATTCTGCCAGTTTTAAAGCATTGATGAGCCCGGCAAGAATAACACAGGCAGTTCCCTGGGCGTCATCATGCCAGACGGGAATATCGCATTCGTTACGCAGTGTGTCTAAAACTTTGTAGCAATTGGGTTGCGATATGTCTTCCAGGTTGATAGCGCCGAAACTATGCTGGCATTGTTTGACAAATTGGATAATTTGATCAGGATCGTTTTCACCCAGGCTGTTTTTACTGTCGATGCAAAGGGGAAATGCGTCAATACCACCCAGGTATTTCATCAAAAAGGCTTTGCCCTCCATCACTCCAAGTCCACCGGGAGGAGTTACATCACCATCGCCCAGCACCCGTGTGGAATCACTGACTACACCGACAGTATTACCCCGATTGGATAGTTCAAAGGAGAACTCATTGTTGTCTCTGATGGATGTGGAAATTTTGGAAACGCCGGGTGTGTACCAGACATTGAACCAATTGAAACCATAAATGCCGGCTTTGGGGGCCGTTTGAATTTTTCCGCCGTAAAATTTATGGGCCTGTTGTGCAAGGTTTTTCAAAAAAAGGGTTTTTGCACTGGCTATTTGCTCTTCACTAAAATTGTCCGGAAATACTTCATCCAGGTTGCGCAAGTCTAAGTTGATTTCTTTCATTGTCTTTCCTGTTTATCAGTAGGTTAAAATAACCTGAAAAATAGAAAAAAAAACTGCTGAATGACAGAAAAAAAATTGAATTCCTGCCAGAATTTTATATTCCATCCGGTTTTTTGAAAACATGATGAAGTTTTTCATAATCGAAATAATACAAAATCTTGATTGAAATACTGTTTATTTGGGGTGAGGACAGGGTCTTATCAAAATTTTCATACCAGGCGGAATAAATTTTGTCACCTTTCTGATAAATGGCATTTTTCCAGGTGAGGTTTAAAAAACTTCCGGGTGCAAAATTCCAACTGTAAACCAAATCAATATTGAAGGCGTTATAATTGATATCTGCATTTTCGCGATATTCATCGTATCGATCCAGGTAACCGTTATCCCTGAGCAAAAAGAAACGATAATAATCAGCATTTGAAAAATAATGGCGCAACCGAAAATCCAGATTGGATTTGTTATTCAGCGTGTATTTGGCCGCCAATGTGTGGGTCATTTCTGTTTTTACTCTTTCGCCAAAGATGAGATTTTCGCTGGTTTGATTGACAAATCCCTGCTCGCCATTATCTTTCCACCAATAAAAATCATAAGCAATTTTTGCCTTGTTGTTGATTCTGAACTGCGGTTCCAAATTGATGCCATAACTCCAATAATTGTGAAAATCAGAATGATAATAGTTAATGGCAAAAAAAGCACTGGCATGGAACCGGTGGTTCTGAGGCGATGAAAAATTGTTGCAAAAATGATAAAGTGCTGGACGTATAAATAAACGATTTTTTAATCGGGCTTCATAATAATCATGCTGGTTTTGTGGCTGAATAGCCCAGTGATAGTTATATTCGCTATAATTTTTGAAAGTACCATTGAAAGATTGGTCTATTCTGAAATTTACAAATTTTTTAGGGAGATAAAGTTCATAATAACGAAACCTTAAAGAATGATACTGTTCGACAAAAAGCCGGGTTGGCTCGTGGATATTTAGTTCAAAGTTGACTTGTTGTTCGATTGTATTATTTTGCTGCAAATACCCCATATCATTGGGATTGTATCGATCGGTTTCAAGGTTGATTTCATATTCAAATTGGTATTTTCCTTTGATCTTTCCGATTTCCAGTGTGTATCGTTGTCCGAAACTGGATGAATCCTTAAAAAATAAATTGCTGAAGGCTGCATAACCTTCGATGCCATAATTGTTGTTTTTATTTTTAATTTCAAATTCTGTAGCCAAAACATCGGACCAGTAATTATTTTGAATCATATGGGTGTTCAGTAAACTGATGTAGGAGTTGTTGCCCAGGGTCTGATCGAGAACAACCATGTTGTAGTTGGTCAGAGGTTGTGTCACTATAGATCGTCGCATTCCGGTGAGCGTGTCTTTTACCGTGGCGTAACTGGTTTCTGTAATGCCATTAAAAATGCCAATACCAAGACCATGCTGTGTGCGTCCGGAAAATTTGGTGGAATTGATCAGCCGTGTTTTTTCCGGGTTGTCGATAATTTGTTCGTTTTCTTTCAACTTATCTTCAATAGAATCGAAATTGCGCGGCTGATCGCCAACTCTTCGCGTATAAAAGAGATCGCCTTTGCTAAATAGTTCCATGCCTTCGATAAAAAACTGGCGTTTTTCATCATAAGTGATTTCGAAAGGAGAAAGATTCAGGACAACATTGTCCGATTGAGTTTGTTTAAAATCAGGAATCAAGGTCATGTCTAAAGTAAAACTTTCATTGAACCCATATTTGAGATCAAGGCCGCCATTATAAAGGGTGCTCCATGGATTGTTGGTGTTTTTTTCCTGATAGGCTGAGATGTAAGGAATGAAGGAGAGGCGTAAAGGCGGATCAATATTTTCCAGGTTTTCCAACAGACCGGGATTAGTCCAGAAAACATCATTTTTAATATCAAGGTAACTCCAGGTGGACCACTCATTATGTCTTTTAATCAGTCGATAAAAATTAATACCCCAGGTTTGGTTTTTTTTAACGGGAAATCGAAGTGCCGAATAGGGTATCTCCAGTTCAGCAGACCAACCGCTGTCAGTCATGGAAATTTCACTTTTCCAAATAGCATCCCAGTTAGAGTCTTCATTGTCCAGCGTGAAACTGATATCTGTCTGGACTCCCGATGCAGATATCAGGAATTCGTAGGAGTTGACCCCATCATTGTAAGGGCAAAAATGGACAGCGAAAAGGTCGGTGTTGGCACTCTGGTCAGAATCCCGGAGACCCAGTTCCCTGGATATTGAATCGGGACAGGAGTCAAAGAGATGGGCGCCAATGAAGACTGATTCGTTGGTGTAGAAAATTTTTACTTTCGTTTGAAAAGCAGGAGGAGCGCCATTGAAAGGGTAAAATTGAATAAAATCAGTTAAATCCGAACAATTCTGCCATTGGGCTTCATCGAGAATTCCATCGATTCTAACGGATTTTTCAAATTTTACCGGTGCATGTCTTTTAGGTTCTTGGATATCAGCATAGCTAATGGTAAAACAGATGATAAAAAAACTAACAAGCAATCGTTTCATTGATACCTCTTAAAAAATTGACACAGTCGCAAAATTAATCATTTTTTCATTCAAAAAAAGAAAAAGGTATGAAAGGTCTGTTTTGGATACTTAAATCCACAAAAACAGTTATTAATTACAAAATAACGCAATTCATAGACAACTATTTTTTATTTATTGTTGTCCTTTTAAATTCTTGTGTTTCTAATATAAAATAAGGAGGAAGCATGAAAAGGCGTGATTTTATAAAAACCGGAGGAGCTGTAACCGCCGGAATCACTACGATTCCTTTATGGTTGGACAACTCCCGGGCTTTGGCAGAAGGAGTAAATGTGAATATACCCGAGGTATTTGCTGTTTCAAAAAAGGAAATGAGGAAACTGATTGGCGTGGCTATGAGCAACGGTGGCGATAGTGCCGATCTGTTTTTTGAGTATGCTGTCAATTCAGCCTTGCAAATGGAAGAGAATATTGTTAAAAGTGCCTCACGGAATATATCTCTTGGCATGGGTGTCAGGGTAATTAAAGGTGACCAGATCGGCTATGCTCATACCGATGATCTCTCTTTCGAAAAAATGGCTGAAGCTGCAAAAACAGCTTCCTTTATTGCAAAGAACAAGACCAGGGTTAAAATCGTTGATATTAACCCGGTATTGAAAAAAGATCTATATAAGATTACAGATTTATCTGTAGATGCGGATTTTCAGGATAAATTAAAGCTGATTGAAAGAGCCAATAAAGCTGCCCGTGAATTTGATTCCAAAGTAATCAACAACAATGTTCTTTACTTTGATGAAATGCGGCATCTGATGTATTATGATTCCAAAGGAAGATATTTCACCGATATTCAACCCATGACTATTCTGAGAACTTATACAATTACTGCCGATGGTAATAATCGCCAGGGTGCAGGTTCTGCCAGGGCTGGTCGTGAAGGTATGGAATTATATCATCGCCAAGGCAATACACCGGAAGAAATTGCTATTGAAGGGGCTACGATTGCAGTCAGAAACCTTCAGGCCGTCAATGCCCCGGCAGGTCCCCAAACCATTGTTTTGGGGCCGGGCGAATCCGGTGTGTTGTTGCATGAAGCCGTCGGTCATGGGCTAGAAGCGGATTTTAACAGAAAGGACTTGTCCAATTATAGTGGGCAGGTGGGCAAAAAAGTAGCTTCGGAACACTGCACTATTATCGATGGCGGACTGTACCCAAACCTGCGCGGAAGTATCAATATCGATGATGAAGCCAATGTTCCCACTGAAACCGTCCTGATCGAAAAGGGTATCCTGAAGGGCTATATGCATGATGAAATTTCCGCTAATGCCATGAAATCTCCTTTGACGGGAAACGGACGTCGACAATCCTATGCCCATCCACCCATGCCGCGCATGACCAATACCTATATGCATGGCGGAAACTACACACCTGAGGAAGTCATCGCATCGGTCAACTATGGGATCTATGCCAAACGGTTTGGCGGCGGTCAGGTGGATATCACGAAAGGTGATTTTACCTTTGGTGTCTATGAAGCTTACCTGATCGAAAACGGAAAACTCACCGCTCCTTTGAAGGATGTTACTCTGATTGGAAACGGACCTGAAGTGATGAGAAATGTGACTATGGTGGCCAATGATCCGACCTTTTCACCGGGAACATGGACCTGTGGGAAAAACGGACAGAGAGTCCCGGTCAGCGTTGGCATACCAACGACCCGGGTCAGTGAAATAACTGTTGGCGGAACAAATTGATTGAGAGGGAACTATGGAACTGAAACAATTAACGGAATACATAATCAAAAAAGCACTGAAGGAAGGAGCCGATCAGGTTGATGTGATGGCTGTCAAATCCACCACAAATGAAATAAATGTTCGGCTTGGAGAAATTGAAAAACTGGGTTCAGCCAGCCCCAAAAGACTGGGAATTCGCGTTATTAAAAATCATAAAAATGCAATCACTTCAACCAGTGATTTTCGTGAAAAATCCATCGATGATCTTGTCTCAAAGACTGTTCAGATGGCGGGTTTTACCAGTGCTGATGAATACTCGGGATTACCGGAAAAAGGAATGCAGGGTATAGCTGCTGCCAGTTTGAATCTTTTTGATGAAAAAATCCCGGCCCTTACCACCGATAAAAAAATTGACATGGCCAAAAAAATGGAAAAAATCGGTATGAGTTATGATAAACGGATCGTCAATTCCGATGGCGCCGGCTGGTCTGATTCCGTGGCTACCTATGTACTGGCGGATTCAAATGGTTTTTATGGTGAGCAGACCATGACACGATGTGGCCTGAGTTTATCACTGCTGGCTGAGGAAAATGGCGTCAAACAAACCGATTCCTGGTACTCAGGTAAACGATTTTTTGAGCAACTGGATTCAATTGAAGAGATCGCTGAAATGGCTGCCAAAAGGACACTGCGAAAACTTGGCTCTGTCAAACCGGAAACACAAAAAGTACCGGTGGTTTTTGACCCCCAGGCAGGCGAGGATTTTCTGAATATCATCGCTTCCGTGATTTTGGGCAGCGCTATTTATCGCAAGCAATCCTTTTTACTGGATATGCTCAATCAATCGGTGGGCGTGGAAGGTTTGACCATCATTGATGACGGTTTGATGAAAGATGGCATCGGTTCCAGGCTTTTTGATGATGAAGGTCTTCCCAGTTGTAAAAACATCGTCATTGAAAAGGGCATTTTGAAAACATGGTTACTGGATACTTATTCCGGTAAAAAATTGGGATTGAGATCCACTGGCAATGCCTCGCGCGGCGTTGGCGGCAACCCGTCGCCTTCCACCAGTAATTTCTACATGGAAAAAGGGATATACTCACCGGACGAAATCATCCGGTCTGTAAAAAACGGCCTTTATCTTACCAGTGTCCATTGGACAGGTATCAATTATATAACCGGTGATTATTCCCGGGGTGCTGAAGGTGTCTGGATCAAAGATGGTGAACTGGACCAGCCTGTTCAGGAATTCACCGTAGCTTCCAACATGAAAGAAATGATGAAAAATATTGAAATGATAGGCAATGATCTGGAATTCCGCGGAAGTGTCAGCGCACCGACTTTTAAAATTGCTGAAATGACCATTTCAGGAAAATAAATGAAAAATCACACCTGCCAAAACTCGTCCCGATGATTGCATTGAGGCGAGTTTTCTTTTTACCTTCTTTTTTATTTCAAATTCAATAAACAATTTCTAACGTTTTATCCGGAATATAACTTACGGCCTCTCGATTCAATACTATTGCGTTATCGTGTTTTGCAAAAGTAATGTCCAAAGGACTCTGTTTTAAAAGTCAATTCAGAACAACGAAGTTGTCATGCAGAATGAAGTGAAGTATCTCCCTTTCCATATCACGGAGATTCTTCACAAGGTTCAGAATGACAGACATATGAAGATTTTTGCAACAGACTCCAGAGATCGAATATTTATACTGAAAATTACCATAATTGAATTTCAGTGGGTATGATTTAGAGTAAAGGCATGTCTTAAAAATAGACAAATTTTTGATTTTCAGTTAACTATGACATGAACACTACATCATTGGAACAAAATGAAAAACTTTTCATTTGATGGGTAAATTTTACCATATTTTATTAATTATTATTGAATTTTATTAAATTTTATTGAATTTATCCTAGTATGTTAATTTGAATTAAGTTGCTGTTTTATAACAGAATATAAGTTTTATTTAAAAAAAATATTTTTTTTTGGCATTGGGATTGACAAAAGATGCCCATAAAATGTTTTTTGCCATGATTGACGATTTTCTATTGCTTTTTTCAGGTTGGCTAAAAGGGAAAAATATTTTTTTCCTAATTCTGTTAAAGAACCCAATAAACCCACCGATAGTAATAATAGATTTTTCACAAGAAAGAGTCTATAAAACGAATATTCTCAGGAATATTGGGCCCCGTTTTGGACCTTATTTACAAGGAAGTAATGAAAGGAGAATGTATGAATGTAGAATCTGAAAAGAAATGTTGGTTAAAAAATAAAGTACAAAGAAGTGTACAGAAAAAAACTCAAACAAGGAGGTTAAAATGAATATTGTTAAGAAGTTAAGTGTATTAATCTTAGCATTTATACTCTTAGGCGGCGTCGCAATGGCGGCTACAGTCACGTTGCAGCCGACCACTGTGCCGATTGGCGCGTATGTCAATGGCTCTGACGGTGATCAGCACTTTGTGCAATCATTGGTTTTTGTATGGGATGTTGATGATGCCTGGGAAGATGGAGATGATATTGTCATTACTCTTCCAAGCAGCATGACGGTCGGAGATCCCAGCGGTGGGGGTGCTTATGCAGATGAAGTGAGTATGGCATGGACAACTGCCGGTGCTGGAGATCCTGGTTTTACAGTGACTTCAGATGGAACGACAATTACAGTTACTGCCACAACCGGTGCCAATGTTGTTACTGGAGATGCATTGACTGTATTATTTCCTGTAATTACTGATGAGACGGTAGTTGACGGAACACGGGAAACCTATTCTTTTGCTGCAACAGCAGCAACTGATGTAAATGAAGCTAGTTTTTCTACTATCACTGTAACATACGAAGCAGATGTACTGACCTATGTGACCTTTGCTGCCAATTTTTCAGGTGGAGACCAATCCACTGAAAAAGGAAATGTTTATCCAACTGCCGTTGCTGCCATAACAGCAGCCCTGCCTGATATCATTGTAGACCAGGATGCTGGTGGTGGTGGTGAAGGTGTTGTCAATGGAGCAAATAACTGGGACGGAATCACCCTGAATAATGATGATGATGCTGCTGCTGGCGGAACAATGGCCGATGCTGAAACACAATATTATGTCTGGGCTTGCCAGGATTCAACACTACTGAAAATTGATGAAGAAGCCGGTGGCCATACACCCATTGTATATCTTGCTGCAGGTCAGCCCACCAGAGCCGGTGCAATTGCTGCAACCGGCGGGGCCGGTGACCCGGTAGACTCCGATATTGAAACCGGCACTTTTTCGGATGCACAGTTCAACGCTGTTCTCCTGGAAGAAGGCACTTGGTATTTTTATGTAACCTCTTCAGTAACTGCTGACTGGGTGCTGGGAAGATCTGACTCTGTTGCTATCAGACACTGGCCGGTATTTGACAACTCCATAGCCGGATATGAAGCCATTGTTGATTTTGATGGTGACGGATTGTTTGAAAACAACGCTGCTGTTGGTGCTGATGGTTCCGTTGGTGGTGACGATGTCACTGCTATGTTCCTGGAATCCGGCGGTGGTGTTGCCGTTGATGGTGACTGGAACAGTACCTACAACGCTGATAATGCCAGTTTCCATTACAATGTTATTGATGTGGATGATAATGCAAACATTAAAATCTACAAATCAACGACTGATGGTTTAACAACCAAAGCAGCCATTCTGGCTGACGCCAATACCTCACAAATATCCCCGGATACCTTGTATGAAGAAGGTCCTTCTTCAGTTTTTTGGAACTATGATATTTATACCGATGAAGATACTTATGAGGAAGCAGGTGATTATTATCTGTATTTTGTTGCTGATGACGGTAAACACTCCAATGTTTTCCAGATGGTTGATGCTGCCGATGCAGACTTTCAATTAAAAGTCAAACACTATCCGAACCTGGTATTTCAGGATGTCAGCTATCTGCATGATGAAAATACCGGTGATGCTGATATTGATTTCAGCACTGCAAATCAGAGATATGTCACTTTCAACTGGGGTGAAACCGTTGATGGTGACAAAGATGCTGATGGTGATATGAAAATAGACCTCTATATTTCAGATTTCAACCAGGCTGCATCAGGCTATTCATCCAATGTGACCACTGTAGATACAACACTCCTCGCAGCCGATGCAACTGATGATCCGACCCATACAGTACACGTTGCAACCATTACCGATGTTGCTGACGGCAGAGATGACAACCGATATGCCTACGATCTGAGAAATTCAGGCCTGGCTGCCGGTACCTATTACATGTACGCAGTTATCACTGAAAAAGGTGACGCCCAGGTTGTCCAGATGTACAATACTGTTGCCAATGACCGACCGATAACTCTGACTCATGAAACCTATTTTCTCAGTTCCTATCCTCCGGAAGGTGAATATGTTAACCTGAAATCCACAGACCGGTTTGAACTGAAATATACAGCCGTCGATGAAGACGCTACTTCCACGAACTTTATTGTAGCCGCTTTCATGGTAGCCCAGGGAACAGCCACTGATTTCACCGATGGCGCCGGTGGTGCTGCTGAAGTCGAAGCTGATGGTCTTGCAGCCGGTTCCGGCTGGTTCTGGCTGACATCCAGCGATGGTGATGATATTCTCGCTGCAGCAAACTTGCCTCTGGGATCCGAAGGTAAATATACAGTTGACCTGGGTGCCATAGTACAGGGAATGGACGGAGGTGCTGAAACACCAAGTGGTGACTATGATGTTTACTACATCTATGATACTGACGGTGATATGACCGGCAATGATGAAACAATCGTACAGTCCGACGGATACATTCATATTGAATCCCTGGCTGACCCGAACACAAGTTTTGAAATGTCTCCCAACAGATTTACTGTTGAAAAAGGTGATACTGTTTCTATTGATATCTATGCAACAGATGGTGCTGTTGAAAATGCCATGATCCTTTCTGTTTTCCTTGATGTTCCGACTGAAAAATTTTCAGTTGTTGATCAGGACAACACATTGTCCGGGATCCAGGCATGGTTGGATGAATCTACCAATTTCAATGGTACAGAATTTCTGGACACTGTCAGAGTCAACGGAAGCAATTATGAAATTGATTACGTTGAATATGCTTCTGGTGGTGACGCCATTGCAACATCTCTGAAAGTTGGTACAATCCAAGTGGTTGCCACTGCCAATTATACAGGCGATGCTCTGGAACAACATTTTATCACTTTCTCAAAAACCGGTGACAGAGAAACCAGTATAATCGGCGTCAATAACAACAAACTGGCTGTGACAGTTCCTGTCGTAGCTGCAACTGTTGAATTTGCCACACCGGGAACCATTAGTGGCCACGTCGAAATCGAAGGCAGACCTGATGCAGAAGGGCAAACTGTCCAATTCTGGGTTGTTGAAGAAGGATCTGTTAATATGATATCTGATTCAGATTTCCTCACAGCCAATGGATTAACCAGTGTTGATGACACGTTGACTATTACACTGGGTGCAGGCGGATATTTTGAAATTCTTCGAGTCCCGACCGGTACCTATGATGTTGTTTGCCACAAAGACGGATGGCTGGACGAGAGAATGAATTCTCAGTCCGTACAACCGTTGTCTATTACCAATGTTGATTTTGAAGGTGATGACAAATTGCTGGCTGGTGACTGCGCCGGATATACTGATGCCGATGGCAATCCTTTGCCGGATAACCAGATTTCAACCGATGACAACAATGCCGTTAATACTGCCTTCAATTCAGAACCTGGTGACGGCAACTGGAATGAACTGTGTGATTTTGATGGCGACAGCAAAGTATTTATCACTGACCTGAACTTCTCTACTTTTAATAGTGGAAGTGGTGAAGGCTTGCTGTACAAACAGGGCGTTTTCAATGGTTCCAACGAAGGTGCAAAATTTGAACTGGTCAAAGAAAGCAACAATCTTTTTGCTATCAAAGCCAGTGAATTGGCACACATTCGAGCCTATGCATTGGAAATTGCATATAATGAACATGAATGGGAATTGAAACAGATCAATGATGGTTTATCTGTCTACAAATCAGCTTACAGTTTCAATATTAAAAATAATAATTCCGTCATGCTGGTAAGTTCAATCTATGGAAAAGGTGCTATCACCAGTTCCGACCTTGACCTGGCATCCTTCGTGCTGGCTCCGAGAGTTGACAATCCAGTAATGCCTGAACTGATCGATGTTCATATAGTCGATGCAAACTTCAATGAAACCCAGGGTTTTGTCAAAGCCACAAGCCTGGCCAATGTACCGGAAGAGTTCAAACTTGAAAAGAACTATCCGAACCCCTTTAACCCGACAACAAATATTCGTTTTGCAATTCCGGAACAAGGAAATGTAAGCCTGGTTGTTTATGACCTGCTCGGCAACAAGATCAAAACTCTTGTCTCCAGCAGCATGAAAGCCGGTTTTTACAACGCTGCATGGAATGCTACTAATGAAGCGGGTTTGAGAGTAAGCTCCGGTGTATACTTTTACAGACTGATGGTTGGAAACAGAATCGTTGATACTAAAAAAATGGTATTGATGAAATAAATAGGTTCTACATATACAATCTCATAAAAAGGCTCTCCTTGCGGGGGCCTTTTTTTGCTACTGACCCAATAGCATTTATCAAAAGTACCATCCTGAACAGAAGGATCTCCGGTTTGTTTGATGAAAAAATGGACGAAAAAACAATTGTTACACAGACAATTCAGTGTGAGTCGGATTTAAAAAAGGCCTGTTCAGCAATCCAGTGTCCGATACTATTTTTTACAAATTGGTTTAAACATCAGAGATTTCTCATCATGTTTAGAGTGACAGCCACAGGAGAAACAACAATAACAAAAAATCGAAAAAATCCTAAATAATCAAATTCATGGCAAATCATTTGCTTTCTAATTATTACCACTTTTTACCAATTGTAATGAAAAAGTGATAAAATGCAGCAATGGATTGAAATGAATAGAGGATAATTTAATGAGACAATATTTCAGACTTATTCTATTTCTCATAATTATGATTGCAGAAGCCTTTTCCATGGGAGCGACTTCAGTCTGGATAGAACCTGTGGGCGGAGCTCCTGAAACTAAATACTACGTCGGGCAAAAGGTCAATTTGCAAATTCGTATCGATACTTATGGTGAAAAACTGACCGGCGCAGCCATTTTTATGACCCTGGATACACGGTATCTGCGAGTGGTTGAAAGAGAACCGGGAAAACCTTTTCGGCGCGGGAATTTTTTTCCAAGAAATCCAACCTACAATAATTATGATGAAGAGGATACCCAGGACAATCCGGATGCCAACGGCATTGAAGGATTGCAACTGAATTATTACCAGGAAACCGATCCGGCTGTCGCCGGGACACGGCCCTATAAACAAGGTTCTGGAATTTTGGCTTATTTTGAAGTATTGATTGTTGGAATACCTGAAAATATTGAAAACCAATATGTCATTGACTATGATGATGATTTTATTCATGTCAGACAAACCGGCTACTATCTCAATGGACTGCCGGGACAGCGACAGAATTTTAACCATAAAGTACCTTTTGTAATGGCTATTTTTGGAGGTGCGATTGATCCTGCATTTCCTGATACGGTTGTCTCGCCGGGAACGACTTTCAGTTATTATATGGGCAACCATTTCTATGCTGAAGAGTTTGACAAGTCTGATGCGGTCTGGAGTTTTGAAATATTGCAGGCTGTGGATGGTGTCACTGTTGAGCTGGATACCGTTGCAAATCGTGATATGATTCATGTGACAGCTTCCAATACATCAAAAGGGTTATTGAAATTACTGATAAGACTTGGAATTGAAGGTTCCAGTTTCGGCACTTCGCAAATCTGGGATATTGGTATTGGTTATTCACCGGAATTTGTGGATCCGTTACCGGTTATCAGTCTGCTGGAGGATATTGAATATCTGATAGCAGTCAGTGATATTGTCAATGACAATGATGATTCTGTGGAGGATTTGTTCTTTCGTTATGAAGATGATTCTCTGGTCACTGTGACCCGGGAAGGAGAATTATTCAAACTGTTGGGTAAGGAAAACTGGTATGGTGAAACTTTCTTTACATTGTTTGTGACGGACTCAATGTCAGCAGAAATCAGTGAAAAAATTCCGCTAACTATTTACTCGGTCAATGATGCTCCGGTAGTCGACTTTAGTCCTGAACCCAGGATAAAAAATGACACCTTGATCCTTCATCATTATGATACTTTAACCTTTTATTTGCCTCCGCTGGTGAGTGATGTGGATGATACTGTTTTCAGTTGGATGACCAGCAGTGAGGAAAAACTGAACATTACGATTTCGCAGGATACACTGACCTTGTCAGTGAATCAGGCAGGGACGACTTTTTATGGGAATTTGCCTCTGACGCTTACGGCTTATGATGATGAGATTTTGAGTGGCAGCCGGGTGTTAAATGTCCTGGTAAGTTCCTATGTGCCTGAAATTGATGATTTCGGACCCCTCCTGATGCATGCTGACAGTATCAAAATTATTGATCTGGATGCTTATGTACGGGACAATGATACTCCGATCCAAAATCTGACTTTTGATTTTTCTGTTGTTGATTCCACGACCAGGATTGCAGACAATAATGTTTTTACCAATTTTGAACCCGCATCCCGTGAATTGACAATCTCTGCAACCAGTGGCCATAACAGCACGGATTATCTGATTGTCAGAGCTGAAGACGTCGAGGGAAATGTTACCCAGAGACACATTATTTTGATAGTTGTCGATTCCTATGCACCCAAATTTTTAAAAATTCCGCCTGTTATTGTCTACCAGGATTCCTTTGAAGTGCTGGAACTGAACAGGTATGTTTTTGATGTCAGAGATCCTTCGGAAGTCCTGGATCTGGAAGTGACCGGAAATGATATTTTTAAAAGTATTACTCTGGACCAGTCCACTCATCATCTGACTTTTACCAGTTTTTCAAATATTTTTGGCGTGGACACACTGAAACTGGTTGCAGAAAACACCTATGGATTGACCGATTCGACCTTGATTTTTGCCTATTGTGTTCCACGGGATAATAAACCGGTTCTTTTTGATGTCGCTGATTTGGAACTATACTGGAACGGCCACTATGAATGGCTGGATTTGGATGATATTGTTTTTGATGTTTTTACGCCGGATTCGGAACTGGTTTGGGACATTAGTTACAACACAGGTTTATTGACCTTGACGATGAATAGCGCCAATTTTGTCAATATTCTCACAAATTCACAAACCGGAACCGGTCAGATCGAAATGAAAGTCACCAATAACAGGGGCTACACAGCCGAGCAAACTGTAAATGTTACCGTATCTAAAGACACACCGCCGGTTTGGGATTCTTTCCAGGACATATACCTGGTCAAGACACAACCGGTTCGAAAAATGGAATGGAGCCTGTTTGACAAATGTTATGATGCTGAAACGCCGACAGAACAGATAATTTATACCGCAAACTATGAATCAGGAATTATTGATGTGGATATCGATGCGTTGACTGGAGAAGTAGTTTTTACGGTGCTGGATACATCGAAATCCGGCACAACAATGAAATTTATTGCCGAGGACCTCAATGGCAATATCACTCAGAGCCAGTTGATTGACGTTGTCATCGGAGACGGGCTGCCCCCGGTTTGGAGAAATATTCCCACGATTTACATGAAAAATTCCGAGGTATTTGAAGACCTGAGATTACTTGATTATTGTCAGGATACCGATGATTTGGAGAGCGATTTATTATTCAGTGCTCTGCCTTCAAATTCCAATATTAATGTGGAGATATTAGAAGACAGCTATGTCAGGGTCACTCCTGAGAACGGCATCTTCGGTGAAAATTTTTATATCATATTCAAAGTTCTGGATTCTCAGGATAATCTTGTCGCTACCAGCGTAAAATTAATCATCACTGATGATATGCCGGCCCGGGGGCTGGTGAATTATATCGTCAATCCGGTTTTGTCAAAACGTGTTGATTTTGTGGTAGCCACCGAGCCCAGTGTTCGGGATGTGGATGCCAATTTTATCAAAATACCAGCGACGGTCATTCCACTCACCTTTAGTGAAATGAACAGCAATGATAACGGAAAATTGTGGGCCGAGGAATATTATTTTGGATCTGAAGGGTCCTACAGACTGATCATCGAAATGGAAGATATTAATAATTTTGTCAGTTATGATACCCTGACCATGACGATTGATTTTCCTGACCCCCAGGGAGCGCAAATGGCCATGAGTCCGACGATCGGTACCCTTGTTCTTGATTATCCGGAACATGATTATACCAGCAAAATGATTTTTATTGAAGAAAAAAATATGCCGGCAATCGACAATCAGGGCAGCAAGTGTATCAGTCGAAATGAAATTTATTACAAAAAATACAAAATCAAATCCGGAATTCGTGAAGGTGATGTCCTGCTGACGCTGCGTTATAGACCACTAGAGTCTCTTAGCGGCTATCACTCTTTTTATAAAATATCCGGTGATGAAATTGAGACTCTGGAAACCTGGAAAACTGAAACCGGGGAATTTTTAGCCTTTGTGAGCGAGGATTGTGAGGTCTGTTTTGGCGCTTCAACTCATCCGGCAAGAAAAGAAATTATTGCTGAAAACCATTTACTTTGCTATCCAAACCCTTTTAATCCGGTTGTTAATATAAAATTTCTGGTAAAGGCCCCCAAATTAATTGAATTATCCGTCTACAACATCCTGGGGCAGATAGTCTTTCGGGAAAAACAACTCCTTGATGCCGGAGTACACGAAATGTCTTGGAATGGATTGAGTCAGACCGGTGTTCAAATGCCCAGTGGCGTTTATTTTATTCAAATTTCACAAAATAATAAACCCATGAAACTAGAGAAAGTGACCTTGTTCAAATGAGAAAATTACAAATGTCTTTTAGTTTGATTTTAATATCAGTATTCCTGATGGGATGTGGTAATGGCGGTGGTGGTACAAAACCGCCCTCGATTGATGAACAAATTGCAACCCACATGGCCCATGGTTGGGAAAAATTTGAAATTGCTGATTACGATTCAGCAGAATATTATTTCGACCAGGTGCTTTCCCTGCGTGCTGATGTGCCGGAAGGACAATTGGGAAAAGGCTGGTCAAAAATGTTAGTAGAGGATTCCGATTATCAAAATATTGAAACTCTTTTTGCTTCGGCGGTTTCCGATACTTCGGTTCAAAAAGATGCGCTGGCTGGACTTGGAATCGTCAATAATCTTCAAAAAAAATACAGTTCTTCAGCCAACTATATTAACCAGTTACTGGAAATTGCTTCGTCCTATGTTTTCTCTCATAAAAGTGATATCAATTACCAGGATTTATTGGTGATTCAATCCCATTCCTATTTTTATAACAAACAATTTGATCAAGCTTATGAATCTATTCTTCAATTGACCACACAGTACATTTTTGATCCTTTTGACGATGATACCTGGATTGTTGATGGTAAAGTCTATCCTTCCTACGAAGGGGCCATCAGTGCGGTGCTGGCGAAATTGTCGGATTTGTACAAATCCTTTTAATCCGTTATCTGAACAAAAAAAATTGCTCCGGCAGTTCTTTTTTTGGGTTGTAAGATAAAATTTCCAATCACAAAAATTTCTTCCTTTAGACCCCCAAAATATAGATTAGGCCAAATTATTTGTGGTTTACGTTATTGGTTTATTCTTCAGTTGTTTTGAAAATTCAAAATAGTTTTACAGAAAATTTTCTTTTTGAATTTATCCAACTGTTTTAAATTGTTCTCCGTTGCGTTAAAAATATGTTAGAATATGGTTAGAGATGAGAAAAAGAATTAAGTTGTTATTTTTATTTGTTTTGTTTTTAGGCTTCTCGCTTCAGGCACAGATTCAGAACCGGCCGGTTCAAAACAATCCGTTAAAAAAATCCACCATTGATGATTACAACAACTACACAACTGTTGGTCAAATTGGGCTCACTGTGACTAATTTCGGTGTACTTGGTGAAGGATGGAACAATCCGGACCAGCCTTCATGCAGATACAAACAGTATCCTGATATTGAACAGGAAGAAATTGAACATTTTTCCTATTCAGGATTATGGATTGGCGGTGAAGTCAATGGTCAAAAAAGGGTTTCCACAGCCATTGTGGATGGTGTTTTTGATTATGGTGCAGAGGGTTTTGAATTTTCTGCGTCCACCGGCTTCAATGATACCATATCCATAAAATCTTCCATTGAAACTTCGAAATATTTTGATCCCCAGGCCGTTTCTCATCAGGATTTTGTCTGTGATTACACTGATTTTAATAATATTGTCAATCATAAGCCTATGGGCATTCGAGTACACCAGGAATCCTACGCCTGGAGTTATTCCTTTGCCGATGCCTTTGTAATCATGGATTATACTATCTATAACGAATCCAATATAATTGATGCCAATGGTGTCGGTTGGGATATCAAAAATATGTTTGCCGGCATCTGGGCTGATGCATCTGTAGCCAATATGAATTACACCAGCAAATATGATCCGGGTGGCGGATTTACATGGTATGACAACCAGGATGGCTTTGATCAGTCCATTTATGATGCTTATCCCGACGATGAATTTTATGGATTGGAACGTGACATTGCCTATCAGTATGATGTTGATGGTGATAATGGCTATGCCCAGAGTTATGTCGGTTTTCGTGTCTTGGGTACTGACTATGTGCCCCGTGACTATTGGGATACTTATTATCGGCAATGGGTCTGGTCCACCTCCTCCAACACCGATTATCCGGAATACGTCATGCCCATTGACGATTCGCAACGCTATGATTTTATGCAAAAATCAGTACCCTATAAACCTGGCGAATCCGGTTACACATCTGAAGGCTATCCCAATGCACCGGACAGC
Organism: Fidelibacterota bacterium; assembly: GCA_016934035.1. Classification (GTDB taxonomy): domain Bacteria; phylum Fidelibacterota; class UBA2242; order UBA2242; family JAFGTP01; genus JAFGTP01. The sequence continues at coordinate 34,502 of JAFGTP010000005.1, forward strand.
TGGTTGTTTTTATTATCTGCCGGGCCCTTTGGAAAACACCCGGATGCAGATTCCTCAAACTGGGTATTAAAACCTGGTGAATCAGTAAATATCGCTTTTGCGATTGTATGTGCTCCATGGGCAAACTCTACATTGTCCGACAGTCCGGCCCGAAAAGCAATGTTGTATGCCAATTCAGATTGGGCCCAAACAGCCTACAATGGCGAAGATGTCAATGGTAATGGTTATCTGGAACCCAGTGAAGACACAGATCAGGATGGCATTATGGATCGCTATATTCTTCCGGCGCCGCCGCCTTCGCCCATTGTCAAAATTGTTTCTGAAAGTGGAAAAGCAACCATTTATTGGGGCAGAAAGCCGGAAAAAGCCCAGGATCCTTTGACGCAGAGAGAAGACTTCGAAGGTTATCGTTTATATGGCCGCAGCAAAACAGCCACCAATAATGAACAATGGACGTTGATGGGACAGTTTGATATATTGAATGATATTGGCTACAATACTGATCTCTCAACCATACAGTTGACCCGGGAAGAATCAAAAAGTGAAGATGAACAGGGAAATACAATCTATCATTATCTGGTTGAAGATGAGGATACTTTATATTTTAAGATTTTCGATCAGGATACAATGTTTTATCGTTTTGTCAACGAGGGCATTCACAGTGGCTGGCCGGAAAGAAATGTCTATTCTGTGACATCTTTTGACCAGGGAGATCCTGCCACCGGCCTGGAATCCATGGAAAGTAACAAAATTGATAATATGACCTATGTGATTGCCGGTAAAAAACCGCAAACCGAAAATTTTGATGCTGAAGTCGGAGTTTATCCCAATCCCTACAAGGCCCGTGCTGTTTGGGATGGTTTCAGTGAACGGGAAAAAATGATTTGGTTTTACAATCTTCCGGCAAAGGCAAAAGTGACAATTTTTACTCTTTCTGGGGAGTTGGTTGATAAGTTTACCCATGATGCGGCCACTTACAAAGGATCTGATATTGAAAATCTTGCAAATATTGCTACCGATAAAAATATTGTATTTTCCGGTGGAGAACATGCCTGGGACCTGATTACAAAATGGGACCAGGCCATTGCAACAGGTCTCTATCTCTTTACGGTTGAGAATCTCGAGTCCGGAAAAATTCAGAGAGGAAAATTTCTTGTTATCAAATAAAAAAGAGGAGAAGTTTATGAAATCTTTGTTACGCGTTCTTTTAATCACTTTCATGTTGTTCGGTTTCATATTAGCCGACATCATTCCCATTGCCAGTGTACAGGATACAACCGGCTCCGGAAGTGATGCGTCTGCTTTGGTCGGAGAGATCGTCACCATCACCGGTACTATTTCTGCTGAGTCCTGGGCTTATGGAAATAAAGCCTATTTTGTCCAGGATGCAGAAGCCAAATGGAGCGGCATCTATGTTTATGATTCAAACCGTGGAAATGCTTATGGAGACAGTGTCATGATTACGGCCACTGTTGCTGAGTATTACGGTTTGACCCAGCTGAAAAATGTCACTGAATATGTCAAATTAGATTCAGGCAAGACTGTCAATCCGATTGTTGTTACAACCGGTGAAATCGGTACTGGCGGTGCCAATGCCGAAGCCTATGAAGGCGTACTGGTAAGAGTTGAAAATGCCAATATAACCAATCCTGATGCTAATTATGGCCAGTGGTTAATCGATGATGGTTCCGGCGTTGTGATGGTTGATGATGATGCGGATTATTACTTCAGACCAGCCGAATATTCAGCAGTTAAATCGGTAACAGGTCCGCTGACATATGCCTACAGTGATCATAAAATTCTCCCCCGACTGGCAATGGATGTTGTCGAAGATGATGTCTATACCAGACTTCAGAGAATACAGCAGGTCCGTTACAGCGACCTGTTAAAAGCTCAGGAAGACAGTTATTCTGACACTTCTTATTTCAAAGGTGATACCGTAAAAATTAAAGGTGTTGTTACCATGCCCACCGGTCTCTCTTATGCCGGTGCCGGAATTAAATTTATTTTTCAGGAAGAAGAGGGTGGCCCCTGGAGTTCCGTCCTGTCCTATAACAGTGACAGTACCGCCTATCCACAACTTTTTGAAGGTGATTTAATTGAAGTGGAAGGTTATATCGCTGAATACAGAACCGGATCAGCCAACATGACAGAACTGTTCATCACCAGTCCCATCAATATTATAAATTTTGGTTTGGAACTGCCACCGGTTGACACTGTGCTGTCAGGAGATTTGATCTGGCCGGTGACTGCAGAACAATGGGGAAATAACATTGTTTGTGTAAAAAATGCTGAAGTCGTTGATGTCGAACCCGGTTATGAATTGTTTGCCGTCGATGATGGATCCGGAAAAGTCCTGGTTGATGATGACTCCGATAGTCTGGTCGGCTATCCTGATCCGCCAGTAGGTGCAATCCTTGAAACTATAGAGGGATGGATCTATCATCATTATGGATCCTATGAAACCGAGGATACTTATAAAATTTGTCCCCTTTATGTTGAAGATATTGTTTTAGGTTCCGGACCTCCGCAATTGCAGAATTACTCCAGGACTCCCGGTGTGCCTGTCAGCAGTGATGATGTCTATGTCAGTATTGATGTCAGTACAAACGGTACAATCAGTGCTGTCAATATTATCTATAGTGTTAATCATGGCGCTCCTCAGACTGCAGCCATGACCAATGAAGATGGCAATGTTTATAGTGGAAGTATTCCTCCTCAGGCTGATGGCAGTTGGGTCGAGTATTATATCAAAGCTGAAGATACTGAAGGTAAATTTACCATTATGCCGGCTGATACAAGCAGTAAAATGTACGGTTATATCGTTAAAGATGCCGGATTGACCATAGCTGATATTCAGTGGTCGCCCTGGACACTGGCAGATTCTCCCTTTGATAAAGCCAGCGTAGAAGTGACGGGTATTGTTACAGCTGACACATCTTTTAAAAACAATTACGGCGGGTATGTCATTCAGGACGGCAGCAGTGCATGGAATGGGATACCTGTTTTTGGCATTACTGATGTCTTAAAACGGGGCGATGAAATCAAGGTCATTGCCACGGTCCAGGAATACTGGGATGATTATCATTACAAATATGATAATAACACATTGCTGGTCGCCGATTCTTATCAATTGCTCTCTTCGGGCAATGCTGTCCCAACAGCACTTGAAGTCACAACCGGTGAATTGGCCTCCAATCCGGAAATGTACGAAGGCTGTCTGGTAAAAATATCCAATGTACAAGTCACTTCCATAAATACCTATGACTGGTCTGTTGATGATGGCAGCGGCGCCTGCCTCATTGATGACGATGCATCCAGTATGGATTTCTGGTTTGACAGCCTCGCTATTGGCGACTCTTTTACCAACCTCACCGGTGTCTGGATTTTCAGTTTCGGTACCTACAAAATTGAAATCCGTGATATGAATGATGTTGGCGGGGCAACTGAAATCGACGGTGAATTAATTCATACTGCCCGCTCTTACAAACTGGAACAGAATTTCCCGAACCCATTCAATCCTTCAACCAGAATTTACTTTGAAATTCCCAATACGGAATTGGTAACCATCGCTATTTACAATGTTGTGGGACAGAAAGTTAGGACCCTGGAGCAGGCTACCTATACAGCAGGCAGATATACTTTGAACTGGGATGGTAAAGATGACTTCGGTGCCTCTGTTCCTACAGGAACTTATATCTACAGAATGAAAGCCGGAAATTTTATTCAGTCCCGGAAAATGTTATTGATGAAATAAAACAATCACTTCTGGTTCCTGAACGAGAGGTTTGGGAACCAGATTTGTTTTTTTATAAATGATGCTTGTTGAACTTTGTTATTCTGAGCAAGGGCTGTCGTAAAGATAACCTTGCAAATCTGATGGCGAAGAAAGTCAGTTTTGCTTCCAGGCAGGGAAATTCGACACTCGCCTGAGGCCTTCAGAATGACGGATAATAAAAAAGTTTGGTTATACAAAAAAATGAAAAAAAGACAAATAAAAATATTATTTATGTTTTTGATTTTCATCATCCTAATGTGGGTTTTATCCTGTGATAATCCTTTTTTGAAGGATAAGAAATCTGAGGGTTATGAAAATCAAAAACCTGAAACATACCTGTTTTTACATTTTAAAAGTGATACACTGATGGTTCAGGATACGGTCATGCAAGGTAATACTCCGGTTTTGATTGAGGATACCGTCATTACATCCCTGGACACGACAGCCAGTAAACAGACCATTCACTGGTGGGGTGAGGACCAGGACGGAGAAGTTGTCGGCTATTACTACAAATGGAATTACCAGGACAGTCCGACTTTTACCACTGATGAATATGCCACCTTTTATGTGCCGATTCGCCAGCAATACGATGTGTTTGAATTTGAGGTCTATGCCCTAGACAATGACAGTGCCCTGGACCCTGTTCCGGCAAGACTCTCTTTTCCGGTATTTAATTCCAAGCCCGCAATAACTTTTAGAAATAAAAGCAACCCCCAGGCTAATCCTGATAATCCCAATGGTATTAGTTATACTTTCACCACCAGAACTTTTGTCTGGGACGCTCTGGACCCTGATGGCAATGAAACCGTTATGGCAATTTTATGGGCCCTGGATGACACAACCGAATGGAATATCATCGACCGGACCCATGGTGTGCTTCCGGATTTTATTACTTTAACCAACGAGCATCTTACAGAAGGTTATCACCAGTTTTTTGTAAAAGCTCAGGATATTGCGGGAGCAGAAAGTCAGACCATTATGTTTCCGGATCCCAAGGATAACAACGTGCCCAATTTCTGGTATGTTCAGGAACCCCGTGGCAGTGTTTTGCTGATAGATGATTTTGCCCAGGACCAGATCAGTAAAGGGACACAGAAAGTATATACGGATGTTCTCACTGAACTTTACGGAGAAAATGGATTTTCGGTGTGGGAAATTGGGAGTACTTTTGGAGATAATGCCATCAACCGGGAAAATGCTCTACCCTATACTGCCTCTGATATTGTGGCCAACATGAGTTATTTTGATAAGGTTGTCTGGTTCAGTCATTTAGGACGCCCCCATATCTCCGAAGCCGGACTGAGTATAACAAAATATGTAAAAAATGGTGGAAATATTTTTATTTCCAATGGAAACGAACAGATTCCCGATACTACCTGGACCTTTACCTCTATTGACTCGGTCTACCGACTGAATCCAAGCGGAAGATTATTACCGGGTGTCAAAGTGATGGCAAATTTTGATGAATCGGTAGATGATGAACTGACGCTGGAACTGGGCCAATTGATTGGTAATCGTGTTTCAGCCCTGGTATCCGGAAAAGAGGAGGGTGTCGCATCGGTCTTTAATATGGAACATCCGGACAGCGCTGACGTCGTCGTGCCATACAACGGCACACCCTGTGTCGCAGTCCATTACGCACCTTCCTATATTGAAGGGCAAAGTATATATTTCTCGCTGCCATTACATTATTGTTATGGGCGGAACAACATTAAACAAGTATTGGAATATATATTAAATGAAGTATTTGAAAATTAGTAAGTTAAAGTATTTTTTTGTGATGGGTCTCAGTATCAGTTTCCTTTTGGCAAAGGGACCAGGCAATATCAATGGCCAAATCACAGATAAAAAAACCGGAGAACCCATACCCGGGGTGAATATTATTGTCAAAGGTACCTATTATGGAACCGCTGCTGATGACCAGGGCCGGTTTTTTATTCGAAGCATCACCGCCGGTGTCTATGATATCAGTGTTTCCATGATCGGATACAAACAGGTTATCCTGGCTGGTATAAACGTCCTGGAAAGTGAAACCACCTCCCTTGACATTGAGTTGGAAGAAACTGTGCTTGCAGCCGGAGAAGAAGTTATTGTTGTCGGTGAAAAGCCGATTCTCGATGTGGATAATACCTCATCATCTGTCGAATATTCAGCTGAGGACATAGCAGGCAAAGTAGCTGAAAGTGTTGCTGATATTATCAGTGATGAAGTTGGGGTGGTGGAATCGGACAATGAAATTCACATTCGAGGTGGTCGAGTGGACGAAAGCCAGTTTATAGTTGATGGCTTGTCGTTGAAAGATCCCCTCACCGGTTCAGTAAACAATTTATATGTAAATCCGAATGCCATTGAAAAACTGGACTTCATTTCCGGTGGGTTCAATGCCGAATACGGGCAAGCCATGTCCGGCATTATTGATGTGCAATTAAAAGAGGGCAGTGAAGAAATGGAGGGCAGTTTTCGCTATAATACGGATCATTTGGGTGGTGTTATGGAGGGATTCAATACCGATATTATGGAATTTACCCTTGGAGGAAAAGAACCGATTTCGTCCAAATATCTGCCCGGAAATTTTTATTATTTTTTCAGCGGTTACATGAACATTTCCGATACCTATCTGCCACATGCCAGGGAACTTTTTCCAAAGGAAAACTGGATGGACAACTTTGTCATGCGCGCTGAAAATAACTGGAGTTGGATGAGTAAATTCACCTGGGCGCCTACACCCAAACATCGTCTGACTTTTTCACAGAATAATTCACTCACCATTGATGGAGGCACTTTTAAGGATGAATTTGAGAAAATCCTGGATAATTATCTCACTGTTTCAAAAGGTTCCTATGTGACCAATATTATCTGGAAACATACTCTTTCTTCGAAAGCCTATTACAATATTAACTTTGGCAAATTTTTAACCTTTGAGCATCAGGCAGTACGTGGAAAATCCTATCAGGAATACAATGAAACACTGGATCTAAAGCCGGTTAATTATACCAAATATACTGAAGATGGTGACGTACGAATTTTGCAGGGCGATGAATACTGGGACAGCGGTGATGATCCCCATTATTATGATTATTATGGCGACAGTTGGTCTTTTGATTTTGATATCAGTCATCAACCCAATGAGCGGCACCATTATAAAGCCGGTTTTAAAGGGCAGTATACTGATTTGCAATTGGTTGATATTTATAAACCCTGGCTGGGTACTTCAGGTCTGGGTCAGAGTTGGGATATGTACCGTGTTTTTCCGATTTCCGGAGCCGGCTATCTTCAGGACCGAATTATTTTTGAAGGAATGATTATTAATCTTGGTATGCGGTATGATTACTGGTTCCCCGGAAAATATATTGAAGATGCGGTCGAAAATAAGGACCTTTTTACCATTACTGAAGAAGGCCGTAAAAAATTTAAAGAGGAGACCAATTCGCTCTTCGGACACCGGTTCAAAGCCCATCTATCTCCCCGAATAGGTATTTCGCATCCGGTTACAGACCAGGATGTTTTGTATTTTAACTACGGACATTTTTCCCAACTGCCAACATATTCCTATGTCTATGCAAAACTGAACAGTAATTCCGAAGCAACTTACAATCTGATCGGTAATCCCAATCTCAATCCCAAAACCACGGTAGCCTATGAATTGGGAATCAAGCATAAATTTTCCGAACATAATGCCATTGAGTTCAAAGCCTATTACAAAGACATGTTTGATTATGAAACCTCTCAAAGCATTACAACCTATAATCCAAAACTCGGGAATTACAGTTTCCTGATGTATATAAACATGGACTATGCCCGGTCCCGGGGACTGGAAATGATCTATCGACAGAGAATGGGCCGCTTTTTTACCGGAAATATCAATGCCTCCTACTCCATTGTAACAGGTAAAAGTTCCAGACCTGACGACAATTTACTGGTTGAAGCCGGAAGGCTTTCTGCAAAACCCCTGAGTGAGAATTTTTTGCGTTGGGACAGGCCAGTCCAGATATCTGCCAACCTGCGCTTCAAGGTGGATGAAAGTAAACCAATTAAACTTTTTGATGTCGTACCGCTACCTAATAAATGGGGTGTCAATTTTCACATTGATTATCAGTCCGGCCGACGATATACAAAAAGCACCATTATCGATTCTGTTTACAGCAACGGGCTACTCTATCTCATTGGGCCCTCTAACGATGATAAACCCTATTCCGAACTGGCAAAACCCAATACAACTGTTGATATGAAAATTTACAAAGATCTATTTGAGAGAGGGGATTTCAGCGCCCGGTTATTTATGGATGTAAAAAACCTCTTTAATATAAAAATTCCAAGATATATCAATCCCTATACCGGGGATCCCTATGATCCGGGACAGCCGGTTGCTTACAGTTACATTGATAAACCTAACCCGAACTATGATCCTTCGCGATATTACAGTTCCCGAAACATTAGACTGGGGATATCATGTCAATTCTAAATCCTATCAGAAAATCAGCAGCAATTATTTTTGTGATGTCAACCTTGTTGACGTCTATGATCTATGCGGAATTATTTCCAAATCTTGGCGGGCAGCGGGCAGGTACATCGGTTTTTACTTTTTTGAAAATCGGTGTTGGCGCCCGAGAAGCGGCCATGGGAAATGCCGGTGTGAGTCTGGCCAATGATGCTTCCGTGCTTTACTGGAACCCTGCCGCAGCTTCCCAGATTGGTAACAATACCCTGACGATTTCCCATATCAACTGGCCGGTTGAGATTGAATACTCCTATCTTGGATATATACACCGGCTTAATGATAATATTTTCCTCGGATTCAGCACAGGGGCCCTTTACACGGAACCCATGGAAATTACAACCACCTATATGCCGTATGGCTCCGGTGAATATTTTAATTATGGTGATATCTTTATGGGTTTCACTTTTTCTCATAAAATGACGGACCGTTTTTCTTACGGCGCCACAGTAAAATATGTTGAAGAAACGCTGGCAGACCTGGATATGAACACTGTTCTGATGGACCTGGGCACCTATTACTGGACCGGATACAAAACACTGCGCTTTTGTGTGTCACTGGTCAATTTCGGTTCTCAATCCAGACCGGATGGTACCTATATGAAGCCTTTGAAAGACGGCGGGGAGGAAGAAACAAAATATGCCCTCTTTTCGCCTCCGACAGAATTCCGCATCGGTGCAGCCATGGATATATTTGAAAAAGGGTACCATAAAACTTTACTATCCTGTCAACTGAACCATCCTGTTGATAACAGTGAATATTTTGTTGCCGGCATGGAACACGGTTATAAAAACAGGGTTTTTCTAAGGGGTGGTTATTTGGCAAATTCAGCCGAAAGAAATATTACTCTGGGAGGCGGCATCACCATTCCGATGGGCAAATTCGGATTGTCTGCTGATTATTCCTGGGCAGATTTCGGTGTTTTGGGTGATATTCAACAAATACAAATTTCAGTGAAAGTAAGATGAAAAAGACAATAATTATTTTTATCGTTTTCAGTTATTTATTAATCACCGGATGTTCCTATGAACGGCTTGCCATGCCGAATAGTCAGGATACAACCAAAATTTTTAATACCGGTGAAATCAAGTATATCCAGTTGAACCCGGTTTGGGAAAATTTTACCTACCCCATTGATATTTTTATCAGTTATGATGATTATATATTTTTAGCAGACAGCGGCAATGCCAGGGTCATGGTTCTGGACAAGACCGGTCAGTCGATTATGACTGACGAATCCAATAATGATTTTTCGGTTTTGCAAAATTTAAATTTTCATCCTGTTGGGCTTTGTGTGGATTCCAAACTGAATCTTTTCATTACCGACAAAACAAACAAAATCTATGTCTGGAACCAGTTTGTCAACAATGCCAGCAATGCTGGCGAGGGAGTGGGTTTAGTGGCTACCAGCATCGAGTACCGCAATTCAAACACAGGAGATATGGTCACAATTACTGATTTTGAAGAATCCTATGACCTGGAAAATGGCGGCTATATCATCAATCATGTGGAATACGAGGAGAACCGGGAAAAAATTGATAGTATTCTCGCTGTTCACCCATTTTATGTCGATGAAGAAATGGCGGATTCAAAATTTATCAGTGTGGCTGCAGGCCCCTCCTCTAAAGGCGAAATATATGTTACGGATGAAGGAGAACAAGCCATTCACCGGATAAAACTGGTTCGGTCTGCATATCTCAAACTAGCCAACGGGACCACGGTTTGGCAGCATAAAGGGGTTCGGAATGGTAGTATTGCCACTGCCGGAACCGGTGCCGGCACCGTTAATGATCCTACTGGAATATTTGCCGATCAGGGTGGAAATGTCTATTATACCCAGACCGGAATAAATTTTGGTTTTCACAAAATCAGTGAAATCTCCGAAGAAGAAAAATTATGGTCATCTATGTTTACTCTGGGACAAAATGAAATATTAGATTTGCAACGCTTTGATCAACCTGCTGATGTAGCAGTAGATGGCGATGGAAATATATTTGTTCTCAATACCGGTGACCGGGAAGTTCAGGTTTTTGATGCTGGTGGAAAATTTATCAGAAAAGCCGGATTGCGGTCAGTGCAGATTGATACCACCATCAATCAAAAAGACACCATTGTCACCCGGTATTATAATGATGTTCTAAATAATCCCCGTGGCATTTTTATCGATGACGGTGTGATTTATATTGTGAATTCGGGGGATAGAAATATTCTTCGGTTCAGACTGAGTTCCGATGTTGACATAGACCCGGAAGAATATCAGTAATATCCGTAAAAAAATTATGTAAAACCTCCGCCTGTCAGCGGAAGTTTTTATTTTTTATAGATCGGAAGTGATAAATTCTTTCATAAACCGGACCATGAAATATTGGTCGGCGCTACCGGCCATTTCACGAATGGAATGCATCGAAACCATGGGCAATCCGATATCAGCAGTGGTAATACCGTAATTGGTTGCTGTAATTGGCCCGATAGTAGAGCCACAGGGCTTATCAGTGCGATGAATGTATTTTTGTGTTGGAATTTCTGCTTTGTGGGCCAGAAGTTCGATTTGAGCGGTTGTCTCCGGTCCTGAGGCATAACGTTGTTTTGCATTCAGTTTGATGACTAATCCCTGGTTTAACCGGCACAAATGTTTAGCTTTATATTTATCAACATAATTGGGATGGACAGCGTGAGCTCCGTCCGCAGACAGTACAAAAGACTTTGCGATGGCCCGCAGAAAATCTTCCCGGGAATAATCCTGAGTGAGCATCAGTCTTTCTAAAATTTGGCCGAGAAAGGGAGAACCTCCGCCATTCATCGTTGCAGAACCGATTTCTTCGGCATCGAAAAGTGATACAACCATGGTCACATCAGGTGCTTTTTCAATGGACGTCAGAGCAGAAAGAGCGGCATGACACATCATCAAATTGTCGATGCGACCGGAAGCAAAGAATTCATTGCTGATACCTAAAAAGGAGGCTTTTTGTGGATCAATGATTTCAAGTTCAAACTCAACGATCTGATCTGCTGTTACCTGTAGGTCGCTGGCAATGAGTTGCTTAAGATTTTCCTTTGTAAATGGTTGGCTGCCTGCCATTCCAATAACAGGGGGCAGGTGCTTTTCAAAATCAAGTTTTAACCCGCTGTCATTGACTTCCCGGTCCATATGAATCGCAACATTTGGAAGGCGAACAAGGTTTTTATTGCTCCTCCATAGCCGGGTCTCGATTCCATGGTTATGATGGATAATGATTTTTCCAGCCAGGGTCAGATCGCGGTCAGTCCATGTTGCCAGTATCGGACCGCCATAAATTTCGACCCCCAACTGAATATAGCCTTCCTTTTCGTAGACAGAGTTGGATTTGATACGAAACCCGGGTGAATCGGTGTGAGCGCCAATCACATGAAAACCGGTATCAATAATCGGGGAATTGCCAATGATCCCGGCAATCAGTGCTGTTGAATTTCGGATGGTGAAAAATTTATCACCGGGTTTTAAGTCCCATTCATCTTTTTCAGATATTTCTCGGAAATCATTGTTGATTAAAAGTTTTTTCATGGTCAAAACAGCATGAGCCGCTGTGGGTGAATCATCCAGAAATTGCATCAAATCTGTTGTGGTGTTTATCATTTCCTGTGTTATATCCATAGGACACTCCTTTTTTATAGTTCTGTCTGCCAATTTACAGAAAAATTTCTACCAGGTTCAAATTGCATAGCCCCGCGATTGGTGGATAAATGGTTTCGAAATGCCTTATCACTGATATTGTCGACTCTGAAAGATAATTGATGGGATGTATTTAAAAACTGGAATTTTGAAGTATAGAGATAGAAATTATAGGTGGTATATCCGGGTGTTTCAACTTCCCAGTCAGCAATCCTGGTTTGGTCGGCAAAAAAATTGGTCTCAAGGGAAACTGTGGCCCATCCACGTATGCGGTAATTGATGAAAAATTGACCGTTGAGAGGCGGTATAGTTGCCAATGGCTGGTCCAGTTCATTGTCCTGACCATAGACATAGGCGATATTAGCAGAAAGAGAAAAATTGAAGGGCAAATAGGTTGATCCAAAAAGTTCGTATCCATAGAGAAGTGCGCTGCCTGCATTGGTTTTTATCAAGGCATTTCGGTCGTTGAATGTTCCTGACTTTTCAATAACCAGATCTGTCATTTGATTGTGGAATAAATTTGCTCCCATGGAAAAGGTCTCTTGGACATATTTGACACCCAGGTCTTTAGCAAAACTGGATTCGGAATTTAAGTCCGGGTCTCCCAGTTTGATAAGAGAACCCAGATCAATATAATCAAATCGTTCTTCCAGCGTTGGACTTCTAAATGACCGGCTAAGGTTAATTTTAAAACACCACTCCTGGGCAGGCTTGTAAGACAGGCCCAAATTTGCACTCCATGAGAGATCGAGATCATCTTCAGCCTCCCAAAAAGTGACTTGTGTTGGTGGATTGTCTGTTCTGACACCATCCACAATCTGATATTGGGGGTTTTTTACTTCATCGCTGTTAATTTTTATGAAATCCAGTCGTCCGCCAATATTTAAAATGATTTTTTCATCCCATAAAAACTGATCATCACTGATAAAAATTCCGGCTGTTGCATAGCTTGACTGAGGCAATGGCAATTCGCCAATGGTCTGTTCTATGGTTTTGATAATTTCATGATTGGGATTTAACAGATTGATATGCAGATATTTTTTTCGTTTACTGACGAGGGATTTTTGCCATCCGTCAATACCGGTTGTCAAATAATTGTGTTCGGAAAGGATCCAATTGGATTGCAGATGAAAACCAATGGTTTCATGGGTCGCAACTGGAGCAACTTTGTCCACATGAATTTCCTTGACGGGGGTCGTCGGCATTATTTGGATTTGGTAGGGGATATTTTCCACATCCCTGAAAATATCCTGTTTGTAAAGTTTCATCGACAGGTTTGACAGCATTGGCAGCATGCTTTTTACAGTATATTGAACAGAATACAGATCCCGGTCTGCCGACAGATAGGTGACATCAGCACCATCAGGAAACAAGGGTTTGCCGCCAGGTATTCCCACATTTGAAACATTGAAGGTTTGAAAATGAAAACTGATTTCATGGTTTTCTAGTGGCCGCAAATTAAAATTTGCAGAAATATTTTTATCTTTAAACTGACTGTTTTCCAGAGTCCCTTTTGGGGTTTTGGCATCATCGGCAATTCTATTCTGGACGGCTAATTTCATATTCCAGAATTTACTCCCTGTCAAAAAACTCAGGTTTTCATAATGCATGGCATTGACGGTGTTGAACCCGATTTTTAGGGAAGGTTTGATATAAAACCGGTCATTGTACGCAGCTTTTTTTGTAATAACATTGATCACGCCACCGGTTGCACCCGAACCATACAGAGAAGATGCGCCACTTTTGATGGTTTCAATTTTTTCAATGTCATGAATGTCAATCAACGACAAGCCGGCAGCCAGGTTGGTTGCTGTAGAAATTCGATTGCCATCAATCAGGGTTACAATATTGTTTTTTGATAAACCTCTGATAGAAACAGTTTTCCCCCAAATTCCATCGCTGGCCAGAGTGATTCCGGGATTCCCGGCAATGGCATCGGATACCGTCAACGGCTGGGTCCTTTCAATCTGATTGTCGTCATAAGTTACAATAGGCAGGCTGCTGTTGGAGAGTTTAATGTCTGATTTTGTAATGGTCACACGTACGGCTTCAAATTTGATAACCGAAGGTGAAAGGTAGATTCTTTTATAGAAATTTTTGGGCTCGGATAAATCAAGAGAGACCAGTTCACTTTTATATCCGATAAAAGAGACTTTGAGGGTCACCCGGTGGGTTTCTAAATTGCGCAAAGTGAATTCACCGGCTTCATTGGAAAAAGTAAATTTTCCATCTTCAATCAATTGAATGTTGGCCCCGGGCAGAGGCAAGTTTTCTTCCATGTCCAGGATAACTCCGGATAGATCGAAAGCATATAGATTTAATGACATTAATATAATTATAAGCAAGAAGTATTGGTTTTTCATGATAGTGCTCCATTTTATTTTGCAAATGCAGTTTTGACGGATACTGATGGTAATTGCCCCAATTTCCCGGTCAGGGCACCGACTTCGTCAGTTGTTCCTTCGACAATTAATGAGATGATTGAAAGTTTTTCATGTTGCCTGGGGATTCCCAGCCTGCCAACGATTATGTTGGAATGAAAATGTAAAATTGCGTTTAATTTTTCGTGAGATTTTTCTGGATCGTTGACAATTATTGCTACGACCCCGATCCTTTTTTCCAGATTTGTCATGTTACCTCCTTTATGTCAGGCCTTCATGCCCTTCATTTTAGAATTTTTTAATACTCTGAATAATATATCAAAATTAAAAAGGAGAAACAATAATTAATATTTGGTGTAATCTTTGCTTCTCATTGAAATCTGCTTTTTTGTATAAAAATGAACCAACTTGTATGGATTGAATTATGGGAAAACTTTTAGATTTTTTTCAAAAAAAGGTCATCAATAAAGATGATGAAGTATTTAAAGGCATTCGCTCTCAGATATTTTTATTTACAGCCCTTTTTTTGGTATTATTTGGCTTCGGATCGACAATTATCAATATCCTGTTTACAGTTAACAATTATGCCTATATTGAGACTTCTATTTTTGTAGTTGTGTTTTTTGTATTGGTGGCGGGTGTTTTTGGTAAAAATTTATCCTTCAGTTTGCGCGTCAGCCTCATTATTTTATTTCTTTACATGAATGGTGTCATGATCATTTCAAAATGGGGACTGCATAGTAGTGGTCATTTTTTTCTATTTCTTATCCCGATGATTGCAGCCATCTTGAATATTCGAAGTATCATGACCTTTTTTCTGGTGATGAATGCTCTGACTTTTATTTATCTGAGAATTTTAGTTAATATGGAAATTATCAATCATCCCGACATTGTCAAGTTCAGCCTCAATGACTGGGTCGTGTTTTCTGTTGGATTTATCCTGGTCAATTCTTTTATTTCACTTTTTGTCTATTATTTGATTGATCTGCTGGTTGAAAAAAGTGATACCAATGAAACTGAGATAAAAGCCCTTTCTCATGATCTGGAGAAATTAAATCGCATTAACCTCAAATTCCAATCCATAATAGATGAAAAATCCACCTTTG
This sequence comes from Fidelibacterota bacterium, assembly GCA_016934035.1. GTDB lineage: Bacteria > Fidelibacterota > UBA2242 > UBA2242 > JAFGTP01 > JAFGTP01. The sequence goes on from JAFGTP010000005.1 coordinate 49,911, forward strand.
ATAACCAGGAATTTCAAACTCAGAAAATGGATAGTGTTGCCCGTCTGACCAATGGTATCGCCCATGAATTTAATAATTTTATCACTGTAATCGTCGGATACGCTGATATTTTGATATCAATCAGCAATCATGATGAAACCGTGGTTAACCTGCTTAAGAAAATTAAATCGGCCGGTAAAGCTGCCGAAAAATTAGTGGGAAAACTATTGGCCTTTAGTAAAAACCTGGTGCTCAAAAACAAAATTGTGAATGTCAATGATTCTTTGCTGTTTCTCAAAGATAAGCTGCTGGAAAAAGTTAAGGAAAACGTGAAAGTCAGCATTGACCTGCCAGAGGAAAATTACCTGATTAAAATTGATCCTGAGCAGCTGGAAAATCTCATCATGGAACTTGTTATCAATTCCGACCATGCACTTCCATCAGGCGGGGAAATTAAAATAAAAATTGGAACGGTCTTGCTTAATGCTGAGTATACAAAAAAGCATCATCTGGAGCAGGATGGCGAATATGTGACCATTACTGTTGAAGACAATGGTATTGGCATGGATGACCATATACTGGCTCATGTGTTTGAGCCGTTTTTTTCAACAAAAGGGTCCGGTGAGGCTTTGGGTTTAGGCATGTCTGTTATCTATGGTATTGTTCGGCAATGTAATGGCGATATTGAAATTTTTAGCAATTCCGGAGAAGGGACCAAAGTCGTTTTGTATTTTCTGAGCCAACAGGAAAAACTGACCTTCAAAAAGAATGAAAAAATTATCCCATCGGATCTAAAGGGTCGTGAAAGAATCCTGCTTGTGGAAGATGATAAACTTGTAAGGAGCGTTATTGTTGAGGTTTTAAATAATTATGGTTATAAAATGTTGACATCGTCCAATGGCATTGAAGGTTATGAGGTTTTTAGTCAGAATAAAAATGATCTTGATATGATTATTGCGGATGTTATTATGCCAAAAATGAATGGAATCGAATTGGCTGAAAAGATTGAGAAGGAACACCCTGCAACCAAAATTCTGTTTATGTCCGGATATTCAGAACAGGTAAATAATCTTGAGGATATGGGGGTCAATTATATCAAAAAACCATTCGATCCTTTGGAACTGATTAAAAAAATTCGCTATGTTCTTGATAATGAATAAATTATTAAAAAGAATATGCTAATCATTATCTTTTTTTTAGAGGCTATTTTTTTAAGTCTGTTAAATCTTAAATATCTTCATGAATAATGATTTCGCTGGCACTACGCCTGAATTGGGACAGGAATAATCCGCCAATTACAATCAGAATTCCCACGATTTCCTGAATTGACAGCATGTTTTTAAAAATCACAAAACTGAAAATTGCTGTTACAACAGGAATAAGGTTGATGAAAACATTGGTTTTATTAACACCCAGGACGGCTATTGCTTTTGTCAGTAATATGAATGCAAGGGTTGAGGCAAAAAAGGAAAGTTGAAGAAGTGCAGAAAGCGTCGATCGGTCAAGACTAATTTGGGAAAAGGATGTTCCTTCAAAGGCAATTACAAAAGGCAAAAAATAAAAAAAACCTATCAGATTTTGAAAAAATACGATATTAATTGAAGAATATTCTGAAGTCAATTTTTTGACAATAATGCTATAGCCTATTGTGGCCGCCACAGCAAAAAAAAGTAATCCGATACCTTTCAGGTTGTATTCGAGGGTTGAATTTTTCGATAGCAGTACGGTAAGTACCCCGATAAATGAAACAATTAATCCTGCAAGATTGTAGGAATTTAATTTTTCCTTTAGAAATAAAAAAACAAAGATCGGACTGACCAGGGGGATGGTAGAGATAATCATTGAGGCAATCGTCGGCGACACATATTTGACGCCAAAATTTTCACCTAAAAAGTAGAGAAAGGGTTCGAAAAAAGCCAGCCCCATAAAGTATTTCAGATGGGCCTTTTTGAAATGGATTTTTCGGGTTAGGAAAAAATAAAAAGAGAGAAAAAAGGATGAAATAAAGAGACGGAGAAAAATAATGGTAAGCGGTCCGAAACTTTGTAGTAGTATTTTTGTCCAGATGAAAGACATCCCAAAAAATATCATGGAAAAAATTGCTGCCAGGTAGGGAATTAATTTGCTTAATGAAATTCGATCGGTAACCATACATCCTTCAATATTTTTGCGAAAATTTAAACTATTTTTAAAAATTCTCTAGTGTTAATTTTCTAAGAAAATATTGAAACATCTTTTGGCTACCTTTTAAAAATCCTATAAAATCAAAAAGTCAATTCCTTTTGCCCTATGTGATATCGAAGAGTTGTTCGCTTGAACTTCGCAGAATACTCTTTGACTGAATTCAGTGCGATGATTTTTTAGGGTGCCCTTTTGTCATTGGGAACACGTGTTGCAGATCAAATATGGATTGAGCTGATAACCTTAAAATTAACTAAAGTTTAAAGGTTTATTACAGGTGTTCAAATGAATAATGAAATAAAAATTATTAAAATCAATGCCGGCCGATCAAATGTATATTTTATAAAAAATAAATCTTCCTGTATCATGGTAGATGCCGGTTTCAGTGGTTTGAATAAAATTATCAACATTGCCAATGCCAATGATATCAATTTGAAAAAAATTGATATGCTAATATTGACACACACCCATTATGATCATGTCAATTTGCTGCATGAACTTAACAAGATTATATATACGGAAATTTTGGTCCATAATGCTGGCGAAAGATTTTTAAAATTCGGCCAGACACCGGTGCCTTACAGTAGAAATATTTTAGGTAAATTTCTGCTTTTGATGAGCAGGATTGGAGGCCCTTCAAAATTTGATCCCGTAGTACCGGATACACTCATTGACGGAGATTATAATACCGCTAAATTTGGATTTGATCTCAGCATTATTCCCACGCCAGGCCATACGGAAGATTCTGTATCTGTAATCATAGATAAAAAATTCGCTTTTGTCGGCGATACAATTTTCAATATTTTTCCAATGACGATCTACCCGATATTTGTGGATAACAGAGAACAATTACAGTTGAGCTGGAAGCGGTTACTTGATCTTCAATGTGAATATTATTTCCCCGGCCATGGTAAAAAAATATCCTTTGACCGTTTGAAGAGTGATTATGAAAGAGTATTTGGGAAAAAATAAACCGGGTGTCCGCAGGTACAGACACCCGGAAAATGATTTATCTCATCAGCAGGATGCGACGAGTCTTTGTTGTAATGTTTTGTGACAGATGAACGATGTAGATACCTGACGGAAGATCATTGCCTGAATCATCCATAGCTGTCCATTCAATTGAATATTGACCCATTTCCTGTTCTTTGCTTAACAGTGTGCTGACCAGTTTTCCCTGAATGTCATATACGGATATGTTTACCAGCCCCTTTTCGAACAATCTGTAGTTAATTGTCGTGCCCGGATTAAAAGGATTGGGATAATTGGGTAATAATTCTATTTTCGAAGGAACCAGGGCCTGTTTATTTTCCGCAAATTCAACCTGGATTGGTCCATGATACTTTTTTAGTCCGGAGGATGTTACATCTGCAATTTTGTACCAGACCAGACCTTTGGGAAGAACCTGGGTATCAAGATAGTGGTAGGTCTTTCCGGTAGATGAATTTCCTAATCCGAGTAGTTCATCATTGGTTTCAAAACTTGAAATTAATTCAAAAGTGCTGTTTTCATCATAGGACCGATAGACTTCAAAACCCAGATTGTCGATTTCCGATTCTGTCTGCCAGGTCACTTCAACAGCATTTTGAAGAATGGTTGCTTTGAAGCCGTGGAGTTCCACTGGAAGTGATTCGTCCAAAACAACTTCCACAATATAATCTTCGACCTCGCCATTAAGACAAAAACCATAAGGCGGTAAATTCCCAACGGAACTGATTCGAAATCGTGCATAAGTGTTATAATTGACCCATGATGGAGGAATGGGTATCAGAGGAACTGAAGTAACTGTTCCACTTCCGATAACACCTGGTGGAATAATAATACTTGGTATGATCAGTTCCAACGGATGGTCAAAAACGCCATTTTGGTTCCAGTCCAGCCAGGCATCAACGTAACCACCAGCCGGCCCACCATCAATCAGAACTGAATTGATGATTAAAGTTCCAGAAATGATGGCAGTGATAATAATGCCATCTTCATCATCAACCCCTGATGTGGGATTGATATCATCACCGTCAGCGGAAATTGTCGGCTGTCCATCAGGCTCAAAATCAATAACTGATCCAAAAAACAAGGGTACGGATTGTGGTAAATAACCATGGCAGGCGCCATTATTGGCTAAAACAGTATTATATCCAAAGGGAGTCCCGGGAAAATCCGGGGCATCGCCAAAATCCAATGCTTCCTGTGCAATTAGATTTTCATTGAAAATGATGAATGTTGCTAAAATTAAAATGAAACAAGCAAGCGACCTTACTTTTTGGAATGAATTTTTGTTCCTTTTAAAATACATGACACCTTCTCCTCTAATTGATGAAACTTTCTGTATCTTTATAAAAATTGAAATAAAGTTAATTAATCAATACAAAACTTATATTTTGATTAATAAGTTTTAGATATTTTACAATATGGATAAAGTTATTGGAATAATTGTTTCTTGTCAATAAGTATCAGAAAAAAATAAAAAACAATACCTGCAGAAATCATGTATTGTTGATTAATATAGAATAATTATAATGCTAATGTTTGGGTTTCAAGAGGCCTGTTTTTTTGATACCAATACCCAAATAGGTAATCCCGACGGCAATCAGGCCGAAACCAACTCCCCGGCTGACAGTTGAAAGGAAAACAATTCCTGAGCCCAGGAAACAGAGGCCGATGAGAATGAATTCACGATAATTTTTTTGTTTTTTCATAAAATTCTCCTCAAATATGGCATAATATAATCACATTTTTTTATGACTAAAAATAATTATCTTTCTAATTTTCGGCTGCTCTTCTGTTCAGCCTTATTCACCAATGATGTTGATACAAGCTGATGGTCCCGGATCAAGGTTTTTTCATCGAGACCATTTATTTTTCCGTTTTCGACAACCAATTTTCCATTGATGATGCTAAAATCAATGGGGCCCATCAGCACATTAAAAATAAGCGCAGCTGCGGGGTCATGCTGGGCTCCGGAGTATTCTATGCGATCCATATTAACCATGATGATATCAGCACATTTTCCGGGCAGAATCTGACCGATATCATGGCGGCCCAGGGCATTAGCACCACCTTTAGTTGCCATCCACAGGATTTCTTCGGTGTTGAGCCAATCTTGAGGAACCAGCAGTCTGGATAGCAGCAGGGCATTTCGCAATTCCAGTAGCATGTTGGAAGAATCGTTGGATGCAGAACCATCAACAGCCAGGGAGACATTTACGCCAGCATCAAGCAGGGCTCTGACTCTGCAAATGCCGGAACCTAAGCGCATATTGGAAGAGGGACAATGAGAAATGCCGATTCGGGCCTGCCCGGCCCGTTTGATCTCATCATCGTTCAGAAAAATGGAATGGGCAAACCAGGCATTTTCATGGATCCAGTTCAGAGACTCCATATAATCAAAAGGGCGTTTGCCGGTTTTTTTCAGGCAGAAATTTTCTTCGTCTTTGGTTTCGGCCAGGTGAGTGTGGATTTGCAGGTTGCGTTTTTTTGCAAAATCTGCAGTCTGTCTCATGGACTTCTCAGTCACCGAGAAAGGAGAACAGGGTGCCAGAGATATTTTCAGCATCGAGCCAAAGGAGTCATCATGGTATAATTCCAGTAAACGTTCAATATCAGCGAAGATATCATTTTCCGTTTGAGTGACGGAGTCCGGTGGTAATCCACCATCTTTTTGACTTAGGGACATAGAACCGCGTGTTGGCTGAAATCGTATTCCCATTTCTTTTGCAGCGATTATTTCACGATCAATGACAGTGGATTCAGTATTTTCGGGAAACAGGTAAAGATGGTCTGATGTGGTTGTACAACCGGATTTCAGCAATTCCGCTATCGCAATTTTTGCGCTGAGATAAAAGGACTCTCCGTCAATGCCTTTCCAGATTTCATAGTTTGTCGTCAACCAGTCAAATAATTCGGATTTTTGTGTCGAAAAAATATTCCGCGTCAGAGTCTGGAAAAAATGATGATGGGTGTTTACCAAACCCGGCAAAACAACCATTCGACATGCATCTATAATTCTGTCAACTTTTCCGGCATATTCTTCCGGCCCCACCGATACTATCAGATTGTCCTCAATTAAAATATGTCCTCCGGAAAATGTATCCAGGACATTGTCATCCCTGACATTTTCCTTGATTCTGCAGCATAAAAGCGGGTTTTTAATTAAAATTGTGCTCATTAATTCTCCAATTTTAGAAGTCTTCAGGGTTGGACTATATCATTTTTTTTATTTTTTAAGCAAGATAAATATGCTAAGGATTACAGTCAGTTTGCTTAAAATCTGATGGAAATAATTATTTAAATTTTATCCCAATATCTTCTTATTAAATTCCTCAATCAATGCATCAATCTGAGGTACCATTTTGTGGATTGAACCCCAGTAATTTTTAGAATCATACCATTGAGAATTCAGCTCTTTCAGATCTTTGCCCTGTTGCTCAATCCAGGTGTAATATTTCAGATTGTGAATGCGTTTTTTTGCGTAATAATCCAGTTCCAGCATATTATCAATATTGATGTTCTGCGCCATTTCATAATCAGCGACGGCATTGTCGTGACAATATTGACCTCGTTCGGCTTTCAGTTCTTTGATGCGTGAACCATAGAGTTCCATCGAATCAGTAAAAACAGTCATGACGATATCGTTTTGGGTCAACTCATAATATTTGGCAAATTTGATGGCACCAATCAGATTTCCGATGCCGGAGATGCCGATTAAATCCAATTGCCCGATAATTTCCGATGAGACGCCTTGTTCTGCTAAATATTCATGACCAACCGGTTCGTTGAAAAGTCTCAGCAGCCGTATGGTCACCTCGTCATCTACCGCAACTACCATGTCAGTCGTACGGGCATTATGGATCCAGGGCACATGTTTGTCTCCGATGCCTTCGATGCGATGGCCTCCGAACCCGTTATTTAATAGTGTCGGACATTGCAAAGCCTCAGCCGCGGCAACTTTCAGGTCGGGATATTTTTCTTTGAGAAAATCGCCGCTACCCAGGGTTCCTGCCGAGCCAGAACTCAGCAATACCCCGGCAAAATTGTCTTTTTCATCCATGTTAGCATTCAGCACTTCCAGCATTGCATTTCCCGTGACATCATAATGCCAGAGGTGGTTTCCCAATTCATCAAACTGGTTGAAGATGACAATATCGTCACCACGTGTATTGCGCAATTCCCAGCATTTGTCAAAAATCTCCTTTACATTGCTTTCACAGCCGGGAGTCGGTATCACTTCACCGGCAATTCGGGAAAGCCATTCAAAGCGTTCCTGGGACATTTCTTCCGGCAGAATGGCAATGGATTCACATCCTAGCAAGGCCGAATCATAGGCGCCACCACGACAATAATTTCCAGTGGATGGCCAAACAGCTTTTTGGGAGGTAGGGTCAAATTGACCGGTAATCAACCGCGGTGCCAGGCACCCATAGGAAGCGCCGACTTTATGCGCACCAGTGGGAAACCATTTTCCTACCAGGGCAATAATACGGGCTTTTACTCCGGTGATTTGTGAAGGAATTTCCATATAGTTGACGCCAATGAAATCACCGCCCTGGGACAAAGGCTCATTTTTCCAGGTAATGCGGTAGAGGTTTCTCGGATGAACGTCCCAGAGACCAATGTTTTTTAAATCGGAGCGAATGGCAGTGGGGATCAATTCCGGGTTTTTCATCTGGGCAAATGTCGGCAGCAAAATGCCGCGTTCTTGGCAACGTTTCACAGTTTTTGCTAATTGTTTTTCATTGATTGTTAAGTCTATCATGAATTCCTCGTTCGTTACAGGATTATTTTATTGATTTTTTGCTCAATGGGAAAGGTTTTCAAAAATTCTTCGTAGAGATGAGTGCGGATAGTGATGATCAGTTCTTTGTTTATGTTTTGTTTTATGATTTCATAGAATCCGGAATTTAGTTCTATTTCCAAAGGTCCAACCTCGTCAATAAAAAAGGGTTCTTCCTCAATATTTTGATAAATAATTTTTGCAAATTCAAAGCCTTCCCTTGAAAAGGAGTAAATGCCAAATTTAAAGATCTCGTTCCAGCCTGCCGGAAAATGGGACCTGATTCTGATAAAGGGTACAGTAGTACCGGTTTTAAGATGAAAAATATTATAGCCAAGGAATGTTTCATCTCTGATGATCGGGTCTTTTTCAAAATGTTTCAGGGTAATAAAGCCGTCGCCTTTGGGTGTATTCTCATAAAGGTTTTGCAGATATCTGGTTTTGCCTGAATTTATTTTACCGGTTACGATTGTTATCATCCATTGTCTCCTGAATTTTAACTTTATATCGGCCCAACTTATGTTCTCTTTTTGCGTATTTAATTTTCCCGAAATTGCTTATCCCAAGGTTAAAGAAATGACCGGATTTTTGAATCAACTATCCCGTAAATGTCCGCCCTTTTTACCGTTGGCAACTGCCTGCATTTCCGCAACAATGGAAATAGCGATTTCATGAGGCAAAGTCCCACCGATATCCAACCCGACGGGCAGAAAAGCCCGGCTCAAATCGACTCCGGGTAAATATTTTTTTATTTCGCCAAAAAGAATTTCTTTTTTCTTTCGGGATGAAACAATGCCGATATATTTAGGTTGCCAATCAGAAGAATATATTTTTTTGAGCACAATATCGTCGTATTGGTGCTGATAGGTGGCAATGATGAAAAAACTATTTTTTACAACATTTTTTCCATTGAGAGCTTTAATGAATTCCAAGTTGATTTTTTCATCTGCTTCTTCAATTTGGTCCAATGCTTCCTGACGATCATCGATTATCGTTATGTGATAGTTTAATTGTGACAGATGATAGACCAAAGCTTTTCCAATATGGCCGGCCCCGAATATATAGATGTGGTTTTTCGGTGCGAAATATTCAAAGAACAGGGTTGCTGTTCCTCCACATATCATGCCTGTTGTGGTACAGTCTCCAGGTTCGTCCATGACATATTTCTCTATTCCATTTTTCTGAGTCAGGAAAATAGTGTGCGCTTTTTCAATCGCCAGTTTCTCTATAGAACCGCCGCCGACAGTACCGGAAATTTTTCCGTCACAATAGACGATCATTTTGGTGCCTGTAACGGCCGGCCCGGAACCATCTTTATTCACAACGGTTACCAATACGCCCGAAGAGGTCCCTTCAGCCAGATCCATTATTTCTGCATAAATACTTTTCATGCGAAATCTTCCTTAAAAAGAGTGACATATTTCACGCCTTGTAATTGACGGGTGGGTGCACCTTGCAAGACATGTTTTTTGACCTGTTCATAGTCTTCGACCAGAGTTCCGGAAAGGGTGTGGATTCCGACTTTAAAAAGAGGCGGAGCCAGGGGAGTGGATGGCCCGAGAATCATCTTATAACTTTTTTTGGGTAAATGATTCATTATTCTTTCAAATGTATGATTGGTCAGGGAAGTGCCGGTAATGGCTGCAACATCTACTTTAGGCAAATATTCCGGTATATCGGATTCCAGCAGATCGCCTGTTCGAGGCCGTTTTTCAAATATGTAACACTCTTTGAATTGGTCTCTTTGCATCTCAAGGAAGGGAAAATGTCCGATGATTCCGACAATTTTACCTTTCCCTCTTTCCAGCAGGATGGTTTTTGCGTTAATAGTATGGTATCGGTTTATCCGGGCTGAAAATGCACAGTTGATAGCTGCGATTCCAACAGATGCTTCCAGCTGGTTTCCCGACAGAGAGAATTCCGCCAGTTCCCTTAAACTGAATTGCTCAAGTTGGCCGGCATTGTGAATATCTTCATGGGGCCATTGCTGACTGAGTGTGCTGGCAATACCGCAGTTCTTACCGGTTTTTATTAAGGTAGAGTGAATACCAATAGTTACTTCAAGTACATGTACAGGTGGAACATAACGGATTAATTGTCTTAGTATTTCCATTAAAAAATCATTGAAGTTACTATTTCCAGGATGACTGCAGTCTGAAGTGTAATGACCGGTACAGCGTAAGTTTGCTTGGATAAAGAGGGTTTAAAGGGCGCAAAGTCCTGCTTTTTTAAAAACAGATAGATGATTGAGCCGCTGATAATGGCACTGATGCAGAGCGCAGCCAATAAGAATAGGACAGGTTGCATATAAAGGCCGTCATCCGGTTTGATGAGAATTCCCTGCATCAGGGTAAAGGCGATGATCCAGGCGAAACCAAGACCGATAGTTTCCACCAGTTTTGCCTTTGTCCTGAAAATTTTGATAAAACCGAATACAATCAGAGATTCCAGTACGATAGCCATTGCTGGATTTAAAACCGACATTGGTGTTTTTGTAGGCAGAAGAAAACCAGTCAGTTTGATGGTTCCTGCAATAAAGCCTGTCATTATAATTGCTCTTTCATGCCCGGTATGCAGATAGGCATAGTACATGAAGTAAAATCCGATGGGAAACATGATCATGCCTGAAATTCCATAGGGCAACAGGTGCAGAACATGTCCTGCAGTGGCTTCAAAAATTCCCCATAAAGCTCCTAAAAATAAGATAATCTGAATGTGTTTTGTTATTGTGTCCATAACTACCCCTTTTTTTATTTCCCCAAACCCAATAAAAAATTTTTAATGAGACGGATGCTGACTTCTTTGCGATATTTTGCAGTGGACCGGGCATCATCAATCGGTTTTATTATTTCTGAATATTTATTTAAAACAGTCGGTAAAATTTCCTCTATATTAATAAATGATTGCCCAATAAGCAACTGTTCTGTCAGTTCACAACGAACAATTGTGGGAGCGACCGATCCCAGGGCTAGGCAGAGGTCAGTCACACTTCCGTTAGTAACATTAGCCAAACCATGAAAAGAGGCTTTGGTCAGGCTCATGCCGCGGCGCTGGCCCAGTTTGCGGTAAAAATTGATATCAAATTCTTTGTTTGGAAGCACAATATGAGTCAGTAATTCATTGTTTTGCAAACCATTGGTTTTGGGCGCTTTAATAAATTCTCGAATCGGCAGGGTTCGCAGTCCGGTCTGGCTTTGAATCTCCACCTGTGCATCAAGGGCGTAAAGGTAGGGAAGGGTGTCAGCAGCCGGTGAAGCATTACAGATATTTCCGCCGATAGTGGCCAGATTCCGGATTGGTGGTGACGCCATTTGCCTGATGACATCTTTGAAGGTGTCTGCAATTAACTGGCTTTCCAGTAATTCGCTCAGGGTCGCACAGGCACCGATATGAATTTCATTATCTTCCAAAGAAATTTGTTTTAATTCGTCGATATGGTTGATGAAAAGTAATGGATGTTCAAAAACCGGTCTGATGGCAAATCCGCGGGCTTTTTGTGCCATCAGATCTGTGCCGCCGGCCATAATTGTACACGGGTTTTCAGCGAGTATTTCCAGGGCCTTTGAAAGCGTTTCAGGATGAAAAGCATTTACCATAATCCCGCTCCTTTTTCCATAGCCAGTTTGACCCCTTTGATGATCAAATTGTAACCGGTACAGCGACAAAGATTGCCTGACAGGCCTTCCCGAATTTCTTCATCGGTGGGATCAGGGTTTTGGTTGAGCAGGGATTCGGTGGCCATGACAAATCCGGGCGTGCAGAAACCACATTGAACGGCGCCGGCATCCATGAATCCTTTTTCAATGGCTTCATAACGGTCTGTTTTACGGAATTCTTCCAGGGTGATGATATGTTTGCCTAGGATTGAACCACAGGGAACCAGACATGAATTGACTGCAAGTCCATTCATGAGTACAATGCAGGCGCCGCATTCGCCTTCACCACATCCTTCCTTGACACTGGTAAGGCCAAAATCTTCCCTCAGCAGATCCAAAAGTCGATATGCAGGATCAACTTCAATTTCATGGGGATCATTGTTGAGATAAAATTCAATTTTCATTGTCAATCTCCATTAATTTTTCCGGTCTAATTGGTAAATGATTGATCGGTTTTTTCAGGGCATGGGATACCGCCGCAGCCACAGCCGGCGGCGCGCCGACAAAGGGCAATTCTCCGGCACATTTGGCCCCAAAGGGCCCAAATTCGTAAGGATTGGATATGAATTCAATTTCCATTTCCGGCACATCCATGGCGGTAGGAATTTTATAATTGGTAAGGTTGGTCTGTATCAATCGGCCCTGGCTGGTTTCCATTACTTCGATGGTGGCCCAGCCGATTCCCTGGGCGATGCCACCCTGCATCTGACCCTCGAGACTTCGTAAGTCAATGGGAACCCCGACATCATAAACTCCATAAAGATTTTTAATGGTCAATTCATAGGTGACTGGGTCAATTTCTATTTCAGCCACATTGGCTCCCCAACTGTAAACCGGATAAGCATCGCCATGAAATTTTTGATCATCCCAGTGAAGAAAATCCGGATGGTTATATCGTCTGGTGACTTCAAAGGATTCTGCCTCATGCCACCGCTCTTTCATTTCCAGGGCTGCCTGCTGCAGAAGTCCACCGACAATCATGGTTGTTCTGGAAGCTACAGTGGGGCCTGAATCCGGAACCAGTCCGGTGTCGGTTTTTTCAAAAATAATTTGTTCCATCTGAATTTCAAGTGTATAGGCGACAATTTTTCGCAATACGGTTTCTGCTCCCTGGCCCATTTCCACACTGGACACTTTGAGGGTAACTTCCTGATTTTTTTTCGTCAATTGGATTGCACCGTTGATGACAGTTTCGCCTTTGCCGGTGAATCCGCAACCGTGTAAAAATAATGAAGCACCGATTCCATGGTATTTAGGGCTGTGTTTGATTTTTTCATAATAACCCGACATTTGGGTTATTTTTTCAAGAATTTCAAACATTTTGACTTCATCATGGATTCGTCCGCCGGTGCAGGTGGGGTCATTTCGTTTTAACAAGTGACGTGCTTTGTAATCGAGCGGTTCGATGCCCAATTTTACAGCTATATTGTAAAGCATCATCTCTGTGCCGAAAATAGTTTGTGGAGCGCCAAATCCGCGGTAAGCGCCAGAAGGAACGGAATTGGTCATGAAATTTCGTCCATGGACCCGAAGGTGGGGAATATGATAGACATTGGTAACAGAGAAAATACCGCGCTGCAAGACCACTGGCGAAAGCCCGTTATAAGCACCGGCATTGAAGAGGACATCAATATCCAGGGCGACAATTTGCTGATTTTCATCCAGGGCGGCTTTGTATCGAATTTTTGACGGATGGCGTTTTGTGGAGCATAGGATATCTTCCATCCGGTCGTAAATCATCATGACTGGTTTTTGTGTTTTCAGGGATGCGACGGCCACCTGGCAGGCTATGAGGGAGGGAAATTCCTCTTTGCCGCCGAAAGCGCCTCCAGTGGTGGTCTGGATCACCCGCACCTTATCGTCGGCCAAATCCATAGTTTCCAGCAAGGCGCCTTTAGCATAAAAGGGACATTGCATAGAACCATACACAAACAGGGTATCGCCTTTAAACTCTGCTGCCATTCCGTTGGGTTCCAGATACACATGCTCCTGGTAGCCGGTTGCAAATTCATCTTCAATCAGAGTTTTTGCATTTTGGAAAGCGGCGCAGGGATTGCCTTTGTCATAATGGTAATCTGTAAACACTGCCGATGAATTTTCAGCTTCTTCCAGGGTCAGAAGGGGCCTTTCTTCTTCATATTCGACCTGAATTTGGGCAAGAATATTATAGACAGTCTCACGGTCTTCACCGACTACCAACAAAATTGGTTGTCCAATGTATTGCACATCGTCCTGGGCAAAAATCGGATGGTCTGATACGACCGTTCGCATTCGGTTTTTTCCCGGAACATCGTGTTGATCAATAACAAAGTATCCATCCGGAATCTTTGGAAGTAGGATGGAGCGAATTTTGGCTTTGGCTTTTGTGCTGCGAAGGGTTTTGGCGTAAAGCAATTTGTCAAAAGGAATATCAGCGATGTATTTTGTTTCACCGCGTAGTTTGGCCTTAGCATCCGACCTTGGAATTGATTGACTGATATTTTCTTTCAAAACCTATCCTTTTCTATATTTCGCATAAAAATGAATTGCAAAAAGTGAAAATTTAGCCTTGAATAGATTTTACCTGTTTTGCAGGCAAAAACCTTTCTTTATAATAATTTAAAACACGCTGATAATCCTCCGGTGTATCAACATCCATGCCGATGCCGGGGTCGTCAACGTCAATTATTTTGACCACTTTGCTGTGAATATAATTACGCAATATTTCAGTGTTCGGGTAAGTCAATATTTCCGGAATCAAAGCGCTGTTAAACAAAACCGGATGGCCTTTCTTGTTAAAATATCTGGGGATGACAATATTATCGATATTGGCCAGCATTAACTCAAGGGTTTTTTGCATTACCACTGGCTGGTCTCCTGGTAGAAGGAAAAATCGCCGGGCGCTGACATGTCTGATTCCGCATTTCACCGATGAAAACATTCCAGCCTCAAAATTTTGATTTTTGACTAACATAACTTTTGGTATTTCTCTCACGACTTCTGACAATTTAACAAAATTATGCCCACCGACAACAATTATTTTTTCACATAAATCAATTAGACTTTCAATCGTACGCACCAAAAGCGGTTTTCCGCAGAGGTCCAGGGCAGGTTTGAAATTCGGTGCTCTCTCAGAAAATCCAGCCGCCAGAAGGATGCCGTCAACAGTCATGGAATCTCCCTAAGCGTTTGAATATGTTTCACTGGGAAGATAATTTTTTTCATAGCGGAATCAATATCCTTTAAGCCATTTCCGGTAATCAACAGTACAATGATTGCTTCTTGAGGCAATTCATGCTTCATTTGTAAAAAACCGGCATATGAGGCACTGGCCGCAGGTTCAGCAAAAAGGCCGGTTTGCGATGATAAGTGTTGTTGGGCAACAAGGATTTCTTCATCGGAAACCAAAATCGATCTGCCCTGGTGGCGGTTTAACTTTTTCAGAGCCAGGTAGCCGCAGCGTGGAATGTCCACTGCAATAGAATCTGCCACTGTTTTTGCGGCCACTGGTTGGAATTTTCCTTGCCGTAATGCATTGAAAAGAGCCGGGCTGCCTTCGGCCTGGACAGCAATGAGAATTGGCATTTTATTAATGAACCCAAATTTCAGCAGATCTTCAAACCCTTTATACAGACCACTTAGAATGACGCCGTCGCCTGTTGGTACAAAAACATAATCCGGAACTTTTCCCAATTGCTGAAAAATTTCAAAAGAAGCCGATTTTTTGCCCTCAATGGTCATGGGATTATAGGCGGTGTTGCGGCTTAACAATTTGTGTTTTTCGGAATATTCCAGGGACAGGTCAAAGGCTTTGTCATAGTTGCTGTCAACAGATATTACTCTGGCGCCGTACTGAAGTGATTGCACCATCTTGGCTTTGGGTGCGCTTTTGGGCAGAAATATTGTTATGCCCAAACCTGCTGCAGCCCCGACACCCGCCATCGATGAAGCTGCGTTTCCTGTGGAAGCGAGGACTATCTCCCTGATGCCAAACTTCCTTGCAAACGCAGCCACCAAAATTGATGCTCTGTCTTTGAAGGAGCCGGTAAGATTGTGTGTATCGTCCTTGAAGTAGAGGTTCGCAAAATCACCCAGGTTTTGGGACTGCCAGATAGGCGTATTGCCCACAGGAATTTTGGGGAGCCATTTATCATCAAAAGGATAGAGAGCAGACAATTCCAATTGTTTGGCACCTTGGTCTGCAAAAGAATAGTTTACTTCCAGAATTCCTCGCAAGGGTTCGTCAGTTTTTTGCATTTTGGCGCAATCCGGACAAACCATGATTTTGGGAGTGATTTCGTATTCAGCGTCACATTGCGAGCATTTGTAAAATTTTTTCATCCTGTTGGCCTAAAATGTTTTATCGATATTTGTGATAAAGTCATTCGGATTTTTCATTTTCATAAAAAATTGTTTACGGTCTGCCTCCCATTGTCAGGGCCATGATTGCTTTGGCTGTGTGCAGCCGGTTTTCAGCTTCGTCATAAATAATCGATGCCTCACTGTCGATTACCGCAGGCGTTACTTCATTACCCCGGTCCGCTGGCAGCGCATGCATATATTTGACGTGAGGCTTCGCTAACTTCATTCGGCGTTCATCACAGATCCAGTCCTTATATTTATCGAGATTGGCTTTCATTTCTTGGCGGCATTCATCTTCATGGGCGTTGTATTCGTCAAAGGTGTAATTTCCGAAACCACCCCAGTTTTTGGGAATGACAATATCGGCATCAGCAAATCCTTCATCCATATCATCCACGAAGCTCAGTTTTCCGCCATTTTCAGTTGCATTGTGCTGGGCTGTTTTTACCAGGTCTCCATAAAGCGGGAATTCCTTGGGAGCAGCCACTGTGACATCCATTCCGTAACGAGGTAACATCAGGATTTGAGACAATGGCACTGAAAGGGGTTTTGCATGGGAAGTGGCATAGGCCCAGGAAATCGTGATTTTCAAATCCTTCAGATTTTTACCGAAATATTCCTGTATCGTCATGAGATCGGCGATGACCTGCATTGGATGATACAGGTCGTCCTGAAGGGACATAACTGGAATAGAAGCATATTTCGCCAGTTCATTGAGATATTGATTGCCAATACCATAAAAACAATTGCGACAGGCAATGCCGTGGCCCATGCGGGAAAGTACCATGGCAGTGTCTTTGGCTGATTCGCCGTGGGACAGCTGCATTTTGTCTGGTGTCAGATCGTGGGCATGACCACCCAGTTGCGTAATACCGGCCTCCATGGAATTACGGGTCCGGGTAGATTGCTCAAAGAACATCATAAATAATGTCTTGTCCTGCAATAGTCTATGAGGTTCGTCCAGTGCAAAGCGTCGTTTCAGGTCCTGGGCTACGTTGAGCACCATATCGATTTCCTGTTTTGTCCAATCCTGAAAGGTAATCAGGTTTTTTCCTCTGAGTAGTGTTTTGGTCATCTTTTTTCTCCTTTTTGCCCCGTTCATCGGCGATCTAAAGTTTCCTTTTTTCTAATATATAAGGCAACAATGCATAAAAGGCTGTTGCTTTTTCCAGGTGGTCTACTGGCACTTTTTCATTGGGTGCATGGGCGTAAATTTCATTTCCCGGTCCAAACCCAATGCAGGGAATCTGATGTTTGCCGCAAAGTGCGACGCCATTGGTTGAAAAGGTCCATTTATCGATTCTGGGTTCTTCATCAAATAATTGCTGACAGGTTTCCCTTCCCGCTTGAACAAGCGGATGGTCTTCTTCCAGTTTCCAGGTGGGAAAATATTTTTCCTGGGTGAAAACAGTCCCTTTGTAGCTGGGTCTGTCATATTCCGGTACAATGATTTTACTGTCGTGGCCAATAATATTTTGGATTTCAGCCACAGCGCTTTCTTTGGTTTCTCCCCAGGTCAATCTCCTGTCAATGTGCATGAACCCTACATCTGGTACTGCACATAATGACGGTGAATTGCTTCTGAAAACTGTAGGTGCGATGGAGCCTTTACCCAGAAATGCATCATTTTTCAGTTGTTCATGTAATTGTTCAATGGCCAGGGCTGTTCTGGCTCCGGAATAAATTACATTTTTACCCCGTTCCGGTGCAGAACCATGACAGGAAAGTCCTGAAATGTGAACTTCCATTTCCATGCGGCCACGATGTCCGCGATAAAGCCCAAGGTTGGTGGGTTCGGTAATGACGGCCACGTCAGGACTGATGTTTTCCTTTTCGATGAGATAGAGCCAGCACATACCGTCGCAATCTTCTTCCATCACGGTGAAAGTGAAATATATCGTATATTCGCCGTCATATTCCATTTCCGTTAGTATTCGGGCAGCTGTCAACATTGCTGCTGCGCCGCCTTCCTGATCAACTGTGCCGCGTCCATGAACGTAGCCATCTTTGATCAATCCGGAAAAGGGAGGTGTTTCCCACTGGAATTCATCGCCGGTATCGACGGTATCAATGTGAGCATCGATGGCTAGAATTTTGGGTCCGTTGCCGACTTTGGCAATGAGATTGCCAAGGCTGTCAATTCGGACTTCTTTCAAACCGGCATCCTCCAGTTGCTCTTTGATCTTCAGGACAACTTGCTCTTCTTCGGCACTGAGTGATGGAATTTGCACCATTTCAGAAAGGCATATTGCAGTGTAATCCCTGTATAGTTTTGCTTTGGTTTTTATGGTTTGTATTTGGTTCATGTATATACCTTTATTATTTTTTCATTTCATTTTGTATTTTGCTAAGTGCTTGTATAGAACATCCATTTAGTTCAGAATTCTCATCTTTTTTTTTATATTAATTTCATAGTAAAATTCCTTTTATACCATCCCCAATTACCTTCATCTTCACCGCATCTCTCAAAGAAATCTCCAATTCATCCACATCATCAATATCCATATTCAGAATTTTGAAATCCTTATCCAAAGTAATTGCAAAATTATCCCCGGAATATTGGTAATTATCAGTGGCTTCAATGAGGGAAAACACCTGGTGGTTTTCCTTGTACAAAACCGCATTTTCCTGCACAAAATAGCCTTCTTCCAGAGTAAAGAAAGTTAATTCAGTAAGGGCAATTTTTGGTTTGTCTGCAAAAGGACGACCTGAAGTAGGGCAGAAGGTGGTGCAATTGCCGCATTCGTTACAGAAGTCAGCGATATTGAGGATTTGGTATTTTTGTGAAATTTTGAATTGATCATCCCCTAGAATTTCTGGATTACCCTTTCTGACAAGGATTTTTTGTAAATCCAGTTCAAAGGGTTCGACTTCATACCCCATATTGGCGCGATTGGGACAAACCGTGATGCAGATATCACAGATTTCATCGCAATTCAAACAGCGCCCGGCTTCGAATTTTACTTCCTCAGGAGTCATGGATAACTCAACGATTGTGTTATAATTTCGTTCTTCGACGGGAATGGTTTTGGGTGTCATGCCGGGAATGATGCGGGATAATTTTTTATGGTGCTCTTCCCGTGAGGCCCGTATACCGGTCTTCTCTTCATTCCAGTTTTGGTTTAATTTTGCCAATATCTCCCGGGCCGCGTTTTTCCCGTCGGCAACGGCTTTGATCAAAAAGGAAGCGCCGCGATTGGCGTCGCCGCCAATGAAAACATTGTCCAGTTGGGTTTCCAATGTATGTTGTGATCGGGTTTGTAATAATTCAGGGTCCACAAAATTCACATCCAATTGCTGTCCAAAGGCCGGAATGATAGTGTCACATGGAATATCAAATTCCTTTTCGGGAATGATCACCGGTTTTGGACGGTCATACTCTGATTTTTGTTCCAACTGCATTCGGTGACAGAGTAGTGCGGTAATCTGTCCGTTTTTACTCAATACCCTGGCCGGTGCCGCCAGTTCGATTAATTGAATATTTTCCTCAAGGGCGGCATCAATTTCCGATTGCTCCGCTGGCATTTCATTGCGGGTACGGCGGTAAACAATCGTCACTTTACCTTCTTTGCCAACCAATCGTCTGGCTGTCCGGGCCACGTCTATGGCTGTATTGCCGCCTCCCAGAACAATGACATTTTCGCCTAAATTTAAGTTATCTGCTCTGTAAACCGCCGGACTCTCTGCTGCAAGTTTCTTAACATTGGATAAAAATTTCAACGGATCCAGTAATCCTGTCACATTTTTCTGGCCGGGAATATTGGCTTCTGTGGCTTTTTGGGCACCCACTGCAATGTACACAAAATCATTTTCCAGGCGCAATTGCTCAAATTTTTTAAGGTCGATTTTGGATGAATAATGAATTTTTACACCGGCTTCTTCAATGCGTTTAATGTCGTATTCAACGGCATATTCCGTCAGCCGAAAATCCGGTATGGCATTGGCAATCATTCCACCGGCAATATCTTTAGTTTCATAAACATTTACATTACAGCCCCATAAGGTCAGAAAATAGCCGCAGCTGAGTCCCGATGGTCCTGCGCCGATAATGGCGACTTTTTGGTCGGTTAATTTTTTTGCGATGTCTCGGTGCATTGTGTTCACATTTTCTGCGATATGGCGCTTGATGTCGCGAATTCGAATGGCGCTGTCGTAATTGATACGTGTGCACTTGCTTTGACAGGAGTGGTCACAAACCATGCCTGTCGATGCCGGAAAAGGATTGGTCTCCAGGATTGTTTCCAGGGCCCGCTCCGGTTTGTCATTGGCCACAAAATCCAGATAAGCGGGAATATTTTGATGTGTCGGGCATTTGTCAATGCAGGGTGCTGAAATGCAGTCAAAGGCTTCCAGATTACGGCCAGATTTGATGTTTTTGATTTCATGATCGTAAAGTTGGTCGGTTTTGACCCGTTCAGCATAATTTTTTAAAAATTTGTCATGTTGGACTGTTTT
The DNA here is from genome assembly GCA_016934035.1 of Fidelibacterota bacterium. Taxonomy (GTDB): domain Bacteria; phylum Fidelibacterota; class UBA2242; order UBA2242; family JAFGTP01; genus JAFGTP01. The sequence goes on from JAFGTP010000005.1 coordinate 70,293, forward strand.
GTATTCCGGTGAAATGTTTTCCAGATATTGTAACAGGCGCATATAACCGCCGGGCTTCAAAATATCCGAACAAACCGTGACAGGATTGAAACCGCATTTTAATACATCATCAAGATTGCGGGCTGTGACTCCGCCACAGTAGGAGAGGGTCAGTTTTGGAAATTCCTGACGCAATTTTCTGGCCACGTTGATGCTGATGGGATGCAAAGCTTTACCGCTCATGTACATGGATTGATCGGAAAATATATTTTTATTGTTGATAGATTCCAGAGTGTTGGTGAGTTTGATGCCGAAAACCAGACCTGTTTCATCAGCGGTTTTTTGTAAAGATTCAATCAGGTCGCAGGCGGCTGAATATTGGATATCATGCTCAAAAGCTACGGCCGGGACTTGGGTTTTGTAATTTCTCTGTTGTAAAATCTCGTTGATTTCCTGTTGCCCCAAAAGAGTGGGATTCAGTTTGATAAAGGTGTGTAATTGTTTTTCAGTCAGCAGGTAATGGCCGATTTTCTCAATTTCACCGGATGGGCAGCCGTGCATGGTAGAGAGGGTGATATTGTTGGATATTTTGTCAGGAATTATGATCTGGCTAATGCTGGGATAAAATTCACTGATTTCATCGAGCATTTCTGATTTTTCTTCGGTGCAATCCGTCATTTTTTGAAAAAACCATTGGACATTGGTTTGTAAAATTCCTTTCATGTCATAGCCGACACTCATATTGAAAAGGGTGCCGGAAGGGGACATTTGCAATTCATGCTGTAATACATGAATGATGATCCAGGCTTTGAGATATTCCTCGTAGGATTCATGGATTTTTAATTCCTGTGACCATTCACAATTGTAGCCTTCATCGGACATATCAATACAGGGCTTGGATACATTGATTTCATCCAAAGTCTGGACGGTTTTCAGTTCAATATAACGGGCGCCGCAAAGCCAACCGGCGATGATATTTTGAGCCATTTGGGTATGTGGTCCGGCCGCCAGACCAATGGGTGTGTCTAACATTTGATGAAACACCGACGTTTTAAACCAGTCTTTCTTATCAGGCTGGAAAAACAGACTTTTGTATACACCAAAAATTGATCCTCGTTCAAGTCCCTCAAGTACCATTTTCAGTAATTTTTCGACGGGCAAAGGATATAATTTGTCACTCATAAAATCTCTCATGCAGTTTATTGACGACTTTTTTGATTTCCTTATTGATTTCTGTTTCATCAATTGTATGAAGGGTATTATCGGAAAAAAGGATTTTTCCGTCGGCAATTGTCATAAACATTTCTTTGCCCTGGACTCCGAAAAGCAGATGATAAAGCAGGTTATCCAGGTTTATTGGCATGACAGGGATATAATTGGTGATAGCAAAATCAGCAGCATTTCCTTCCCTGATGGTGCCGGAATTGGAGAAGTACCGGCCTGTCAGTTGCGCTGGATTTTCAAACAGGATTTTCATGGCATTGGGCAAATTGCCATTTCTTTGTAAATAATGGGAACGCAGGGTGCCAAGAATATTTCCGGTCATGCCATCGGTACCCAGCAGATAATTTTCAATTTTTTCAATATTCATAAGGCCGACATTGTTGTTGGCATTGGATTCAGGATTGGAAATGATGATGGGTTCAAATTTTTGTAATAACTGATAATCGGTTTCCGATAAATGAATACAGTGGGCCAGGATAGAATTTTCCGATAATAAGCCATACTCAAACAGACGATGAACCGGGCCATTGTAGCCTTGCTCAACACAGTAATCAAAATCGGCTTTGTCTTCACCGCAATGAATATGAATGGGTAATTCTTCCGGTTTCTGTTCTGCAATCGTCGCCATTGATGCTTCAGATAAAGTGAAATTGGCATGTAATCCCAGCAGACCTTGGATTTGGGGATCTTCCATGTTCTTGATATAAAAGTTGATGTTTTCATTGATCTGGGATTGCAGAAAATTTTTTCCCATGCGATCGGAAATTTCATAGCAAAGCACTCCTTTGACGCCTATTTTGCGAAAGGCTTTTTCGATCAGCTGTAAACTGCCGGTGACACGACTCATGGATGCGTGGTGGTCAAAAAGGGTTGTGACACCGTAGCGGACGGATTGCATCAGCCCGCTGACAGCAGAATAGTAGATGGATTCTTCGTCCAGTGTCTTATCCAACTGCCACCAGAGGTTCTCCAGAATTTGGGTGAAATTATCCGTGGGCCCGATGGGCACGAGGCCTGTGGCCAGGGCGGAATAAAGATGGTGATGAGGGTTTAATAATCCCGGTAGCACCAGTCGGCCCTTTAAATCAATTATTTTTATATCTTTCGATTTGAAATCTGATGCATCGCCAATATTTGCGATTTTGCCATCGGCTATTTCAATCCGGCAATTTTCAATGAGGAAAGAAAATCCGTCGGTAACTATCCCGTTGGTCAATATAAAATGATCGTGCATAAAGTCCCTATTTTTTTGTTATTTTAAGTTGATTGCTGGTTGGTTCACCGCTGAGAGTGCTGTTTGAGCGAGATTGAAGTTTTGCCTCTGTGAGTGAAGTGATATTTTTATTCATTTAATGCCTCCGGGGCGCAAAAATTCACCATATCCCGGTTCTGCGATAATTCCCATCTGATTATCATAAACCACTTCACCCCGGACAATTGTTTTAATGATTTTGCCGGTGAAGGTCATATTCTCAAAAGGGGTTATTTTTCCTTTGGATAAAAAATCCTTGCCTTTGACGCGCCAGTTTTGTTTTGGATCGACCAGGATAAAATCAGCATCTTTTCCGATTTCAATGGATCCTTTGCGATCAAAAATCCCAAACCGGCGGGCTGCATTTTCTGATGTCATACCCAGAAATCGAGGCAAAGACATTCGACGTTGGATCAAGGCTTTGAAATAGAGATAAGGGAAGAGTGTTCCTGTTCCAGGAATACCAGAGTAATCCATCCAGGCGGAACCGGTGTCTTTTTGAGAAGAAGGCGCCGGTGCATGGTCTGATGCCATAAAATCCAAAGTGCCATTCTGCAAACATTCCCATAATTCCTTGGAATCTTTGGCGCTTTTTACCACCGGAGCTGTTTTTAATGCACCACCAAGCCGGTCAAAATCATTGTAATTGAATTCTAGGTAATGGGGACAGGTTTCTCCGGTAATGTTGGCAAGGTTTTTCAGCAAAAGAGCAGCAGCACCTGTTCCAATATGAACAATATGTAATGAACATTCTGTTCGTCGGGCAGCCTGAATTGCATCGGATACTGCGATGATTTCGGCTTCTTCCGGTCGGGAGCGGTAATAATGGATCCAGTCGGTACCGGCTGTCTGTTGAATTTTTGTCATTTCGCCAACTGTTTTTTTGTCCTCGGCGTGAAGCAGGACCGGGCGATTGTATTTTTTCACTTCTGTCATAACTTTTGTTAATTCTGCAACCGTGAGATCCTGAAAAGAATTCATTCCCGAAATCAGATAGCATTTAAAGCCCATTACATGATCAGCCAATTCCGCGATAGTTTTTGGGTAATTTTCCGCATAAATCTGCTTTGATATGCCGCCATAAAAACCAAAATCAATGACAGATTTGGTGCTGACAATTTTTAATTTATCCATCAGGTTTTTATAGGATGTGACCGGAGGAATCGAAGTACAGGGCATATCAATAATCGTCGTAACGCCACCTGAAGCTGCAGCGCAGCTGCCATGGTAAAAATCTTCCCGCTCAGTGAACCCCGGATCATTGAAATGGACATGGGGATCTATGGCGCCTGGAAATATCTGCAATCCGGCTGTATCCAACAGGTCGTCACCGGGCAAATCTTTTCCAACAGAGTGGATTTTTCCCTGTCTGATCTCAATATCAAGAGGGAGAAACTCCGGTTGGTCCGGCAGGGCGATATAACCGTTTTTGATGATCATAATTTTAGGGCGGACTTCAGGGCCCGGTATATTTTATCGGATGTAAAGGGCGCATCAAAGATGCGGACCCCAATGGCATCGTAAATGGCATTGGCAATGGCCGGCGTGGGGCCGTTGATGCCAATTTCTCCCACGGATTTGGCGCCAAAGGGACCGGTTTTTTCGTGGGATTCAATGACTTTGGTTTTCATTTCCGGCATATCAGCTGCAACGGGTATTTTATAGGTTTTAAAATTTTTGTTTATAAGATTACCCTTATCGGAGAAAATGTATTGTTCCGTCAGGGCATAAGCGATTCCATTGGCAACCGCGCCTTCGATCTGGCCTTCTGCCAATTGGGGATTGATGGCCTGCCCGCAATCCACAGCGGAAACATATTTCAGCACTTTGATATCGCCGGTTTTGGTGTCGATTTCCACCTCGGCTGTACTGGCAAAGAACGGGGGGGGTGATTCTTCCACAAATTCAGAGGCGCTGGCTGCAATCTGAAACTGGTTGCGGGTGTATATTGCGTAGGTGCAGATTTCGGAAAAAGTGACCGACTTGTTTTGTTTTTCGTCGATTACTGCGGAATTTTGAACAATCAGTTCATTGGCACTGGAACTTAAAATTTCCCGGGCCACCTGAATTATCTGCTCTTTGATTTTCGCAGCACATTTTTTTACGGCACGACCGGTAATGTAAGTGGTGGAAGAGGCGTAAGCGCCCACATCAAAAGGCGTTCGGTCTGTATCGGAAGAGCAGACAATCATTTTGTCGAGATTTGTTGATAATTCCTCTGCAGCAATCTGGGCCAGAATGGTATCAGAGCCGGTGCCGATATCTGTGGCGCCCATATCGAGATTGAAAGATCCGTCTTCGTTCATTTTCATGGAAGCGCTGGCCATATCAATCATCGGAATACCGGAGCCCTGCATGGCCACCGATAGTCCGACTCCGCGAACTCTGTCGCCCTTGCGTATTTTTTTATCCCGTTTGTTGTACCAGTCAATTTCATGAAGACAATAATCGATACATTCGTCTAATCCGCATGAATGAATATACTGGGTGACGCCTTCGGTCCCTTCACCCAGGGCTTTGAAAACTTCGGAGGTCTCGCCGACTTTTATGTGATTATCCTTGATAAATTGGGGCAAATCGAGATGGAGTCTGCGGCAAATTATATCAATATGTTGGTTCACAGCCAGATATCCCTGGGTGGCCCCATAACCACGGTAAGCGCCCCCCACAGGAAGGTTGGTGTAGACCGAACGTCCCAGAAAATGAAGGTTCTTGATTTTATTAAAAAGTGGCAACACTTTGGCGCCGCAGTTGGACAGCACCGTGAGAGCATGAGTGCCATAGGCCCCGGAATTGAGCAGCGAATCCATTTCAAGAAAAGTAATTTCCCCTGTATTTTTAACGCCCATTCGCAGCCGGGTACGTACCGGATGACGGGTGCGGCTGGACTGAAAAACTTCCGGTCGGGTCAGCACAATTCTGCAGGGTTGTTTATGTTTGATGGTAACAGTGGCGGCTAATTGTTCGAGAAATACCTCCTGCTTGCCACCAAATCCGCCGCCCACCCGTGGCTTGATGACGCGAATTTTCGAGAGGGGAAATTGGCAGACCTTGGAAACGATTCTGCGGACATGAAAGGGAACCTGCGTCGCGGTGACAATGACCAGGCGGCCCATTTCATCAAAATAGGTTTTCACAGAATGGGGCTCGATGGCACAATGAGATCCGTAATGTGCATGGTAAGTATGGTCAATCATAAAATCCGCTTCCGATTCACCCTGACTAATGTCTCCAAAACCGATTTCCACTTCGGCAGCGAGGTTGCGTTCCGGTTCATATTTCACCGGAATTGCTGCATAACGATTGCTGTCATGAAGTCGCGGGGCATCAGGCTCCATGGCTATTTCCGGATCGAGTAAGGGCTGCAGGACCTGATAATCCACAAATATTTTTTTGGCCGCTCTGGCAGCTATGACAGGTGATTCCGCAACAATCATGGCTGCACGGTCACCGGCAAAACGCATAATGTGATCAAACATAACCGTATCATAAGGAGATGGTTCCGGAAACCCCTGGCCGGCAGTGGTATGCAGGATATGTTTTGTATTTTTGAAATGTAATACGTCAATAACACCAGTCATAGCGCGGGCCTCAGAATCGTCGATATCCAAAATTTTTGCAAAGGCGTAAGGTGAATAGACAATTTTGCAGTGGAGCAGGTTTTTCAATTCAAAATCATCGACAAACTTGCTCTCGCCGGTGGCCAGGGACAGGGAGTCGATTTTCTTTTCTGATTTTCCTACGATTGTATAATTCTTCATTTTTATACCTCAAACCCGAGAGAGGATAGACTGCAAAGATTCGCAGAAAAAATACTGTTGATAAAACTCAACGTGATTTCTGCCTCTTCAGCCTTCTGTGCAGTCAGGTTATTTTCATCTTTCTGGCAGATCGTTTTACTGCATCAATAATTTTCACATAACCGGTGCATCGGCAAAGATTGCCCGAAAGTGCCCGTTTGATTTCATCATCGCTGGGGTCAGGATTATCCTGCAGCAATGCATAAGTCGCCAAAACCATTCCCGGAGTGCAAAAACCGCATTGCACTGCCCCGGCTTCCACAAAACATTCCTGAATGATGTGGGGTTGATGAAGTGTACCGATTCCTTTCACCGTGGTGATTTCGTCACCGATAGCAGTGGCGGTAAAAACCTGGCAGGAGTTAACCGGCTTTCCATTGAGTAATACCAGACAGGCACCGCATTCACCTTCCTCACAGCCATTTTTAACTTCGGTGAAGCCGTGATTTCGCAGGGTTTGAAGCAGGTGCTCATCAAAATCAAATTTAACAGGTACCTCGGTGCCATTTATTTTTAATACTGCTTTCATAATCGGTTCTCCGCGGCTTTGATGATGGACCGCCAGGTCTCTATTTTTGTTTTGCTGGCAAGATAATCCGGATCGGTCACTCTCTTTCCGACAAAGGTAACTTTGACCCGTCGTATTACTTCGCTTTCTTGCAGTTCAGATATTTTTTTGCCTGCCAGGTAATTTTCCAATTCTGTGATTTCTGAGACCCTGTCCCGAGTCCCAGCAATAATGACATGAGGCTTTTTAATTCTCTCACCATCCATATCAAACAAGGTCGAAACAGTAAACAGCGGCATGTCATTGTTGGTTTTTACATCACGGTAATGGTAAGCATGATGGGGAAAATCACGGAACCGAACAGCTGTAATCAGGGAAGATTTTAAAAGGTCTCTGTGACGCCAGAATTGGGAAAGGGAATATTCACCGGCATTCTTTCCAATCAGGAGAATTTTGGCTTCAAGGGCCAGCAACGGACCAATCAGGTCTGACCATTGGGGAATGAAACCCAGGCTTCCGCCGATGGTGATGCGATTTCTCAAGGGCGTGTTGGCGGCATTTTTTAGAGCACTGATTAAAATATTGTCCGTTGAAATTTTAGTGGATTTTTGAACAATATCGGCATAGGTGGTCATACTGCCAATTTCAACTTCCTGTGAAGTTTGTTTAATATAATTCAAATTCAGGTCTTTCAGACATAATAGGCCATGAATATGCGAAAGATCAATGTTGTTCAGTTGTGTACCACCGCCATGCGGCAGAACCGTGTGGTCCCGAAGCAATTCACATGCCTCGTCCAGGGAATTCGTATAGTACCATTTTTGTTCACTCATGGTTTTCAATTTCTTTTTTCAGGAGGAGAATGTCAAGGAAAAAATATTTTTCAAAACTCTGACATCTAAGCCCTTTATCCCTAATCCTTTAGAAATAATAATAATATCAGTTTTTATGAAAAAAAATTGAAATTTTTCAAAAAATTATAAAATTTCTATTCAAAGTATTTGATATATTTATTATTATTGTAAAAGAATTCGTTAACAATAACAAAACCAAAAGAGAGAGTTATGATTAAACAAAATCTGGTTGCTCTGTTCGAACAAACCATACAGTCAAACTGGGACCTGCCTGCTTTTTCCGATTACAAAGGTGAGGTATACAATTACCGACAGGTTGCAGAAACAATCTTTGAAATCCATGCAATGTTTAAACGGTTAAATATTGAGCCGGGTGACAGAGTTGCGCTGCTGTCGGAAAACAGCTCCACCTGGGCCATGACCTATCTGGCAACCCTTTCCTACGGTGCTGTGATTGTTCCGATTCTTCCTGATTTTCATACCCGTGATATAGCCCATATTCTGCAGCATTCTGAATCCAGTTGCCTGTTCACAATTGAAAATTTTTATGACAAACTGGACAGCGAAGAGATTAATAATCTGAAAGCCGTCATCAGCCTCAAAGATTTTTCCTTATTTTACCTGGATAAAAAAATATCAAAAAAGTGGGAGACAAGCTCGGAAATTTCAAAAAACGAAACCCTCTCCCGCAATTCTTTTAAACTTCCTCAAGTTGAAAATCCAGCTCTGGCCAGTATTTCCTACACCTCCGGGACCACGGGCTTTTCCAAAGGGGTCATGACTTCCCATAACAATCTGGTTTCCAATATTGTCTTTGCAATAGAAAACCTGGTACTTCATCCCGGTGATAAAATCCTGTCTTTTTTACCTCTGGCCCATTCCTTTGGTTGCGCTTTCGAATTTTTATTTCCTTTTTGCCGGGGCGCATTTATCAACTTTTTAAACAAAATTCCATCTCCGCGTATTATTATGGAAGCCTTTGAATATGTCAAACCCCGATTAATTCTTTCCGTACCCCTCATCCTGGAAAAAATTTATAATAAAGAAATTAAACCAAAAATCGAGTCACAACCTGTCAAGAGCCTGTTAAAACTGCCTGGCAGCAAACAATTGATTCAGAAAAAAATTTATAAAAGCCTGGTCAATGTTTTTGGTGGAAATTTTCAGGAACTGATAATCGGAGGAGCGCCCCTGAATCACCAGGTCGAAGAATTTTTAATGGACATAAAATTTCCCATGACCATCGGTTATGGCATGACAGAATGTGCACCCCTGATCAGCTATTCTTCATGGAAAACACGTAGAATTAAATCGGTGGGGAAAAAAGTGGATAATATGGAAGTAACAATCGACTCCGATGACCCGCAACATAAAATTGGTGAAATTCTGGTCAAAGGTGAAAATCTGTTCATGGGATATTTCAAAGATGAGGAGACCACTCGAAAGAGTTTCAAGGGAGAGTGGTTTTGTACTGGCGACCTCGGCACCATGGATGACGACGGGTTTATTTATATCAATGGACGCAGTAAAACCATGATTCTGGGCCCTTCAGGTCAGAATATTTTCCCGGATGAAATTGAGTCCCGTATCAACAACCTTCCTCTCGTGCAGGAATCCCTGGTTTTGGAACGTAACCAAAAACTCGTGGCTCTGGTCTATCCTGATTTTGTGGAAGTGGACAAACAAAAAATCAATCAGGCAGAACTGAAGAATATCATGGAAGAAAATCGTAAAATACTTAATGGCCTTTTGCCCCAGTATGCAAAAGTCACCGAATTTCAACTTTATCCTGAGGAGTTTGAAAAGTCACCCACCAAGAAAATCAAGCGGTACCTCTACCGGTAGTCCTGTTGAGCAGAATTAAAATTACCGGCACATAACAGATCTTTTTCTTTTTTCTAAAAAAAAATAGTAAAGTATTGAATTTATGCTTTCAGAAAGATACTTTTTGAACAATAGTAGTGATTAATCATATCCTTAATTTTGAGTAGGAAACTTTATGGATGATATCAGAAAAAAAGCCTTGGACCTGTTGGCAAAAAATCAGCAGGAGCCCGACGATATTTTCGAAGAAAAAGATTTTAAAAAATTAATTCATGAATTGAAAGTCCACCAAATTGAACTGGAAATTCAAAATGAAAATTTAATCGAACTAAACCAGGAACTGGAACAGTCCCGAAACCACTATTTCAATCTTTTTAATAACGCGCCGGTAGGATATCTGATGCTTTCCAAGTCTGCCACGATAATGGAAGTGAACACCACCTTTACGAAACTGGTGGGCAAACCGCTGAATGAACTCAGAAATTCTTATTTTATTGATTTGATTGATTCCGGTTCAAGGGAAATCTTTCTGGGTCGATTCAAAGCAATTTTCAATTCACCGGAAGGAAAAAACCTGGAAGCCCGGCTGCAGACTGGCAAGGGAGAAATATTTGTTAATTTAAAAGGTGAGAAAATCAAACTTGGCAAAAAAGATGATTTTCTTTTCCTGTCAGTGGTCGATATCACCGAAAGGAAAAAGAACGAAGAAAAAATCAACCATCTGAACAGGGTATTAAAGGCCGTCCGTGATATAGATAAACTCATTTCCACAGAAAAGAACCGGGACCGTTTGTTATCAGAAAGTATAAAGGTTCTCGGTGCAACCCGCGGGTACCAGAATGTCTGGATTGCGCTTTATGAACAAGATTTTAAAAAAGTCACCCATTTTTATGCCAATGATTCCAATTCAAAAATCGACAGAATCAAAACATTACTGGAATCAGGCCGGGACATTTATTGTGTGGAAAAAGCCAAAGCATCCAATACCGTCGTTCAAGCCTCTTACAATGAAAATGATTGCAATCAATGTCCTGTTTGCGAAGATGGTCTGCTTTTTTGCACATATACCTCACGGTTGCGATACAATGATCAGGTGTACGGCATTATTTCTTCCGGCCTGGAGTTTGGTTTTCCTCGCAGTGATGATGAGAAGTTATTGTTTACTGAAATTGCCAACGACTTGTCCTACGCTTTGCACTGGATTCAGGTGACCCGGGAACGTGAAGAACTGCTGGAAAATCTTCGTTATGAGCGGGACCTCATCGCCAACATCATGAACACCAGCCCTTCGGGAATTACTCTGGTCAATAGCGAAGGCCTCATTACATTCATGAACCAAAAAGCCAGAGAAATCATGGGCCTGGAAGGAAGTCAAGAAAATTATTCATACAATGATTCCAAATTTCAAATTACAACTTACGACGGTAATCCATATCCGGAAGATAAATTGCCCTTTAGCCTTGTCAAAAAAAGCGGGAAGCCTGTTTCGGGGGTCAAACATGCCGTTTGCCTTCAAAATGGTGTCCGGCGACTGCTGTCAATCAGTTCAAGTCCATCATTTGATAAAGACCACAACTTCAATGGCATGGTTTCGGTGATTACCGATGTCACCCAGGCCGTTATCAACGAAAGGGAACGGACCCGTCTGGAAAAAGAGGCAGCCCGATCCCAGCGGCTGGAAACCATCGGGACCCTGGCTGGCGGCATTGCTCATGATTTTAATAATATTTTGACACCTATCGTTGGCTATTCCGATATGTTATTGCAGGGGAGAATCCAACCGGACCGAATGAATGAATATGTCAGCGATATCTATGATGCCGCCATTCGGGCCAAAGACCTGGTAGCCCAGATTTTGAGCTTTAGTCGAAATGACGAACAAAACCGGGAGCCGATTTACATATATCCTGTCGTGAAAGAAGTGGTGAAACTGCTGCAGCATACCATTCCGGCGACCATTACCATCGTTTCAGCTGTTGATGAGACAAGCGACAAAATTCTGGCCGATGCCACCAAAATTCACCAGGTTTTGATGAATTTATGCACCAATGCCTTCCATGCCATGGAGGAAACCGGCGGGGTCTTATATGTCAGTTTGGAACAGGTCAACATTTCCAGACAGGAGAGTGATGAATACTATGACCTTAATCCGGGCAAACATCTCAAAATCCTAGTCAAAGATACAGGCACCGGCATTGAACAGGAGTTGCTGGAAAAAATATTTGAGCCCTTTTTTACCACCAAGGAAGTTGACAAAGGCACCGGACTGGGGCTGAGTGTGGTCCATGGCGTCGTCAAAAGCCATGATGGAATGATCATTGTCAACTCCGAAGTGGGCAAAGGATCGGAATTTATTATCTATTTTCCGGTTTTTGATACCCAAAAATCTGTCGATTTCAATCTCGACACGCCGGAGTTGAAAAAAGGTAATGAATCCATTTTAATCGTTGATGATAATGAGGCGGTCCTGAAGCTGGCATCCAAATTTTTGTCTTCCCTGGGTTACCAGGTGACTGTATCTTCCACCAGCGACAAGGCCCTGGAAATCTACAGGAACAATGTTGCCGGAATTGACCTCCTGATCACGGACCTGACGATGCCCGGCATGACCGGATTGACCCTCTCCGAAAAAATTCATGAAATCAATAAAAATCTGCCGGTGATTATGATGACCGGGTATGGGTCGAAAATCTCAAAACAGGAACAGCTTGAAGCCGGAATTATCAAGATTCTGACTAAACCGGTGCTGATCCATGAACTGTCGGAATTTATTCGGGAAATTTTCGATGAAAAATAAGTGTCGTCCTGGAACAATACTCACTTAAAGCAAGAGGGGAATATGGAATTGAACCACATTGTATGCATCGGCGCATCAGCCGGCGGACTAGAAGCTCTGGAATCCTTTTTTCTCAATATGCCCAGCAACAGCAATCTCGCCTTTGTTGTCATTCAACATTTATCACCGGACTACAAGAGCCTGATGCAGGAATTGCTGTCCAAAAAAACAGAAATGGTCGTAAAACAGGTGAAAGACGATACCGCTGTTCTGCCCAATCATGTCTATTTGATTCCACCCGGCAATAATCTCAAAATCAAAGACAGCACTTTGTACCTGGTTCCCAAAGATAAAACCACACTGCTGAATTTGCCTATTGATATCTTTATGAAATCTCTGGCCCTGGATCAGGGCGATAAATCAATTGGCATTATTCTGTCCGGCACCGGCAGCGATGGTATGCAGGGCATCCGCTCCATTAAAGAAGCCGGCGGTATGGTGATGGTCCAAGACCAAGATACTGCCAAATTTGACGGTATGCCCAAAAGCGCCCTCTCCACCGGATTGGTGGATTTCGTGCTGGCGCCTGAGGATATGCCAGAGCATCTGATAGCCTATCTGAACCATCCCCTCATCGCCCGGCAGATGGCTGCCGACCAGATCGTCACTGATGAGGACAATCTGGCTCAGATCTTCACCATTCTCAGCCGCAAAAAAAATATTGATTTTACCCAGTACAAGCGGAGCACTTTGATGAGAAGGATCCAGCGCCGCCTGTCCGTCAACCATATTCGGGAACTTTCCGACTATGTGAATTTGTTGAACAATTCTGAAAATGAAGTCAATATTCTGCAACGGGAATTTTTAATCGGCGTTACCAATTTTTTCCGGGACAAGGAGGTGTTTCAAAAACTGGAAAACAAATATATACCAGAAATTGTCAAACGCACTGGCAACAGTGAAATCAGGGTCTGGGTTGCGGGCTGCTCCAGCGGTGAGGAAGCCTATTCCATCGCGATCCTCTTTCTTGAAGCCATTGAAAACCAAAAAACCGCTGTCAACCTGAAAATCTTTGCCACAGACATCGACCATAATGCCATCTTCAGGGCAGGTCAGGGCCTCTATCCGGAAAGTGTTGCAGTTGATATCGATCCCAATCACCTGCATAAATATTTCATTAAAAAAGATGACCAGTATCAAATCATTCGAAAAGTGCGGGAGAGCGTTATCTTTGCCTATCACAATCTGATTAATGACCCGCCCTTCACTAATATCGATTTTATCAGCTGCCGGAACCTGATGATCTATTTGCAGACCGGACTCCAGCAAAAAGTAATCGATCTCTTCAATTTTTCGCTCAATCCTAACGGAATCCTGCTGCTGGGAAAAAGTGAGTCCGTCGGTAAAATTTCCGAAAATTACCAGCAATTGCATCCCAAATACAAAATATTTCGGTTCATGGGCAGCAGTAACGCCCATTTTATCAATAAAGGCAATACGGAATTTCCAAGGTATTCCGGCACAAGGAAACCACTGCCCTCTACTGCCCGGGCAGGTATCAAGAGTTTTGAAGAGAGCCGGATTCTGGAAAGATTTTTACAGACTCTCTACGGCAGTTTTTTACCTGCCTGCATTATCGTCAATGAAAGCAAGGAAATTCTCCATTCAATCGGTGATATTTCGGAATTTCTGACACTGCCACAGGGTAAACTGGTTAATGATATTACCAAGATGGCTACTCGCGACCTGGCCATTCCCATTGCCACGGGATTACAAAAATTGTTCAATCAGAGTGAGGAGATCAAGTATACTAATATTTCTCTGCACAAAGGAGACCGGACCCTCAAAATCAATCTGCTCCTGAAGCCCATCCTGCAAAAAAGGGGTCAGCAAAACCTGGCAGCCCTCTTCTTTGAGATTTCAGACGATTTGGAAGAAACACCGGCACAGCCCAGAAGACAAAACTATGATATGGACCAAGAGATAAAACAGCGAATTCTGGATCTGGAGCAGGAATTGCAGTTTACCCGTGAAAATCTGCAGGCTACTATTGAGGAATTGGAAACCTCCAATGAAGAATTACAAGCCACCAATGAAGAGTTGCTGTCCAGCAATGAAGAATTGCAGAGCACCAATGAGGAATTACAGTCAGTCAATGAAGAACTCTATACCGTTAATTCTGAATATCAGGAAAAAATCACGGAATTGACAGAACTGAATAATGATATCAATAATCTGATGGACAGCACCGAAATCGCCACTATTTTTCTGGATGAAAACCTAGATATACGAAAAATTACACCGGAAGCCAAACTGATTTTCAATTTTGACGAAAAAGTAATCGGCACTTCCATGTACAAGTACAGCAACCACCTGAAAAGTCTGGATTTGATCAATGTCATCAAATCGGTTATGGAAAATGACCAGATTTTCGAAAAAAGCATTTTGTGCGAAAACGGCAATCATTACATGGTCAAAATCAAACCCTACAAAATTTCCTATAAAGTCTATTCTGGCGTAATTATAACCTTTATCAACATTACCAAAATTAAAAAGCTCAATGAAAAACTTGAAAAACACATCATCTGGATGGATGCGGCGGCGGAACTGGCCAAAGTCGGCGGCTGGGAGATTGATCCTGAAACGGGAAAAACCTATTGGACCAGGGAAATCTATAGAATTCATGAAGTGGATGAAAATTTTGACCATAATGTCGAGGTTGGCGTCAACTTTTACCATCCCGATGATCAACAACGGCTGGAAGCTGCTGTTCGTGCTTGTCTGACCGACGGAATGCCCTTTGACCTGGAATGCCGGTTTATTGGAGCCAAAGGCACCCATAAAATTGTGCGCTCCATTGGCAAAGCTGAATATAAATATGGTAAAATATCCCGGGTTTTTGGCTCTTTCCAGGATATTACAGAACGCAAACAGCAGGAAGAAGAAATACGGGCAACGCAACGGAAATATGAAAATCTCATTCAGGAGATGAAGTCCGGAAAGGAAAAATTATCCTAGCCGGATGGTATTTTTGAGAAGTTTTATCAATAAAAAAGTCCCACAGATTGGGACTTTTTTATTGTTCGTGCCGAAGACCGGAATCGAACCGGTACATGCGTAAAGCACGAGGGATTTTAAGTCCCTTGCGTCTACCAGTTCCGCCACTTCGGCACAGGATAGTTTTGAAATAGAGGCGACGACCGGAATTGAACCGGTAAATAACGATTTTGCAGACCGCTCCCTTAGCCATTTGGGTACGTCGCCAGTGTTAAAAAGCGGGTAAATTTATAGTCTTCCAACTTTAATTACAATCTTTTTTTTGAAATTCGGAAAATTTGTCCTGCACGGAAAACCGGCGGCTGCGGCCATTCTGGTATACTGTTTTCTTTAAAGCAGGAGCAATTTCTCGATTACTTTTTGCCCGTCCTCAAATTTTTCTTTTTTGTGCTGCTGAATGGTGGTGACAAAGGAATTGGTGTCAAAAAGTCCGCGCACGGCCGCGAAGTCCTGCTTTGCGACAGTTTCGTTTCCGTCGATGCCATAGCCGGTCATGATTTCCAGTGAAAATTCCTTTTCACAGTCCTCCAGATATTGATTATCGAGATTGACAACAGCCTCCTGCCATTGGTGAAGAAACCGTACCAGGTCATCGGGATGGACAGCAGTCATCGAGGTGCCTGTCAGTTCTTCAAAATTTTTCACAAACCAGGTCCATTTATAGGTTTCGTATTGGTCACTGACCATCTGAAAAAATTGGCGAAGGGATTGTAAATCCGGCAATTGACAGGTCCGGATGTTACGGATCAGTTCATCCATGGCTTCGGCTGGCATAAACATTCCGGCCACATCGAGCCATTGGCCGCTGCCGTATTCGCTTTTTTGCTTGAGCAGTTCCGTCAGTTCAGCAGAGGTGGAAAATCTTTGGTTTTTCAGCTTTCGGACCAGTGTATTTCCCATAAACTTAATGATGCCGGTTTCATAAAAACGAATTCCCCGGCGCAGAGAACTGTTTTTAATTTTTACATTGTTATAGGTGTAAAAGTCGGATAAAGTACCGGAGTGTTGCTGCAATTGTTTTAGTATTTTGATGCCGGCTGCCATTTTGTTGACCGTGTAAGGGGAGAGCAGGTCAAAGTTGACAATATCCAGTTTAACAGAATCAGTTCGCTTGTCGCGATTGGGCCATTTGACAGCGTCGCGAATAGTGCCGACAGACCGTAAATTGACGCCGGGAATGAGTATGCTCTCGTCATTGCTTTCAATCAAATAGGAGTAGGGAAGGCCGGAAATATCAGAATGCTTGTAATGCCGTCCCATGACCAGTGAAAAAGCACCGATTTTAAAAGGGTAGAGAAGGTAAGAATCACTGGCGGTTTTGGCCCCCCTTTCCAGTATGCCCTGATGACAGGGCCCGAGTTTGTACATATGGTTGCTCTGATTAGACCCGCTGCCGGCATTAAAAAAGGAAAAATATCCGGCAATCAGCAATGTGGACTTATGGTGAGTGACGGTAAAAGGCCCTGCGAAGATGGCGCATGCTTCACCATGAAAACAACCGCAGTTGGCGAAAAACAGGGAGTTTTCCGCCGAAAACTGCTTGGACAATTCACATCCCTGGCCGATAAAACAATGAGTGATAACAGCACCATCGGAAAGGATGGAACCTGACTGACAGATGAAATCTTTCGCATAGACGCCGGGCCCGATACGGACAGGTGCCTGCTCGTTGCTGACAAGTGTCCCGTTTTCAATCACATCAGCGTCTTCTATGACACTATAATCACCGATTTTTGCGTTTCTGATGGAGCGGGTATTGAGAATTCTGGCTTCTTTGCCGACAATGCCCATAGAGGAACTTTGGTCAGCAGAATATTGGGAAATCAGTTTTTGGAGAACCCGGACCATTTCCGTTTCGTGTCTGTAAAAGCATTGAAGGTAGGCGATCTGGGCAGTCATTTCTTCATAAATCATCACTTCCCGGCCGCCGGCTTCATTCAGAACCTGCACCATAGTTCCGTTTCCAAAAGAAGAAACAGTATTCACCGCCAGTATGCCGACATTGTTGATAATGGCATTTTCTTCGATTTCATAATTAGCAATATAGTTGCTGATTTTATTGATGAGTACATTGTCGTGGACAATACAATTATGTAGTTTGGCATTGTAAATCCCGCAGTGTTTCCTGACGTCTCCCCACAGGAAATGGGTTTTTTCAAAAATTCCAAGTTTGATCTCGCCTGAAAATTCGACATTGCTGAGCCTGCCCGGATCAAAGTCCGGTTTGACTTTGACCTGTTGCCAGTTTTCCGCCCGACAATGGTTTTTCTCCAATTGAATAATTTCAGTTGTTGTCAGGTTGCGGTATTGTGACATAGTTATTTTCCTTCTTTTTTTGCCTTGGAACACCATAGTTTACTGGCCGTGGAATGTAAAGTCAAAAAATATTATTTTTTTATTAAACGGTGAAAATACAGTTAAAATTTTTCCTAACCTTTTCAATTATGAAAATTTTTTTATAGTATGTTATAAGTTTCGATTTTTATAAATTCGAAAATGAGATTTTAAGGAGCTGGTAATGATAAATGCTTTTATGATTGCAATAATTGGACTGTCTGTTATGACGCTGGTTTTTGCCATTATTATTTTGATAAAAACAAAGAAGTATTCCCGGAACATTGTAAGTTCTATCCATGAGATGTTCTCTGATTCATTCGCTGGAATGCTCAAAAATTTCGGAGAAGAATTTTTCAAAAACCGGGAGGAGTTAAGTAATAATTTTTATCAGTCCCGAAAGGAAAATTCCGATACTTTACAGAATTTTCAGGAATCTTTGCTACGCCGGCTGAATGAATCCCTGGAAATCCAGGGTCGCCAGTATGAAAATATGTCCAAGCAATTGAACCAGCTGGTCCAGCAAAATGAACAGAAAATGGAAAAGATCAGCACCATCGTATCAGAAAATCTTGAAAAATTGCAAAAGGACAATAGCGAAAAACTGGAAAAAATGCGCCTGACTGTGGATGAAAAGCTCCATAAAACCCTGGAGGACCGTCTGGGATCGACTTTTAAAATCGTTAGTGAACGATTGGAACTGGTGCATAAAGGGCTGGGCGAAATGCAGCAACTGGCCTCCGGTATCGGCGACCTCAAGAAAGTCCTTACCAATGTCAAAACCCGAGGTGTGATGGGTGAAATTCAGTTGGGCAATATTCTGGAAGAGATGTTCTCACCAGAGCAGTACAGTCAGAATGTGAAGGTTAATCCCAATCGAAACAATTTTGTGGAATTTGCCCTGAAACTGCCGGGACAGGATGGCCGGGAAGTCTGGATTCCGATCGATGCCAAATTTCCCATTGAAGATTACCAGGAATTACTCAATTTCAATGGCACAAATCCCGACGATTTTGTCCTATTGCAAAAAACTTTTGCCCGAAAGATTTTAAGTTTTGCCAAGGATATTCGGGATAAATATATCACACCGCCCTATACCACAAATTTCGCCATCATGTTTTTACCGGTGGAAGGTGTCTATGCCGAGGTTTTGAAAAATTCGGATCTATTTGAGAAATTACGAAAAGAATATAGCGTTGTCCCGACCGGGCCCACCACGCTGGCAGCTTTCCTGAGCAGCCTGCAAATGGGATTTCGTACCCTTGCCATCGAAAAACGCAGTTCCGAAGTGTGGGAATTGCTGGGAGCTGTTAAAACAGAATTCAGAAATTTTGGCGAAGTCCTGGATAAAACCAAGAAAAAATTACAGGAAGCCAGCAACGTCATTGACAAAGCAGAAGTCCGTACCCGGGCCATCGAACGTAAATTAAAAGATGTGGAAGCGCTGCCGGAAATGGATTCCGGACGGCTGTTGGAAGATTAAGATAAGGAGATAAAAATGAAAAAATGGAACCTGATAATCATGGTCTTATTATTTGTAAACGCCGGTTTTGCTCAACTGGACGTCAAGGAAGATGAACTGAAAAAGCAGGCCGCCGATAAAGAAGCCGGGTTTAAAAAGGGTGCAATCATCAACCTGGCATTGAACCAGGCCAGTTTCAGCCATTGGGCTGCCGGTGGATTTAACTCATTTGCTGCCAGTCTCAAGACTAATTATTTTTTCTATTACAAAAAGGCCAATTGGATTTGGGACAATTACGGACAAATCGGCTATGGCGTCCTTGACCAGGAAAACAATAAGGATATCATCAAAACCGATGATATTTTTGAATTTACCTCAAAGGTAGGCTTAAAGTCGTCACAGCCCTTTTACTATGCTGCGCTACTGAATTTAAATACCCAGATGACTCCGGGGTATGCCAACCCCGGCGACAAGGATAAAATATCGGATTTTCTGGCCCCGCTCTACGTGACCGGTGGTATTGGGCTGGATTTTAAAAAGGATGATATGTTGTCCGTCTTTGCTTCGGTTTTGAGTTCCAAAATCACCTATGTGGGCAATGAAAAACTTGCCGATGCCGGCGCTTTTGGTGTTGATCCCGGTGAAAACCTGAAAAGTGAGATTGGCGGATATATCAAAGCCCATTTTCAGAATGAAATCATGAAAAATGTTCAGTTGGTTTCAAAACTTGATCTTTTCAGCAACTATCTGGATAAACCGCAAAATATCGATGTCAACATGGAAATATTAGTCAATATGAAGGTCAATCAGTATATCACGGCCAATTTCAGCACCACCATGATCTATGATGATGATATTGATATCGCTTCCGACGAGAATGATAAACCTGGTCCAAAACTGCAATTAAAAGAAATTCTGGGAATTGGTCTTTCCTTTACTTTCTGATGAATATTGAAGAATTAAAAAAGAATTTAGCTGCCAAAGATCAATTGATAGGAAGGGAACGGTATAAAATCACTGCCGTTCTTCTTCCTTTGTTTTTGCATAACGGCCAGTGCCATTTGCTTTTCAATGTCCGGTCAAAAAACATACCGCAACCGGGTGAAGTCTGTTTTCCCGGTGGCAAATTTGATTCGAAAATTGATGCGGATACAAGGGAAACTGCCCTGCGTGAAACAATTGAAGAATTAGGAATTGGTAAGGAAAAAATACGGTTTCTAGGGAAATTGGGCTATTATACAGCACCTATGGGCATTCTGGTGGAGGCCTATGTCGCTGCCCTGATGATTTCATCTCTTGCTGAGCTGAAGTACAATCAGGAGGAGGTGGAAGAGGTCTTTGCCCTACCGGTCAGTGAACTGAAAAAACAGATTCCGGAACAATATTACGTTTCCATTCATGTGGACCCTTGGCGGCAGAATAAAAACGGGTCACGGGAAATGCTTTTGCCCTATAAAAAACTGGGTATTCCTAAACGTTACAATAAGCCCTGGGGAAATATCAAACATCGAATATTTGTCTATCAAAACGATCCGGTGATCTGGGGCATTACCGCAGAATTGGTTTATGATTTTTTAAAAATTATTTAGTCATTCAAAAATCATGGTTCTGAACAACACATTTAAGGGCTTTAAGAGGGAAATATGCAGAAAAAATCTTTTGGAATACTATTATTACTGATCACATCACTATTTTGTGCTGAATTGCCAACAGGTTTTATCTATCTTGAAGACATTATTCCTGATCTGGTTCTTGATTTGAGGTATTTGGGAAACCATAATTTTCTGGGTGTCCCTGTAGATGGTTATGAAGCTGAAAAATGTATCATTACTGAGAAAGCTTCAAAAGCACTCAGCCATTTGGCCGGAGAATTGAAAAATTACGGCTTGGGCATTAAGGTGTTTGACGCCTACCGCCCCCAAAGAGCCGTTGACCATTTTGTACGCTGGGCCAGGGTTCTTGACGACACTTTGACAAAACAGGAATTCTATCCAACTGTGGATAAAAAAGACCTGTTTGAAAAAGGCTATATTGCTGAAAAATCAAGCCATAGCCGGGGAAGCACCATTGATCTGACTTTGGTACTTCTGGAAACCGGAGAGGAACTGGATATGGGCAGCCCTTTTGACTACTTTGGCGAACTGTCCCATGTTTTTACAAAAAAATATTTAACTGCGGAGCAACGGGCCCACCGAATGTTGCTGCAAATGCTGATGGACAAACATGGATTTAATAATTACAGCGAAGAATGGTGGCATTTTACTTTGCGTGATGAACCTTTTACGGACACCTGGTTTGATTTTGTCATTCGATAATATATCGGGGCTGGGAATTTAGTAGACAAGAACTTCCTCATAGTCTTCATAGGCCGGCAGCACTTGCCAGGGTTGCTTGATATCGTATGACTGGACTGCCGGGGCAATCAGTTCCTTTGGAATATCGATTTTGAAAATATCCAGCACTTCAAGGGCCCAGTTGAAATCCCGGTTTCGGGTATTGTGAAAGAGCAGAGGGGATATTTTCGCACCTTTTTCACCATATTCAAGGAGGACCTGGCCGGTGGAAAAGGGAATATCCACCAGGTTTAACGGTGGAGTCTGCACAATGACCGCTTTTTTGGGCACCAGATTGTCCATGATAAAATCAAAATAATCCTCCAAGACATCAAATCGCCAGTTCATCCAGACATTGATATTATCATAGATGGTATCAAGGTTTTTTACGACAATGCCGACTTCGGAACTGAACTCGGCGATGCAAAAGGGACAATAACAGTAATTGGGTATTTTTTCCTGCAGGTCAAGGGAACCATGTTCCCAGTTGTAGGGAAATCGAAATTCCTTCAGAATGAAGTAATCAGGAATGATATTGCTGATTTTTTGAATCATGCTGACGACTCTTTCGGATGACAGCTTATTGTTGGGACAGACTGGATAATAATGATTGACAGGCATGTATTCTGCGCCATGAGAGGAGACCGGCGGAGAAAAATTGTGATGCTGCCACAGATACCTGGAACTAAAGACATCCAGTTCAACCGCTGTCAGCAGACCTCTTTCATGTGCCAGATAGACCATATTGTCCGTTGAATCGTAAAATTCTTCAATAAAATTACTATTTCGAAGGACTGACTTTTCATCAACAGCATTGATAATAATTCCCTCAATGTTGTTCTCTATAAGTTTGCTAAGAAATTTATGGTAATTGTTTTTTGAGTATTTTGTAAAATTGTACTTAATGAGTCTATTCATATAATATTATTTTTTTTGTAAAATACAATATTTTTAGAACAAGTACCAAGAGTTTATTTTTCGGGTAAAAAAAAGTTGCAGGATTTTTCCTGCAACTTTTTTGATTTATTGAAGGGGATTTAAAGAGTAAATTTTTTCACCATGCGGATCAGGTCTTTACCGATGCTGTTCAGTTTTAGGGCATTAGCCTGCAAGGATTCAGAAGCCCTTTTTACTTCGTCGCTTTTTATGCTGACTTCGGAAATATCGCTGGTCACATTGGCCGCAGCTGTGCTGGCTTCCGTGACATTTACAGTAACTTCCTTGTTGCCTTCAACGGCTTCGGCAATATTTCTGAAAATTTCCCGGGTAACAACGGACTGTTCTTCCACAGCGGCTGCAATACTGGTAATAATTTCATCTACATTCAGGATGTTTTTATTGATGAGTTTGATATCATTGATAGTTTTACCGGTTGAATTTTGCATCATTTTTATTTTTTGGCCAATCTCTTCTGTTGCTTTGTTTGTCTGGAGAGCCAGATTTTTAACTTCATTAGCAACGACGGCAAAGCCTTTGCCCGCATCGCCGGCCCGGGCTGCTTCAACGGTTGCATTCAAAGCCAGAAGCCGGGTCTGGGTCGCAATTTCAAAAATTAAATCCAATACATCGGTAATTTCCTGGGTTGACTGTTCCAGCTCGCTGACGCCGTCCAGCGAACTTTTGACGGAATTTACGGCCTGCTGAGAAATATCTCTGGCTTTTTCGGAACTAGTGGCAATTTCATTTACCGTGGCAGCCATTTCCTCACTGGATGTGGCGATTGTTTTCAGGTTTGCGTTGGATTGTTCAGCGGCAGCAGATACGCTGGCCATATTGACACTCATCTCTTCTGATGCAGCAGCAACAGAAGAGGATTTGAGGTCTGTTTCTTCAGAGGTCTGATGCATTTTTTGGGATACTTTGGCCAGATTTTCGGATTGTGTGTTCAATTCTACGGCAAGATTGGAAATGTTTGAAATAATATTGCGCAGTCCGGAAGTCATAGAATTGAGGCTGTTGCCCAAGGTTCCGATCTCATCTTTTTGATCCAGGATAATGGTTGCAGTCAGATCGCCTTTTTCTACCAAACCGGCAAATTCGACGCTTTGCTTAAGGGGTTTTGTAATTGTGAAGGAGGTCCAAAGGGTGATAATAATCAAGGGTATCAAAATTAAAAAAGTGATAAAAACACCCCTGATGGTGGCTGTTTTTATTTTGGCTTTGGTTTCATCCATAGAACTGATGATTTCAAAGGCGCCATGAATTTCTCCTGACTTCCATCCTTCCTTGATGCCGCCCACAGGGTCCAAAGTTCCTTTGGGGTCACCGTGACAGAGGAGACAGTCAGGGGTTAGGCGTATGGCTTTGAAATATTTGATGTGATTTTTTGTTTTGATGATATACTCGTCCGAGTTGGTCTTTTTTAAATGATCCAGCACTTCCTTTTCTTCAGGAGTAGGAGTATTGTTTGGATTTCTGGGCGATACTTTTGGTACGCGGAATTCATAGTTACCGTTTGCGGCATTTTTTTTGGCAATATTGATGGCTGTAATTACCGGTACTGCTTCCAGGATGCTGGCATCTGGGATGTTATCAAATTCTTTGATGACGTTTAAGGTCAGTTTTTTTGCCATTTCATTTCGTGCTGCTTCAGCATCTCTGACGATGGTTTTGCTTTTTTCTATCAAAGAAGAGACACCACCTTTTGAGATTTCATTTTTTGTGACAAGAATTGTGAATATTGCCATAATCAGTATACCGAACATCGATGTAAGGATTATTTTTAAAGTGATTGATAAATTTTTAAATACCATGTTCCTCGCCTCCATAATGATTCGTTAGAGTAAATTTTCAAATGGATTGACAAAAGACGTACCAATGAACTGTTGGAATTTTTTAAGAGAAGACAAAATCTGTGTATGGAAGTTCTTGGGAATTTTTTTCAATTGGAAATGGAAAGAAAGAGGAGGTTTAAACTCCTCTTCCTTTTACAGGTGATTAAGAGCTGTGGTATAATCGGGTTCATGGGTGATTTCAGGAACCTGTTCTGTATATTTGACTATTCCGTTTTTATCAATCACAACAACTGCACGGGACTGTAAACCGGTTAGAGGTCCGGTGGTAATGGTTGTGCCGTATTCATTACCGAAATCTGTATTTCTGAAAGTGGACAGATTGATTACGTTGTTGTAGCCATTGGTTGAACAAAACCGTTTGTGAGCAAAGGGTAAGTCTGCCGAAATGCAGAGCACCACCGCATTACTGTACTTTTCAACTTCATTGTTAAATTTTGCGACGGAAAGAGCGCAGACTTCTGTGTCCAGGCTTGGAAAAATATTTAAAACAACATTTTTTCCCTGATAATCTTTGAGAGATTTTTCCGAAAGATCTGTACTGACCAATTTAAAATCAGAGGCTTTTTGTCCGACATCAGGAAGGTTGCCCACTGTTTCCATAGGATTTCCTTTTAGATTTATTTTTGCCATCTTTAATTCTCCTTTTTTTAATTTAAAACTTCTTTTATGAACCTCAAAGTTCTGAAAAGTTACATAAATTTCATTTAAAAAAATGCTGTTAGAATTGAAGGGTGGATTCCTTCAGATTTAACCATTGTGAACCTCTGCAAGTCTTATTTGTGTCTGTGATTATTGTTCCTAATACTCCAGGGGTTGTTTCTTGAAGTAGCGGCAGATCTAATAGGCAAGTGTAATTTTTTCAATCCACAAAATACCTGAATTGTATCTGGTTTAGATTCAATGATAATGTTATATGATTATGCAAAAAAAATATTTATAAATTTGTAACGAAGAGAATTGACCTAAATCTAATCACCACGAAAGGAATACGATGATGAATAAAAAAATTATAAATAATCTCAGTTACCAGGCCATTTGGTGGTCCTCTGTTATCGGTGCCATTATCAACCGGCCACTGATCGGCTTTTATGTCATGTTACCGGTTCTGGCGCTGCACTTTCTCTATATTGCCAGAGACAAACGTGAAATTTTTCTTCTGATCATTGCGGCCATTGCCGGAACAGCAATGGATACTTTACTCAATCTGTTTAACATTGTTCAATATTCTGGTACTTTTGATTTTGCCCACTGGCTTGCTCCCATCTGGATCACTTCCATGTGGATCGGTTTTTCCATGACTGTGAACCATAGTCTCAGTTGGCTGAATAATAAGAAATTTCTGGGTTTTATTCTGGGAATGATTTTTGGTCCCCTGGCTTATGTCGCCGGTCAGCGATATGGCGCTGTAAAATTTGTAGCCCCTGATTTTTGGCCCCTGATCCTGCTCAGCGTCCTGTGGGGGGTGATCATTCCTTCATTATATTTCATTAATGAAAAGTTGAAAATCGGAGTACAATATGAAAGATAAAATTTTAATTGTTTTGGTAATGGTTGCTTCAATTTTTGCCAAAGAAATGAATGAAGAGAACACTATCGGTCCGCTGCTTCAGGATACCGGATGGCGGCTAACTGAAACCTTTGAGGACGGAGTCCGGCTTTATGAGAAAATTATTCCGGGTCTTGATTTAAAAGCTTATCGGGTAGAGGTTGATACTGAAATAAATGGAAGCCTCCTGCTCCAATCTTTTGAAAGTGTGGACAAATATCCGTCAATTCTGGTCAGCGCAAAAAATATCACCTTTGATACGATTGAGCAAAATGACGAGTATATCAAGGCTTACCAGCACATCGATATACCGTTCATATCCAATCGCCAGTACTTTTACAGACTATTTAAAAATAATGGGGAACGGGATTATTCCTGGTGGAGTCTGGCCGAAAGAAACTTAACCCTTGAAAAACTAATGCTGGAAAAGCACCGGCTGGACGATGATGTTGTCTATCTCAACAAGGGAGCCGGGGTCTATCGTGTTATCCGGAATGAAGAGAACAGCACGGTTCATTATAGCCTATTCCTTGATCCCGAGGGTTCAATACCGGGTTTTATGGCCAATAGGGTGAACCGGTCTGGTTTGGTCAATATGTTTCGGGACCTGTTGCAATATTCCAAACAAAATAGGGATGGCTAGAATGAAAATGAAATATTTTTTTCTTGTATTATTGGGTATTTTTTTACTATCATGTGACAATGAAGAGGCTGATTTGAACACAGTAAAATCCCTGGACATCAGTAAATTTATGGGCGATTGGTATGTCCTGGCTGTTATCCCCAATTTTATTGAAGAAGGTGCCACAAACGGCATTGAATCTTATGCACTTGATAACAAGGGAAATGTTAATATTGAATATACCTTCCGAAAAAACGGAAAAACCAAAACCATGAAAGCCCGTGGATTTGTTCAGGATGGAACCAATGCTTTCTGGAAGGTCCAGTTTTTATGGCCTGTCAAATTGCCTTATCTGGTAATTGACCTTGATGAAAATTACCAGTATACTGTCATTGGTGTGCCCAATAGAAAATTTGTCTGGATCATGGCAAGAGAACCGCAAATTGATGAGTATATTTATCAGAATATTTTAAATAAACTGGAAAAAACCGGATATGATGTCAAGTTGATCAAGCCTATGCAGCAAACATGGTAAAGCAGGGAGATTGGCGTGAGTAAATTTAATGAAATCAGTTCTGTCCACTTGTATACAGCCTTCATCGCCGGAGGTGAAGCTGTTATACGACAAAAAAACTATTTGAATGAAATCAATGTTTTTCCTGTTCCCGATTCAGACACTGGTACCAACATGGCCTCAACCATGCGATCTATCATGGTTAATAGTAAAATTTCCACTTCCATCAAAAGAACGATGGATTCCATTGCTGATTCTGCATTATCGGGCGCCCGCGGCAATTCGGGAATTATTTTTGCCCAGTTTCTCCACGGATTGCGGGAGGAAATTGCCGATGTGGAGCGATTGAGTATTAAAAAATTTACCGAATCGCTAAAAAGCGCCATTCGCTACCTTTATGATTCTGTCATCGAGCCGGTGGAAGGGACCATTATCACGGTGATCGAAGATTGGGTGAAGGGAATGGAGCAGCACGGCAGTTCTTCTGATGATTTTGATGAAGTCCTGGAAAAATCTTATGCCGTTGCTGAAAAATCGCTCAAAGAAACACCTTCAAAAATGGAAATTCTCGCAAAACATAATGTAGTCGATGCCGGTGCCCAGGGTTTCGTTCACTTTTTGGAAGGCGTCTTGTCTCAAATCAAAAAAGGACAGCTCGTTCGTCAGGCGCCCGGAGTCGATTATGCCGAGGTCAATGAAAACAAACATACCTTTGAAAAATCCGATATCATTGAATATCGGTATTGTACGGAGGCCATTATTACAGATTGTCAGGCCGATATCAATAATTTTAAATCCCTGCTCAGCCATTATGGCAATTCCGCAATTATTGCCGGAAACGCCGCGAAGACCCATTTTCATATTCACACCAATGAACCCGGAAAACTTTTTCAGGAAGTCAAAGAAATGGGGACCATCAGCCAAATTAAGGTTGATGATATGGTGCGTCAGTATAATAGCGTACACCAGCAGAAATATCCCATCGCTTTGATTACCGATTCCGCAGCAGACCTACCCGATGAGGTGATTGAACAATACCAGATTCAGCAAATACCTTTCAAAATTAGTTTTGGCGAAAATAATTATCTGGATAAATTAACGTTATCGCCGGAAGACTTTTACGTCATGCTGGAAAACTCCAGAGAACTACCTCACAGTTCACAGCCGGATTTTATGCAAATCAAGAATCTTTTTGATTTTTTAACTACTCACTATGAAAAATTGCTGGCGATCCATGTTTCGGCTAAATTGACGGGTGTCTATGATACGTCGGTTAAGATGAAGAAGGAATATAAAAATCAGGAGATTGCTGTTATTAATTCCAAAAACCTGTCTGGTGCGGAAGGGTTGCTGGTTTTGCGGGCTGCCGAAGCTATTGCTGCCGGAATAGGCCTGGAGGAAATTGTCACAGCTACTGAAAAATGGGTGAAAAATACTCGAATTCTCACAGACGTTGACAGTTTAAAATATATGGTAAAAGGCGGACGTGTCAGTCCTTTAACGGGTTTAATTGCCAAAATTTTAAACCTCAAACCCATTGTTACTGTCAATGAAGACGGTAAAGGCGTGGCCTTTGGCAAATCTTTCAGCCGGGCAGCAAACATGAAAAAGATCATCCAAATCATGATGAAGGAACTGGAAGGCAAAAAACTCTGGAAATACAATATTGTTCATTCACAAAATATTGACAGGGCCAAGGTCTATGCGGAAAAACTAGCCCGGCTGACTGGACAGAACCCTGAATATATGGTCAATATTTCACCGGTTATCGGTGTCCATAATGGTATTGGTACGGTTGCAATTAATTATATGTTTGATGATTGATTTTGAAAAAGAATTCAAAGGACCAACATCACCTTTTTCATGATCAACGAAATTCTTTCAGTGCCTTAATGCTAAATTTTGACTCATCTTGGATAAAACCTATACCAAAATTCATGCGCAGACGATCGGCTCTGTAGACACCAAAGGTAAGATCAAAAGGCATATTGTTTTCAAGATAGGAAATGCGAATAATGTTAAATACTGGTGTATCTTTTTCAATTTTTAGATCATTCAGCGTTTTTTCATCAAGAGGAAGTACTTCGACGATATATTTTGACAGGACAATGCGCTCATTTGTAATCTTTTTGTACTGCTCGTAAATAGGAGCCAATACATCAACTTTATCAAAGTTATTGACTACTTCGAGAGGGAAGTAGGATTTTTCAATACACCAGATTTCAGGGCCGAAAGCCAAGGCTCTTTCAAGCAGGAATACGTCATCCCCATCCTGGATTTTCATCATATTTTTTACTTTTGCGTCCGCATTGATTTTTGCGCTTTCTTTGATAAAAATCTGACCGGTATTTGTTGTACTGCCTATGATTTGGTCAAAGATGCTTTGGTAATCTGCGTTTTTGGAAGCCTGTTGTTGTGCTTGGGTATTCGGAATATTCGGGGTTTGTGGTTCGCAGACATAGGTCCCACGGCCGGGAAATTTTTCAATTAACTTTTCAATTTCCAGTTTTTGCATGGCCTGTCGAACGGTACCTCGGCTCAGTTTATATTTTTGAACCAGTTTGCTTTCTGATGGGATGCTTTCGCCGGGTTTCAGTTTTCCTTTTTCAATTTGCTTTTTAAATTCTTCAAAGAGTTGCTGATAGAGTGGAATGAAACTGTCTTTGTTGATTGCCATAGATACCTCACAGTTGTTAAATGTACAGACATTTAAATCTAATTTTTAAAGACCTTTAAATCAATAAAATATTGAGGAAAGCCTTCGCTTTATTCAAACAAAGGCTGAAATCAAGGATGATTGAAAATAAAATTTTAAATTTCTCGTTTTTGCTGAAGCAGATTTTCCAGAATATCGAGTTTTTGCTCCCTTTGAAAAAAAGGAAGACGACTTTTCAAATTAGAGGCAATGGCTTCGTCGATCACCTCTTGACTATTACGTTTAAATAGGATGCCCAGGGGAAGTCTCTCGCTTTCATTGGCTTTTATCAAGGCAGCCTGCTGATCATAAATGTCAAGACATTCATCAAGATAATAGGTATTTTCCTTGTACCATTTAAAGGTATTTAACTTATTGAAAGTCACACAGGGATGCAAAATGTCTACCAGGGCATAACCTTTATGGGTGATGGCAGCTTTGAGGATTTCTTTAGTCTTTTCAATATGACCGGAAAAGGCCCGGGCTACAAAACTGGCCCCTAAGGTTATAGCCACAGAAATAGGATTAAAGGGCTCCATAAAGACACCATGAGTCTGAATACTGGTTTTCATACCTTTGGGTGTCGTCGGTGATCCTTGTCCTTTTGTCAGTCCGTAAATACGATTATCATGGACAATATGGGTGATATTGGGATTTTTCCGAATGGTATGCAAAAAGTGGTTACCACCTTCACCATAGGAACAACCGTCGCCACTTTCGGCAATGACTGTTAATTCCGGGTTGGCAATTTTGATGGCTGTCGCCGGTGATAAAGCGCGTCCGTGCAGGCCATTGAAATAATTGGTTCGAAAATACTGCGGAATTTTTGCAGCCTGCCCGATTCCGGTGACCCAGACAGAATTGCGGGGTTCTATTTCCAGTTCGGCCAATGTTTCTTTGATTGTGTCAAGAATATGAAAATTTCCACAGCCCGGACACCAGGCGATGTCAATACCGGGCATATCATATTTTGTTGTGTCTATCATCTTTATTTTCCTTCAATTATTTGGTTGAGTCTTATTTTCACCTCCTCCACAGAAAAGGGGAGACCGTCGTATTTCAGGATTTTCTTTTGGACTGGAAAGCCCAGTTCCATGGCCAAAATTTTAGCCAGCTGGCCGGTAGCATTGTTTTCGAGACTGATGGTTATCTTTGCTCGATTGAAATAATCTAATAGTGATGTTGGTAATGGAAGCAATTGTTTCAGATGGAGGAAAGCAATTTTCTTGTTTTTCATATTTTCGATGGCTTCTGCCACCACGTTTCGAGTGGAACCCCAGCCAATGACCAGATATTCATAATCTTCACTTCCTATCAGTTCTGGTTTGATGTAATCTTCCAGAATTAACTTTTGCCGTGAAAGTCGTTTTTCAACCATTTTATTCCGAATTTCAAAATCTTCGGTAATATGTCCGGACTCATCATGCTCATCTGAATCAGTACAGACCAGGCCATCACCATAACCGGGAACCGCGCGCTGAGAAAGTCCGTTTTCCGTGAATGCATAGCGGATATATTCCGGACCGGATTTAGAAATGTAATGTTTCGGTTTTTGGCGTGAAAAAGGAAGATTTTCAATATTATAATAGGTGTCGAGAAAATATTGGTCCGATAGAATAAAAACAGGCACCTGGTATTTGTCCGCCAGTTCAAAGGCTTTCATGGAAAGAAAATAGCCGTCTTGAAGGCTTCCAGGCGCCAGAAGGATCCTAGAAAATTCACCATGACCACCAAAAGCAGAAAACAGCAAATCCTCCTGACCGGTTCGTGTTGGTAGCCCTGTTCCCGGGCCTGGACGCATACCGATATGAAAAACCATTGGGCTTTCCATAATTCCGGCGAGGCTCAGACCTTCCGCCATCAACGCGAATCCTCCGCCGGAGGTTGTGATCATTGCCCGGGCACCGGCATACCAGGCCCCCAAAGCAGCATTGACAGCAGCAATTTCATCTTCCATCTGTTCCACGGCCACCTCCAGTTTGCGGTCATGTTGTGCAAAAAACGATGCAACACCTGTTCCCGGAGACATCGGATAGAAAGACATAAAATTGCAACCGCCATTGAGTGCACCCATGGCAATGGACTCGGTTCCGTTGACAAAGAGGTGTTTGGAAGTTTTTTCCATTGACAAAAATCGGAAATCAGTTTTCACATTTAATTTTTCTGCGGCCTCTAAACCTTTTTTTAGGGCAATCAGATTGCTCTCTGCTATGGCCGTGCTTTTTTTTGCAAAATATTGATAGGTAATTTCTTTTACCAGATTATCATCCAGACTGATTAGTTTGGAAATCACTCCGACAATTACACTGTTTGCATAAAGTTGATTGCCTGCAGCTTTGGCCAATTCGTTAAAAGGAAGGTGGTAAAAATTGGTCAACAGGTCCCTTTCTTTGCCATTGAGGTTTTCCGTCTCTCCAAGAATGAGTGTATTTTTGCTGATTCGTTTTTTTAGATGATTGATGACTCCGGGTTTCAGAAAAAGCAATAGGTCGATTCTGTCAACATAGGCATCAACTCTGTTATCACTAACCCGAATTTCGGTGGAATTGATTCCACCGCGAATTCGTGATTCATATTCCTGGGTGGAGTAAACATGAAGATCAGAGAATTTAGCAATTTTACTCAGATGTTGCTCAATGGTCTTGATTCCCTGGCCAGCACCACCACCGATAACAATAGATATATTATTCATGCTTTACCTTTCTGTTTGCAATATTGCCTGAAAATTCGAATAATGTTTGAGGGAAAACCCAGGCAAATGTTTCACTTTAAGAGATATTTTTAATTTAAAAAAGAGTCACTAAATTGTTCACTGCTTTTATGAGAAATGCAAAGAAATTTCGTTACAACCAGAAGCGGAGGCACCATTGGATGTCAATAAAAAACGAATTCGAAAATTGAACAAGATACCTTATGCGGAAGGAAAAGTGCTCTACTGGATGAGCCGGGACCAGCGGATCAATGATAACTGGGCATTGCTGACAGCACAGAAACTGGCAAAAAATAATGCGGTTTTGGTTGCTTTTAATCTCGTGCCGGAATTTCTGGAAGCAACGATTCGGCAATATGAGTTTATGCTGAAAAGTTTAAGGGAAGTTGAAGAAAAATTGAATGAATTAAATATTCCGTTTAAACTATTGATTGGAAATCCGGTAAATACAATTCCTCAGTTTGTTAAACAGCATAATATAAATTCACTGGTTATGGATTTTGATCCGATGAAGATCAAACAATCCTGGAAAATTGAATTGATGAAATTTCTCAATATTCCTGTATTTGAAGTAGATGCAAATAATATTGTACCCTGTTGGATTGCTTCGGATAAACAGGAATACGCTGCTTATACAATACGCCCGAAAATCCAGCGACAATTGCCTGAATTTCTGACAGAAATTCCTTTACTGCAAAAACAAAATATATCTCAGAAATTTGTAAATGACTGGGAAAAAATATACCAAAGTCACAACGTGAATGAATCGATCAGACCCATTGAATGGATCAAACCTGGTGAAAACAGTGCACTGGCATCACTCCATACCTTTATGAATGAAAAATTGAACAATTATGCAGTTGATCGAAATGATCCGAATAAAAATGCGACATCGAACCTTTCTATCTATCTGCATTATGGCCAAATCTCAGCTCAGCGAATTGCTTTGGCAGTGGAAAAAAGTGAAGGCAACCAAGAATCCAAAGTTGCATTTCTTGAAGAATTAATTATTAGAAATGAATTAGCTGATAATTTTTGCTATTACAACCCAAACTATGATAATTCATTAGGTTTTTCAGAATGGGCGAAGATAACCATCAAGGCCCATGAAATGGATTTGCGAGATTATGTTTACGCATTGGATACATTTGAGAGCGCTGAAACTCATGACAATCTCTGGAATGCCGCCCAGAAACAGTTGGTGAAAACCGGTAAAATGCATGGCTATATGCGAATGTACTGGGCGAAAAAGATTCTGGAGTGGTCGCCTCAAGTGGATCAAGCGATGAAAACTGCAATTTTTCTCAACGACAAATATGCACTGGATGGAAGGGATCCACGCGGTTATACCGGCATTGCATGGTCAATTGGCGGTGTTCATGATCGCGCATGGAATGAGCGGGAGGTTTTTGGAAAAATTCGCTTTATGAATTTCAAGGGTTGTCAGCGGAAATTTGATGTTGCAGAATATATTCGCCAATGGCTATGATAATTATCGGATTTTTTTGGCCTGATTGAATAATAAAAGAAATTTTGAAATTCTATTGTTGGTTTTCGTAAGGTTTATCAAAACGGTTTTGATAAACCCTGTTTTTTTTCAGTTGCATATTCCAGTAAAAATTAAAAAATCCTGCCTGATTGATTAATTTGATCAAAGGGATTAAAATCGAAGGAAATTTTTCTTTACCTGCGATCTTGATTAACAATTGCTGATCGAATTCCCCGGTTTTTCTGAAATGTTGGCCTAATTTTTTTAGTCGGCTAAATAATTGTATGTTCATTTTTTCAGGCATCATGCGAAGACCTTCAGAACCTGGTTTGATTACAGAGCCAAGGTATTCAACACCTAAGCGTTTTGAAAATT
Organism: Fidelibacterota bacterium; assembly: GCA_016934035.1. Lineage (GTDB taxonomy): Bacteria > Fidelibacterota > UBA2242 > UBA2242 > JAFGTP01 > JAFGTP01. Next base: position 104,442 of record JAFGTP010000005.1, read on the forward strand.
TTTCCAGATATTTTTCAAGTGCTGACAAATGGACAGCATCGGGGAATCCGCAATGGATGATGAACCCCAGGCGTTGCCTTTCTCGGTACTTTGGGGTATTTTCCAAAGTTTCAAAAAACTCTTTAACCAATCCGGGCATGGAGTCTGCATAAAGCGGGAATGCAATGATGATATTTTCAGCATTTTGGAATTTACCAACAAATTCTCTCATCTTATCCTGATTGGCGAGGTAATTAACCTTGGTTTTTATTTCTCCATCCAGAAATCCATCGAGAAATTTTTGAATCAGAACATCGGAGTTTGACTGGGTTTTTCGTGGTGAACCATTATAGATGGTTAATTGCATGGACCAATTCCTTTTCTGAACTATCAATAAAGTGCAAAAATTTAATTTGCGAATGAAAATTTATGGCAAGCCGATCGAATATTTGGCGTAAAATGCGAATATCCTCTGGGTCGGTATCCGTTTCCTTTTCAGTAATCAGGCCCAATTTTGGATATTTTGTATACCGTTTTCTATGATGAAATTCACCATCAATGATGCTAAAGTAGGGCGTTAACAAAGGGATCATACGATCAATGGCCCTTTTTAACAAGCCTGATATAAAACCCATTCTTAAGGGTGATGCCATAATTAAGAGGTCACACATCATAATTGCGGAGTAGATTGGCTCCATTCCATCCTTAAAGAGACACTTGCCGGGTGTTCTTACCCAGCAAGACCAGCAGCCAATACATTGATTGATCGTCAGGGTTGATAAAGTGAAAAGTTGAACTTCATGGCCAACCCTTTCCAGAGTATCCTTTAGACCGCATAAATAATCGTTAAACATGCGATTTTCAATAATCGGATTGCCATTTAATATTACAATCTTCAAAGTAACTCCTGACTGAATTATTCTGAAAAAGTTAATAATTTCATCATTCCAAAGCAACCCATAAAATTTTGTTGATTTTCGTTTCAAAGGGCTAAAATTTGAATTTTATATTCCCTTACAATTGGATTTTTGATTTTTCAAAATAGTAAAAAAAAGGAAAACTCAATTTATTATTTATTCTATCTTGCTTATTATTAGATGATTAGAAAAAAAATTAATTTTGTAACTCACAATTTAGTTAATTTTTTGTAAAAAATTATTGACAAATCATGAAACAAAAAATAAATTCTTAGCCGTGGTAACTCAAAAATGAACTACAGGTCAGGGAATCAACATCCATTGCTCTATTAATATGACGAGAAGAAAAACAAATCAAGCACAAAAAAAGATGACTGCTAACCAGGGAATTATCAGTTGTCAAAATTTGTTTTTCCAACAGGCTATTAGCGGCAGTATTATTTTTCAGATTACCAAACTTACCATTACCCTGCTATTTTTTTTTCAAAGCAGGGTTTTTCTCATCAATAATTACAAACAAATAGAACTTACAAGAGGAATTTTATGAGGCGAACAGGGTTAATATTTTTTGTCATTCTCATTCTTTCAAATTTACTTCTTGCGGGTACTACAGGAAAGCTCACAGGATCGGTTATAGATGAAACTACCGGCGAGCCGCTGATTGGTTGCAGTGTTTTAATTCAGGAAAGTTTTCTGGGAGCTGCAACGGACAACAACGGTCGCTTTGTAATTTTAAATATACCTCCGGGAAAATATTCAGTAGCCGCTCAGATGATCGGATATCAAAAGAAAGTAATGAAAGAAGTATCTATTTCAGTTGACCAGACAACCACCATCAATTTTGAGTTGGGCACCGAAACTTTAAAGGGCGAAGAGGTCACTGTAATTGCAACTCGCGATGTGGTTAAAAAAGATGTAACTTCCACCACTGCGACTGTTGATGCCGATAAAATCGCCACCTTGCCCGTTACCGATCTGAACGAGATTGTTGAAATGCAGGCAGGGATGGTGGATGGCCATATGCGGGGTGGCCGGTCAGGTGAAGTTCAGTATGTAATTGATGGGATGTCGGTCAGCGATGTCTATGATGGCGGCCAGTTGGTGACAGTGTCGAAAGATCAGATTCAGGAAATTCAAGTAATTTCTGGGGCTTTTAATGCGGAATATGGTCAGGCCATGTCAGGGATTGTGAACGTTACAACGAAATCGAATTTTCCGAACTGGGGTGGCCAATTGACCCTATACAGTGGTGATTTTATTTCCGGTAATTCCGACATATTTTTGGGACTTGATGATTTTAACCCCTTAGCGACAAAAAATCTGGATTTTTCCTTTCACGGGCCCATCATAAAAAATAAATTAAGTTTCAGTTTTAACACCCGCCAGGTCTACTGGGAGGGCTATTTAAACGGACGGGACCGCTTCAATCCATGGAATGTTGCCGGTGTGGTACAAACCACTCCTGGTGATTATATGCTTTTTTCCCTTGGAGATGATCCTTCTATTGACAGTCTTGTGGTTTATAGTTATTTGGAAGAAGGCCAGGATTTTGATTCACTCTACAATCATTATCGTTCGATTCACGAAGATCCTACGGGAAATGATAAAATTGTACCCATGCAATGGAATGAAAATCATTATTACAACGGGCTCCTGGGTTGGAATATTTCCAACAGAATGGAATTGACTCTACAGGGGTCATACAGGGATTACACTTGGCAGGATTACGACAGAATGTGGCGGTTGATTCCTGATGGACGCCTGACGAATAATGAAGAGAGCATGAATTTGATAACGAAATTCACTCACTCAGTTACTATGCGGACTTTTTATAGTTTTGGGTATTCGTTTGCTCAAAAAGAATATCATAATTTTCATACTGATGATCTGGTAGTTTACCCTGAATTGGCAGCCGACCGTGTCGATTCCTATAGTTTTATGACGGCTGGTACAGATAACAATAGGTTCAAAAGACGAACCAGTACACATTTGCTAAAGTTTGATATGACCAGTCAAATCAATGATGTTCATAAAATCAAATTCGGAGCACAAGCCCGGCTGCATGAATTGCAGATGGATAGCTATGAATTGAGGCCCCCAGATGAAAAGACTTCAATCGATGCAATATTTGATGATCCGATCATGTATTTACCTCAGATTATGGATATTTCCACTATTTATAACAGTCATTATATCCATAATCCCGTTGAATATTCTGCTTACATTCAAGATAAAATCGAGTTGACTGAACTGATTATTAATGCCGGTGTTCGCTTCGATTATTTTAACCCCGATGGTGAGGTGGTCACAGATCCTTCGGATCCCAGCATATATAATCCTATTAAACAGGAAAATATCAATACGCCATTGGACGATAGGTTTGACTATTGGTACAAAGATGCCAAAACAAAACTCCAAATCAGTCCTCGGTTTGGCGCCAGTTTTCCTTTCACGGACAAGGGAATAATTCATGTCAGCTACGGTCATTTTTTTCAGATACCTTCTTTTGAATTGCTCTACAGAAATCCGGAATTTGATTTGGGCAGTGGCACCGGCAATGTGGGGGTTATCGGAAACTCCAATTTGAAAGCCAGTAAAAATGTCAAGGGAGAAATTGGACTAAAGCAGGAAATCTATTCGGGGATGGTGCTGGATGTCACCGCTTATTTTCAGGATATTCGAAACCTGGCCGGAACCCGGAATGCCTTGATTGACCTTGCGGGAGGTGCTTCAAATTATAATAAAATTGATAATAGTGATTTTGCATATGTCAAAGGCCTTGTGCTGACCCTTAATTACAGTAATCCTGCCGGAGTATTTGCAACGTTGGATTATACTTTTCAAATTGCAGAGGGCACAGCATCGGATCCTGAAGATGCCCGAAATGCGGCCACCGGTGGAGCCTTGCCGGAAGTTTTTATGGTTCCTTTAGATTGGGACCAGAGACACACGGTCAATCTGAATGGCGGATTTGATTCAAAATCCTGGGGTGTCAACGTTGTTGGTAATTTTGGCAGCGGGTTACCCTATACCCCGATCATGTCCAGCGATATCAGTACTACTCTGACAAACAGCCAGTTTAAGCCCTATACGGTCAGATTTGATTTGAATACTTATTATAATACACAATTCTTTGGTTACAACCAGCAGTGGTTTGTTCGTGTTAAAAATCTTTTTGATCGTCTCAATGTCAATACCGTTTATCCCAGGTCCGGGCAGGCAGATTTTACGCCCGAAGAAGCTCGTGTGGAAGCTCTTGAACTGGTGCAAGTGATCAATACGGTTAATCAATGGTTTAGAAATGAAACCTATTACCAGGAACCGAGAAGAATAGAAGTCGGTGTAACAATATCATTTTAAATAAAAGGATTTTTTCTTTATGAAAAAAGATAGTTTAAATAAGCGTAAAAAAATATTACTGGTTCTGACAATTCTGCTTGGAGTTGTATTGACAGGAATATTGTTTGCTGATAGCGGAAGACAATATCGTCGCTTTGGTGTCCATAGAGGAAACCTCGTAAAAACCGTTTTTGGCAACTGGGGGGTTGTAGCACAACCAGCCGATAAAGGCCCCCGTGCTGCCTGGATCAGTGATAATAACGGATACATTGGTGATGTCAGCCCTATGATCGGTGTGGAAGTCAACACAATCGATGAAGATGGCAATCCGGTTACCTTTCATTCGGTTGTGGTCAGTCCGGTGGACCGCCCTGCTCTCGGTGGCGATGAGCAGGGACCTGACGGTAAACAATGGGGTTTGGAACCGGTGGGCGGATATTTCAATACAAATATCGCTGAAAATCAGCAGCGAATTGCCATGAGCGATAATATGCTTTCCTGGCCTTCCAGCTGGCCGGATAAAGACCCGACCTGGAACGGGCAATGGAATGGGTATTTCGGACAACAATCCAATGCCTCAGTTGAAAGTTTTTATGTCATGGATGATAACAACGATGAAGAATTTAACTTTGCCAACTACAATGACTACAATGTATCCTTTAAACCCGACGACATGAACGGGGCCAGGAACGGATTGGGTCTGGAAGTCCGTGTACGCGGTCTTCAATGGGCACAATTTCTGGCCCAGGATGTAATTTTCTGGCTCTATGAAGTCGAGAACAAAGGCACCGTAAACTATGACAAGGTAACTTTTGGCAGCCTTGTGGGCACATATGTAGGTGTTACATCTACTGAAGATTTTGGTGAATACAATGATGATTGGTCCTTTTTTGATGTTGAGCGTGATTTGACCTATTCCGGTGATTTTGACAATAGCGCAGCTTCCAATCCAAACTGGGTCGGGCCCGACGTCGGTATGGTGGGCTATTCATTTCTTGAGTCCCCGGGTAATCCCTATGACGGTATTGATAATGACCGGGATGCCAACGGCCAGAGTGTAGCCCCCCTCTTCGGTCCTGAAAATTTTCAGTCACGAACCCTGAAAAATGGTGATCAGATTGTTGTTATTGATGATAATTTTAACCGGACAATGATAACAATCACCAATACACCGCAACTTGTCACTACACGAGGAGGATTTTCAAGAGAATTGGCAGCCGGGACTATGATCGAACCTGAAGGCAACGAAATTCCGGGCCCTTCTAATCCCAATGTAATGGTAATGAATCCCAATGCCAATGACGGTATTGATAATGATTTTGACGGATTAATCGATGAAAATTATTACCTGCATTACAGACAAATTCGCAAAGACCAGGATGGCAATGTCCTATTTGATATTATCAATCCGACCAACTATATCGACTATATTAATGGTATCGGGCTAAATGATCCGATGATTGATGAAAAACGAGATGATGGCATTGATAATGATGGTGACTGGGACATGACTTTTCATGATGTCGGTTCTGATGGTGTAGCCAATACCAGCGACCCGGACGGCACAGAAGGAAATGGAATGCCCGATGCCGGTGAACCTAAATTTGACCAGACAGACCCTGATGAATCCGATCAGATTGGTTTGACGGCATTCAATTATTTCGCACCGGCGGGTGATTTTCCAATGCGAAATGATGAGGCCCTTTGGCAGATGATGGCGCCAGGCTATTTTGATGTGCCTTCATCCATTCAAAATGGCCGTCCCATTGGCGGAGAAGACGGTGATTTTATTTACAGTTCCGGCTATTTTCCCCTCAGAGCAGGTCAAACGGAAAGATTTTCAATCGGATTGCTCTTTGGCATTGACCAAAATGATCTACTCCGCAATCTGAATACGGTCAAAGATATTTATGACAATGAATATAATTTTCCCACTGCCCCGATAAAGCCGGTGGTGAAAGCAACTGCCGGAGACGGATTTGTTACACTTTACTGGAACAGATTATCGGAAGAATCCATTGATCCGGTTCTGAATATTAAAGATTTTGAAGGCTATAAAATCTACAAGGCCACAGATCCGAATTTTAATGATGCCCGCGTCGTCACAGACTCAAGGGGTACTATCCAGGGATTCAAGTGCCTGGAGCAATTTGATCTGGATAATGATATTTTTGGTGAATTTTATCCTACCGCAGAACTGTTGGAAGAAACTGGCAGTTTCGGGTTTCATCTCGGTGATGATACCGGTTTACAGCACTCCTATATCGATTATGATGTCATCAATGGAAGGACCTATTATTATGCTGTCGTTGCCTATGACCGGGGCGACAGTGAAAAAAATATTTTTCCATCAGAAAACACAAAAAAAATCTCTGTTTCAACAACCGGTGAAGTTTCGACTGATGTCAATACCATTGTGATCACTCCCGGACCAAAGGCCCCCGGATATACATCCTCAAGTGGAGAGATCGAACTTTATTCCGACAACAAAATCGGATCTGGTGAAGTTCATGTTGAGATTGTTGACCCGTCGGCTTTAAAAGACCATGTTTACAAAATTACTTTTAATGATGAAGCTACCGATGGTATTGACAATGATAACGACTGGACTCTTGCCAATGATGAAAACGGCAATGAAATTCCGGACCTTGGAGAAAACAATTTTGAATTCCGTGATCCCCAGGAATTGACCCGCTTGACTACCAGTTATTCAGTTATGGACTCGAATTTTTATGAGTTAGTATTCAAACATAATGACACGATTTATACACCAACCGGATTTAAAAATATCAACAGCAAATCCTATGAACTCACTGATTATAATGGAAATACTGTTGATAAATCCAAATATACCCTGAGAACACAAACCGGTTTTATCAAAGCCAATGAAAGCGGTGTTTTTAAAACTGATTCTATGAAAATCAGGCTTCAGTATTATCCGGTTTACAAATCCAAAAACATTCAGAATTCTCCATTTGCTAATGAGACGCTGGACAGCGACATCTTCGATGGTATGCAAATCTATTTTGATAACGTCTGGAATATAGGTATCATCGATTCGTTGACCGGATGGAATTTTGATGGCGGATATGATGTAGATTTCGGCACAGAAAGAATACAACTGAATGGCTGGCATTACCCTGTCAAATATCCCGCTGATTATTCCATTCAGTTTTATGATGAGGTCATTGATACGATAAACAACAAGGAATTTCTAATCGATTATTTTGGCGGAGATTTCCTGACAGGACTCTATGATGTGCCGGTCAATTTTATTGTGAGAAATGAATCCGAACTCTATAATCCGGAAATATTCTTTTCAGATAATGACGGCAGCGGGACAATCTCAAAGTCCGATCAATTGTTTTTCTTTGACAAAGACAATCGAGAAAATTATTTCATGACCTGGCAGTTGATTTTCAAAAAATCAACCATTTATCCGGATTCAGTATTCGATCTGGGATCCGGTGATATTCTGCAGCTGAAGACCCGCAAAGCCTTCCGAACCGGTGATATTTTCTACTTCCAGCCGGAAGTTCCGACGATCAATGAAGAGCAGGTAAAAGAAGAATTAGACCAGATTCATGTTTTTCCCAATCCCTATCTGGTAGCCAATATCCTTGAGCCACCCTTACCACCAGGCAAAACCAGTGGCAGAGGTGAAAGAAGAATTTATTTTTCAAAAGTCCCCTTTGGTTCAAAGATTCATATCTTTACGGCCCGTGGTTCACTGGTTCGTAGTTTTGAAGGTGAAGAGACCATTGAATCCAGCCTGGTAAGTTGGGACCTGAAGACCAAAGAAAACTTAGACGTGGCGCCGGGAGTTTACTTCTACGTTGTGGAAACTCCCAATAATGGCATGAAACGTGGTAAAATTGCAATTATTAAATGATAGGAAGAATTAAGTATGATGAAAAAACAAAATTTTATATCTATTACTACTATAATTCTCCTGCTGGTTCTTTATTCCGGTATTTTGCAAGCCCAGACAAAAGTTGGAACCAGTGCTTTTCCTTTTCTGGGGATCGGTGCCGGCCCCAAAGCCCTTTCCATGGGTACTGCGACAGTGGCAACGGCAGGTGACGCTTCATCACTTTTCTGGAACCCCGGTGCTATCGCCCATTTGGAAAGAAATCAAATTTCTTTTTCCAACATGAGTTGGCTTGTGGGAACAACAGTAAATTATTTTGGCGGTGTTTTAAATCTGGGTGCCGGACATTTTGCCGGAATCAGTTACTACAATCTGGATTATGGCGATGAAAAAGTAACCACAGTAGAGGAACAGACAGGAACAGGTGAATATTGGTCTGCCAGTGATATGGCTATTGGATTATCTTATGCACGCTTGTTAACGGACAGGTTTTCTCTTGGCGGATCGCTGAAATATATACAATCCAGTATCTGGCATGAAACAGCAAAATCCATGGCTGTTGATATTGGCCTCTTGTTTAAAACCCAATTGGATGGTCTGCAAATTGGTATTGCAATCTCCAATTATGGCACCGATGCACAATGGGATGGTTCCGATCTTTATCAAAAAATTGATCTGGATCCCGACGCCCTCGGAAATAATGAAACTCTGACGGCAAAAATGAAAACCGAAAAATGGGCCTTACCCTTATTTTTTAGATTGGGGTTGGCCTATTCAAAGGACCTGGGCAAAATGAGTAAAATCACCTTGGCTACCGATGCCTTCGTTCCTTCTGATAATGAGGAACAGTTGAATTTCGGTTTGGAATGGTTATTTTTCGATCAATTCGCCCTGCGCGCCGGTTACAAAGGCCTCGGTTATAACGACAGCCAGGAAGGCCTTACCCTGGGAGGCGGATTAAAAATTAAAGTCAGTAATTTAGGTTTAATGTTGGATTATAGCTATCAGGAGTTTGAATATTTTGATAATGTCCAGACTTTTGGTATTGGAATTTATTTTTAACGAAAAAAGGAGGAAAGAAGAATGAGTAAGAAATTGATACTCTTATTTGCAATAGTAATGTTTGCAACCTTTTCATTTGCAGATGTAAATGTTACTTTCAGAGCCAACAGCAGTCAAGTTCAGGGTATTTGTGATACTCTGGGAGGAGTTGACCTGCGTGGTACGGTGACCCAATGGGGACCGGGAACCAATCTGACCAATGTTGGCGGTGATTACTGGGAAATTACCCTACAGTTGGCACCCGGTAATTATGAATATAAATATGGCGGCCAGGTAATTGATCCCATCACTGGTTCATCAACCGATTATTGGGAAAATGATCTTCCCGGTGCCGTAGCGGTATCAAACAGGACACTGACAGTTGGCACAACTGACATGATGCTGGATCTTGATTTCGTAGGCCGTCCGCAAGAGTTTGCACTCTTTACCGATGCTGCAAAAAATGAAGTGCTTTTCCGTGTTAACATGGGGGCATTAAATGGTTTTAATGCAGATGAAGACAAGGTCTACATTGTGGGCGCTTTCCCAAACCCGGATGGTTCTTCAAACATGTGGGTGCCGGATAAATATGAATTAACAAGGGAAGGCACAAGCAATTATTTTTATTATATGCTTCCTCTCGATGCCACTTATGAAAAGACAATGTATCGTTATACCCTGGGTTCCTGGGACCAATCTGAAAATTTGAGTGGTGCATATTTCGATGGCAATGAAAACCGCGGAACCGTCGTCAATAGCGATACCACTATTGCCTGGAAATGGTGGAATGATGCCGCTCCGGTCGCAGTTTCCGGTGATACAATAGCTGTAACCTTTAAAGTTGATTTGTCTAAAGCAATCAACACCAATGGTTTTTCCATTGGTGATGGTGATTCACTTTGTGTCAGAGTCGGATATTTCAACACGGCACAATACGTTGAAGCCGGAATGCAAAAAGTTGGTTTGGGCGGGTTTAACTACCAGGCTACTTTTGATGAATTGATCATTGCCGGACTAGGCGAAGGTGTTTTTTATCAATATTATAAAATTCCGGGTGCTGCAACTGGCGAAGTAAGAGAAACTTATTTCAATTTTGATTACACAGGCGGCAATGCATCTGAGGCAGAACGCCGCTGGGTGGCTCTAAATATGGATGGCCAGATCATTGAAGATAACGTTGACAGTAAAACTGATTCCCGTCGTATGCCTGAATTCAGAAACACCAATTCTGTTTCTCAAAATGTCGAT
>JAFGTP010000038.1 GCA_016934035.1 Fidelibacterota bacterium
CGAGAGTAGCTCAGTGGTAGAGCCCCACGTTGCCAACGTGGTTGTCGCGAGTTCGACCCTCGTCTCTCGCTCAAAATTTAAGGGTTATGCACATAACCCTTTTTTATTATCCGCTTAAAACAGTCCGATTATCAAAATGAGAGCATAGGCAAAAAATAACAAACTATACAACCGGAAGGTTCTGATTTCTATATTCATTAGAATATCAAAATTATCGTCAAGGACTTTTGTTCCGATTAAATATAAAATCCCGTCCAGGAACAATAATAACCCGGCCAGGGTGATCAATAATGGAATTTTAGTTTCATATCTGAAATAAAGAATGGATAAACTGACGACTATTTCAAAAATTCCAAACAAGAAAAACTGGTTTTTGTCCTTTACAATTTTCAACAAATCCAATGCTTTTTGGGGAAGTAACCCGATAAATAACCCCAGAATAATATACAATCCCGCAGTTGTTGCGTATAGGATAAACTGTATCATGAAAATATTCTATCTATTATTTTTCTGATTAACGGTTTCCGGGCTTCAATGGCTTCCCTGGGACATACTTCCTGGCAGCAATAACAGCGAATGCAACTGGAATAATGATATTCCGGGAAGCCTGATTTTTTGTTCCAGTTAATTCCAATAGGTTGGGCCGGACATTGCCTGATACATTCTCCGCACTTAATGCATTTTGTTTGATTGATAACTGGCCTGATGGCAATAAGATTTTTTAGATACCGATATTTCCAGGCTACATTTGCTTCCAGGGCAACTCCGCGTTGGACTTGAAAATCCCGACAAATTAAAGGATTTAAATCATCTCCTAAAATTTCGATATGGGTCATTTGGCCTAAATGGTTTTCTTCACCAAGAACATTGGTCAAGACTCTGTCCGGTTGAAGATCCATGAGTCTGCAGGAAACGGAATCTGCAGCAACCGGATCAGAAGACATGATCAGGCAGTTCAGTTTTCTTGGTACACCGGCATTGGGTCCGTTTCCTTCCATAGCGACAATTGCATCAATAACGTGCAATTTTGCATTGACAAAACCATTAAGTTCCACCAGCATCTGGCAAAATTCCTGAACTCCCGGCAATTTGACATGAAATTCAGGTTTCATGAGTCCCGGTATAACTCCAAAAATATTTTTCACAGCCGCGGAAATTCTTGTTAAATGATGTGTTTTCAGTTTTGCAATATTGATAAGGCCTTCAGTTTCATGGACCGGCTTTGCGATTGAAAATTGTTTGTGTATCAAACCATTGACATTGGATACAGTGACCTTTTCTTCAAAGTTGACATTGGATACATCCAGCTTATCAGCTACTTCTTTAATTCCTGTCGTCCGTAGAATTTTCTCTGTGGTGCCTTTCGGTGCGGAGTCTCCATAGGTGATTTCCAAACCGGAACGATTGTTTTTTAAATACTGTGCCACAGCAAAAAATACTGAAGGATGGGTGGTCACTGATTTTTCAGGGGGTTGCGGGCTGAGCAGATTGGGTTTCAGCAGCACTTTTTGGATTTCGCCAAAGATTTCATCATATCCCCCAAGGAGGTTCATGCCTTTTGTAAAAGCCCGAAGGACAGTCTGCTCATCATAACTATCGACACGAATGAGGGCCACTTTACTCTTTTGCATATTTATTTACTTTTTCTTTTTTTATTTTTTCAGCTTTGATCACAAATACAAATTCGCCCCGAGGTTTTTCGTGACGGAAATATTCCAACACTTCCGATATTTTTCCACGATGAAATTCTTCATATAGTTTTGTCATTTCACGCCCAATTGCAACGTCCCTGTCACCCAGGACCTGAAGACAATCTTCAAGGGTTTTTTCCACACGGTGAGGCCCCTCAAAAATGATAATCGTTCTTTCTTCAGTTTTTAATTCTTCAAGTCGTTTTTGTCGTCCTTTTTTCTTTGGTAAAAAGCCTTCAAAGGTAAATCGGTCGGTTGGAAAACCGGACCCGACCAAGGCTGTCAGTACTGATGATGGGCCGGGTATAGGAACCACCTGAATTTCTCTGGTTACAGCTTCTGATATGAGACGATATCCGGGATCATTGATGGCAGGGGTTCCTGCATCGGAAATAATGGCAATATTTTTCCCCTGTTCCATCAACCGGATAAATTCTTCGCTGCGTTTGATTTCATTGTATTCAAAATAACTGACCGTGGGTGTTGAAATATTGTATTTGCTGAGTAATGGTGCCGAATGCCTTGTATCTTCGACACCGATAATATCAACACTTTTTAGCGTGTCTATAGCCCGATAGGTGATATCTTCAAGATTACCAATAGGTGTAGCGACGATATATAATTTTCCTTTTTCCATACCAGCCTGATTTTTGACTAATATAAGGTAATTTCATAAAAAATGTTATGAATTATAAAAAAACCTGTATTTTAACGACAGGTTTCTGATATTAATTTGAAATTGAAGGTATTTTAGAGTACAAGCATATCGGTGGAGCCATGGTAATTCATGGTTTTGACTTCCCGCACATTATTTAATTTTTCAGTCACCTTTTGTATTTTTCTGGCCTGTTTGAGAATTCCTTTTAAACCTTCGCGAACTTTTTTTTCATTTCCGGTATTAAATGCAATCTCCAGTATTTCAGCCAATCCGATTATAGAAGTGAGTGGGCTATTGATTTCATGGTTCACCGCTACTGCTATCTCTCCAATGGTTGCTAATTTTTCTTTTTCAATTAAAGTCGTCTGTGCAGTATTCAATTTTTCCAAGGTTTCTGTTAATTCCTTGTTCTTCTGTTCCAATTGAGATCTGAGATTTATTTTTTCTACAATCATGGAGATTTGGGACCCAACAATTCTGTAATCTTCCTTTTCTGCGACACTATAATATCCGGGATCTTCATGACCCATATTCAGGACTCCGATTAGTTTATCTGCTACCCACAATGGAATTGAAACAAAGGAATTGAACCTTTTTTCTTTACCGGGACGCGATTTATCAAGCGATTCCAGGACAACCGGTTCTCGCTGGCGACTGACCCAACTGGAAATTCCCATGCCCCGATCAAAGGGTATTTCACTGGCCAGGTCCGCAATGTATTTTCCTTTTTGATGAATGACATTCAATGCATCCTTTTTTTCATCGTACAAAAATAATGTTGCCGATGTATAGGGAATTGTACTTTCCAGCAGGCTGAATACAGCAATAAAAGTGTCCTGGGATTTTAAACCTTTTTGCAGGATCGTGACAATCTCATTTAAAAAATCGGTTTTAACTTTTTTGCTCATTATTACACCTGGTTTAACATTTCAATAAAATTAAACAGCTGCTCCTGCTCATCTTTTTGAATGACAGGCAGTTGAATTGCAAATTGTTTCTTGTTTTCGGCATTGGTTGCAAGTTTGATATCACCTCCCAGTGAATTGATTACATTTCTGGATATTGTCAGTCCAAGACCGGAATTATTTTTAAAATTTTTCGTTGTAAAAAATGGATCAAATATTTTTTCGACGATTTCAATGTCAATGGATTTCCCATTATCCTCAATGAGGATTTCAACCCATTTGTCTTCCCTGGCTCTCATAAATACCTTGATATTTTTTTCTTCCCCGTCACTGAAGGATGTAACTTTTATGGAATCAATGGAATTTTTTAAAATATTCAGAAAGACCTGCTCCAACATTATTTTATTGGTTGAAATGGTAGGAATTTCATTTTCTTTGAAAATTTCAAAACGAATACAGTTCTCAGTCAATTCATATTCGATTAATCGCATAGCCTCAAGAATTACCTGATCGACACAGATATCTGTGATGGTCTCATCTTCCGTCTGGTGGGCATAATCCCGAACATTTCCAATTGTTTTTTCAATTCGTGTAATCAATTCAAAAATCTGTTCAAAATTGTTGTTTACTTCCTGGCGGGTTATTTCATTTCGATCCAACTTATTTTTCAACAATTCAGACCGCATCTTCAGAGCCAGCAGAGGTTGTGTAATTTCATGGACCAGTCCAACAGACAGTTCTCCAATCAATTTCAACCTGTCTCTGGAAATGGAAAGGGCCTGCTGTTCCTGTAGTTCTTTTTCCAGGTTTTTCCAATGGGAAATATCTTTGGCCGTAACAATCAGGTAAGGATGATTGTTGTTGCTGTCATTGATCAAATTAACGTTTATAATAACGGGAACTTCATGATTATTGTTAATCAATGTTGTCTCAATATTGCTGAAAATGCCTTCGTTGAGTTTATCCAGGAGATTTTGCTGTGTTTTTTCTTTTTTGTCTTTTTGATTATTGAGATTAATGAGAAAATCGTCAAAAAACCTTCCAATCAGGTGGCCTTCATCCGTATGTAACATATTCGTTGCGCTGTTGTTTGTGTACTGGATTTTCCCATGATCATTTAAAATAAAAATCCCATCGGAGATATTTTCCAGTAGAGTGACTGTTGTTATGTAGTCTTTTAATAATGTCGAATTATATGATTTGGGTTCATTGATCATATTAAAATATCGGTCTGTTTATTTTTTGGGTCCACAAAACTGTTTTGTTGATGCATATCAAAAACCAAATTGGGTTCGATTTGTTTGACTGTCAATTCGATTTCATCGTTTTTTTCGAAATTTTCCTTGGATTCTGTATAAATATTGTAGTTCCAGACTCTCAGAATATAGCGGTTTCCGTCAGCACAATCTAAAATTCTTCCTTTGATTACCATTCCTTTTTTCAGGCGTTTTTTTAATTCGCCAAGATTATATTTTACAGAAAAAATTTGTGTTTGATAATTTTTCAACCTACGAAACTTCCGTGAGATAAATTATATACCATTTCAGCTTCATTATAGTTTAGATTTTTCTGGTTCATAATTCTGCGAATCTGTCTTTCTTTTTTATCAAATAACATTGAATTCACTGCAGATTCATCAATAACCGGACTGACGACAGGCTTGCTATAGGTCGCCTCTTTGTCATGAGCTTTTGCTTCCATATTGACCTGAACTGTTGTTTCAGGTTCCGGTAAAATTTCCTGTTTTCTCGCTTGTTTTTCAGGATGGAAGGTGGCCTGAGACAATTTTGAAATATCCCTGAACAAACTCTTTCCTGAATAAATTTTTAAAATAAAATAGGTCGCTATTATGATAAATATAATTCCGGATAAAATCATGGCGGCAGTTTGAATTGATTTGGTCAGTAAACTGACTTTAGCAGAAGATGTATTGCCCTGGTTCTTCTCTCTTTCCTTTTCAGGGTTTACCAGCAATGGCACCATGGATTTTGCTGTACTTTCCGGTTTTTCATTATTGAGTAACTGGACTGAATTTGAATAATAATAATCATCGGTGTCATACCTGTAAAGGTCAAAAACATATTTGTTTTCGTCCAAAATGAAAAAAGAAGTGATTTTATCAAATTTTGTTGTACTACCTTCGATTAATAGGGTATTGGAATCCGGATAGGAAATGATAAACCGTACAGGAATTTTTCCTTCCGACTTGCGCAATCGCTCACCTTCATACTGCTGAACTTTTTCAGAGCGGATTTCGATGTTAAAAAGACCGGAATCCGGTGTACTGGTAATAATCGGCCTGAGAAAACTGTTTTCCATCTGGCCCTTATTTTCCGGTATTGAAAGGATAAATCTGCGGTAGTTATCGTATTCCCGAGTGGTCAGTGTCACAGATTCAACTGCCTGGGCGACGGTAAACAGGAATAACAGGGACCATCCAAATTTCCTAATCGATAAGTACATCAATATTCCCCCCCTTATTTTCGGTCAAATCATGAACTAATTTCCGATTTTTCATTTTTTCCGTAGCTTTTTTCATTTTTCTTTTTTTGTTTTCTTTCTCTCTATCTTTATCACGGTCTCGGGAAACAAATCTCATAGAATGTATAAACTCGGTTGTGTTGCTATGAGTGTCAATATGATCCATGAGGAAAACCTCAAAGGGTTAATTCTTCAGTTTTTGCTGCAGATTTAATAATGTCTTATTCATAATTTGAGATACCCGACTTTCGCTGATGTTCAAAACCTGGCCAATATCACTCAAGGTCAATTCTTCATAATAATAAAGGGCCAGTACAATACGTTCTCTTTCGGGCAATTCCCGTATATAAAATTTGAGTTCCTCTTTTAAACTTTTCATTTGCAACTGAACATCGGGCTGTTCTTCTGAATCTGATGGAATCAAATCTTTTCTGGAAAAGGATTCATCGCTGTCACCTCCAATTTTTTCATCAAGGGACAAGGTAAAAGTCAATGTCATTGAATTTTGTATTTTGTGAAGCTCAGAAAGTGTAATTCCCATATAATCGCAAATTTCATTGGGCAGGGGCTCTCTTCCCAACTCACTTTTCAAATATTCGACAGACTCTGTCATCCTTGAAATTTTTGTCATCTGGCTTCGGCTCAGAACACCGGACTTTCTGATGGCGTCAACTATTTCGCCATGAATTCTTTTATAAGCAAAGGTTTTAAAAGTCACGCCAACCGATGGGTCATATCTTTCAATGGAATCCAGCAATCCTACAATACCATATTGATTCAGATCTTCTTTTTTCAGAACATTTTCCCGGGGCAGATTGATTCGACCCACAATGTATTTGACCAAAGGAAGATATTTTTTGATTGCTTTTTCTTTAATTTTTGTATCTTTGGTTTTAATGTATTCCTGGACAAGTGTTTCTGCTTCCTGGTATTGTCCTGTGTAACTCATTCTTTAACCTCTTGATTTTCTTCTACAACTTCGCTCTCTGCTTCTTGTCTCGCCTGAACCTGAAGAGCAGTAGATTCTTCATTATGTTTCACAATCCATCTTAAAAATTGTCCACCAATTGAAAAGACAAAAAGGATACCAAGAAAAACGATAGAACTTCTGACAAAACAAGTAAAAAGGCTGATCTGGCTATTTAATGTTCCCAGAATAAAAGAAAACAGGGCTACTGACAATGAAAACAGATAGATAACCTTTGTCATTCAACTAATCTCCTAGGGGAATATTTTTATTTGAGTTTATCCGGTCAAAAAACTTGATTTTTTTTCTTTTCTCTTCAACCGGTATATTGAGGATATTTCGGGTTATATTTTTCATAATTTGCGTGGCATCAGAATTTGGGTACTTGATGGCCAGAGGCACCTGGGTTCGAATGGAATCCTTTATTTTGGCATCTTCCAGTAAACTTCCGGCGTAAAAGATATTGCCGCCCAGAAAACGGTTAACCATCAGATCCATTTTTTTATAGAGAGATTTTCCTTCGGTAATATCCTGGACCATATTGACAACCAGGGCGATAGGAAGTGTTTTATGGTACTTTTTAATGATTTTAATCATGCCATAAGCATCAGCTATTGAGGCCGGATCTTTGGTTACTAGGACAACAGCTTTATCCGAAGCCAGGACGAAGGGCAAAACCTGATTGTTCAAGCCGGCTCCTGTGTCCACGACAATATAATCGTAATTATTTTCATATCTTGAAAAAACAAAGCCCAGTTTTCGTATGATTTCATCCCCCATTTCAATCATATCGATGACGGCAGAAGAAGCCGGAAGGACATCAATTTCTTCCGGTCCCTGAACGATCACTTCTTTTAAAGTTTTTTTACCGGTTATCACGTCAGCAATGGTATTTTGGGTTCTGAGTCCCAGGAAAAGGTCTACATTTCCCAAATGAATATCAGCGTCAAATAAAAGCACCTTTTTTTTCAATTTGCTCAATAAAATAGCTAGGTTGACACTCATATTGGTTTTGCCAACGCCTCCTTTTCCGCTGGTTACAGCAAGTATTTTGGGACGAGATTCGGTATCATTGCTATTGAAATTGAGTAAAGATGTTTTATCGGTTACCATTTTTTATAAAATTTCCTTAATTCTTTCTTCTATACGGCCCCACAACAAGCCATCTTTGTTTTCTTCAAGGTCTCCCGGAATAGATTGTCCGGTGCCAATAAAATAAATAGGCAGGTTTGTCGACATCGCTATGGACAGAATTTTCCCTGGAAAATTCAACTCATCAGTCTTTGTAATAATCATGCCAGTAATATCCAATTTGCTATACTCAGTGATATATTGATTGATCATTTGCTGGTCTAGAGAATTCGACAATATCAATAATTTCTTTATATTGGGGTAGTTCCGAAAGTAAGTATCCATTTCGGAAAAATATTTGTGATCCATTACATTGTTGCCAGGAGTATCAACCAGAATGACATCAATATTGTTCAATTTTGCAATTTGATTGGAAAATTCTTCCGCATTGCGCGTCTCATAAACCGGTATGGAGGTCAATTTTGTAAATTTATCCAGCATTTCGGTTGCTGCCATTCGATAACAGTCAGTCGATACTATTGCCACAGTCCGTTCGCCAATCAGTTTTTTATTGGTCGCCAGTTTCATAATTGAAAGCGTTTTACCAACACCTGCCGGCCCAACAAAGACCAATACTTTTTGCTCATAATTACGAAACAGGTTTTTGCCTTTGAGATAAACCTGCGTAACACTCTCGAGGCTTCCCATGATCAGATGGTCGGTGAGTACCGGAAGACCATGCAGTCGTTTTTGGACACCAGCGATCAGTTTCACGGCATCATCGTTGGTTACACCTGTTTTTTGAAGAATATCCTTGAAGTCCACCAGAATTTTCGGAAAATCATCAAAAATCAATTTACTGACGTACTCATTCAATTTTTCCAGTTCATTGCTCAGATATGTATATTGCAGGCTTTGACTTATCTTTTTAGGAAGAATTCCCTGGTTGACTTTTTTAGGTTCTTTTTTGACAGGCTCAGCTTCCTTTTCTGAAGAGGGCCCACCCGTTGTTAGATCATGTTCAGCTGTGCTGACAAGAATTTCTACTATTTTTTTTTCTTCACTTAAAAAACCACCACTTATGACTTCCTGTGTGTCAATAATGATAATTTCTTCACCAAGTTCATCTTTTGCTTTTTCGACCGCATTTTGAAAGGACTTTCCTGTAAATTTTTTAGTACTCATTTGGATATCCTATTTCTCCCATGGTTTTCACTTCTGTATCAGAAGTAAGTTCATTGTATGATATTACATTGATATTTGGAAAAACCGGCTCTATAAAATTCTTAATAGTATGACGGACAGGAGGTGACACAATGACAATTGGCTGACTGCCAACTTCGGACATCTGTTCCGCTTTTTCGCTGATATCATCAAAAAGTTTGTTAACCTGATCAGGAGACAGTCCGAGATTTTGAGAATTTATTTTACCTTCTTTGACCAGGCGCATGACATGGTCCTCCAACCGCGGATCAAAGGTGGCGACATTTATAGAATCCATTCCCTGTTTGAGATAATCGGTGATGGTTTCAGCTAGGTCCTTGCGGACATACTCTGTCAAAACAGTAGCATCCTTTGTGATTTCTGATTTATCAGCGATAGTTTCAAGTATTCTAACCAGGTTGCGAATGGGTATTCGCTCATGCAGCAGGTTTTTTAATATCTGGGTGAAAGTTCCCAGTGGGACAGCGTCGGGAATGATGCCCTCCACAACAGCCGGATGGGATTCCTGAAGGTGGTCCAGCATTTTCTGCACTTCCTGCCGGTTCAGCAAATGATGGGCATATTTTTTCAAAGTTTCCATCAGGTGTGTTGCAATGATAGCCGGCGGTTCAATTACCGTATATCCAGCAATTTCTGCTTTCTCACGGTCTTTTCCTGATATCCATAAGGCTGGCAGACCAAAGGTGGGTTCAATGGTCTCATAGCCTTGAAGTTCACAGTCTTCATCGACATTTAAAACCAGAAAATTACCCAAAAGCACCTCACCTTTTCCTTTTTCAATGCCATAAATTTTAAAAACATATTCATTAGATTTCAATTGAATATTATCACGAATTCGAATGGGAGGAATAATGACCCCCAATTCAAGGGCCAGACTTTTTCGGATGGTGGATATTCTTTTTAACAAATTGCCACCCTGGTCTGTATCCACCAGGGGAATCAGACCATAGCCGATTTCTATCTCAAAAGGATCGGGATGAAGAAAATCTTCTATTTTTTCCTCTTCTTCTTCGGAAACCTCCTCTTCTTCCTGAGCCAGCATTAACTCCTGCTGCTGTTTTTCTTCAGCATTTTTTACAACAAAGGCCACAGTACCCATGATAATTGCAATAATTGAAAACGGCAAAAACGGAAGCCCGGGCATTAACCCTAAAAAGAACAGGATCACAGCTGAAATCATGGCTGATTTGGGTTGACGGGCCAATTGTCCGGAAATTTGCGCACCCATTCCGGAAGTGCCGGCCGTTCGGGTAATAATGACTCCCGCTGCCGTGGAAATGATCAGGGCCGGAATCTGGGCCACCAGTCCGTCACCGATTGTCATTAATGTATAGAGAGAAGCTGCATCGGAAAAACTCATTTTTCTTTGAAAGACACCAATGGCCAGCCCGCCCAGTATGTTGATCGATGTGATCAGAAGCCCGGCAATTGCATCACCCCTGACAAACTTTGATGCACCATCCATGGCACCATAAAATTCCGCTTCCTGGGAAATTCTTTCACGTCGTGCCCGGGCTTCAGTATCATCAATCAGTCCAGCATTGAGATCAGCATCAATGGCCATTTGTTTTCCCGGCATTGCATCCAGGGTAAAGCGGGCGGAAACTTCTGCAACGCGACTGGATCCTTTGGTGATTACTATAAAATTGATAATCACTAAAATGAGAAAAACAACAGCACCAACAACATAATTTCCACCGACGACAAAATTGCCAAAGGCCTCAATCACTTCACCAGCATAACCCTGTCCCAAAATCAATCGGGTGGTGGATATATTGAGTGACAAGCGAAACAATGTCACAATTAACAGGATACTGGGAAACACAGAAAATTCAAGCGGATTACTGATATAGAGTGAAACAAAAAGAATCACCAGACCACCGGTAATGCTCATGACCAGGCAGACATCCATTAAGAAAGAAGGAATTGGGAGGATCATCAGGGCCAAAATCATGACGATAATTCCGGCCAGGTAGATATTGCTTCTGTCTGATATTTTAGGGTTTTGTGCCAATTAGATTTTCCTCTTTTTTCTCAGCGAATATACTTTTGCCAACACTTCTGCTACAGCCTGGTAAAATTCAAAAGGTATTTGCATACCAATTTCAACAAATTCATACAATCCTCTTGCCAAAGGTTTATTTTCGATTATCGGAATATTATTTTCTTTCGCAATTTCTCTTATTTTTTCTGCTATTTTTCTTTTTCCCTTGGCAACTACTTTGGGCGCATCATGTTTCTCTTTGGGTTCGTATTTAATCGCTATCGCGATAAAAGTCGGGTTGGTCACCACTACTGTCGCTTCCGGGACATTGGCCATCATTCTGCTTCTGGATAACTGTCGTTGAATTGCCCGCATTCTACCTTTGATTTCCGGATTGCCTTCAAATTGTTTCCGTTCGTCCTTGACCTCCTGTTTACTCATTTTTAATTTTTTTTCATTCTGGTAGATTTGGTACCCAAAATCAGCCAGACCCAATATCAGCAGGACTATCGCTGTTTTAAAACCGATCTCAAAAAATACTTTACCAAAAAAAAGTCCCATTTCTTCAACACTGGAATTATAAATAGCCCAGAATTGATTGGAAACCAGGTATTTCCTGATCACCAGGTATGCAATGAAGCCGACAATGGAGAATTTGAACATTCCTTTGATCAGTTCAACGATGGAGTTCATGGAAAATAATTTTTTAAAATTTTCCACCGGGTTTAATTGGTTAAATTTCGGTTCCAGTGCTTTTTTGGAAATATTCAATCTGAAATTATCCTGGGCCAGATTGGACAGGACCGGAAAAATCGAGATTCCCAAAAGAATGATGGCAAAGGTGCCAATGATGTAATTGATATATTCATAAAATTGCAAGGGAAATGACGAAACGGTTAGTTTAAAAGTGGACAGATTTCCGTAAATATAAACAGAAAAATCCACAAATCCCTGAACAGCTTGGCGGCCAAAAAATTTTAGTACAATGAGGCCTCCCAAGAGCACAGCCACAGAATTCAGGTCTTGGCTGCGCGCTAACTGACCCTTGTCCCGTGCTTCCTCCCGCCGTCGTGGCGTTGGTTGCTCGGTTCTGTCCTGTGCTGATTGTTCCGCCAACTTATACACCTCTCAGTTGTGACAAACTGCTGCCAATATACTGATAGACAAATTCATAAATAGTCGGATACATCAACTGAAAAATATTCAGTGAATTGATCAGAGCGAAAACGCCGCAACCAATTCTGAGGGGCAACGTAATAAAGAAGGCATTCATTTCCGGCATAACCCGAACGGTAATGGCCACAGCGGATTCCACCAGCAACATGAATATCAGGGTGGGACCGGCAAAATTCAATGCCAGACGAAAAGCATCAGAACCGCTGTGCACGATATTTCTACCCAATACCGGTGAAAATATTCCGGTCCCCAATGGAATTAGTTTAAAATTCTTATAAAACGTTTCTATCACTAGGTAATGGCCATTGCTGATTAAAAAATAAACCGTCATCAGCAAAAGAAAAATCTGGCTGATGATTTCAGTCTGATTATTGGTATTGGGATCGATACTCTGGGCCATGGAAAGCCCGATTTGACGTCCGATGAACATTCCGGCGATGGAAAAAGTCTCGAAAATGACGCTGGTGCCGAAACCCAGAGTAAAACCAATGCAAAGTTCCTTGATTGTCATTACCCCCAGTTGAAGAAAATTTTCAATTTTAGGATAGGTCTGATAAAAATTCGGACTGATAACCAGGGTAAACAAAAGAACCATGGCAATTTTGATTCGATTGCTGATGGAATTGGAACTGAAAACCGGAAAGGTCAGAAACATTCCGGAAAGCCTGGCCATTACAAGCATCATTCCCGGAACAGCTATATGGGCGTTGTCAATCAGGTCGAACATCTATTTTACCATTAATGGAATCTGCTTAAAAATCTCAATCGTAAAAGTCATTAAAACATCAAGAAACCAGGGAATCAGCAGCATAATGACCAGCGCAACCACAGCCATTTTAGGAATCAGAGACAGAGTCATTTCACGAATAGAAGTGACCGTTTGAAAGAGAGAGACAATTATGCCAACAACCAGTCCGGCCCCTAACACCGGAGTCAGCAAAAGCATGGCTGTTTTCAGTGTTTCTTTGGTAATGAAAATAACATAATCAACATTCATATCAGACAAATCCTTCTACTAATGATTCTATGATTAAATACCATCCGTCAACCAGTACAAACAGCAATATTTTCATTGGCATGGAAATCATCATCGGCGGCAGCATCATCATTCCCATGGACAGCAACACCGAGGCTACAATGATATCAATCAGCAACATGGGTAAATAGAGTAAAAATCCAATCTGAAACGCTGTCTTTAATTCACTGATGATGAAAGCCGGAACAACAATGGACAAACCTAATTCTTCTTTTGATTGAGGCAGGCCCTCGCCACGTAAATCAATGAAAAGCCCCAAATCTTTTTCCCGGGTTTGTTTTAGCATAAAAACTTTAATGGGCTTTTCGATATTTTGAAAGGCTTCTGCCTGGGTAATTTCATCTCGGACATAGGGCTGGATAGCGGTTTCATTGATTTCAGTGATCACTGGTTTCATTACAAAATAGGTGACAAACAATGCAATACCGACCAGAATCTGGTTCGATGGGACCGATTGGGTGGACATGGCTGTCCGTAAAAAATGGAACACAATGATGATTCGAGTGAAGCAGGTCATCATAATGACGATGGAAGGCGCCAGGGTCAATACCGTAAAAAACAGCACCAACTTCATACTGAGAGCAAAATCGTTGGGGTCAGTGGAATTTTCCAGGCCAAAGGTCACTTTGGGTATGGCTGTCTGGGCCTGGGCCATGAGGGGTAAAAGGAAAATCCCGATGATGATTAGCAGCGTGATTCTTTTTTTATTAATCATTTTGTTTCAATCTTATTTTGCCTAATATTTTCGGAAAAGATACATCTTCAGCTTCGGCAGATTGATCATTGTCCGTTTCGTCGGATAGGTCCGTTTGGGGTAATTTTTTGAGCAGATTGATAGATTGGTCTGTAATTCCGAGCAACAATCTTTCCCCTTCCACAATTACAATCGCCAGGTATTGTTTCGGACCCAGGTATTTTCTGTCAGTGATTTTAATCCCTGTGCCGGTACCGGTATTATTTTTTCCTTTATGCTTGAAGAAATAGGCAATCAAAAGAAATACAACCAGGAGTATGATCATTGTAACCATGGATTGGAAAAATTTTTTATTGTAATCGGAGATTCGGGGCAGATCCTCAGCAGGTGTGAACTCGCCGCGATCCGCTTCCTTATATTCTACTTTAATATTTTTAATGGTTGTATCAGCAGCGATTTCTTTTAATTTTTCAACTTTTTCATCTCTTCCCCGGTTTTTTTTTGCAGGATCAATGGTTAAAAAAACACCGGCTATAGCGATCAGGACAAAAAGAAGCGCAATGAAATTCATTTTTGCCGGTTTTGTAGTCTTATTCATGTCTATGAATTTCATCTTAAATTCTGCAATCTCTGTTTGGGATCAATTAAATGGGTAATTCGAATGCCGAACCTTTCGTCTACTACCACAACTTCACCTTCGGCCAGTTTTTTATTGTTGACGTAAATATCCAGGGGCTCGCCGGCTGTTTTGTTTAATTCAATGATGGAGCCGCGCCCCAATTGCAAGACATCTTTGATTGGAATACTTTTTCGTCCCAATTCCACCACGGCTTCCAGGTTGACATCCAGCAACATTTCTATATTTCTCGGTTCGCTACTATTAGCTGATGGTTTGCCAAAATCCTGAAAATGGGTTGGCGCGACATTAATTTTTTGTTTTTCTTCCATTTCGTCTTCAATTCCACTGAGTATTTCCTTTTCCAAAACCGGTTCAGATATTGTTTTTTCTTCAACTGTTTCAAGAAACCAGACATAGTGGCTGATGGTAAAATCACCTTCTACCGATACATTATATTTTGAAATACTGCTTTCTTCTTCCTCAATGGTCGCCATTGCATCTTCCACAGTCTGAAAAATTTGGATATTCAGGTCTTCGATTTTTATGGGACTACCATCAGCATCAAAAGCGGTTTTGATTTGCCCGAATATCTGATTAGCAGCTTCCTGGATTCCTTCGATATGCTCATCACCAATGGTCTCTTCAGGCTCATCTCCAATCATCCAGGCAAACATATTCAATCCGAGCTGGGGATCAATAATCAGCAAATGTTTGAAGACATTTTTTGTGATTGTTTTAAAACTGATATGTAATTTCGGATAATTTCCTTCAGAGATGGCAATGATTGCATTGGTGTCATCGGATACTTTCTGTGCAATTGAAATCTCTCTGCCGAATAACTGGCTGAAGGCCTGTTTGACAATCTCATTAATATCTTTAAAATTTTTAACCAGCATTTTATTGATTTGATCAATTTTCATTTATAGGTCCTTTCTGAAATCAGAGATTTTAATCGCATAATTATCATTTTTCTTTCCAACTGCGCCAGAGAACAATTGTTTGTCCCCTGATAATATGTCAATGTCGTCTGTAATTCTTTTGTCCAGTTTCAGCACGTCCCCGATTTTCAGGTCCAGGCATTCAGAAACAGTCAATAAGCTTTTTCCCAGGATGGCCTTCACTGGAATATCCGTATTTTCAACATTAAACTTCACCAGGTCAGTATGCTCCTGATTACGCTCAACATTACCAAACATGATTTTCTGCTGGACCTCGGGATTGGAAATCACATTTGAAATCCAAACATAGGGATAACATATATTCAGCATGGAACTTGTTCCCCGCACTTTGACTTCAATCGAAGCGACAATCACCGGTTCCGAGGCTGGCACAATCTGGACAAATTCCGCATTATGTTCAAACCGGTCGAAGATGCAACTAAAATTTTTAACCGCCTCCCATTTATTTCGAATTTCTTCAGCAATTTTATCAACAATTCGACGCATAATTTTCAGTTCAATAATTGAAACCATATGAGATGGTGGTGTATAGGTGCCTTCCCCGCCAAAGAGTCTTTCTACGGTCAATGCAATCAATTGTGGGCTCATTTCCAGAATCACTTTGGAAAAAGGTTCATCAATTTCCCCCACATAAATGGCACCGGGCGACGAAATGGACATCACAAACTCAGAGTACATTATCTGATCAATTCCGATCAATTCCATTTCTACAATCATTCTCAGCTGGGCTGAAAGAAACACCGCAATGCTTCTAACAAAGGCTTCATGAATATTATTCAATAGTCTCAGTTGTTCTTTGGATATTAAGTTGGGCCGTTTGAAGTCATAGGTGGTAACCTTCTTCTTCGGCTCCAACTCCACCGACGTTGTCTCATCCTTCCCTTCTATTACATTGGAAAGTAGATTGTCAATTTCCTCTTGTGATAATATTTTAGCCATAGATAACTTCTGTTATTGAATTAATAAATCCTGGTAAAAAAGATTGGTGACCTTACCTGAAGATAAGACCTTATTGATTTCCTTAATAAGTATCACTGAGGAAGAATCTGTAAAAGTCGGTGAGGTTAATTCCAAAATTGTTTTAGATCGGAAATATTTGAGCAGTATGCTTTGAATTTGGGGATTTCTTTTCCCCAATTCTTCCAGCACCTCCTTATTGGGTGCCTCGAGGGAAAGTTGTATTTTAGCAAATCTTCTGCCGCCACTATTTAAAGGATTGATGGTAAAGGGTTCCATTTCAAATATTTCTCCAATATCCTTTTTTTTCTGGGCAACAATTTCTTCGACTTTAACTTTATTTTTCCGGGCTTTAATATTTTGATATTTTGGCCACAATACAATTTTTGTAAAAACTACTGTGCCAACAGAAACGATAAGCGCAGCAATAATAATGATAAATGCCCCTCTTTTACTTTTTTGCTTTTTTTCTTTCGGTTTTTTTTCTTCTTTAGCCATAAATATTATTAATCCTTTTTATCAAATTTTGGCATCTTCTCCCATTTTTTAATACTTTTTGGTAATTTTCAAATTTTATGCCACTATAGGCTTTTCCTTTATTTTGTTCGGGTAATATCCTTTGATTTTATAGAGTCATATCTCTTTATAATACTTACAGATTGTTTGTATGGTATTAAAACCACAACCAACCGTGTATATCGAAGATATTATTTTTTATTGGAAAGAGACTTAGGACGGAATATTTTGCCTTACCAACTGATTAAAAATTCTACCCGCCGGTTTTCACTCCGGTTTTCCGGCGAATCATTGGGCACCAGTGGTCGGAACTCAGAATAACCGGAAGCAACCAATTTCCCCGGATCCACCTTTACGGAATCCACCATAAATTTTGCAACCGCAATAGCTCTGGCAGAGGATAGTTCCCAATTGGATTTAAATTTATCAGATTGAATGGGAACATTGTCTGTATGGCCCCCGATCATCACTTCCCGAATACCACCTTTTATCGCCTGGCCAACGACTTTAAGTACTGGATAAGATTCAATTTTCAAAATGTCACTGCCGGAGTCAAATAAAATTTTACTGCCCAGTCGAATTAACATGCCACCTTCAGTAATTTCTACTGTAATCTCCTGCTGCAGGCCCATCTGTTCACTGATCTCATCAATATTTTGGACACTTTCCTCCAGTTGGATTTCCTGCATCTTATGAATTTTTGATTCTTCTCTTGTGGAGTCCATATCCGGTAAAATTCCCAAAGCACCCTGAAGAAAATACATAGCTGTGGAAAATTTTACTTCATCGACATTGGCAAAGGAAAGTAGCAACACAAAAAAACAAAGCAACAATGTCATCATATCGCCATAGGTTGTCATCCATGCTGGTGAGGATAATTCCTGAAAATCATTGTTTTTATTCTTCTTGCTCACCGGCTTTGTCTTCCATGAGATACTGCCGTCTCACTTTCGGCGGCAGGAAATTTAATAGCTTTCGTACCAGGTTTTTGGGGTGTTCACCCATTTGAATCGCTAGCACACCTTCAATGACCAACTCCTTGTGAATGACCTCCTGATCTGAGCGAATTTTTAATTTTCCGGCAATAGGCAAAAAAAGCAGATTTGCTAAAAAGGCCCCGTAAAAAGTGGTAATTAAAGCCACAGACATGCCTTCTCCGATGGAGGTTGGATCTTCCAAACCTTTGAGCATATTAATCAGTCCAATTAATGTTCCGATCATACCAAAAGCCGGAGCATACATACCCAAAGCATTAAAAATCTGCTGCCCCTTTTTATGCCTTTCCATCAGATAGGTCAATTCTGATTCCATCACTTCACGAATGGTTTCCGGTTCAGTACCATCAACAGCCATTTCAAGCCCGGCTTTCATATAATCGTCTTCCACTTTGGAGAGATATTTATCAATGGCTAAAATACCTTCCCGTCGGGACCGCTTGGCCAGTTCCTCAAAAATCTCAATAGTATCGATGCCGGAGCTGACGTCATCGGTAAAGACTTTTTTGACAACAGTCATAACACTAAAAACTTCCTTCATGGCAAAATTGACAAAAATCGCTGCTCCGGTACCGCCGACAACAATCATCAATGAAGGAACATCAATAAAAGTTGTAATTTCTCCATTTCCAAGGATTGCCATGGCAACCAATGTTAATCCTGATACAATACCGAGAATTGTAGCAATATCCATATTACTCTTCTAATTTTTATTCCGCCCGAAATTCATGTTCGGGCGGAAGTTTAGCTCATTTATCAATCAATTACTATCTTTTCAAAGCAACGGCCTGATCGGCAATTTCCTGAATCGTTGTCACCACCCGGGCTGATGCCTGATAGGCATTTTGTGCCTCGATCAATCTGGCGAACTGATCAGCCAGGTCCATGGTAGAACTTTCCAGAGATTCGGAAATTATTTCAGAATTTTGTGCATTAGCCTGTCCAAGTTTTGCCACACCGCTGTCGGCACTTTCCAGAAAGTTACCGGCGCCGATATTATCTAATCCATTGGGATTAGCAAACTTAGCCATTGCCAATATGGCAATCACATCATCCTGTCCATTTGTAAAAGAAGCAACAATGCTTCCATCCGTTTCAACTTTTATACCATTTATTTTACCGGCTGCAGCTCCGTCCTGGTCTCTTACTTCCACACTGGATACAGTATTGTACTGTGTCAGTCCGGAAAATTCACCTTGTGCGGCCACCTGTAATTTCATATTGATCGGAGAGGCGCCATTTTGTGGATCAATGGAAAAAGAATCAACACCACCATCATACATAAAAGCGACCAGGTCACCGTCTGAATTAAATTCCACCGTTCCGGATCCGCCATTGATAATCGTTTCGTCACCGCCAACAGCCGCCTGCCATTTCCATTTTCCGTAATTCTGTACTGTATTTTCCGGTTTGATAAAATCAATGGTCACATTATGACTGTTCCCAAGGCTGTCATAGGCAATCAATGAAGTGGTGACTTTGGCCGTATAGCCTTCTGCTGAGTTAGTGAAACTTGGAATTAAAAGTGAGCCGGTACTGGTGCTGGATACAACCAGCCCAATGGAAGATTCACTTTCACCGGAGACCAAATCAGTGAGGACTATTTTTCCATCTTCAAAAGTCGCTTCCGCACTTCCGGAAAAGGCAGTGTTAATGACGCTGAGTAAATCATTTACTGTGGTTCCGTCATTAGCTGCTCCATAAGTAAAAGAGGCTGAAATATCATCGCCTTCGGAATCCTTTCCTGTAATGATAATCTGATCACCACTGATGAGCCCCTTGGACACCTGTAATAATGAATTAATTTCAGTGGAAGTACTTGCCTCTCTATAGGTAGAAGTTGCTGGCGTAATACCCATGGTTGTCAGTATATCATTGGTTCCGGCAGTCAACGTCATCATATCGCCATCATTGCCGGCTGTGTTTCTGATCTGAAGGATCCCGCCTGCATTGAAGGCAGTCACCTTGCCATAAAGATTGGCATTGGTGCTGAATTGGGCATTCAGTTCCGCTACCAGTGCATTCAGACTGTTATAATTTCCGGCGGAAACCGTTACATTTTCAGCCACACCACCATTGAAACTGATGTTAAATTCATCATTTACACCACTGGTAACAGACATTGGAAAAGTGACGGTGCTGGAAGAAATCATGTTGTCATTGGCGTCATAAGCAGTGGCGGATTCCCATACTTCTTTGACTGATTCAATACCGGAATTCAAATTTCCTGTCAAATAAGCATTTTTCGTGGCAATACCCGGTTTTTTCAGATTGGCGTCAATGACTATGTTGCCGAGACTTTTTGAAAAAGATGGATTGGCAAGTGTAATATCACGCATCCACCCCTGCACAACATAGCCATCCGTATTGACCAACTGGCCTTTTTCATTGACGTCAAAAGCACCCAGTCTTGAGTACACATTTTCACCATAATTGTTTTTCAAAATGAAAAAACTGTCACCGTCAATTGCCAGGTCTGTTGTCCGGCCTGTGGCTGTAATATTGCCCTGCTGGAACTGGAACTGGGTCACACCGGAGACGCTGCCAAGGGTCTCCATGAAAGTCATTCGGCTACCTTTATATCCAAAGGTATTCAAATTGGAAATATTCTTACTCAGCACTTCAATTCTTTTCTGATGTTGAGACAATGCTGATACTGGGATTTGAAATGATAAAGCCATCTTTACCTCCTTGTTTTATATCCGCTTCAATCAATCGGCGGATGGAGGGCCTCCTCATTGAGGGCCAGCCCTTCTATGGTTATTCGCTATACTATCGCTACACTGTCAATGTTGGTAAAAACATTGTTTTTTATAGACTGCTGATCCACAGCAGTAATCACAGTTTTGTTTTTTACATTTACCAGAAATGCATCGTTATCAATTAACAATAATGAGTTTTTCGAACCTTTTTTTTGCAATTGTTGCAAACCTGTTTCAAGTCTGTCCATATCTACCGTAATATTTCGTGATGTAATCCTTTTTTGGGCATGGGCAGAAAACTGTATCTCCTGCTCCGGTTTGATGACCGATTGCAGAACATCATTGAAATCCGGCCGGTCCTGTTTTTTACCAGCCCTGACAGAATGTTGCTGTCCCTGAACTCCGGCAGGCGTGATATTCTGAAAATTGCGTTGTATTTGCAGGTCACTGATCTTCATGTTTTTTCCTTATGAATTTAAATCCTCAGGGGCCATGATTTCCAGAACTGAAGAAAAGGCTGTTTTTTGACCGGTATTCAAAATCAGCAAGGTGGTATTATCTGCATATTGGACGCCCTGAATGATGCCAATCATGAACAGTTCAGCCGCAACGGCGTTTCCTTCGGGACTTACTGCTTCAACTTCAAAGGTGTATTTTTTGTCCTTTGACAGTTGATTGCCATTTTTATCTTTACCGTCCCAGTCAACCGTATGAATTCCGTCAACAAATCCGTTTTTGTCAATGGTCTTTACGATTTGGCCTTGTTCATCACGAACTGTAATTTTGACACTGCTGGCAGCATTTGCCAATTTAAAGGTCACTGCCGCATCACCATCTTTGTTCAGCATCACCTGGTTTCCGGAGACCTTGGCTCTTTTTCCCACCAAAGTGGTTGACATGGTGTTGGTGATGGCCTGGGTCAGCATGAGATCTATCTCATTGCTCTGGGTCATGCTGTTGGACATTTGTTCCAATTGCTCTACCTGGCTAAACTGAGCAATCTGCGACGAGAAGTCCTGACTGTCCAGGGGACTTAAGGGATCCTGGTTTTGTAATTGCACTGTGAGTAATTTCAAAAACTCATCCTGTCCCATCACATTCCGGGCAGAAGTCGTAAATTGACTTTGTCCGATATAATTACTGCTGGTTATGGAACTTACATCTGACATTTTTTTTCTCCTTCAGGCTAACACTTCCATGGTATTATAACCATAACTTCGGGTTGTTTTGCCTGGTTTTTCGATATTGACTGTATAATCATTTTTAAATGAACTTTGTTTTTTTCGTTGTTGCTTTCCGCTAAACCGGCTCTCCCCACCTTCCTTTTGATTATTTATTTCAACATTAATGGCAGTAATGCTGGAACCTTTTTGCTGGAGATTTTCGTGAATCTGGGGAAGAATTTTTTGAATCTGGTCTTTGGCAGCCTGAGTTTCTACCAGGATGACGCCCTGATCTTCTTTTGTATCCTGTTTTAGTTTGATTTCAATTTTTCCATATTCCTTGCCATCAATCGTAAAACTTGCGTTGCTCAG
Source organism: Fidelibacterota bacterium (assembly GCA_016934035.1). GTDB lineage: Bacteria > Fidelibacterota > UBA2242 > UBA2242 > JAFGTP01 > JAFGTP01. The sequence goes on from JAFGTP010000038.1 coordinate 22,171, forward strand.
ACGGTTGATAGAAGCATTGGATACCATACGTTCGATTTTGTAAATCAAATCCCGTATGTCTGTATAACCAACCGGTCTGTTTTCCTGAACAGGTGTGGCAGCTCTTTGCGAAAGATTGTTTTGTGACATTGCCGCGACTCTGGCACTTTTTTCAACCTCTTTGGATTTCATTTTTGTTTCAAAATTTTCTTTTTCTGAATTGTTTTTTTCCGAAAGGGCTTTGTGGTAATTCTTATCGTTACTTTGATTAGAACCATTAGAATCATTAGAATCACTGGAATAATTGGAACTTTGCCCCTGTTTTTCTTCTTGAGAGTCTATTTTTGTTTCAGTGACTTTACCAAAATCAATTTTTCTGTTTTCCGAATTGACCGTTTTTTGCTGAATCTCATGGTTTTGAATATTCATAACTTCGGGTTTTTTCATCGTTGCAGTGAAATTATTAGGTTCTTTTTGTTCTATGGAAATTTTATTGGAATCGCTGATTTTGCGGATTGTGGTATCTCTGTTTTCGGTGCTTTTGAAATTTGCAACCGGTTGATTGTCTATTTTTTCTTTGGAAACCAGGGGCTGATTTTCCACTTTTCCGAAAACTGTTTTTATTTCCTTTTGTGAGGAAGAAATTTCATTTTTGGAAAGAATTTTTACCTTTGTTCCGGAAGCTGGGGTTTTATCAAAATTGGCAAACCTGGGTTCAATCTTTTTCTCCGGAATTGCATTTTTTTCTGCTAAAGTTTCTTTTTCCTGAATCCCGTCTTTGTCAGTGAGAGTGTTCTTTTCTTTGGAAATATCTTTATCCTCTTTGATAATTTTTTCAGCCGACAGAAATTTTTCCTGACTGACCGGTTTCTCCTGTTGGATTGTTTTTTCTGTCCGGGGTTGATTTTCAGAAAGGTTTTTTTCCGGTGTTTCCAGTTTTTCGGCTGTTTTAATATTAGCGACCACAGGTTCGGCTTTTATGTCTGGATTTTTGAATTGATGAATTTTCTCCGGGTTTGGATTATTTGGATGGTTTGACTCAGCCCTCATGACTGTGTCTTTATTGTTGCTACCACTATTGTTGTCTATTGCAGAAGTTTCCGGTTTGGCAGCTGTTTTAAAAGTATTCTGCCGGACTGTTTCTGTTTCAATACCATCGCGCTGAATCGGTTTTGTTTTTATATTATCCTGGGTGGCAGATTCTGTTCTTATATCTTTCTGCTGGACTGGTTCTTCTGTTTTAATATTATCCTGTTGTGCAAATTGTGTTTTAGCCTTCTCTTGCGAAACAGATTCCATCGGAACCTTATTCTGCTGAACTGGTTCTGATTTAATATTATCCTGTTGAAAAGATTGTGTTTTTACAGTCACATTTTTTTCATCAATATTTCTATTTTCTTTGACTATGTTCGGATGTAAAGGACTTTCATTATTTTTCACTGGATTATTTATTACATTTCCTGTTGGAGCAGCCTCTTTTTTGACATTTTCAGGGACCACCTCCGAGCCAGAAATTTTTTCCTGTTTCAGACTATTATTTTTTTTGCTTACAATACCGGCATCCGCTTCTTTCCTGTTTGCTGCATCTGGTATTTCCTTTTGAAAACCTTGCATATTCCTGTTATCGACAGAAATTTGTTTTTCCATTCCGGAACCGGCATTAGCCGTATCAGGTTTTTGATCTGCAATTTTCATTTCACTACCGCCCATTTCGCCATTAGCTTTTTGTGAAGCTGTTTTGTCTGCTGCCAGGGTTTCAACAGGGTTCGATGAAATTTTGATAGTTGATGATTTGCCACTATCGTCCTTCACCTCAGAGGGTCCAGAGTCCGTTTTAACATCATTGAATTTTATGAAACGGTGGCCATTTTCAGATTTTTTTTCAGTTGTGGTCTGAGTTTCAGCAATTTTTTCATTGCTGATATTTTCCTTGATATCAGCCCGTTGTGTATCAACCATCTTTTGTTCCGGTCCGTTCATTTCCTTCACTGTTATCCCGCCATTATTCCTGTTGGTTTCAGATTCAGGCATTTTAAAAGAAACGGATTTTGACCTGTTGGATGAATGTTTATAAAGCTGGTCAACCTGGATATTTTCACGACTGACATTCTGGTCAGTCTGGACTTTGGAAGGTTCACCGGCAATCGGCGCTCCATCTGTGGATTCCGCTGTTTTCGGTGTGTTTGTATTTTGATTGGAATTCAAAAAATTTTGTTTAATCAGAAACATTTGTCTGGATTCGGATATATGAACAGCAGGATTCAAACCTTTAGCATTTTGAGCATCCTCACTGACTATTTTTTCAAAACTTTGTCCATTTGGATATAGTGAATTTTCTGTCTTGACAATTCTGCCACCTTTGATTTGCTGTTCTGATAAGAAAGCTGAATAATTTTCCTCTTTAATTTCGTTTCTGTGTTTATATTCCATAGGAATTTCAAGGGTTTTTGGAAAACTGGCATTTTTTATTTCAACCGGTAAATCTGGACTTTCAATAACAACATTTTTGGATATATTTTTATTATTTACAGTAACATTACCGGAAATTACCGGATCTTTGGATAACTGTTCATTTTGTAAATGTTTCAGCACTGCCAGTTGTTCAGGAGTCAATTTAACCAGGGTCTCCTGTTCTGTCAGTTCAAACCCCATATTTTTTAATGTCTGAATATCCAAACCTGTGGCATTTCTTAAAAATTCCACCGGCACCTGCTGCACAGATTGATTATCAAGGTTCGGGATTGCAAGGTTATTTTCAGGAATCACTGTTTCGCCATTCTTTGGAATGAGCAAAGATTGACTTTCTGTAAACGTTGTTTCACCATTGATTTTGATAAAATGACCATTAATGGCGGATATATCTTGAATCAAAAATTGTTCACCAGTATCGGTTTTATCACTGCCGGATACGGGTAACTCTGAAATTTGCTGAATACCAAAATCGGCCATCAATGGGACAGACTGAAGAGCAATTTCCTGTTTTTTGCCAACTAATTCATGAAAATTAAACAATTTCAATTGTTGGGGATTGCTTTCCTCTTTAGGTGTAGCAGTCTGCTCTTCAGGGAAAACCGGGTTCATTCCAAACATTTGATTTTCCAGGCTGTTATTTAATCTTAACTGTTGATCCTGACCATCGACTTGTTTCATCAAACCAAATAAATTACTGAAAAAATCCAGTTTCTGGTTTTTGTCTGTTTTTCCAGCCTTCACGAAGAACATGTTGCTAATATTATTTTCTGATTTTTTTATTTCTGCTATCATAAATAACTCATACTGTTTTTTCTGTTTTATCAATTGTCAATGGAAGTGCCAGAATTTTAGGCTCCCGGTTTCCTTTTTTTCTAATTGGCTCTATTTCAACGCCATATAGTATTATGTTTTTTCTTGATTTTTTATATATTTTATTAAATTTTATCATTTTTTATTGTTTTAAATGGAAATTTATTCCTTATTGTGAATTTTTTTCATTTATTTACAATTAAATCTGCAATGAACTGAAAGCCGGAAATATTGATTTCCTGCCCGACAGGATTGATGCGGATCAGTTTTTTGCTGCCATTATCACCTATCCAGACATTACCGTCATCATCTATCTCGATAACATGAGGATCAAAAAATTCCGTCGGCGCAATGGTAAAGGACGGTTGAATGTTTTCCGGGTTGTCTTCATGAAAATAATAGAGGCCATTATGGTCAATTACCCATATGGTTTGCTGTGAACTGACATCGATCCTACGCGGCAGAAAAAAGCCCGTGACAGACGTCATTCGATTCCCGGTATTAAAGTCAATTCTTTCAATTTCATGATCATTTTTATCCACAATATAAATTGTTGTCGGTGTTTTATATCCAATTTTCACCTCAATGGGACTGTTCAAATTATGAGTGATAATTTCACATCTATCGCCGGAAACGATAGAATCGGGCGGATTATTGATATTAAATTTGATGACTTTATTATAGTTCGGTTCACAGACCCAGACATCGCCATTGATTTGGTTGATTGTCAGTGATTTGGGTTCTGTAAATCCGCTCACAGTGGCAACGATCTGATTGTTGAAAGTATTAACAATAGATACATGATTGCTGTCAACATTCAGGCATACCATTTTGTTGGACTCCCGATGGACTTCAATATCGATGATACGCCCAATGCCTTCAATAGTTGATAGTGTCTTTCCTTTGGCACTTATCTGATAAATATTCTGGGCCTCATAATCGGCTACCCAGCATCCATAAAATTCATCGGTATTATTGGTAATGGAAACCGGTTTCAGCAACTGCTGTTCCGCCGTTAAAATTTTATCACCGTTTTTGCCAAATTTTTGAAGGCTTCTTTTCTCACTGTCGACCACCCAGATGGAGGAATAATCAGAATATACAAGAAGACTCAGGGTATCCATATCACTTTCACCTTCACTATCGGTGACCCGTACAATCAGCTGGTACGTTCCAGCTTCATCCTGATCTTCCGGAGCATACCAGGTTTTGGTATTTTGCAGGCCATCCTCTTCGATGAATTCTCCCTTTCCATTTTGGGAGAAAAAATTATAGGTCAGTTCGGATTGTTCTTCATCCTTTGCCGAACAGGTCAGTAAGACGCTGTTGCCAATTAATACAATGGACTCACTGGCGGAAAAACTTTTAATAAGGGGTTTAATATTTCGTACATAGACAATTTTTTCAACCGTGGTTTCACCTTTGTTTTCATCGGTAGCAGTACAGGTGATAAAAACATCAGTGTAGACATCGGGAGCGGTCCATTTGACTTCCAATCCTGTCTTCCGGTTTAAATTTCCACTGGTGGCAGTCCAGGATACCTCAACCCTGTCAGTGTCTGGGTCCGAAACGATCGCTCGTAAAATATTGACGGATCCGGGTAAAACAGTATCGGCATCAAAATCCAATTCCAGCAGCGGGTCCTCATTTAGAATAGCCTGGTCACAACCGACACTCAACATGAATAAAAAGGCTACTATTGTGTAAATAATATTCTTCTTTTGATTTCCAATTTTCATGATTGCATCTTCCATTTTTTATCGTTTTTTATTGAATTTTATCAAATTTTTATAAATTTTACAGGCAAAGGTCTTGCCAATTTTTTTGAATTTTATAGATTTTTACTAAATTTTATTGAATTTATGCCGATAATCTCAAATTATTTCTAAGTATCCAGATGATATATACCCAGAAAATTTTGAATTCAATTCAACAACATTGATTCAGGAATTTTTTTTTCTGACAGATTTTTCGAACAGTAAAGCCTATCCCTTTTATATTCAGATAAAATTGATAACCTGCTAAAAAAAAGATCAGATGGATGGCAAAAAATCCAGTTTTTTTGGAGGAATTTCCATTGGATCAATAATCCTATTGATTGATTTCAACAGGAATGGAGATGATAAAAGTCGTACCTGCTCCCAATTCACTTCTGACATCAATTTTTGCTGAATAGGGTTTTAGCAAATTGTAGCAGCTATAAAGGCCAAGCCCTGTGCCGGTAGGCGCCTTGCTTTTATCATCATTGGTTTTCGGTTTTGTGGTAAAAAAAGGATCAAATAATTTTTCGAGGTTTTCCTCTTTTATGCCATAACCTGTGTCCGAAATTTCAATGGTAATCATGTCTTTTACATAGGATGTTCGAATAGTGAGTTTCTTCTCTTCACTGGAATACATGGCATCAATAGCATTTTGAATTATGTTGCCGAAAGCCTGGGAAAAGTGATTATAAACGCCAAAGATCATCGGAATTTTCTCTGCAAAATAAGTCTCAGTGGTCACATTATATTTAAAATCCAGATTGGCCTGCAACATTTCCAATTCGTTCATAAACAATTCATTGATACTGATTTCCTGTTTTTCTTCATCGGATTCTTTACGTAGTTTTACCATCATTGAATCGGTAATCTTCTGAATTTTTCTAGCGGAACTTTGAATAATTTCCATATTATCCAGATCATTACTACCCATTTTGAACAATTGTACGGCCCCCATTATAGCAGTGAGGGGACTGCGAATATTATGGGCCAGTCCGGAGGTCAACATGCCAATGGCGGCCAAACGATGTTCCTTGATTAATTCCGCTTCCAGATGTCTCTGTTTCTCTTCAAGTTTCATTCGTTGGGTCAAATCCCGGACAACCCCCTGATGTCCCATCACAATTTCACCTTCAAAAATCGGCGAAGCATTCAATTCAATGAACCGGAAATCTCTGGGTGATATCCTGAGTCTTAATTGGATGGCTTCGACATTGTTGCCTCTTTGGAGCAGTTCCAGAGTCTCAAGTACTTTGTTTTTATCTTCTTCAACAAAAATATCTGTGAAATCTTTCCCTACTAAATCATCAGAGGAAATATTAAAAAGTCTGGAGGACGCGCTGGAAACAAAGGTCAGAATAAAATTTTTATCCATGCGCAGGATCATATCAAAACTACCTTCAATCAGGTTCCGATATTTGGATTCACTTTTTTTTAATTCCAATTCTGTGGTTTTCAGTTTGGTGATATCCCGGGTAACAACAGCGACATGGGTGATTTCTTCGTTATCATCATAATAGGGATAATAAACAACATCGTAGTAGCCCTCTTTGTTATTTTCAAATTTAAACCAGTCCTGGTAATGGATGATTTCACCATTAAAACTTCTTTTCAAAATATCCTTCAGTTTGTTGTTGTAAATGTCCTTGTCCCAGAGATCGGATACTTTTTTGCCGATTATTTCCGATTTTAGTTTATTGTGTTCGCGGCAATAAGCATTATTAACGGCAACATACTCGAATTTATGGTTGATCAGCGTCATAATATCTTCGGCTGCATTGGAAATAAACTGGTATTTCATGTAATATTTTAGTTCATCTTCGAGGTCTTTAATTTTTCTGTCCTTCTGATAGATTTCATTTTGCAGTTCCTGAATTTTTATTTTTTGTCTTTTTTCGATCATGAATCACCCATCCGGATTTATTTTCTTTTACAATGTCTTAATATTAATTTATTTTCCTGATATTATCAAAAATTTGCTGGAGCACTTAACTAAAAAAAATCTGTAAAATATGGTTAATTTGCAAAAAATATTTAATTATATTTATCTGATATTTTCAATTACCAATTTTTCTTATTCCGAGGTTGTTATGAAAAAATTTCTTTATCGTTTTTCAATTTTGGTCCTTCTCTTGATCATTTATAGTTGCGCCGCATTTCTGCCTTTCATAAAATCCGAAGAAAAAATCCCTGAAATTCCAAAAGCAGAAAATGAATTCAGGGCTGTCTGGGTGGCGACAGTGGCCAATATCGATTGGCCCAGTAAACCGGGACTAACCGTTGAACAGCAAAAAACAGAAGCGCTATCAATTCTTGATACCGCAAAAAGCCTGAATTTAAATGCGATAATTTTCCAGGTTCGGCCTCATTGTGATGCCTTTTATGTAAGCGACCTTGAACCCTGGTCTTATTACCTGACCGGTGAGCAGGGCAAGTCGCCGGATCCTTTTTATGATCCGCTTAATTTTTGGATTGATGAAGCTCACAAGCGAGGGATGGAACTTCACGCCTGGTTTAATCCCTACCGCGCCCATCATCCGGCAGGTGGCCAAATCACAGACCACTCCATTATTGTAAAAAGACCTGAACTGGCAAAAAAACTCAGCAGTGGTTTTGTTTGGCTCGATCCGGCCATGAAAGAAACCCAGCAACATTCCATGAATGTGATTTTGGATGTCGTCAAAAGATATGATATAGACGGGGTTCATATCGATGATTATTTTTACCCCTATCCCTCCTATAACGGAGACGAGGATTTTCCCGATGACGATAGCTGGAAAGAGTACAAAAAATCCAAAGGAAAACTCAGTCGCGATGATTGGCGCAGAAAAGCGGTCAATGACTTTGTCAGGGACCTTTACATTAATATTAAAGCTGAAAAAAGATGGGTGAAATTTGGCATCTCCCCCTTTGGAATCTGGCGTCCGAATCATCCGCATTCCATCAAAGGCTTTGACCAATATGAAAAACTCTATGCGGATGCCCGATTATGGCTGCAAAAAGGTTGGCTGGACTATTTTACGCCACAACTTTACTGGCCGATCAATCAGATTCCACAAAGTTACCCTGTTTTGCTGGGATGGTGGGACAGGCAAAATATCAAAGATCGGAATCTCTGGCCTGGCCTTTTTACCAGTAAAGTGCAGGATTCAACCGGAATCGATGAAAATATCAATCAAATCATGGTTACCCGCGGTATAATCCATCACAATCCGGGGCATACCCATTTTAGCATGAAGGCTTTTCTTCGCAGCGATTCCCTGGGATTAAACAGTGCGCTTAAAAATAGTGTTTATGAAAAGCAGGCCCTGGTCCCGACAACACCCTGGCTCGATGACAAAGCCCCCGATGCACCCAGGTCAATCGCCCTTAATTTTGATAGTTTATCAGTCAAAATTGACTGGGTCAATGAAGAGCCAAAAGACATCTTCCTTTCAGTCATTTACTATCAATACGGTGATCACTGGAAATACCAGATCCTCACAGAAAATTCACTCAACCTGCCAACTTCCATTCCTCACTATATCGAAAAAGACACGACTCATTTAAAGCTTTCAAAAATCGCTATCACCAATGTTGACCGCTGTGGCAATGAAAGTTTGCCGTTGCTTTCAGAAGTTGTTATCCAATAATAAAGAAAAACCCATAAAATATAAAAAAGCCCTGATGAGTAAAATCAGGGCTTTTGTTTTATAGGGGTCAATGAGTTTTTTCTGGGTTCCATGGATTCGAATAAACCTTCGGAACTTTGAAAGCCCCGAAGGTTTGTCATGTATGCTACTTATGCAAGTTTTTTCGTAATTTCCTGAATCACTTTTCCTGATGTGGCTTTTCGGATTATTTCATTATTTACAAGGACATTGGGACCGGTTTCACAGGATTCCATACAGAAAGTTGCTTCAATGTCGACTCTATTTTTCAGATTGCTGTTGTTAAAATGCCCGATCAGATCATGCAATAATTTCTGAGAATGTTTCAAATAGCAGGCAGTACCGACACAGATTTTCACTGTTACTTCGGCTTCCTGTTCATTGCCCCAGACAGTGATTCCTTCTTCAAAAATCCTTTTTTTACTGGAGTAAGAGGTATGCAACAGTTCATGAACTTTATGACCGTTTATTTCTCCCAGAAATTTTTCATAGGATTCACGAATAAAAGGATTGTTCTGGGGTTTATGCATCGACATTAACCTGTCAGTGGCATAGATTCCCTCTTTTCTTTTCAGAATCTCTTTCGGATTATCGACCACCGGCTGTCCGGCTCCCCCGACACATCCATTCGGGCAGGCCATCACTTCAATAATATCATAATTGACTTCGCCATTTTTCACTGCCTTCGCTATTTCTCCGGCATTTTTCAAACCATGAACAATCGCCATTGACAATTCCATATCGCCAATTACAATTTTTGCCTCACGAATACCTTCATTACCACGTACTTCTTCATATTCAACATATTCCAGATTATTTCCGGTCAGTTTTTCATGGGCATACCGCAAAACCGCCTCACTGACTCCACCGGAATTACCAAAAATCACACCGCCACCGGTAGCAAAACCGTAGGGTAAATCAAAAGCTGCATTAGCCAAATCATCAAACTGAATTCCGGCTTCTTTGATCATTTTGCCGATTTCCTGGGTCGTCATTACCCAGTCAACTTCTTTAATTCCCTCTTTTTCAAATTCCAGTCGACCGGCTTCATATTTTTTGGCCGTGCAGGGCATGATAGAAATAACGGACATATTTTTCGGATCAATCCCCAGTTTTGCGGCCAGTTCACTTTTTGCCATGGCGCCAAACATCTGTTGGGGGGATTTACAGGTAGACAGGTTGTCCAGCAAATCCGAATGATACTGTTCGGCATATTTGACCCAGGCCGGGCAGCAGGAGGTAAACAGGGGCAGTTTTTCACCTTTCATTTTTCTGTTCAAAAATTCATTGGCTTCTTCAATAACCGTCAAATCGGCACTAAAAGAAGTATCGAAAACTTTATCAAAACCGAGGGTTTTTAAAGCTGCCACCAGTTTTCCGGTTCGAATTTTTCCAGGTGGAAGATTGAACATTTCACCAATGGCTACTCGTACTGCCGGTGCAATCTGAACAATCGTCATTTTGTCTTTGTTATCAATCTCTGCCCAAACCTGCTGAACATTGGATTTCACAGAAATTGCACCGGTGGGGCAAACTGCAGCACACTGGCCACAATTGACACATTCCACCTCATTCAGAGGTTTACCAAAAGCCGGCAATACAGCGGCTTTGGTCCCGCGATAGGCAAAATCCAGCGCTCCGATACCCTGGATTTCAGCGCAATACCGAACACAATCACCGCAAAGGACGCATTTATTTGGATCACGAACCAGGGAATAGCTGGAGTCATCCAGTGGCTTTTTCACATCGGTTTGATGCAATCTACCCTGCCGGATGTTTAATTGGGCGGACAATTTACGAAGTTTGCAGGAATCTGATCTTTCACAGGTAGGACAACTCTGGTCATGGTTGGCAAGCAGCAATTCCAAAGCAATTTTTCTTATTTTTCTGACATCTTCTGTATGGGTTCTGACCACCATTCCCTCCTGGGGTTTGATGGAGCAGGAGGTTTGAATTCCGCGTCCTTCGATATCCACAACACACATTCTACAGGCCCCGTAGGTGCTAAGATGGGAATGGTAGCAGAAGGTTGGAATTTCAATATTATTATTGCGAATCAATTCCAGGAGGTTTTTCTCATCTCCTTTTATTTCAGTTTTTTTCCCGTTAAGCGTTATATATTGTTTTGACATTTTCGTCTCCTAATTTTTTTCCATGAATTACACGAATATCACATATCCTGTTTAAGCAATTGCATTGAACTTGCAGACTTCGATACAGGTACCACAATTGATGCATTTGTCAGGATCGATAACATGGGCTTCTTTAACCTTGCCACTGATAGCACCAACAGGGCACTTTCTCGCACACAATGTGCAGCCTTTGCACAATTCAGGATTAATTTCCGGCAGGGACAATGCAGAACATTCGCGTGTGGGACAAAATTTATCAAAAACATGGGCTTTATACTCATCAGAAAATTGTTCCATCGTCGAAAGTACGGGATTGGGCGCCGTTTTCCCCAACCCACAGAGCGAACCCTTACAAATGGCTTCACCCAGATCCTTGAGGGTTTCAAGGGTCTCCTGGGTTGCACGTCCTTCGCTGATATCATTCAACAGGTGAAGCATCTGTTTGGTCCCTTCGCGGCAGAGCACACATTTTCCGCAGGATTCTTCCTGGGTAAATTCCATAAAATATTTGGCAATTTTGATCATACAGGTGGAATCATTCATAACCACCAATCCACCGGACCCGATCATGGCTTTATTTTTTTTGATATTGTCAAAATCCAGGGGTTCATCCAGGTGTTTTGCTGTCAGGCACCCGCCGGAAGGTCCGCCGATCTGGACTGCTTTGAAAGCGTTATTGTTAATTTTTCCGTATTTATCCACCACACCACCGCCAATTTCAAAAATGATTTTGCGCAGGGTAGTCCCAAAAGGTACTTCAATCAAACCGGTATTGGCCACATGGCCGGTAAGGGCAAAGGTCTTTGTGCCCGGAGAATTTTCTGTACCGACCCTTCTGAAGGCATCCGCACCTTTCAGAATAATATCAGGAATTGTGGCCAGGGTTTCCACATTGTTGATTACAGAGGGTTTCCCGAATAATCCGCTTTCCGACGGAAATGGTGGTTTGGGCATAGGCATTCCGCGATTTCCTTCGGCAGAAGCCATGAGTGCTGTTTCTTCCCCGCACACAAAGGCACCGGCGCCTTCCATGACATTTATTTTAAAATTGTTTTGAGAACCAAAGACATTTTCTCCCAGAATTCCCATCTCTTCTGCCTCTGTAACAGCTTTTCTGATCCGTTTCACAGCCAGGGGATATTCCATGCGAATGTAGATGTAGCCTTCATCGGCATCAATAGCCCGGGCAGCGATCATCATCCCTTCAATAACACTGTGTGGTGTCCCTTCGAACAGGCTTCTGTCCATAAAGGCACCGGGATCGCCTTCATCTCCATTGCAGATAACATATTTTTTGTCTAATTTTTCCTTTAATGCCATTTTCCATTTGAAACCCGTCGGAAAACCACCGCCTCCGCGTCCACGAATTCCGGATTTCACAATTTCAGCGACGATGTCTTCAGACTGCATTTTTGTATAGGCTTTTCGGGCCGCTTTGTATCCGTCAATAGAAATATATTCTTCCAGGCTTTCGGCATCAATAGAGCCGCATTTTTTCAGTACAGTCCTTGTCTGCTGTGAGTAAAAAGGATTATCGGCACGCGTATTTGATTTCTTTCCTGTGACAGGATCAACATAGAGCAATCTTTCAACAGGTAAACCCTTCAGAATTGTTTTTTCTACAATTTCTTCCACATCTTCAGGCTTCACTTTAACATACAGAAAACCGGACGGTTGAATTTCGACCAGAGGCCCCACCTGGCAAAACCCCTGACAACCGCTTCGCGAAATCAGAATATTTTCCTGGTCAGTGGGCAGACTGGCGGCATCCTTGACCCGGAGTTTGACATCTACATTAATATGATTGGCTTTGAGGACCGATTGAAGTTTATCAAAAATTTTCAGTGAGCCGTTAGCAATACAACCGGTGCCGGCACAGATGATAATGCGCTGTTGGTATTGTTTTACTTTTACCCGGTAATCTGTTTGGATTTTTTCTAATAATTGTCGTGCATTGCTCATGTTAATTGTTCTCCTGTTTTTGAATGGTTTTAATAATTTCAACAGCTTTTTCAGGAGTTAGATTGCCATGTACATCTTCATTGACCACCATGGCAGGGGCCAGTCCACAGGCCCCCAGGCAGGATACAGTTTCCAGGGTGAACAGCATGTCCGAAGTTGTTTTTTTGCCCTCTTCCAGTTTTAATTGTTTTTTGATGGCTTCGTGCAGTTTCATTGAGCCTTTGACATGGCAGGCTGTGCCGTCACAGATTTTGATCACATATTTGCCTTTGGGTTCAAAAGCAAAATGGCTGTAAAAGGAAGCAACTCCAAATATTTTTGCTGGCGGAATCTCCAGAGAAGTGGCCGCAAAATTTAGAATTTTTTTGGGCAAATAACGGTACTCTTCCTGAATTTCCTGAAGGATTGGAATCAGTTTGGTTTTGTCATAATGATATTTTTCCAAAATGTCACAGACCTTTTGAAATTGACGAACCGGCTTAAGTTCTTGCGTTTTTTGCATAAGTTTACGACTCCTTTGTTTCAGATGAACCTGACGTTCACCCTTTTTAAGTATTGATCTTCTAAAATTTTGATTATATCACGAATAATTGTTTTGCGAATAGCCAGATCCCCAGGAATATTCGGGTCCTGGTGAACTTCATTAATTTTGGTCCCTACAATAAATTCAATGATATCACTGTTTAGCAAATGATTGACGACTTTTACGGCCGCATTACTGTTTTTATTGCTGCTTTTGCCCTCTTGCAACAGGCTTCTGACATGAACCATGGTGATAATTCCTTCAGTAATCAGGTCAACACCTGCCATGGCGGAATCGGGGGGTACATTGGGGTCAAGGTTGCTGATATTGACTTTCACTTCCAGATCCAGTTCCCGGGAAATGATTTTCGCTGTTGTGCCGCCGCAAATGATTTTTTTGCCATCAAACAAAGCCACAGCCCTTGCCATTTCAGAATCTTTGCTCTTATCAAAAGGCGGTCCTGTTACTACCAGAGTCCGGCGCGGCAAACGGCTATAAATCACACCACAGGTTGTGTCGTCTTTGCATTTGAAATGGTCATTGGTCTTGGATCGAAGGACAATATTTTTGGATAAATCAGCAGCTGAGATAGAAGAATTTTCCAAAATTTGATTTTCAACAAAAGTAATCACTTTTTCCCGGGTCCAGCCAAAGGGATGGTTCGGCGTACCCATGCCCGACTGTGTCACACCATCACTGAAATAAATAATCCGATCATTCTTCGACAATTTGAAAGAATACAAATTGAGATAATCATTTTTATATTCTCCCAGTATTTTGTGGGTGATAACGGAACCATCGTCAATGATTTTGTTACTGCGAACAAACAGAAAACGCGGATTGCCATACTCGATCACACTGACATGATGGCTCTCTTCAATATCAACAATTGTAAAAGTTGAATAAGAAATTCTGCGCACCTTGCACACCGGCAGGGTTTTCATGATGATTTCTGCAATTTGGGTCACTTCCACCTTTTGGGCAGCCAGATTTTTAGCCATGGAAGAGGTCAACGTGGCCAGCACTGAGGCTTTTATGCCACTTCCCAATCCATCCGATAATACAGAAATAATACGATTTTCTTCTGTAACTTTGTGAAAAATAAAGGCATCACCGGCTATCAGTTGATGGTATTTCGGCTCCTGATAATAATTAATTTCCAGGTAACGGTTATTCATCCTTGGCCCCATGGTCAAAGGATTTCAAAATCGAACTGAGAATCACTTCTGTTTCTGAAGCATTTTCTCCAAGGAGATAGGCAATTTTTTGAACGGTTGTAAGGTTTTTCTCAATGACATTCCGTGTCTTTTTAATAATCACGGATTTTTGAATTGACGGTACCGTAATATCCTGGATGATACAACCAATGACATGGTGCTTTTCAATATTAAACAGAGAAATATTGTGGACCGCATTATTGTAAGCGATTTCCTTATCGATCAGTTCATTGCCGCTTTCCAGTATATTTTTAAACAATGGGTAATAGGAAACAATTTTTTCCAGTGCAGCCCCTTCCATGCCGGGGTTCGCTTCATAAATCATTACAGTCTCTTCGCCGAAAAGTGTGGCAAAATTTCGATTACAATCAACAATTTTCAAATCAGCATTGACAATGACAACGCCTGAAGGCATTGTTTTCATCAAGGCATTGGCTTTTTTCTGGGCCAGTTGTTTGGTATAGGAGACACACATGGTCTTTTCTGCTTTACCGGCCAACATTGCCGCCGCAAAATCACGGCAGGTATCATATCCGCATCCTCCACAATTCAGTTCATCAGACTGATGATACTTTCCCACTGAGCGCAAAATCTCTGCTGTTTCGATGTCACTGAAATATTCATCAACAATGGGTTGATTCTGATAAGAGGTACTAATATTGATTCTCGGTTTTCCCGGTCTATTTTCTGGTTTATAGTCTCGATTCGAAACCACCTGGAAACGCTTTTCCACGGTCGAAATGTGCCGGGTGGTTCCAGGACCATTGATACATCCGCCACTGCAAGCCAATAATTCCAGAAATATGGATTTATCTGTCTTAAAATTTTCCAGATCGTTGATTGACTTTTTAATTTGATCAATGCCTGTCAAAGCCATATACAGCGGGTCCTTCAGAGAACAGTTGGCTTTGATACCGGCAATCATTCCGCCATCAATCGGATAAAGGCTGCCTGCTTCGGCCATTTCCGGTACAAATCGGAATTCCTCAAGGCAAACACCTTTTTTTAACCGGACATTTTTTCGGTCAAAATATTTTTTCAATTCACTAAAAGTTATGGCTGCATCCACTAAATCCGGATTATCAGCCACCTCCTGCTTTTTGCTAACACAGGGACCGATAAAAACAATTTTAATATCCTCACCGAAATCCTGGCGTAGCAATTTAGCATGGGCCATTAAGGGAGAATAAAGTGTCGATAAAAAAGAGATATATTGCGGTTTGTATTTACAAATATATCGGACAATGGTCGGGCAGGCTGAAGATATTTTGATAATCTGTTTTTCCACCACATCCAGCCTATTGCCAATATGGACCGAAACTTCCTGAGCACCTAGGGCTGTTTCAGACACTTCATCAAAGCCAATTTCTTTGAGAGCTCGAATTAATTCGGAATAATGAACCTCGGAAAATTCACTGACAAAAGAAGGAGCGATGGAAGCAAAAGTCTTATTGGATGAAGAAAGGATATGATCCAGGAGGGCCAGATCATCTCTGATTTTTTTTGCTTCCACCGGACAAGTTTCAACACAATGTCCACATAAAATACAACGTTCAGGGATTATTTCTGCATTGCCATCAATAATTTTAATGGCTTTAACAGGACATTGTCTCAGACATTTATAACAATCCTGACATTCGGTTTTTTCTGTATATATGGGGTGAGGTAATTTCATTTATAACAGTTTTTCAGATAAAATTTTAATCAGTTTAACAGCGTCAATCTGATGAAATATTTGATTATCAATTTTGATATTAGGGCCTTCTTTACACTTGTCCATGCAAAGATTTCCAATGAGTTCCACAGAATCCACCAGATTATTTTCCAGTAAAAATTCATTGATAAGAGTTACCAGCGTTGTATTTTTACGAGCGAAGCAGGAACTCCCCATGCAGAGTGCGATGATTGTTTTAGATTTTTTGTCAGTTTGTTTTTCCATTTATTTCATTTGTTATTTTATTCACATCGTTATTTATTTCACAGTAATATAATAAACATAAATAAACAAAACAAAGATTTTCCAAATTTTTCATGCTTATTGACCTCATATCTAAAAAAAACTGTCCTTCAAAAATAAAATTTTTGGCTTCTTATGTTTCATTTGATTGACATTAGCAGTTTGAATCCATAATTTTCGTCGATTAAATAATTTTTTATAATTACTTTTTTTTCAAAAAAAATCTTAATAAGGAGTGAATATGCGGAAGTTTTTAAAAGCTTTTTTGGTGATTTTTTTGTTATTGTTTGCCTCTCAATCTCTGACTTTTGCAAAGACAAAAAAGGAAAAAATTAATATTCTGCCACAACCTTTTTCCTTTTCACCGCAGTATCTGAGTAAGACCACCGGTGATATCATTTTGGAGGAAGGATTTGAAAATTATTCCAACGGTGGCTGGAGTACGATTGATAATGATGGTGATGGAAAAACCTGGGCCCTTTATGTTGAACAACCACCCGGGGATACCTTGGCCCACACCGGCATAAAAGCCGCCGGTTGTGAATATAATTCATCCGGCAATGATGATTATTTTGTTACTCCGCAAATTGCACTACCTTCTACCGGATCTGCGGTTTTTTCCTTCTGGGCCAAATCCCATTCAGCCAGTTATCCCGAAGCCTTTAATGTCAAAATTTCCAACAGCGGCAGAGAAGCCTCAGACTTTACTTTTACCCTGCAGGCCATACCCAGTGCTCCGGCCACCTGGACCCTCTACCAGTATGACCTCGGCGCCTTTAAAGGAAACACCGTCTACCTGGCCCTTCAATGCGTTTCAGTTGATAAATGGTATCTCTGGGCAGATGACTTTAAATGCGAAGTAGAATCCGGAAATATTGATATACCCGAAATTCTGTCAGCATCCTATGGCCCGCCGGCGAATGCCGACACTTGGGAAAAATTTATTATACCCATGACCGCAGCTACTTTTGGCGTCACTGATACCGAATTCAATGCGGCGATGCAGCAAATCAGTATGATTCGCATACGCACGGAGATGCATGATGGCGGCGACTACGGCGCTATTGACAATGTTAGGCTCGGCAGTACATTTTCCTCATATTTTACCTCCAATACAGAAGAATGGAGTGCCAGTGGTGACGGAACAATGAGTTGGGAACCTACCGGCGGATTTAGCGGCGGATATCTCAAAATTTCTGACTGGGCCTCCGGGGACTGGCATTGGGCAGTGGCTCCGGCTTCCTGGACGGGAAACCTGAGTTCCCTCATTGGTCAAAATTTTGAGTTTTACTGCATGACCAATTATCCCGATTACGCCGCTGTTGTGGAATTTCATACCGGTGACGCGAATCGCATTGTCCTTTCCTCCGGTTCCGTTTCATTGACACCCGGAGCAACAACCCAACTGAAAGTCGCGCTGGTGCCGACACCGGCTGCGAATATTGTGGTCAATTTATCCTCATCGAATACCGGGGTTTTGAATGTTCCGTCCAGTGTGACGGTCGGCACTGTCGGATATGCTACAGTCACTGTTACTGCCGGCACCATCACAGAAGAATCCAGTGCAGTGGTCACTGCTTCAACAAGCGGCTATACCACCTCGAGAATAACTTTTACCGTGACACCCGGAAGCAGTGATGACTGGACCAGCCAGCAGAGTACTCAATATGATACACCGGAAGCTGATATTGTCGTCAGGACCGGAGATATTGATAATTTAAATTTCGGATGGCCTATCGGATTTGACCCATTTTCCGGCAACAACACGCCAATCCATAGTTTCCCCTGGACTGTTGACCCCACTGATGCTGAAGGAACCGATCGAATCATGGTTGTCTCAAGCTATAATGGTAATCCCCCTCATGGACAGGATGGTTATACCAATACAACTTCAAGACCAGACAACTATCCTCAACCGGTTACCCTTGCCTACAACCTGAACGGAGTGATCATCACATCAGCCGCTTTGCAGATTTTTGTGGATGACTTCCAGGCCCCGAATTTTCATGCAAATTACCAGGTAACCATTGATAACATCAGAATTCCAGTACTGGAATCCATTATCAATTCACTTTCTCAGACGGGGCCCATTGGCAAAATGATCAGCGTGAGTATTCCCAGTCAATATTTAAGTCTTTTTAACGATGGTGAATTTGAAATACTGTTTGATGATCCGATCACAGGCGCCGGTGACGGGTTTGCCATTGATTTTGTAAAATTACTGATCAATCCGCGGACTTACACCTATACCGGGACCATTACTGGAAAAGTGACCGATGAAGCAACCGGAACTGCCATTTCCGGGGCTACTGTTTCTGCCTCCGGGATTGTGACAACGACCACCAATTCAAATGGCGATTACACCTTAAGTAGTGTGCCGGCCGGAATAAATTATGTCGAAGTCAGTAAATCAGGCTATGCGACCGAAGGAACCAATGTTGATCTGCAAGCTGATGAAACCGAAACCGTCAACTTTACGCTGGGTACCAGTGATGATTTATCGACATTAAAAGGACAGGTGACCAATGCCCTTAACGGAGAACCGATTGAGGGTGCTGTGGTCCAGGTGGCCGGGCTCAGTGATATCACTGACAGCAATGGTAATTACGAAATCCAAAATGTACCTCCTGGAGAGCTGACGGCCAACTTTTATGGTCTGCCAACAACCGGAAACGCGCCCTTGACCGTCAATTTTTATGATAATTCAGCCAGTGATGCTCAGACTGTCACCGCAGGCGCCGAAGGATTTGCCGGATACAGCAACAGCCAGGTCATTATTACGGCAGGTTCAACTGTGACCCTGGATATCTCACTCTCTCCTGTTCTGACATCGGGAAAAATGCGTTTTGTACTAAACTGGGATGATGATCCTCGTGATGTGGATTCACATCTTTATACACCCGAAATTGAAGGTTTTACCCGTCACATCTACTGGAGCAATAAGGGCAATGAAAGCGAGGCCCCCTTCGCTACCCTGGACCACGATGACACGGACGGATATGGCCCGGAGACCACGACAATTCATGATTTTTTCCCCGGGAAATATTCCTACTGGATTTATAAATACACCGGTAACCAGGAATTGTCACAATCCAACTCCGTGGTCCAAATCTACGGAGAAAATGGTCTGATAAGGACATTAAATGTACCCAGTGGCGGAAGCGAAAGATGGTGGCATGTCTGTGATGTGGAGGGTGCGACCCAGACCATTACCATTGTGAACCAACTGAAAGAGGATGTCGAGGTCTCAACGCCCAATTCTGTTGCAGAAGAAAAAATTGAAATTTCTTCTGTTTTGGCAAAAGCAGCCAATCCTGTCAATTCATGGTACTGGACCTTTGGCGACGGTTCTTCAAGTTCCGAGCAACATCCGACCCACATTTATACAAACGAAGGCTCCTACACCGTAACCCTGACCATTTCTGACGGTATTAATTCGAAAACTGAAACCAAAACCAATTACATTATTGTACAAAATGCAATCGCCGGACTCATCGCCCACTATCCTTTCTCAGGCAATGCCAATGACGCAAGCGGCAATGGCTACCACGGCGAAGTCTTTGGCCCAGCTTCCTCCTATGACCGGTATAATAATTTCAATTCCGCTTATTATTTTGACGGAGTTGACGACCGGATCAAATTGCCCCATGATGTTGTCAACGGGCTGAATGATTTTACCATGATTTTCTGGATCAACACGACTCAATCCTCTGGTGACAAATATTTCTTTACTGCTGTCGATCCATCGGGTTACAACGAACTTTTATTCGGTATTGAAGGTGGCCGACCTGCCAGCTATGTTGAAGATAATTCCTATAGTTACAATCAGCAGGTTGCCGACGGCGCCTGGCACCAAATTATCTATTCAAGGTCCGGAACAACGATTAAATGCCATGTTGATGGTGTTTTCATTGATGAAGATACATCAATTCCTTCCAGTACACTCACGATACCGGAAAATGCCTTGTGGCTGGGCGGCGATCAGGACGCTGTGGGCGATGGCTGGGACCAGACGCAGCAATTCGGCGGATATCTTGATGATATTCAGATTTACAATGTGATGCTAAATGACGGACAAATTGCCAATATCTATAACATCGGACGGGTTGCAATTGAGGATGAATTTGAAACCGTGATTCCGGAGTCCTATTCATTATCACAAAACTATCCGAACCCTTTTAATCCTACCACAACCATTCAGTATACATTGAAAAATTCTGTGAATGTCAAACTCACTGTTTTTGACTTAAATGGTAAAGTGATTCAGGAATTAGTGAACAAGCATCAAATTGCCGGTACCTACTTTGTATCCTGGAATGCAGGAAATAATCCTTCCGGCATTTATATCGTTAGATTGGAAACGTCTGATTTTATGACCTCCCGCAAAATGATGTTTATGAAATAGCCCTTCTAAAATGAACCTTAAAAAGCCCCGAAAATTATCGGGGCTTTTTATTATTATCCTTTCTGCACAATATCGAAAATTATTGCCTCTGGAAAAAAAATGAATACAGGACTGAATTTACAGAATCTGAAATGGAGCAGGAATTAGCCGGCCGTCCTGGATGTTACATGTTGCATAATAATAAATTGTTAGATTTGTGGGCCCCCGGGGATTTGAACCCCGAACCGACGGATTATGAGATTGCCTAAGTTCACCCGAGAATTAAATTTCGGTATCCTACCGGTATCCAAAATGGCTCTATTTTTTACAGTTTTTGGGATAAAAATTTATTATCTGATTAGTATAACTTATGAAATTATTAATTCGATCAGGTCTTTTGTTTTCATTATTTCATGAGCAAAGAAATAGTTTATTTCTTCGTTTAAACTAGTAATTGTATCCACATCAAATCTTTTTTCGATTCTTATAGCAAAATTGGGCTTTAAATTATGGGTTTTCGAGAATTCAATCTCTTTTTCAGTAAATAATCTTCCTGAATTATGTTTTTTAAGCCCGGATTCCATTTCAAAAATTACTGTATTTCTAAAATCCTGATATTTTTCCTTAATAAAATTAATACTATCCAATACACCATCTGCCTGAACTTCTTTTATTTCTTTTGGATAACCAGGTATTAAACTCCAAACAAAATTGTCCATTGGTAAATATTGAATTTTATAATATAATGAAAATTTGAAGCCATCAATGCTTTGGCAGACTTCATTAAATTTTTTTGGAGAATTTTTAATTTTCTTAATCATCAAATTGACTGATGATTTTACTTCAGAATTTATTGATAATTCAATTCCATTAACTCTATAGTTAAAATTAATATTTGGATAAGTGTTTACATGTTTCTTTGATTCATTATTATAAAAATAAAAAGCACTCCAGGTATCAGGATATTTTATGTTGATCTTGGCTAATTTTGAATCCATTTTTTGAGAGAATTTATCGTTAATCAAAGAATATAAGGAATCCATAAATTTTATCGTTTTACGATTAAAATAGCGTTTAAAATCCAGATAGTCCGTATCTGATACTTGCCCCAATGAATCAAGCATTAGAAAATCATTATGTGTAAATCCTGAAAACTTGGCAATTCCTACTAATTCTAGTAGATCACAAAAATTTTTAATTAAAAACTCGTCTAATTTATTTATAGAAGGTTTATTCAATAAGACTTTAAAATTTTCGTTTAAATCTTCCCAAATAATTGTCCGTTTTTGCGTTGCTGTTCCCAGGTAGTGTTTTATATGGCTTTCAATCTGTTCTTCAATTAACGGGCTTTGTGTTTTCACCTCAATTAGTACAACATGGTTTTTATTATAAATACATCCATCCGGCCGACTCATATTTACATCATAATCGGGATTAAATTTTCGCTGTGTTGAATCAGAAATTATGGATAACATAATTCTGTTTTCCACATTCCTAAAGTCATTTGAATTTGAAACCTGAAATTCATAATTGAATGTAGCAGGGTTATCATTGATTTGAAGTATTTTTAAAAAGGTTTTTAACACTGCATCAGAACAATGCTGAAATAAATTGAAAAGTGCTTTGGTAATATCATTTTCAAGATGATGAATTTTCATTTTTCCAGCGTTGCTGTTTAGAAGATTTTCTTCAAAAATTTTTACACCTTGATGCCAGAATATATTTGAGTACTTTTCATTCACATTCAATATCCTTCGTTGCATTTATAATCGATAATTTATACTCAAACTCTAAATTTTTATAATTTTATATCTCGTTCCAATGAAACTAAAATTTTTAAAATTATACCGTCTTCAAATGCCTGTATTAACATACCGGAACAAAAACGATCATTTCTTAAAAGGGCGGAAATTAATTTCAGTTTTGTAAACACATCAATGCTATCAAAATTAAAATCCTTATCTACCATTTTGCGCCCTTTGTCCCAACTTCCCCAATCAAAATCTATTATAAACGGCACTCCATAAAATAGTTTTTTAAAGTCTTCAACAAATTCTGAACTTTCATAAGGTTGCAAATATATCACACCTTCTTCAAGTCTATCTATTAAACTGCCAAACTTATCCTCATTTTTTATTCTTGGAATAAAATCAAATAATCGCTGCCAATCACTTTTGATATATTGAATTATTTCACTGATAAAATGAGGAATTTCTCCATATATCTTTTCCTCATCATTATCACACCATTCAATTCCGCCATCGGTTTCTAACCATAAACATTGTTTTTCATATTTTTTTAGTTCCTCAACACATGGACTTATCATATCGAAAACAAAATCATCATATAAATTCCATGAATAGAATTCTTCAAATTGAACCTGAACACAAATATCATCCCAGATATTCTCAAGTGATTCATAAGAATAGGTTTCAATTTTCTGGATTGATCGGATAACTTTTATGCAAATTTTATTTGCCAGTTCTTCTGCAAATTTACTTGATATATACCATTCTGGAACTGTCATAGATCCTCTTAAAAATTAGTAATATTAAAAGTTATCTCATGTTATTTCTGTTGCAATTAATGGTAAAAATTCTTCATACAAACCCTGTTGCACTTCACCTAAACGGGCAGTAACAATACATTCAATTTCTTGTTTAAATTCTATAACTCTATTTGTATTAGGATCGCGATTAATTTCATTTTCAATATGATTTCTAATTTGAGGAATGGCTTTAGATAGTATTTTGTTAAGTCGTTCATGGCTAAAATCTAATGTCAGAGCAAAATATTTTCCATTGATTGAAATATCTACTGTTGTCGAAAATTGATCTTTTCCAATTATTGAAATATCAAAAATGCAAAAATTATAAAAGTGTAAATCCATATCCGGTTTTATACCGTTTTGTAAGCAGTAAAATCCATAGTCTGGTTTAAAACTCATATTACCCCCGAATAATCTATTTTCAAAAAACTCCGGCGGAGGGGTATAAGTGAACGGCTGAAAATGTCCGCCGGAGTCATATATCATCTACAGCAAAAAACTGTATCATTTTGTAATTAAATCTGCCAGAAAGTATTGAAATTTATGAAATGAAAATAATAATTCAAAATATCACAAAAAATAACATAAAAATTCCTGTTGCTTGTAATTGTAAATTTTCTTAAAGTCAAAAAGATATTCGCACATGATATTCAAGGACTTAAAGATTTTTGGAATGATCAACTACTAGGAATTAAGTAGTTGAATTTATTATGCAAAAAGGATTGCAATGGCAAAAAATATAACACAAAACGAACCGATTGAAAAGCAACTCTGGAAAACCGCTGACAAACTCCGCAAAAACATCGATGCTGCTGAGTATAAGCACGTTGTATTGGGATTAATATTTCTGAAATATATATCTGACGCTTTTGAAGAATTACACAATAAACTTCTGGCTGGTGAAGGCGTCTATGATGGTGCTGACCCGGAAGACAAAGACGAATACAAAGCGGAAAATGTCTTCTTCGTGCCACCCAGTGCCCGCTGGAATTTCCTGAAAAGCCACGCCAAGCAAACAACCATCGGTAAAACCGTTGATGAAGCGATGGATGCTATTGAACGTGAAAACCCGGAACTAAAGGACGTATTACCCAAGGTCTATGCCCGTGGTAACCTTGATCCGGCAAGCCTCGGTAGTCTGATCGACCTCATTAGTAATGTTGCCCTGGGAGAAGCCAAAGCCCGCAGTGCTGATCTGCTGGGTCATGTATTTGAATATTTCCTCGGGGAATTCGCTCTTGCTGAAGGTAAAAAGGGCGGACAGTTCTACACACCTCGAAGCGTTGTGGAATTGCTGGTGGAAATGCTGGAACCCTATAATGGCAGAGTCCTTGATCCTTGTTGTGGCTCCGGTGGTATGTTCGTACAATCGGAGAAATTTGTATTGGGACACCAGGGAAAGATCAATGACATTTCCATTTACGGTCAGGAAAGCAACCAAACCACCTGGCGGCTGGCAAAAATGAATCTTGCCATCCGTGGCATTGACAGTTCACAGTTGAAGTGGAACAACGAAGGCTCTTTCCTGAAGGATGCCCACAAAGACCTGAAAGCCGATTATGTCATCGCTAATCCACCCTTCAATGATAGTGATTGGAGTGGTGAATTGCTGTCCAATGATGGCCGCTGGAAATTCGGTACGCCTCCACCGCGTAATGCCAATTACGCCTGGATACAACACTTTCTCTACCATCTCAGCCCAACGGGAATTGCCGGCTTTGTATTAGCCAAAGGCTCATTGACTACCAAAACATCCGGTGAAGGTGATATCCGCAAATCCCTCATCGAAGCACGGCTGGTGGATTGTGTTGTGAACCTGCCAACCAAACTATTTCTCAATACCCAGATACCGGCATCTTTGTGGTTCCTGAATCGGTGTAAAAAGAACCGCCGGGAAGAAATCCTTTTCATCGATGCCCGTAATATGGGACATCTCATTAATCGCAGAACGAGAGAACTATCCGATGACGATATAAAAACCATTGCAGAAACTTATCATAAATGGCGCACTGCTGATGATAATTATGCTGATGAAGCCGGATTCTGTAACTCCGCATCCATCGAACGAGTGCGGGAACTGGACTATGTACTGACACCGGGACGCTATGTAGGCTTGCCTGATGACGAGGATGATTTTGACTTCAATGAACGGTTCACAACACTGAAAGCGGAATTCGAAGCCCAACTCCAAGAGGAAGCGGAACTGAACCAGAAGATTCTGGAAAACCTGGCGAAAGTGGAATTGAAAGATGAAAATTGATGAGATATTAAAACAACCTGAAGGTCGGAAAATAGAATTTAAGGAAGAATTACCTTCAAGTTCGGATATAAATAAAACTGCTGTTGCTTTTGCAAATGATGCCGGTGGTGAAATATTTATCGGAATAAAAGATAATCCACGAGAAGTTGTCGGTGTAAATGAAGATGATTTAATAAAAATTGAAGAAATTATCAGTAATTCTATCCATGACAATTGTTCGCCGGTGATATTACCCGAAATAATATTCCGAAGATACGAAGACAAACATCTAGTTGTGGTTAAAATTTATAAAGGCAGCAATCCGCCATACCATCTTAAAGCCAAAGGTGAAAAGGATGGAACATATATTCGGGTGGGTTCATCCAACAGAATCGCCAATAGTGATATAATTGCTGAATTGGTGCGACAGAGAAGTAATGTTTCGTTTGATTCGCTTCCTGTCTTAAATCAGGAAATTGATGATCTAAGTCTGGATACATTTAAGGAACAATTCGAAGAAAAAACATCAGATAAAGTTGATAAAATTGTTCTGAGTAAACTTAATCTCTTTTATAAAGAACAAGGCACAGAATTCCCTACCAATGCCTTGGTTTTGTTGTCAGATGATAAATTACGCAATAAACGATTCCCCTATGCAAAGATCGAATGCGCCCGGTTCAAAGGCATTCGTCCCGGCAATTTCATTGACCAAAAAACCATTGATGTACCCGTCAGTTTGCAACCGGAACAAGCCTACCAGTTTGTTTTGCGGCATATATCACAGGGGTCTGATTATGAAGGTGTCTATCGGAAAGACCGCTGGGAATACCCGGTAATTGCCATACGCGAAGTGATCCGGAATGCTGTCATTCATCGTGATTATGCCTTAACCGGAAAAGATATCAAAATCGCTGTTTTTGATGATAAAATTGAGATAACCAGTCCCGGTAAATTGCTACCAACAGTGGACTTCAATGAAATGGATGCCGGACAGTCTGATATTCGCAATATTACTTTGGCGCCGGTCTTTAAGAAACTTGGTATCATTGAACAATGGGGGAACGGACTACAACTAATTGCTGAAAACCTAAAGCAATATCCTGAAATCGAATTGAAATGGAATGAACCCGGAATTGCTTTCCGAGTCTCTTTTATTAAAAAGAATTTTATTGAACAGCCAGAGTTACAGTTGGAGTTGGAGCAGGAGTCTGGACAAAAACGGACGAAAACGGACGAAAACGGACGATTAACCGCTGGAAAAACGGCGGAAAAAGATCGGAAAAGTGGCGGAAAAGTGGCGGAAAAGTGGCGGAAAAATGGCGGAAAAACAGCGGAAAACCACTGGGAAAACATTGAAAACAATCCTGAAATAAGTGAACAGGAAAGAATAATTTTAAAATACCTTTTAAAAAATAATTCAATCAAATCAAAAGATGTTGAAAAATTGTTTAATATCAAAGATAGTAGAGCAAGATTAATTCTAAAACAAATGGTTGATAAGGACTACATTGAAAAACAAGGTAAAGGCAGAAATACCTACTATATTTTGGCAACAACTGATGGTGAATCATGAGTGACAACACTGTACAGATTTCACGAGAACAAATTCAGAACTTCATATTCACTATTCGTGGTGTCCAGGTAATGCTTGATAGTGACCTGGCAGAAATATATGGTGTAGAAGTCAAAAGACTCAATGAACAGGTAAAGCGTAATATTGACAGGTTTCCGGAAAATTTTAGGTTTCAATTAACAAAAGAAGAATATGATTCTTTGAAATTACAATCTGTGATTTCAAGTAACAATCCTTTAAGGTCGCAAATTGCGACCTCAAAGGAAATTGATGAAGACTTGAAGTCGCAAATTGCGACCTCAAGTTCTGAACATGGTGGAAGACGAAAATTACCCTATGCCTTCACTGAACAAGGTGTCTCAATGCTGTCAGCGGTATTACGCAGCAAAACAGCCATCAAAGCCAGCATCAATATTATGAATGCTTTTGTGGAAATGAAGAAGTTCATCGCCAGTAATGCCGGTATATTCCAACGGCTGGAAAATATTGAACTGAAACAAATCAAGTATGATGATAACTTTGACAAATTGTTCAAAGCACTGGAAGAGAAAAGCATCAAGCCCAGCCAGGGAATATTTTTCAATGGTCAAATCTATGATGCCTATACTTTTGTTGCAGACCTGGTAAGGAGCGCGAAAAAATCTATTGTTCTGATTGATAATTTTATTGATGATACAGTGCTGACCATACTCTCAAAAAGAAATGATAATGTATCTGCTACTATCTACACCAAAAGTATCAGCAAACAATTGAAACTGGACCTGGCAAAACACAACCAGCAATACTCTGAAATATCTGTCATCAGATTTGCCGATGCCCATGACCGCTTTATCATTATTGATGATGAGGAACTCTATCATTTTGGTGCCTCATTGAAAGACCTGGGTAAAAAATGGTTCGCCTTCTCAAAGATGACTATGGATAACTGGAACCTGATGCAGCGACTGAATGGGGGTGAATCATGAGTGAGTGGAAAGAAATTGAATTTTCAGAACTATTGGAGGATGAATCAATTTCATATGGAATTGTCCAACCAGGTGCACATATTGAAAATGGAATTCCTATTATTAGAGTTCAAAATATTAAAAATGGGGGCTAATAGCTAAAAATAGCTGGTAAAATTGATATTATACATTGGTATTCAATAGATTACTTGGAAATTTAATTTAGGTAATA
>JAFGTP010000039.1 GCA_016934035.1 Fidelibacterota bacterium
AAGATGATTCTGATTAAATAATTAGACTTCAAGATTAAATTTCTAAAGCCCGATTCTATCGGGCTTTTTTATTTTCTTAAAAATTTCCTTGCAAATTTTTTTTTCAGGTTTAATATTCAAATCAATTGAAAAAAGGAGAGAAAATGCCGGAATTGCCCGAAGTTGAAACCATTGTCCTCAGTCTGAGAGATCGGATATCAGGAAAAAAAATAAACAAAGTGGTGGTTCAGTTTGAAAAATGCCTTGGCAACATCTCTGCTGGCGAATTCAAAAAAATATTAACAGGAGCCAAAATTATAAGCCTTTCACGCCGTGCCAAATATATCATCTTTGAATTATCCAATAAGTATTTTCTGTTCCTTCATCTGAGAATGACAGGTAAAGTATTACTCAAAATTCAATCTGCACCAATCACCAAACATGACCATGTCATGATATATCTCAATGACAACCAATGCATATTTTACAACGATACGCGAAAATTCGGCCGGTTTTTCGTCACCCAATCGCCTGAAATCGTCTTGGGAAAATTAGGGCCAGAACCCTTGGGTGAAGACTATAACTTTTCAAATTTTTCACAAAAAATAACAAAGACCCAAAGAACAATTAAAGCCCTTCTTCTGGACCAGACTTTTGTGGCCGGTCTTGGAAATATATATACTGACGAAGCCCTCTGGATGGCCAAAATCCATCCGGAACAACCGGCTCACAGCCTTTCAAAAATCAAACGAAAAGCCTTGTTTGAAGCAATTAAATGTGTATTAACGCAGGGTATCGCAAACCGAGGTACATCTCTCGGAGATGGCCAGGGGAATTATACATCATCGGACCATCAAAGTGGCACCAATCAACATTCCCTGAAAGTTTTTGCCAGGACCGGTTCTCCCTGCCCGGAATGCCGAACAATGATCCAAAAAAGTGTAGTCGCCCAGCGTGGGACCCACTATTGTCCCAAATGCCAGAAATTGAAGTTAATTAACTCAAAGGCAACTTAATCTGAAAAAGGGTGCCCTTACCCACCTCACTTTCAACCGATATACCGCCCTGATGGTTTTCCACAATTTGCCTGACCAGGGCCAATCCAAGTCCTGTACCTTTTCTTTTGGTGGTGAAATAGGGTTCAAATATTTTATCCAGGTTTTCTTTTTCTATTCCTGTACCGTCATCAGAAATCGTGATTACGGCAAAAGCCTCTTTACCCGTTAAATTAATTTCAATGTTACCTTTTTCAGTCATTGCCTGAATTGCATTGAGGATCAGATTGCTGAATACCTGCCGGATTTGTTGCTCATCGGCTAAAATTTTCTGATATGGAAGATTTGAATGAAAAGCAATGTTGATTTTATCTCGGTATGGTTTGATACACTTTGTCAGTTGTTCTACCAAATCATATCCGACTTTTTCCGGTTCAGGTATCGCAGCAAAACCCCGAAATCGGTTGACCAGTTTTTCAAGGTTATCGACTTCCTCATTTATTATTTTAGTGGCGCTTTGGAAGATGTCATGAAAACTTTCAGGATTTTGATAATATTTTAATTCCATCCTTTCCAGTGAAAGTTTGATCGGGGTCAAAGGATTTTTAATTTCATGGGCCATGGCCCTTGCAATTTCACGCCAGATCATCTTCTTTTCAGCTTCCAGCAGCAACCGGCGATTTTCCTCAATTTCCGTAGCCATCTGATTAAAGGACACCAATAATTCATTTAAAGGCGAGAACCGGCTCTCTTTTACTCGAATTGAAAAATTCCCTTTCCCCAATTCGATATTGGCTTTTTCCAATTTTTTGAGGGGCTTGGAGATTAATGAAAAAGAAAGAATAAAAACCATCAGCCCAAAGATTACGGCAAATCCGGCAATAAAACCGGAATAAGTTTCAAATTCGACCAGGAAAAAATCTTTTTTCAATTGCTGGTCCTTTACAATTTTCAGGAAATATTCCATATCTCCTGCAAATTTATCCTGTAGTGAATCAGGCAGGGATTTCTGATAATCTTCAAACGCCTTAATTATGCCAGACTCCAATTCAATATCACTTTCAGAATTGAGGTAATTTTTTACACTGTCAGAATAGTAGGTTCGGGTGAAAAACACCGAAAAAAGCAGCAACACAATAAATAGGAATAAAATCTGGATTTGAAAGGATGGTATTATCTTTTTCATGGCTTTAAAACATAAAAATCGTTTTATCAAATAAACCGGTCATTGCTACAGGAGGGTTATTGTTCCAGAAAAGCATCAGGTCCAGTTTGCGACCGCTGATCTCCAACTCTGTTTCCAGTCGCGCTGTCACTTTTATATAATACTTACCCTCCTCCAAAAAATCTCCGGATGTAAAAATAAATTGGTCTCGGATATTCAAGAAGGCTTTCCACATCTCCTGGTTTTCCTTAAATATCAATTTTTCTCTGGAATTACCTGTTTCGATTTCGTATTGCTTTTTCAGTAGATTATAGCGGACTGATTTCAAAAGGCTTCTTTGATGAAGGGGCCCCTTATCCTGGGCGGCCAAATAGCATTCAGCTAGAATTTTCAGTCGAACCGGCCTTCCTGATTTAATAATATCATCGATCCGTGGGTTTAATTCATCCTCTATTTTT
Source organism: Fidelibacterota bacterium (assembly GCA_016934035.1). Classification (GTDB taxonomy): domain Bacteria; phylum Fidelibacterota; class UBA2242; order UBA2242; family JAFGTP01; genus JAFGTP01. The sequence continues at coordinate 2,598 of JAFGTP010000039.1, forward strand.
GCTGAAATCAAAATACAATCCTCAACAACATTGAATTCAAAGGTTGAAAACTTTGCATCATGTCCTTCGATTCCGGGAATGACCCCAAGCACACCGGCACTCAGCGAGATGATGATATGAATAACACCGCTAAAAAAATTTTCGAACATCTGACCCTGAATTTTATGTTGTTCCTTGAATAATAACAAAAAATATCAACAAAATCATCGAATAAAAAGAAAAACCCAAAGTGTTCTGCTTTGAGTTTTTCTATATTGGAGAGTGAGGTCATTTCAATTAATTAATTAAAAAATAACCAGGGCCCAATGGTGAACATATATCCGTCCACTTTTGTATCTGGAGAACCTTCTATGTCATAGGATTTAAATTCCTTGCTGTCGGTTTTCCAGCCGCTGTGACGTTGCAAACCAAATATATAGGAAGCACCGAAATGGACACCCAGCGAATTGTTAAAACGGTATATCATCTCGAAACTCGGGGTTACCGTGTAATATTTTCTTTCCAGGGTCACCTGATTAATCTGCTGATTATTAAAATCATCAGATATATCTTCCCAGTAGGTTTTTCCATTATTCCGGGCCAGAGTCAGTTCCGTTGTCCAGAAACCGGCTTTAATTTTAGGCTGTATAATAATAGAATTAAAAACAGGTATTCTACGTCCGATTTCAGCGCCCCAAAATTTCACTTTTAAATCCATGGATTCATCCATGTTTGTGGTTTTATCCTTTGCACTTTTTGATTCGGTGTTGCCCACGCTGAAATAAATACCGCCGATTGTCTGGGGGCCATATCCGCCATCAAAAGGTGCAAAATTTATTGAATGGAGCAAAATTCCGGGATAATTGTCTCCCCCCAATTTCAGATCATCCCCGAAGGGACTGAAACCGTACTGTGTCGCCAGGGCATCAATATCCCCCCAATTCGGTGAATACCAGAAAGGTTCCCAATTGATTCCACCGGCACCGCTATGAGCACTGAAAATTTTCAAAGAATGATCCTCTTTCAATCTCAAATCCGGCTTTCGTTCAGTATAGGTGCTGCGAATGGGAGTTTTATTTTTTTCTCTTTCTTCACCGTCCAGTATGACCTTCGCTTTAAAATGTTTTCCATCGCGAAACAAAAACAATTCGACTTCATCACCGGCACTTTTGGATTTTATAAGCCGTCGTAAATGATCATTGTAAAGAACCTTCTGATTGTCAAAATTTGTAATGATATCGCCACTCTGAATGCCCGCTTTATCAGCAGCACTTCCTTGAGTTACCCAACCGATTAAAGCGCCATATTTTTCTTTCCATCCTTTTCTTTCAGCGGTCTCAAAGTTGAGGTCATTATTCATGACCACACCAAGTACCGCCTTATTGTCCCGGCTTTGCAATTGCAATGTATCATTCTCAACCACTTCGTTTTTTTCAATATCCTCTTCTTTGACAATAACGGCTGTGGTGTCCATACCTTGGATAAAACAAAAGGTAAAAACGATAAACAATGTCAAATATTTCATCTTATTCATGATAAATTCCTTTCTTTTTCTACAAACCAATCCAGGGTGAAATGGTAAATGAAAAACCTCTGAACAAACTTCCTTCCGGCGCACCGGATATTGTATATTCACTGGTCAGGGTCTGTTCCCGCCAGTTTTTCCCGGAAAAACCCAGCATATATCCGGCTTCAGCCTGCAGCCAGACCGGGCCAAATAATTTGTACATCCCCGAAACATGAGGCTCAAAAAGAAATTCTTTTTTTCGCAGTCTCAAGTAATCATTGTTGGAATTTCCATTTTCATCCCATATCTGGTTCCAGTCAAAGCCACCGTTTCTCTGCTGAAGACGAATGGTACTTTTACCGCTTCCAATCAAGCAACCGGCAGATAAAATGACCTTTTTATTGAGGCGATAGCGTTTGTCCAGCGTAAATCCCCAAAGGTTCTGCTCGAATTTCATTTTTCTGTAAATATTTTCGTTGGTGACTTCATTTACCAGTTTTGTGCTGCCATCAGCCTCAGCGCCGGAAAATACCATACCCAGAAACATTTTATTGCCCACGTAAAATTTAAATCCAAATTCATTGTTCCAAAGTTGTCCCAACTCATCGCTTCCAAAAGCCAAATCCTCAAATAAATCGTTAGCCGGCTGGTAATCGTTCATAATCAATCCGGGGCCCCAGTAAAAGCCAAGAATTCCAACACCATATTTTTTTCGAATTCTCTTCGGTTTATTATCAACAGTCACCGAAAGTTCATAATCAGAAAAAATCTCATCAAAATAGAGTATTGCTTTCTGAACCTCTCCTTTTCTAAAATAAGTCACCGGCATTTTGTCGCTTGTGACAACAGCAGCGATCTTTTCCCTGAGATCCAGTTTGCTTTTGATTGTATCCCCACCGAAAAGCATGAGAATGTCATCTACTTCCAGATTGGCTTCATCAGCAGGGGTGCCATCATAAATTTTATAGATTTTGGCACCAAAATCATAAGGATACTGAAGTTCATTAATATCCTGAAAATCAAGGTCTTCAAACTTAAATCCGATTTCCTGTTCCGTATTGTATTTCAATCCGATTTTTATACCCAGCTCATCGAGTTCGTCACTGGATGCTTTCAGCTCATCCAAAAATTCCTTTCTCAAATTTTTTGATTTTTCATCACTGGTTGTGTCCATGCCAAAACTTTTGCTCAGCAAGAGTGTGGTCATGAGTATCAATCCATAGATAATCATCAGTAAAATTGTCTGGTTTTTTGATTTTGTCATCATTTATACTCCTCTTAATTTAAATTTTCAAAGTAACCATCCCGAGAAGGACAATTGTCATGCCACTGCAGAAAACAACTTTTTCTCGTCTATATATATTTTCACTTGACCCAATCGCCGCCTATTTGTTATATCAATTTCATATACTGTCATACTGAAATGATATATCAAAATGATCTTTAGAATTATCCTAATTTAAAAAATTTCAGGAATAAAAAATTTTTTTGTAACCCTTTAACTGGTAACTCATCCTAAAGACAATGAAAATTTGATAAATGAAATTTTTTTAGGAGTGAACAAAAATGGCTGAACATTTGACCAAAGAAACATTCAAAAGTAAAGTATTTGACTACGAAATTGAAAAAGATTGGAATTACAAAGGCGAACTGCCTGCGATTATAGACTTTTATGCTGACTGGTGTCAACCATGCAAAATGGTTGCCCCGATCCTGGAAGAACTTGCTGAAGAATATAAAGGCAAAGTTCAGGTATACAAAGTAAATACGGAACAGGAACAGGAGTTAGCAGCAGTTTTTGGCATTCAGAGTATCCCCTCTTTACTCTTTATCCCAAAAGATGGAAAACCCCAGATGGCCAGAGGTGCATTGCCCAAAAAGACATTTGTGCAGGCATTCTCTGATATCTTCGGAGTTTAATCCAACAATCTCCCTTCACCAATGATATGAAGAAAAAAGGCAGGTTCCCCACCTGCCTTTTTCAATTTTACACTATTTTTTTAGTCCTGGCTCTGACTGTAATTGGGAGCCTCCTTACTGATCTTGATATTGTGTGGATGGCTTTCTTTGATCGAAGCATTTGTCACCTGAATGAAAACCGATTTTTCCTGCAATTGTTTTATATCAGCAGCACCGCAATAACCCATCGATGCCCGTAATCCGCCAACCAACTGGTGGACTGTACTGGAGAGTGATCCTTTATAGGGCACAATACCTTCAATGCCTTCGGGGACCATTTTTTTCTCATCCTTTGTGGTTTGAAAATAACGGTCTTTGCTTCCTTTTTTCATTGCCGCCAGTGAGCCCATACCGCGATACGACTTATAAACACGTCCGTCATATAAGACTTTTTCGCCTGGAGATTCATCCAATCCGGCCAATAGTGATCCCAGCATTACGGTATTGGCTCCGGCGGCAAGGGCCTTGGCCACATCACCGGAATATCGAATGCCTCCATCAGCAATGATTGAAATGCCGGATTTAGCTGCTTCTTCTGCACAGTTTATGACTGCGGTAAGCTGAGGTACGCCAACACCTGCCACAACCCGGGTGGTACATATGGCGCCGGGACCGATACCGACTTTGACAGCATCAACACCAGCATCGATCAATACCCTTGTAGCTTCCGGGGTTGCAACATTTCCTGCGACAACATCGACACTAAATTTCGACTTTATTTCACGGACAGTTTTAATGACGCCACTATTATGGCCATGGGCAGTATCAATTATGATGATATCAACTTTTTGCTCTACCAGGGCAGCTGCTCTTTCCAGATAATCACCTGATACACCGATGGCAGCACCGACTCTCAATCTGCCGATACTGTCTTTGACCGAACGGGGATAGTCCTGGTTTTTCTGAATATCCTTGACAGTTATCAGTCCTTTCAATTGGGAATTTTCATCAACAACCAGCAGTTTCTCAATTTTGTGTTTTTGCAGAAGTTCTTCGGCCTTTTTTAAAGTAGTACCGACGGGACAGGTGACCAGGTTGCTGGATGTCATCCGGTCCCGAATTAATAGTTTATGATTGGTTTCAAACCGTATATCCCGGTTGGTTAAAATTCCGACCAACTGTCCTTTTTCGACTACAGGTATTCCGGAAATTGAATACTTTTCCATGACTCTTAGGGCTTCTTCGATGGTATAATCCGGCGGCAAAGTGACTGGGTCGACAATCATTCCGCTTTCAGACCTTTTTACTTTGTCAACTTCAGAGCATTGTTCTTCAATTGTCATATTTTTATGTAAAATACCCATTCCGCCTTCTCTGGCCAGGGCAATTGCCATTTCGGATTCCGTTACGGTATCCATAGCTGCACTGAGAATTGGAACGTGCAGGCGGATATTTGCCGTCAGGTTTGATTCGATATTCACCTGGCTGGGCAATACGTCTGATTCGGCAGGTATCAGAAGTACATCATCGAAGGTCAGGCCATTGGGAATGATTTTCTTCATAGGTTTTCTCACTTATTTTGTTAATTATTAATAACTTCCAATAATTTTTTATAAAATTCCTCATCACGGAAAAATTCTTCTGCTCTGTTTAAATCTTTATAAAAGGTTCGATCATAATCCAGATGTTTAACGAGAGACCGGATTTTGTCATATCCCATCTGAGTTCCTATCCCACCCTTGAGATTTCCGCGAAAATCAATTCCCTGAGTGGCTGCCAGCATTTCAATCCAGATAATCTGTTTTACATTTTTCATGATCTGGAGCAATTTCAGACCGGCATTGGGCGCCATGCTGACATGATCTTCCTGATTGGCCGAAGTGGGAATTGTCTGAACAGAAGCCGGGTTGGCTAGTGTCCTGTTTTCAGCTGTCAATGCAGCAGCTGTGACCTGGGCAATCATAAACCCTGAATTCAACCCACTGGATTCAATGAGAAAAGGCGGTAATCCACTCATGGTTGTATCGATCAGATTGGCTGTGCGGCGTTCACTGATGTTCCCAAGTTCTGTCATGGCAATAGACAAATAATCAGCTGCCATGGCAATTGGTTCAGCATGAAAATTTCCGGCTGAGATAATCTCTTCCTCATCAACGAAAACCAAGGGATTATCTGTGACAGCCTCAACTTCCTTTTCCAAAATACTTTTTATATAATTGAGCGTGTCTCTGACGGAACCAATTACCTGAGGTGCACATCGGTAGCAATAGGGGTCCTGAACCTTATTACAATCTTTATGGGATTCCACCAGTTTGCTGTATTTTAATAATTTTCTGACATTTTCAGCAACTTCCATCTGCCCTTTTTGACGGCGCAGAATATGTATGCGTTCATCGAAAGGTTTATCTGTGGCAAGATCAGCTTCGATACTTAAGGCCAGCGCCAATTCTGCCATATGCACAATTTTTTCTGCCTCTAGATAGGCATAAACCAGCAAGGCTGTTGAATATTGCGTGCCATTGATCAGGGACAAACCGTCTTTGGCGCCTAAATTGGCGGGTCGGTAAACCCCCTGTTTTACCAAATCTTCAGATTCGACTCTCTCATTATTATAAAAGACTTCACCTTCGCCAATCAATGGCAGTGACATATGGGCCAATGGCGCTAAATCACCACTGGCGCCTACCGAACCACGCCTGGGAACCACCGGATAAATTCCTTTGTTGTATAATTCTGCAATTTTTTCAACCGCTTCAAAGGATACACCCGAATTTCCTACCGACAGGTTGTGTACTTTCAAAATCATCATAATCTTGACCACATCAATATCAATGGGGTCATCCACACCACAGGCATGAGAACGTAAAAGATTAATCTGTAATTGGGTCAACTGGTCAGCGGGGATTCTCACAGAACTCAGTTTTCCAAATCCGGTATTGATACCGTATACTATTTTACCCGCTGCGATGACTGTCTCAACCAATGCTCTGGCTTTGAGAATTCTTTCTTTAGCCGCTGGCGGTATGATAATCTCTTTCTTTCCTGCTAAATTTATTTTGATTCTTTGCAACATTTTCTTCTCTCCCTTAGAAAAATATTGCACGAAAGTTATTGATTTATTCCGACTCTTTCAAGTGCAAATCATGAGGTTGAGAACAGATAACCATTTCGACGGAGGCGGACTATTTGATGGTAATTAGGAGTTTTTTCCCAAGTCCTGATTCTACAATGCGGCGAAGGGTGCCAATTTCAATGTCCGATTTGTCGTTTTCAATTCTTGAGATATAGCTTCGAGTTGTGCCACTCATAACGGCCAAATCCTGTTGTGTGAGCCCATTGGCCATTCTGGCTTTTTGCAGGAGCCTTCCGATAGTCAAATCCTGTTCGGAAATCTCTTTTTTACTGCATTTTAACAGGACATCAGCACCGATTTCAAAGGGAACCCTGATTGTAGAATGGTTCCGAAAGGGGATTCTTTGTTCGACATTGCTCCATGACAATGTATTGTTAGAAATTTTTACCTTGGCAAATTCATCTGTGGCATATAGCATGGCAATGGGAGATTCCGGTGTCAGGCTTAATTTTTTCAGAATTGCCCGAAAATCGATAATTCTTGATTCTCCATTATTAAAATCCACAGATATGGAAAGGTCCTTAATCCAATTTATTTTCACTATTTGCGGTAATTTTACAGGTTTGCTCATCATAACTCCGGATTTAAAACATGAAATACTTCCAGCGCCCAGTCGGTATTTCCAATCAGCCAATCAAAGACCAGTTTCAATTTTTCGTTGGGAATTTCTCCGGCGTATATATTATCGCTTTCGATTTCAAGGATGATTTCATGGTCTTCATAGCAGGCATGAATGTGGGGCGGATTGTGATCACCATTATAAATATTTATTTTTACTTCATCTACAACATCAATGGTTGGCATTTTTTATCCCTCTATGCTTTAAGTGAAAAGTATTTAAAACCCCCTATGAAGTCAAGTGTTTTTTAATAAAAATTATGTTAATGATATTCTATTTTCTTCTACCAGAAATAATAAAATTAAGGAGGACCAATAAAATCTTCAAAAACCCATTATTAAATTTCATTCATGATTCACCCCGTCAAAAACATTTAACTATTAAAAAATTTACAGACAAAAACATAAATAATTAAATATCTTTTAATTTTAATATTGTTCTTTGACCATAACCTCCTTATATTTTTAAAAATGTAGAGGTGTCTGCTTCCATGAGAGAAGGAACCGTTTTCGATATCAAAAAATTTGCAACTCACGATGGACCAGGCATTCGTACCACTGTTTTTCTCAAAGGCTGCGCTCTTGATTGCTGGTGGTGTCACAATCCGGAAAGTAAAAACTCAGAAATTGAAAAGAACCACAGTGGCGGACACCTTGAAAAATCTTTCATTGGTGAAAACTATTCAGTAAGTAGACTTTTCAACGAAATTATCAAAGATGAAATATTTTTTGAGGAATCCCGAGGTGGTGTGACTTTTTCCGGTGGCGAGGCCATGCTGCAAGTGGATTTTCTTCAGGAACTTTTGAAAAAATGCAAATTCCACGGCCTTCACACTGCTGTCGATACATCCGGATATTGCCCACAGGAAAATTTTGTAAAAATTCTTCCCTACACAGACCTTTTTCTGTATGATATAAAAATCATGGACCCGGTGCTTCACCAAAAATATACCGGAAAATCCAATGAACTCATTTTAACCAATTTTGAATATTTGATATCCCGAAATGCCAATATTCAGATTCGTATTCCACTAATACCCCGGTTCACGGATAATGAAACCAACTTAAGTGCGATTAAAACTTTTCTGAAACCCTTCAGACCATTGATCGATATTGAACTCATACCCTATAATAAACTGGGAGAAAGCAAGATTCGTCGTTATACTGATAAATTGGAAAACCTGCAAACACAATCAAAAAAACGACTTCAGGAACTGCGGGATTTTTTTGAAATTTAATAATCAGCAATGGCAGGACCGGAAAATTTAATTTTCTTTTCCCTGCCAATCAGTTATCTACCAAGGAGGCAAAATGCTCAGTGAAAGAATCCAAAAATTGAAAGACCAATCGGAGAATGCCACTCCAAAATTATCGATCGAGAGAGCAAAACTTCTGACCGATTTTTACCAGTCTGATTGGCCAAAAGGAAAATCAATCCCGATCCAGCGGGCTATGGCCTTTAAATATATTCTGGAAAACAAAAAACTTTGCATCAACGATGGAGAATTGATTGTCGGAGAACGGGGGGAAAGTCCCAAGGCAACTCCCACCTATCCGGAAATTTGCACTCACACCAATCAGGATTTTGAAATTTTGAATTCCCGGCCCAAAGTACCCTTCAAAGTCGATGAGGAGACCCGCCGTATTCAGCAGCAACAAATCACGCCTTTCTGGTCCGGACAATCTCTGCGGGATCGAATTTTTGAACAGTTGGATGACGATTGGAAAGAGGCCTATGCTGCCGGGGTTTTTACGGAATTTATGGAACAAAGAGCTCCAGGACACACCGTTGCTGATGGAAAAATTTACCAAAAAGGATTTCTGGATTTTCAGGAAGATATAAAAATATCCCTGGTTAACCTTGATTTTCACAATGACCCGGAAGCCATGGAAAAACGGGAACAACTCAGAGCAATGCACATCGCCCTGGATGGCGTTATGGCCTTTGCAAAGCGCTATTCCGACTATGCGATGAAACTGGCAGACCAAACGCAAAACCTACAGCGCAAATTGGAACTTGAAACCCTCTCCAAAATTTGTGCAAAAGTTCCGGCCCACAAACCGGAAAATTTCTGGGAAGCGCTGCAATATTACTGGTTTGTACATTTGGGCGTCATTACGGAATTAAACACCTGGGACTCTTTCAATCCTGGCAGGCTGGACCAGCATCTTTATCCTTTTTACAAAAATGATCTGGTGCGCGGCTTGATTACCGAGGACCAGGCCCGGGAACTGCTAAAATCCTTCTGGATAAAATTCAACAACCAGCCAGCCCCACCCAAAGTCGGCGTTACAGCCAAAGAGAGCAATACCTATACAGATTTCTGTCTGATCAATGTTGGCGGAGTCGATATCAACGGGCAAAACGCCGTCAATGAAATGAGCTATATGCTATTAGACGTGATCCAGGAAATGCGCCTGCTGCAGCCCAGTTCCATGGTGCAGATTTCCAAGAAAAATCCTGATGCCTTTCTCAAACGGGCGCTCAAAATCATTCAAACCGGATTTGGCCAGCCATCCATTTTCAACACTGACACCATAATTCTGGAACAACTTCGTATGGGAAAATCACTGGAAGATGCCCGTCTGGGCGGCGCCAGCGGCTGCGTGGAAACAGGCGCATTCGGTAAGGAAGCCTACATTCTAACCGGCTATTTCAACTTTGTAAAAATACTGGAACTGGCCCTCAATAACGGAATCGACCCCCTGACCGGCAAACAAATCGGATTGAAAACCGGAAAAGATTTTGCAACTTTTGAAGCTCTAATGGATGCCTATAGGCAACAATTAAATCATTTCATCGATATAAAAATAAAAGGCAATCTTATCATAGAAAAAATGTGGGCCAAATATTTACCAGCGCCCTTTATGTCCTGTTTGATTGATGATTGTATTCAAAATGGCAAAGATTACAACAATGGCGGCGCCCGTTACAACAATTCCTACATTCAGGGTGTGGGTACAGGCTCAGTTACTGATGGTCTGGCTGCCTTGAAATATCATGTTTTTGATAAAAAAAACATCTCTTTTGCAGATTTTTTAGCAATCCTGAAAAATGACTATAAAGGTTTCGAGGATTTTCGTCAAGAATTGATCAATAAAACACCCAAATATGGCAATGACGATGATTATGCCGATGATATTCTCAAGGAGGTATTCGCTGTTTTCTTTCAATCTGTCGACGGACGAAAAAACATCAAGGGGGGCCATTTCCGCATAAACCTGCTACCGACTACCAGCCATGTCTATTTTGGCAGTAAGGTCAGTGCAACTCCTGACGGACGCAAGGCCCTGCAACCGCTTTCTGAAGGCATTTCACCAGTCCAGGGGGCTGATATCAACGGCCCCACAGCTGTCCTCAAATCCGCTGGCAAAATCGACCATTTAAAAACCGGCGGCACCCTGCTGAACCAAAAGTTCACGCCCCAAATATTTGAAGATGAAAAAAATATTGATAAAATTGTCAGCCTGGTACGCAGTTATTTTAAAATGGACGCTCATCATATTCAATTCAATGTGGTAAATGCTGATACCCTGCGAAAAGCCCAAAGAAATCCTGAAAAATATAAAAACCTGATTGTACGGGTCGCCGGGTATTCTGATTATTTTGTCGATTTGACTGACGAATTGCAGGAAGAGATTATTCTGCGCACAGAACAAAGTGTGAACTAGCCAGAGAAACCCAAAGAATCGTGAGAATTTTGCTGACACCTTTTTCTTTCCTTTCGGCCTTTGTGTTTTTGACCTGTAAGTATTTATGAATCACGATGGCTGAAAAATCAAAGATAATCTGACTAATTCAGTGGCTATAATGGTTCTTATTTTTTATATTGCTGAAAATTGATTTGAATGAAATAAATTGGAGGGACTATGTTTAACAAAGAAATTTATATTCAAAGACGAACAAAACTGATTGCAAACTTTAATTCGGGGTTGTTGTTATTTCCCGGGAATTTGGAAAGCCCCATGAATTACGCCGACAACACCTATCGTTTCCGGCAGGACAGTAATTTCTTGTATTTTTTTGGACTGGATGAGGCCAATCATTTTGCCGTAATCGATCTGGATCATAAACGCCAGATTCTGTTCGGCGATGATTATGAAATTGACGATATAATCTGGATGGGGCCCCAACCGAAAATGCTGGAAAAAGCCGCTTCCGTGGGCATTACCGATGTCGAACCCAAAGCCAGACTGGCTGAGATAATCCAACAAGCCCTGGATAAAGGTCGGGAAATCCATTTTCTGCCCCCCTATCGCGGCGAAACTAAAATTCAACTGGCGGAATTAATCGGTTTTCGTGCCGCACAAGCCCGGGAAAAGGCTTCAGAAAAATTAATCAAGGCAGTAGTCGCCCAGCGTAGTATCAAATCCCGGGAAGAAATCGCCGAAATCGAAAATGCGATCGACATTGCCGCATCCATGCATGTCGCTGTCATGAAAGCCTGCAAACCCGGTATGTATGAATATGAATTAGCCGGAGCTCTGGAAGGTGTCGCATTGGGCGCTGGCAGTTCACTATCCTTTTCGGCAATTGTAACTCATAACGGGCAGACCCTTCACAATCACCATCATGGCAACAAACTGGAAGCCGGACGTCTGCTGATCAATGATTCCGGTTGTGAATCGGAAATGCACTATGCCGCAGACATTACCCGAACCTACCCCATTTCCGGGAAATTTACAGAAAAACAGAAAGCTGTGTACAATATCGTCCTGAAAGCAGAAACCGAAGCCATCAAAATGATTAAACCAGGGATTAAATACAAAACCATTCATCTGGCAGCCGCTAAAATCATCGCAACCGGCCTGAAAGAATTGGGCCTGATGAAAGGCAATACAGACGATGCAGTGGAAGCCGGCGCTCACGCTCTCTTTTTTCCTCACGGCCTCGGTCACATGATGGGCCTGGATGTTCATGACATGGAGGGTCTGGGTGAAAATTTTGTGGGCTATGATGAAAATACGGTCCGCAGCACGCAATTCGGTACCGCCTATCTTCGCCTTGGCAAAGAATTGCAAACAGGCAATGTATTGACAGTGGAACCCGGCTGCTATTTCATTCCCGAACTCATTGACCTCTGGAAATCTGAAGGCAAACATACTGAATTCATCAACTATGAAAAGGTTGAGGAATATCATGATTTCGGCGGTATTCGCATTGAAGATGATGTCCTGGTCACAGAAACCGGTCAGCGCGTACTGGGTACGCCCATACCGAAAACCGTTGAAGAAATCGAAGCCCTTTAATAGAAAAAAAGAGGAGGTAAAACACACCTCCTGGCTTTCATGACGTCATGAATAATATCAGCGTAATTCAGAGGGCTGCCAATGAATAGGGAAATCCCTTGCAGGAAGGCTATGGCCATTGAATTTGCAGAGGCAGAATTGCTTTGTCGTGCTTTGACAGATATAGAATTGCATGGAAAACACAAGGCCCAATTCATGAATTATTTCAAGATAACGAAAAATAAAGTCGAATTATTCATCGATTTCGCAAATTTTCTAAAATTATAAATTGAAAGAGCTATCAATCCGGACCATTTCTAAAAATAAAAACACAAAACAAGCGAAAAGGAATTTGGGTCCTTCGCTTAATTCGTGGATAGGAAAGGAGTATTTATGAAATTAAGGATAAGTATTGTTATGTTACTGCTGGCATATTTTGTCTATGCTCAGAGTAATGATATCATTTTTCAGCAGATCAAAAACGCCGGGTCATCCGTCGACAATGACGGTGCCTCAACCGTTGTCATTTTTGACACCACCCAAGTCAAAATGATGGATTCCGGTCTTAGTCATGTACATAACCATAAACTCATTAAAGTATTGACAGAAGAAGGCGCTGTAGCTTTGCGGTATCAGACCTTTAATTATGATACCCTTTCAGCTTTCATTGACATCGAAGCGGCCAATATCTACAAAAATGACGGGCGCGTCATTCATCTGGATCAATCCCATATCCACGATTATCAGGCCCCGGCGCGAGCCATATATTGGGGAGCAAGGGACCGTATGATTGCCTTTGGCCGCCTGGAAACCGGTGATGCCATCGAAATAAAAATGTACAAAAAAGGCTTTTCCTATGCCCTGCTCTATGATGAAAATGACAACCGTTACATTCCGCCAATGAAAGGCCATTACTACGATATCGTTCTGTTTTATTCATCGACACCGATTTTATCAAAATATTATGAAGTATCCATTCCCGCCAGAAAAAAATTACAATATGAAATTTACAACGGCGAAATACAATCCTCCCTAATGTTTGCCGGTGACCAGACAAAATATCTCTGGTCCAAAGAAAATATCAAGCCTTTTAAGCAGGAACCCCATATGGTCTCGCCATCTGACGAGTATTGCAAATTGCTGATGTCAACAGCAGAAAACTGGGAAGCAAAATCCACCTGGTTTTATGGTGTAAATGAAAATTTCGGCAGTTTTGAATACACACCGGAAATCAAAGCCAAAACCGATGAAATCATCAAAGGTGCAAAAGATGATTTGGATAAAATTGAACGCCTGACCCATTGGGTGGCAGAAGAAATTCGCTACTCAGGATTGTCCATGGGTGAAGGTGAAGGATTTACCCTTCACAAAGGAGAAATGACCTTTACGGACCGTTGCGGCGTCTGTAAAGACAAAGCCGGCATGCTGGTCACAATGCTTCGTGCAGCAGGCTTTGAATCCTTTGCCGCAATGACCATGGCAGGTGAGCGAATTGACCGCATACCTGCCGACCAGTTTAATCATAGCGTCACAGTGGTCAAATATAACGGCCAATACATGCTGTTGGACCCGACCTGGGTTCCCGGTGTTCGTGAGCTGTGGTCCAGTGCGGAGCAGCAACAGGGATATCTGATGGGTGTTCCCGAAGGTGCCCCTCTGATGGTTACACCCATCTCTGATCCTGCGGAACATTATTACAAAGTCAATGGTGAATCAGAACTGCTGAATGACGGCACCTTAAAAGGCAAACTTGTCATCGCCGCAGAAAAACAATCCGACTCCCGTTTTCGTCGCCTTCTGAAAGGCACCTACAAAGCCGGCTGGGAAAATACCCTCCTGGAACTGGCGGAAACCATTTCATCAAATATTGAAGTATCCAATATCAAATATACCGATCCTTATGACCTTTCCCGACCCATGACCATTAGTTTTGACTATACCATTCCCAATTATGCAATGGTGACTGAAAATGCCCTCCATTTCAAACCTGTGGTCGCGGGATTTCCCTTTCGTCATCGCTACGTCAATGGCACACTGACCATGAATGTCAACATGGAATCCCGTAAAACCGCCTTTCGGACCGGATGCTCCAGGCTATCAGAATTATCCGAAACCATCAAACTACCCAAGGGCTACAGGATTGAAAAACTACCGGAATATGATTCAGTTACAGGAAGCGGTGCTGACTTTGAGGCCCAATATGAATTAAAAGGCGGCAAACTGGTCTTTTATGAAAAACTGGTTGAAAAAAAACGTGTATATGAAGTTGAGGACTGGGAATCTTTCCGCAGTGCTGTTAAATCTGCAAACCAGGTGTCTGATGATATCCTGATTCTTGAAAAATAGGAGGAGCAACAATGAAAAAATTTATCAAAAACCCAAGGGACTACTTTACAACTTTTGCATCCTCTGTCTTTAAAACTCTTTTTTTAATCCTCGTCTTTTCAATGACACTACCGGCTTTTGATTTCGATGCAGAATACCTGAAAATCCATCGGACTTACCAGCTTCACCCCGATGGATCAATCACCGAGGCTTATCAGAACAAAATAAAACTGTTCACCTGGAATGCGACCCAGCGGTTGTTTGGTGAAGATTTTATCATCTATAATCCGCAATTTCAGAAATTGACCATTCATAAATCTGTCACCACAATGGCAGACGGCAAAGAGGTCCCGACACCCGCAAACGGCTACAACGAGGTTCTCCCCAGAGGTGCTGCCGGCGATGCCTCCCTCACCGGTTTCCGTGAAATGGTGGTCACCCATACAGGACTGGAACAGGGTTGTGTGGTGGATTTTGAGTATAGCATTCTTTCACAACCGGGCTATTTTCCCGGACTGATGGGTGAAGTGGTTTTTGCAAAAGACCAGCCTGTAAAGTCCTATCAACTGACCGTCATTGTGCCCATGGAAACAGCTTTACAGTTTGAAGCCCAAAACGGCCCGGTCACTGCAACAATCACCACAAAAGAAGGTAATCGGTTTTATACCTGGAAGATGGAAAACCTGCCGCCGATTATCACAGAACCCAATCGCGCCGCTTTTGAAGATAATCAACCGAAAGTGGTTTTTTCCAGTTTCAAAGGTTGGGACCAACTATTTGAAGTTTTTGCAGAATCCTGTAACTCCAAAGCCCCTCTTTCCGCAGAAATGCAGTTGAAAGTAAAAGATTTAACCGAAACTCTGTCGGATAATTTTGAAAAAATGACGGCTTTGCAAAATTTTATCGTCAATCATACCGGTCTGGCAAGACTTGACCCAATGTATCTGGGGTACAAGATCAAAAAACCTCAGACCACCTACAATGAAAACAGCGGTTCTGCCCTGGACAAAGCAGTTTTACTGGCTTCCATGCTGAATACCATCGAATTGGATGCTTACCCAGCATTGGTTTCCAAATCCGCAACTTTCTCCGATTCCGTGGCATCATTATCACAATTTGGTGATGTGGTTGTTTGCATCAACGGACATGGCCTTGAAAAGCAGATGATATCTCCGGTGTATATGGACAACAATTCCCTGCTGGAGAAAATCGGTGAAAAATCATTGTTTCGAATGAACGAAAAACTAAAAAAAATCGAAAAAATCAAAGCTGGTGAAAATTTTCAGGAAATGGAACTCAAACTGGAAATGGACGAAGATCTGAAATTATCCGGAAAAGGGACCTTCCATTTCGGTGGAAAATATAATTCCTATTACTCACTAAAGGACCATGACCGGGCTGAAATTGAAATATCCGGTTCCATCGGTGATTTGCAATCTGAAAATGAAGCCATTACTTTTCTGGATACTAAAAAATCGACTTTAAATGCTGACCTGAAATCAGAAAAACCGGAACAAAAAAATGGTTATATCTATTTACCACTACCAGAATTTTCAAAGGGCTATAACCATTCCCATATTGTCACAGCATTGAAGGCGCGAAAAACCACACTGGATTTAAATAATGATCAGTCAGAAAAATATTCAATGGCAATCAAATTGCCGAAAAATGTTGTCCTGGCTTCGCCAAAGGTGAAAGAAACTGCAAAATCTGCAATCGGCAGCGTAAAGATTAATATTTTTTTGGAAGGTAACCTTCTGACCATTGAAAAAACACTCAATCTGAAAAAAAATAAAGTAGAACCATCGGAATATGGTGAATTTCGTAAAATGATCAAGATTTGGGAAAAGGAAAAATTCAGACAGATTGTGTTGAAAGTGAACAAATAGAATTTTTTTTGCTCGTACTCTGATTTTTCAGGGTACGAGCAAAAAATCTCAATCAATACCCAGCCATTGCTTTGCTTCTTCTAATTTTTTAAAAACCTGAATGTATTGTAAATCTTCTATTTGCGTAGAAAAAGATCTGGAAATTCCAAATTGCAAACTATTCGGTGCATAGATCGCAACTTTTTTCTTATGATCATTCTGTGAAAGGACGGTCTCAATAAATTGTTTAAATTCCATAATCGTAAATTTTGTGATATCCGTTAATTCTGCTTCACTCAGATCAACCAATTCATTGTAATAGGGAGACCAGCCATTGGCGTGATGAAAATTTTTAAATGACTCAAGGACCATTGAACCTGTAATCCGGCCCACCCATTTTATGGATATAAGTTTCTTTTCCGGTATTACTTTAAAATTGATCGGCACCAAAAAACTCCAAGTTTTAAATAATATTAGGTAATGGAATGATAAAGTGCAATTTTTCCTGGATCCCACCCAAATATCTCAAAATCAATTCTTCCTTTTTCATCTAACGCAATACCTTCTTCTTCAAGAAGCCTGCGCTGGCCCTCATAGCCGCCACCGGTTGGCAGGCTGATCATGCCTTTGCTGTTGATGACACGATGCCAGGGCAGATTATGTTTTTGGCTCATGGCGTGGAGAATTCTGGAAACCTGCCTCGCTCCGAAAGGATTGCCGGCAATGAGGGCAATCCGGCCGTAGGAAATAACTTTTCCCCTGGGTATTCTGCTGATGGTTTCTATAACGGCTTTTGTAAAATTCTGCATATTATTTTTGAGTTCCATGAAAAATTAATCCTTTCGAAAAAGATTACAAAGCATTACCCAAAAAAGCTATTATTTATTTATATTACTGAGTCTGAAATCAATATAAAGGAGATTCAATGTCACCACTTGAAAAGTTAATCGAAAAAGTCAATCAATTACTCGATAGGGGAAATTATTCCGAAGCCCTTCCTCTATTTGAAAAAATTATTGAAATCGATTCAGAAAATGTGGAGATGCTCTGCCTGTTTGCCATGACACAAATTGAGGTGGAAAATTTTAATGCCGCAGAATCTCTACTCGAAAAAGCTTTAACCCTTCAGAATGACAACACTGACTGTCTGCTGCAATTAGGCTACCTGAAACATCAGAAAGGCCAGATTGCTGAATCCAAACACAACTTCAGCAAAATCCTGAAAATTAACCCGGACCAGGCCGACGCCCTTGAAATGATGGGGGTCATTGCCATGAACGAAGAAGATTACGAATCAGCCCTCAATTTTTTGCAGGCCTCTAACAGGATTGAAGAGGATTTTGATGTTATGTTTAAAATCCTTGAAAACTATCTTCAGTTGGACCAGCCGGACCAGGCAAAAGAAATAATAGACTTACTGGATGGTAAAAGTCTGGATGCAGAACAGGAAAATCTTCAGCATAATTACAAAACCTGGTATTACTTGGACAAAACTATAACCAACTGGACCGGCACCGGGACCGATGAAAATGGCGAAGAAGCCCTTTATCCGGCTACTCTGGATGAAATTTTGGAATCTGAAATCTTTCTGTCCATGGCCAAAAAACAGCAATGTGATGACGATTATCTTCTGGAAAGACTAAATCAGATTGAAGAGGTCATTGAAACCCATCGCTCAAAATTATTCCGACACAACCGGAAAACCGACAAGGCCCTGATAAAATCACTGATTATGAGTCTGGTGACTATTTTTGCACTGATGTGCTTTTTTGGGTATCCTTATACACTGGTCCCGGAATTCAGCTACCAAGAAAAAGACTTTATTGTCCGCTCACGGACAGACCTCTGTTTTACCCATCTTCAGGATTTTGGCGCCCTGGATATGAATTATCATCAGGACCTGCCTTTGGGAACTCTGCTGAAACCACTGGCAATCCAGGGTGAAAATTCTATTCAGGTTGAAAATGAAAAAGGTGAACGGGGTTTTGTAGAGATGAAACGGCTAACTGGTATTGAGAACACAGTTCTTTTGAAAGAATGCGTACTTTTTGCTGATTTCACAGGTGACACCATCATAGCCCGACTGAATTCAGGTCAACCGTTAACCGTATTGAGTCTGCGTAAAATCAACCATGAGAAAAACAATGACGAATATTTGGCAAGAGTGAAAACTGCTGGCGGAAAAATTGGTTATGTACCCTACAAGGCCCTGGAACCGCAGTTTAAAAGTACTCTGCCACAATTAAATGCCGACTTACAATTCCCAACCTCAGCCAGAAATCTTGAAAAAAAAGCAATCGGAGCTGATTTAAAACAAATGGAGAAAAAATACGGCCCGGCCCGATCCATTATCCAAACATCAATTCAAAAAATTGCCTTCTTCGAGCAGGTCAATTTTATCAAAAACGGCCACCGGTACCAAGGGATCTTTTTCAGGCTGGATAAATCTAATAAAATCATCGGAACGGAGTATTACCAATCAGGCCAAGTCAGGCTTACCGACCAGCTGCCTTTGATCAATTTATTTCGTCACAGTGAAATTTACGGCCCGCTCAAATTAAAATTTTATCAAAACAACCTATGGAATTTTCCTTGGCTGAAAGACTTTTCAAATAAAAATAAAGTGGTTGCATTACTCACCAGTATTTTTTGTTTTTTGATTCTGACACCGGTCTACCTGATTTTTCTATCTTTTCCCTTCCTGATTCTGGCCCCGGCCATGGTACTGCTTTCAGGAATGAAAAGGGCTGGTAAAAAATTGATAACCCTCTGTCGATTGCTGCTGTTAATTTTGGGGATTTATTTTTTCATTGTCTGGCTGACATTGCTGATGGATTGTCTGCTGGTCCCGGTGGTATTTTCAACTGTAACCTTTTACTTCTGGTGGACAAAATACTTCGCAAAAATGGTGTAAACTTACCTCACCTGCCAGGTTTCCCGATTGAAAACCTGGGCTGAAAAAATCTTGATTTCTGTACCTTTTTCTTTCCATGCGTCCGGATGAAGGCCGGCTTTATTGCAGGTATGTTCCAAAAAAGTCGTTCTGTCCCAGCCATACTCTGTTGCTACCTGGGGCAGTAAGAGTCCCTGATAATAACCTTTTCGTATGATGATACCATGTTTGCCAACTTCAATTTCACTGACATCATCAATGACATAAGGCACTGTTAAAACCGACACTTCCACATCGATATCCTCCAGTTCCGATGGTTTTACCGGGTTAAATCGGGGGTCCCGCAGAGAAGCCGCTTCTGCCATTTCTATGATGGTTTCTGCCAGCGGTTTTAAGGGCAGAATATATCCGATACATCCCCGCAGTTGTCCTTTTTTATGCAATGTCACAAAAGCGCCGCGCTTTTCGAGAGTAATAGCCGGCAGATTTTCGGGCATCTTTGGTTTTTTTCCGTTCACAAAGGCTTTGACCGATTCTTCAGCCAGTTCCAGCATCAACTTCTGCTCTTCCAAATTTAATAAATGATCATCCATCTTATTTTCCTTTCTTTCGTAAAAAGCAGCAGACAGATAGCCCACCACCCGGCTTTTATCACCGCCTTTGACATCGCCACTGTTAGCGTATTTTAATATTTTAACATTCCTTCCCGGTCCGCCGGCAATCATCAGTGCGGCTATGCAATTGCCGCCACAGGCTTCAATTTGATGACCGGCCAGTTCTCTGAAAAAAGATTTCGGGTCCTTTTTTTCAACCGCTAAGACCAGTCGGGAATCGATGGTTTTACAATCTTCATAAGCATGAAAATGGGACAGATCACTGGAAGCCACGATCAGCAGGTCCTTTTCCTGTCGCAGGGCCTGCAGTTTTTTACCCAAAGTCTCTATTTTCTGAAAATCCTGGGTGCCAATGATGACCGGTACAATTTTCAAAGGGTCCAGCAGGGTCTGAAGAAAAGGCAATTGCACTTCCAGGGCATGTTCACCCATTGAAAAGATATCCTTTTTTTCATGACCCAGGAGTGAATAGCGAATATCCTGGTTGGGTGTGACCAGTTGATCAGCCAGGTCTCGGTCTACCGGTATTTTACCCAGGGGCGTTTCGTAAAATTCTCCTTCGTAGATTGAGATAAAATCAAACCCCACCCTGTGGTCCGGCGCCATGATAATGACCGCGTCATACTGGTGATTTTCAATCTGTTTGTAACCGGCAGCTGCGACCTGGCCGCTGTAAACATAGCCGGCATGAGGAATAATCAGGCCTATTGGCTTGTCATCTGAAACCACTTTTTCCCAGGTCAGATACCGCTCAATTTCAGCTTTCAATTTCTGACCATCTGCCGTATAAAACTGCCCCGCCACTTCGGCTTTTCGGGTCTGGCCTGGCAGCATACTCAGCATGATTAAGAAGATTATATATTTTTTCATGACAATTTCTCCATAAAAAATTTTTGCAATGCTTACAGGAAAATGATGACCAGCTAATCCCAAATTCCGGGAATTTCCAATCCGCAACCCGTGCATTTTCCCTTTTCCAAATTTTCAAGGTTGGCAATAAACCCCTTGCGTCTGATAAGCAGTGAATGACATCGGGGACAAAAAGTGTCATCGGTTTCCTGCTGCGGAATATTACCGAGGTAGATATAGTTGATTCCATTATCCCGGGCTATCTGGTAACAATCCTGAAGTGTTTTTATGGGCGTGGGCGGCAGGTTTTGCATCAGATACTGGGGATGAAACCGTGAAAAATGCAGAGGAACATTTTCGCCAACATTTTCAAAAATCCAGCGACAAAGCCCCTCCATTTCTTCTTTTGAGTCATTAAGAGTGGGTATGACAAGATTGACAATTTCCAGCCAGCGGTTTTCTTCATGAACCGTTTTCATGGCTTTGAGCACAGGCCCCAGCCGGCCCCCCACAATCTTTCGGTAAAAATCTTCCGAGTAGCCTTTGAAATCCACTTTAACGGCTGTGATGTAACGGCACAGTTCCCGAAGGGGAGCTTCATTAATATATCCATTGGAAATCATTACGGTTTTTACGCCGGCTTCTTGGGCCTCTCGGGCCACCGCCAGCATATATTCATAAAAAATAACCGGTTCACTATAGGTAAAGGCAATGATTGGGGTTTCATATTTTTGAGCAAGAGAGACAAGGGCAACAGGCGAATGAAATTCAAAGGGAATATCTTCCGGTTTTGCCTGGGAAATTGTCCAGTTCTGACAGAATTTGCAGTGAACATTGCAGCCGGCAGTGGCAATAGAAAGGGCTTTTTTTCCCGGTAAAAAATGGTACATCGGTTTTTTTTCCACCGGATCAATATTTAAGGAACAAAGTCGGCCATAAACCAGCGTGTACAGTATTCCATCCTCATTTTTGCGGACATTGCAGATACCCCGTTTGCCGTTGCTGATGATACAATGATTGGGACAGAGGTCGCACCGTACTTTTTGATGGTCCAGTTTCGTATACCAGAGGGCTTCCTTTTTCCAGTTCTCTCCGCCCAGGAGCAAGACCGATGAACCGGCGATGGTGAGTGCTTTTCCGATAAATTGACGCCTGCTGAGTTTCATGATTTTCCTTTTCGATTGCTATAAAATTACAAAAAAAGATTTGAAAATGTAATCAGCAATATTAATATCTGTACAAGCACTTTTAATCGGGTTGGAGGACTTATGAAATTATTGCTGGTTTACAATCCCCATGCGGGGCACGACAATGCTTTAAAAATTTTACCCAAAGTCAAAAAAAAATTACAGGAATGCGGAATTGAATTTGATATTCACTTAACCGATTATCCTGAACATGCCACTCAGATCGTCAATGAAGCGGATTTCAGTCAATACGATGCCCTGGGAGCTGCCGGCGGTGACGGGACATTGTTTGAAGTGATCAACGGATACTACAAAAACCAATCGGAAAAACGCCTTCCGCTGGCTATTTTGCCCGTGGGTACCGGCAATGCCTTTGCCCGGGACCTGGGCCTCGATGAATTAAATTTTGAAAAAGCCATCGACCTCATTAACCCGGGCCGAACCAAAAAAATTGATGTCGGCAAGTTTACGACTCATGGCCAGGTTTATTATTTTCTAAATATTCTGGGCCTCGGGTTTGTGGCAGATGTGACAGAAACCGCCCATAAACTGAAACTCTTTGGCAATTTCTCCTATACTTTGGGTGTCCTCTGGCAAATTCTGTTTAAAAAGTCACATCGGCTGGAAATTGAAGTGGACAGCGAAAAACACGTCATGGAGGCCCTGTTTACGGAAATTTCAAACACACGCTATACATCAAACTTCCTCATGGCGCCTACCGCCGCAATTGACGACGGCTATTTTGACATTACTGTCTTGAAAAACATGGGACGATTTAGGTTGCTGAAAGCATTACCTACGGTATTCACCGGTGATCATATCCATTTGCCCGAAGTGGAAACCTGGAAAGCCACGAAAATCAAGGTCGTTACCGATGTGCCAAAAGTCCTGACCCCCGATGGCGAGCTGCTCGGCATCACGCCAATTGAAGTCGAATGTCTCAAACAGGCTATCGAGGTATTCTGGAAATGAAAAGGATACTTTCGGCGTATCTTTGGACTGTTGGCATTCTGATCTTTGTTCCACTGACTTTTTTTGCCATTCTTTGTTCGATTTTTTCCCGACCGGAAACCTATGATAAATGGGTCAAAGCCGGATTTCGCTTCCTATTGCGATCCATGCTGATCAAAATAACCGTGGAAGGTCTGGAAAATATTGACAAAAGGCAATCCTATATTTTCATGCCAAACCATGTCAGCCTTTTCGACATGCCGGTTTTGGCCGGCTATATACCCAATGTCGTCCGGGCGGTAGAGGCCGAAGAAAATTTCAAAATCCCGGTATACGGAAAGTTGATCAAGTGGGTGGGTAACATTCCCATTTCACGTGAAAATATTCACGCCTCCATCAAGACCTTCAAAGCCGCCATAGATAATCTGGCGCCCGGTCGTTCACTGGCAATTTTTCCTGAAGGTCACCGAACCATGACCGGATATCTGGGAGAGTTCAAAAAACTTCCGTTTTTTATTATCAGGGAAGCCGGGATACCCATTGTTCCCATCGGCATGTCTGGTCTCTATCAGTTAAAAAGCAAACACAGCTGGATCATTCAGCCGGTCACAGTCAAAGTAAAATTCGGCGAGGCCATAGATCCTGGTTTTATGGAAAATCTCTCTCCTCTGGATCTTCGTAGTTTTGTCAAAGGAAAAATAGAAAACCTGGTGGAATATTCATGAAAACCTGCGAGCAGTGTGGCAATGAAATTCAAAATAATTTAAAAATCTGCCCGCATTGCGGATTTACTCAATCATCAGTAAAAAAAGCGGCAAAATCCAAAAGCTTTCAGAAAATCAATCTAAAAATCGATTTACCTACTGTAGATGAAGCTCTTCAATCAGCCAGGCGAAAAATCAATACAGCCCGATCAAAAGGCCTCGGTGTCCTGAAACTGGTCCATGGCTACGGCAGCAGCGGCGTTGGCGGCAGGATCCGCATTGAATTACGCAAAGAACTGCTGCAAATGAAAACCAGGCACCTTGTTCGCAATGTCATCTTTGGTGAGGATTTCACCCCGGCAAAATGCAAACAACTCCTGCGGCGGTTTCCCGAACTGGAAAAGGACGAAGATTATCAGCGAAGAAATAAAGGCATTACTCTGGTAGAATTATAAAAATCTTCCCATTGCTTTCATCTTTTTCTCATCAAAAATAAGCCTTTCCGTTTCAACTGGTTGGTTGTCCAGGGGCATCATTAGGATTCCAACAAGTGATTATTCGTGTAACCGATTTTTTCAATTTTCATCATAATGGACGAAAATTTTGAAATTAGCAGGAGTTAAAAAATGTTAGCAACAAATTTAAAGCACATCAAAAGTGAAGAAGAATTTTTTCAGGCCGTCGAGAACGATGAAAATGTCATGATCTGCTGCGGCAGAATGGGCCCCATGTGTATTCCGGTTTACGACATCATGGAAGATTTGGAAGAAAAATATGAAAAGGTAAAGTTTTACGATCTTGATTTTGATGCACCTCATGCCCATGTGCTTCGAAACCACGAATTGTCCCGGACGTTTATGGGTCTGCCCTTCACTTTTTACTTTAAAAATGGAAAGGCTGTGAAAGCCACCTCCAGCATTCAGTCCAAAGCGCAGGTCAAAGAAAATCTGGAAACCTACCTGTTAAAGGACTAAGCAATGTCAGCTAGACACTATGATGTCATTGTGCTGGGTGCTGGTTCAGCTGGTTTGACTGCCGGAATATATCTCGGCCGGGCAAAGCTGAAGACCCTCATTATCAATGAGGGTACTGTAGGCGGCCAAATGGTCCTGACCCACGCAGTGGCCAATTATCCCGGTGTATTGGAAACCGGTGGTTTTCAGTTGTCCCAGATCATGAAGCAGCAGGCCAGGCAATTTGGCTGTAAAATCGAATCCAATGTTGAAGTCACCCAACTGGACCTCATTTCCAAAGTAAAACAGGTGGAAATTGATCATGACGAAGTCTATACTGCAGATGCCGTGATCATCGCCACCGGCGGAAAACCACGAAAACTGGGACTGCTTTCGGAAGATCAATTCAAAGGCCTTGGAATTTCCTATTGCGCGACCTGTGATGGTGATTTTTATGCAGGCAAAGACATCATCGTTGTGGGCGGCGGAAACTCTGCCCTGGAAGAAGCGGTATCTCTCACCAAATGGGTCAATTCTGTGACCATCATTCATCAGTTCGATCATTTTCAGGCCCATCAGCACGCCATTGATGAAGCTACAAACCACCCAAAAATTTCTTTCATCATGGAATCTGAAATCACGAAATTCCTGGGTAATGACACGGTAGAAGGCGTCAGCATCATCAATAAAAGGACTGGAGAAACCAGCGTTGTCCCAACCAACGGCGTCTTTATCTATATCGGATACCTGCCCAATTCTGAAAAATTCAAAGGAATCGTGGACCTTTCAGAATACGGCGAAGTAATCGTGGATGAAAATATGAAGTCCAATCTGCCGGGTGTGTTTGCGGCCGGAGATATCAGAAAGAAAAAATACCGTCAGATCACCACTGCAGTATCCGACGGAACCATTGCAGCATTAAGTACGATTGATTATATCCAAAATTTGAAAAATAATTTTGTTTAATCATCTGCCCGAGCCGTTGAGCGGTTTTTCCGCTTGACGGCTTTTTTAGAACCCCTTCACAATGCCCTTTGAAAATCTTTCAAAAAAAATGATTTCCATTCGAACGTTCAATTTTCAAGCGTTAAAGAAAATCACAAGGCCAAATCCTTTTAATTTCTCTTTATTCGTCCATGTCATCATTCGTTACTATTTTCTCTCAAATTAAAACAAAAAAAATTAAATTTGATGACAACATTTTATAAAAAATGGTTTCACAGCAGCGTTTATCAATCAAAGGGACTACGAGGGTACAAACTATTTTATACAAAAAATCACAAGCAATATTAACCTACAAATGAAGGAGAAAAGTATGAAAAAACTTATTACTTCAGGCCTTGTCATCATTGTTCTGCTGTTTGCCGCCTGTAATCAAAAGGCGCAGAAAGTGGAAACCAACGCAAGTCCTGAAGCATCAATGACCATTTCCTATGAAAACGGCTTTGACCTCAGCACGATGGACAAATCCGTAAAACCCGGTGACGATTTTTTTCATTTTGTTAATGGCACCTGGGTCAAAAATGCCGTAATCCCGGCTGACAAATCCCGATGGGGTAGTTTTATGGAATTGAGGGAAGAAAATGTCAACCGCCTGAAAACGGTCTTTGAAAAAGCCCAGTCTTCACAAGCCAAAACCGGTTCCGCGATGCAAAAAATCGGCGACCTGTATGCCATGGGCATGGACCTGGTAACCATCAATAAACTGGGATATTCACCCATCAAAGCTGACCTTGAAGCCATTGATGCCATGGAATCATCCGCCGATGTTGAGGAAATGATCGCACAAATGCATCTCAACGGCTTTAGCCCGCTCTTTGGTTTTGGCGGCAATCCTGACCTGGAAAACTCTGAAATGACCATTACCTGGGTCGTCCAGGGTGGACTGGGACTTCCGGACAAGGATTATTACCTGGAAGAAACCGGACGTGCACCGGAAATTCGCAAGCAATATGGTCAACATATCACGAAAATGTTCCTTCTGGTGGATTATTCCGAAGCCGACGCACAAGCCGCTGCTGAAAAAATCATGGCCCTGGAAACCCGACTGGCAAAAGTAACCATGGCCCGGGCTGAAATGAGAAACCCCCTGGTCCTCGTCAACAAAATGGAACTGGCAAAACTGGATCACGACATCTGCCCCAACTTTCATTTCACAAAATTTTTTGAAACAATCGGCCTGGGAGACCCGGGCATCGTCAATGTTATACCCAGCCCGTTTTTTACGGAAGTTTCCGCCATGATTCACGATATACCTGTGGCACAGTGGAAACTCTATCTGAAATGGGAACTGCTCAACAGTTCTGCCGGTTTTCTCAGCGAGGACTTTGTTCAGCAGGATTTTGAATTTTACAGCAAATTCCTCAACGGACAACTGGAAATGGCGCCCAGATGGAAAACTGTTTCCGGTGTGGTCAACGGTTCCCTCGGTGAATTGGTGGGCGAAATCTACGTTGCCCAGTACTTTCCTCCTGAAGCCAAAGAAAGAATGATGGTTTTGGTGAGCAACCTGAAAGAGGCTTACAAAGAGAGAATCGAGCAACTGGAATGGATGAGTGCTGAAACCAAAACCAAGGCTCTGCACAAACTGGAATCCTTTGGCGTCAAAATCGGATATCCCGACGAATGGAAAGATTACTCCAAACTGGAAATCAAAAAAGATTCCTATTATGACAATATTAAACGGGTCAGAAATTTTAATTTCCAGGACGGCCTCAGTAAAATCAACAAACCCAAAGACCCCAAAGAATGGCATATGTCTCCGCAGACAGTCAATGCCTATTACAATCCCACCAACAACGAGATTGTCTTCCCCGCTGCCATTCTGGCGCCGCCATTTTTCAATATGAAGGCAGATGACCCGGTCAATTACGGCGCCATCGGTGCTGTCATCGGCCACGAAATGACCCATGGTTTTGATGATCAGGGCAGAAAATACGCTGCCAATGGAAACCTGGAAATGTGGTGGACCGACGAAGACTCCGAACGTTTTAACCAACGGGCCGAAGTCCTGCTCAACCAATACGGTGAATATACCTTGAACGATTCATTGAAACTGAACACTCAATTGACAGCCGGTGAAAATATCGCGGACCTGGGCGGGCTGACACTGGCCTACTATGCCCTGCAGAAACAACTGAAAGCCCATCCCGCCAAAACCATTGACGGCTTTACACCGGAACAGAGATTTTTTCTGGGCTTTGGGCAGGTTTGGCGCTCCATCGCCAGAGATGAATTTCTCGCTTCTCAGATGAAAACCGATCCACACCCGCCGGGTATTCTGCGCGCCAACGGAACAGTCAGAAACCTGGACGCTTTTTATGAAGCCTTTAAAGTTACTGAAGGTGATGAACTTTATCTGGCACCTGAAGAACGTGCCAGAATCTGGTAAGTTTTATTTCCAATTCATCCAAACCTCAGAGATTTCAAAGGTCTCTGAGGTTTTTTGTTTTTTCAATTCTTAAAGACCTCAAAATTGACACTTTCCACCCAACCGGTTTCATCCTGAACAGACAATATCTTCTGACCGGTATTCAGGTCAATTTTAATTTCATGATGATCAAGGGTCGTTCCAATGTATTTTCCATCGATATACCAGAACAATTTTGTTTTTTGGGACTGGTGTCTGGCCTTGAAAACCACCGATTCATATTCAACATTGAAATTTCTGGGTACCGTGATTTTCACATCAGGTGTTGGGTAAATGATGTCGAATTGTTTTTCGTTTTGGGCAGCACTGCATTTAGTATTATGCTTTGGAATATTATCAAATTCTAATACTCTGAATTGATAGATATGTCTGACACCTGCGGGATAAATTGTTTTCATTACATGTACTGTGTCCGCAACATCCCAACATTTGGAGCAAACTTCATATCCGGTTGATTTATCAAGAATAAATTGTCGATGATAATTACATTTCTCTACTCTGTAGGTCTTTTTCGGAACAAATACAAAATCTGTTTCAGGGCAATGATCATTAGGTAGTAAACCGCTTTCGGTGCAAACCTCAACCAGTTTCAAAGAACTGTCAGGACGTGGAAACCAGTTATTTTCATTGCTTTCGCCAATAGCATTGAATACTTTGAACAAGATCGGCCCGGCAGCACTGGACCCGTACAGGTCAGTATTGCCCTCACCGGAAAAATTACCACACCAGACACCCACGGTATATTGCGGATTGATGCCGATTGCCCAGGCATCTTTTTGTCCGTAACTGGTGCCGGTTTTCCAGGCAACCTGCATCTGATTGCTGAACAAATGCCAGTAGGCTTCTTTTCCGGGACGGTTCACTTTTTTCAGGGCTTCCATTACCAACCAGGCGCTACCTGCTGAATACAGGTCCTCGCCGGACTTATTTTCTTTTTCCTCAAAAACCAGTTGCCGTCCCTGTCCACTGTTTCCCAGTGAGAGAAACATTTGCGTCAATTCAAATAAGGAGGCCTCGGCTCCGCCAATGATGAGCGGCAAGCCATATTGCATGGCCCGGCGGCGCAGTGAACTCAAACCGGCTTTTTGCAGAAAAAAATAAAAATCAGCCACACCGTAATAATTCAAAAGCCGCACAGCTGGCACATTTAACGAATAAACAAGCATATCGGAAACGGTCACCAGTCCGCGAAATTCCTTATCGGCATTTTGTGGCACAAAACCACCAAAAAATGTGGGTACATCCTGAATTTTGGATTCCATATTGAACGGGCCGCGGTCTATCACCTTGGCTGCCAGAAAGGGCTTCAATAAACTTCCCGTTGACCGCATGGCCTGAATCCCGTCCACCTGCCCACCAAATTCCGAATCATAAAAATCCTGGGACCCGATATAGGAGCGGATCTTTCCGGTTTTTGTTTCCGCCACCAGAATCGCGTAATTATAAATTCCATGGCTCTGGAGAAATTCCACATCAACCTTCGCCACTGATTTGACGGCTTTCTGGATTTCCATATCCAGGGTGGAATTCACAACATTTTTTTTACTTTTTTCCAGAACAAAATTACAAAAATGCGGTGCCTCAAAAGCCAATCCCCTGCGTAATTCCGGAATCGGCTCTTCGCAGCTAAGTTCGCAGGTCATTTCATCAAAATATCCCTGTTCATACATTTTTTTCAAAAGACGGTTACGCTTTTCGATCAGCAGCTGACGATGTTTTTGCAGATTGATCATGGAAGGTGAATTGGGTAGAATCGCAAAAAGTGCCGCTTCCGCCCAGGTGATAGTCTGATAGTCCCGGTCAGAATACCGGTATTCAGCGGTGTGAATGCCTACTGTGTTTCCGCCCATGGGAACATGTGAGGCATAGAGTTGAAGGATTTCATCTTTACTATAATGACATTCAATTTTGAAGGCGACGAAGCACTCTGTCAGTTTGTTAAACAGGGTCCTGTTCTTCGGATTGGACAATCTCGCCAGTTGCATGGTAATCGTACTGCCGCCGCGGACCACCTGCCGCTTTTTAAAATTCAACCTGGCGGCATTGACAATGGCCAGAGGATCGATGCCGGGATGCTTGTAGAAGCGTTTATCCTCAAAAAGTACCAGTGCACGAAGATATTTTTCCGGTAATTTCTGACGGATTGGCGGCAGTCGAAATTGTTCGTCTTCAGCCAGGGTCACACGCAGCATTTTCCCATTTCGATCATATATTACCCTGGAATAAGTCGTGCCAACAAATAATTTGCACGGCAGGATCAGCCAGATTATAAAAATTAAAAGTGGCAGGACCAGCACCAGCCACTTTTTGGATTTTATTTTATTTAATAATTTTTGCATCATCTCATTATTTGATGAGCCAGAGCCCGGATTATTAATAATCTATCTCTCAATTTAATGTTGAGTCAGGAAAATCATTGATTGGTAAGTCGCTCAGAGCGACAATTCCCTGACTCAAACATCACTTCACAACCACCCGACCGGATTTGATTCTCGAATAATAATCGGGGGAATACATTGCTTCCAGATTGACAGGCGGCAGAATGTAATCGCCTTTGAAAGTCGGATTGATTTTTACTGCAAACTTCATATCATTGCCATAAATATCAAAAAACCAATTGATACGATCGTCCCGAATATCCAGATATTCAGGATAAGACAGCCGCAATTTTTCCATCCATTCCGGCAACTGCTCCTCTGATAGTCGGGGATTGATGATCTCCCATCCGGAAGGAACCATCGCGGATAGCGCAACTTCCTCGATATTTTCCCGGGTTTCCGATTGAATATAATAGACAATCCACACACTTTTACCCTGCTCCAGGGTATCGGCAGAAACCACATTTCCATTATCATCAAAAAATGTTCTGCTGAGATGAAATCCTTTGCTTTCTGTTTTCACAATATCTTTCATCGGGGTCCCGCTTTCATAGAGGTAGACAAAAAGCGGTCCATCAGCTTTTGATTGGATTTTCACCTCTTTGCCAAACATAGGCGTGGCATCAACCTCCAGCATATAATCAGTGAGCATATAGGCTTCGGTTTGGCCCTCTACCGTAATTGCAAAGGGAACATCACCCAGAGAGAAATCGGATTTTGCATAGTATTTTGACAGAGCCAGCAGTGTAAAACTCAATTCCTGTGTCGAGAACCACTCCTGCTTTTTATAAGCATCAGTAATGCTTTTAATCAAGCGATTCGCTTTATCCAGGTCATTCATCAATATCGCACAATAGGCCAGCATCGCCTGATCGCGTAACCGGGACCCATAAGTCCCTGCCAACTCTCTGTATTCTGCCACTACCGGCTGGTTTTGTTGTAAAATGGTTCGCGCCACATCCTGTTTTCCCGCAATATAATACGCCGTAGCCAGTAATGTTTTTGAAACGATGTCCATTTTACCCAGTTCATTCTCTCTCAGTAAATTCATTGTCCCGAATTCCGGGTTTTCGGAAAAGGCCAAAACAAAGAGCGTATAGGCCTGATACCTGTAATCCTTTTTATCCAGTTGTTTACATTGCCGTTGGGCTGTTTTCAGCCAGTGGTTTTCCAAATCCGATGGGATGTGATAGCCCAGTTCTTTGGCGGCAAAAATAAAATGGCCGGTGTAGGCTGTACACCAACTGGCATTGGTCGTTCCTCCGGGCCAGTAAGAAAAACCGGCACTATTCATAAAAAGCGCTAACCGTTCTATTCCGCGGTTAATTAACTGGTGGATATTTTGTTCCTGCTGACTATTCAGGTCCATGAGGTCCTTCAGAACCAGTTGAGCGAAAACGGATGAGGTTGTCTGTT
Organism: Fidelibacterota bacterium; assembly: GCA_016934035.1. Taxonomy (GTDB): domain Bacteria; phylum Fidelibacterota; class UBA2242; order UBA2242; family JAFGTP01; genus JAFGTP01. The sequence goes on from JAFGTP010000039.1 coordinate 34,531, forward strand.
CAAGGCAGCCATAGGGATAGCGAATAAGATAATTCAAATGTTTCTCCAGTTTGATATCGGGGATTCTGGCAAACACCAACTTGGCGGAATTTGTGTTTTCAAAACCGATTTTCTCTGGAATAAAAGTAATCTGACCTTTGTTATGCAGGATGGTGTCGGTTACTTCCGTCATATAGGGATTGGATGACCTGACCGGCAAATCCACCGTATAGAGAGTCGTCTCATCAGCCGATTTTGCGGTCAGTGTGATCTTTGCTCCGCCGATGATCTCATTGGTTGATACTTCAAAAAATACTTCCCGATCCCCTTTTTTATCAAAAGTGACATACTGCTTATTCTCACCCAGAATGGTCAAATGATCGGACACGGCTAAATCAACTTCCACCTCCCGAATACTGTCTTCCAAAGCAAAAACGGATACCGGCAGTTTGAATCGGTCACCGGGATGGACTGCCCTGGGAATGGTTGGTAAAACAAGCAAAGGTGTTTTCACGATCATTTCCTTTTCCCGGGAAAAGAATCCCTTTTCGCTGCATCCTACCAGCATGACTCTCATGGAACCGATGTAATCAGGCATTGTAAATTTGAATTTCTTTTCCTCACCCGCTTTTAATTCCGGCAATTGTTTGAAAATCACAGCGGCTTTAAACCGCCTGATCTGCTGCACTTCGTTCAGGCCACCCATCATCTCGCTTTTCATGGCCATACCACCGCCAATGGTATATTCATTGTCAACATCCGGCAGCAGCATTCCGATAATTTCATCATAGTTGTCAAGGGTGGAAATTCCCAATCGCAATTTCTGATAATAAAAATCCCAGGGCCCCGGTGTCTGAAAATTTGTCAAATCCAGCAGGCCGTTGTCAACGATGGCAATGGTGGCAGAAGCGTTTTGCCTGCTGTTGTTTTTGATAGTGATTTCAAAATCTTCCTTGGGCCTTACTTCCTTCGGTACTTCCATCTCAATTTCTAATCGGGTTGATGGTTCTTCGACAAAAACCGTTTTGATGCCAAAACTGCGAATCGGAATATCATTGCCGGTCCTATCATGAGGCTGAATCAGGGAGATGACAGCATAACAATTGGGAACCATAGCTTCAGTGACCGGCAGGTTTAGATTTGTCCGTCCGGGGCTGACATGGTCGACACGCTTTTCCAAAATTTTTCCATCCTGTTCAAGAGTGAATAAATAGGTCCCTTTAGCCGGTGAATCAAAACTGATTTTGGCAATATCACCGGGTGTGTACTTTTCCTGATCCAAGGCAATATTGAGAAAATCCTGCTGCTTTTCATCCTTTTCATCCTGCCGGTCGCCCCACCAGGAAACATGAAACCGGGCACCGGCACATTGCCCGGTTTCAAGGTCCCGGACGTGAATATAATGAAATCCGTAATCACTGGTGTTTACTACATAATCCAGAGGTGCGGATTCTGAAATCATCATCATCGACTCCAGTTCTATCGTGTGTTCCAGTTTTCGAAAATCCTTTTCAGTTTCATTTTCGTGATATTCCCACCACCAGTAATGCTGATTGACATAATGAGTTACTTCCAGTTTATGCCCGGGAACCAAATTCCCATCCAGATGGGCTACGACTATGGGGAAATGATATTCATTGTTGCGCTTGAGATAAAAAGGTTCCGACTGTCTGATTCCCGGCAAAATTCTGGCCGGCATAACCAGGATATTCTGATATTCTGAAACCTGGCTGCCGCCTTTTTCAGACACAGTAATTTTTAATTGGGCATTGAGGCCGCTGGTATTTTCCACCTCTTTTTTGAAGGCATAATCGACGGAGAATTCTCCTGATTCATTCAGTTCTCCGTCTACAAAAATCCGTTCCCGGGTTTCAAATTTGAGCATCGGATCATAAAAATTGTAATTTTCATATCCTTTGATTTTTGGCTCCCTGGCTGTCAAAACCATTTCACCCAGCACAGGAAGGCCTTTACCGGGCGCCCCGAAGAGGTACCTGGAGGTGATTTTGCCCGTCAGTTTCAATGGAGAACCCACAATTTTTTCCGGAAAATCCATCCGTACTTTGATTCGGTTGGGTTTCACTGTTTCGATTTTCAGCCAATGGTAGGTCACTTCCCCGGCAAAATGCAACTCTGCTTTCCAGTTGCCGGTAGGCGCATTTGGGGCCACAGGCAGGTCAAAACTGCAATGCCCGAATTTTCCCACAGTGGTTTTCTGTTCCGCCACCACCTGGTCAAGAGGGTTTCTCAATTTCAGGATTACAGGCTGATCTTCTGGCGGAATTTTAAAATCCGTACGCAGAATTGAACTAAAGTGTACAGTATCACCCGGACGATAGACACCGCGATCGGTGTACATAAAAATTTTCAATCCCTTTTTACCTTTCGTGGCACCGGCCACATCAAAATTACTGGTTTCCCATTGCTTACCATTCAGTTTAATAACAGCACCTTTACCTCGGACGGTATACCCTTTTTCACTTTTGAAAACAGCATATCCGTACCGGTCAGTTTTGACGGTTTCAATTATTTTATTCTGAAAATTGTAGAGATCCAGCGATAAACCCGCTACAGGTCCGGCTTTTAAAATATCGAGGGCAAAAACATGAACCCCTTCGCTCGTTTTTTTGGCAGTGAGGGCTATTTGGGACAGCAATACCAGTTTGTGTATTTGTCCTTTATCATAGTAATAGCCGGGATACATGGGGTTGGAATAATAATCATCACTATCTTCATAATAGAGCTGCTTATCGCTGACATCTTCAATGCGGCCCACAACCGGATAGAGAAGGTCCTCCTGATCAAACTGCAGTGAAACAATATATCCGGTATTGGGATTTTTTCCCAGAATTCTACCGATGTCAATACTGTTGGTCATCCAGATATTGCGCCGGGCATCAATATCCATCCGCTTTTTGTAGACCTCTTCTCCCACCCGGTACAAATCATAATAATTACTGACAGAAGCCAGATTATTTTCCTGAAGGAAAAAACCCATGTTTTCTTCATAAATCTGGTGGATTGTAACTTCCACTTTTTTCAGATTGACAGACGTAAACTGTAAGGTATTCTGATTGGATTTTGGTAAAAACACCCCCTCTGAAATCCATTTGATCTCCGGTTTGATATTGGAAAAAGTAATGGTTTTAAAGTAGGCGGTTTCCAGTTTTCGTCCGTCTGCTGATGGCAGACCTTCCAGGATTTTCAGCGAATATTTTTTACCAGCCAAAAACTCCGCTTTCAGGACCAGGTACTTGTCCCGGACAATCAGTTCATAGTCTATTTCCGGTTGGACCTGAACAAAACCGGAAATATCCATATCTGTGGAAATATTTTCAGAGAACCTGATTCCGTATTGTTTTATATTTTCATTATCACTCATATCACCTGAGGTCAGGATTTTGAATTTTCCCATTTCTGTAATGGGCAACGATTTCGTCCATGGTTTTTGGGTCGGCGTGTATTTTGGAGGCAGACTGATTTTCAAAAACTGGACAATATTCCTGCGGGGAATCGGTGAAGATTCCAAGTGGAATTCAGTATCGGTATAAGAGTGGATTATAAAACTCCATTTGCGGCCTTCCAGCCTCAGATCCAGATCTTCCTGGAAATCCATGAGTTCGAGCTGGTTGTAAAAGGAAAACGTTGCAGAGAGTTTGACTTCCCCTTCTTTACCAGTTCCAACCGGCACAAAATCATACTCAAAATCCCTGACTTGCTGTTTGGGTGTGGAAAAACGAAACTTAAAATTATCGGAATCATCATAGCCTAAAAGCAATTTTCCATTGACAAGTCCCTCGTATTCAGTATCCATTTTCAGGTCCTCATCGGGAATAAATATCAAAGTTTTACGGTCCAGCCATTTTGCATGTCCCGCGATTGGTGGATCAAATGAGACTGGCTGGTTTGTTAAAACCTGATCTATCAGATGAGCCGGAATGATATCCTTTTGAAAATGCAGGGCAATCTGTGAATTCAGGGCCAAAATCCCCTGGGGCCAATGGGCCATTATATCAGAAAGATAGATTTTTTCTCCGTCTTTGATATCAGAGAATAGCTCAGACTGGGTTTGGGATTTCACCTGCTTTTCAAGCATTCTTGCGTCCTTTTTTTCTGAACATCCAAAGAAAAAAAGGAAACCTGATAATGACAATACTAATAGTTTACTTTTCATCGCATCACCCATTGGTTTTATAAAATCAATATGAGACTCATCATATTCCGCAAATCGTTCCCAGTCAATGAGAAATAAACCGCGGATTTTCACAGAAATTATTAATTCCCTCATAAAATACAAAACTATTTAAAATACAGGGCCTTCAAATCGCAATTCCAAAATCAGCAATAGGAGTTTTTCCCTGAACTTTTTGGACCCGAATAAAAAAAGTCCCGATAATAACCGGGACTTTATCAAAGAAAGGAATCTATTTTTTAAACAACAACTTTTTTACACAAGGCCCTGATCAATCATGGCGTCGGCTACTTTTACAAAACCGGCAATGTTGGCGCCTTTTACGTAATCGACATAATTACCTTCCCGGCCATATTCAACGCAGGATTCATGAATGGAAATCATGATGTTGTGCAGTTTTTCATCTACTTCCTCGGCGGACCAATTCAAGCGCAGGCTGTTCTGGGACATTTCTAGTCCAGAAGTTGCCACGCCACCGGCATTGGCAGCTTTGCCGGGACCAAAAAGAAGTTTGTGAGCATGAAATACTTCAACAGCTTCGGGTGTACAGGGCATATTGGCGCCTTCAGTGACGCAGATACAGCCGTTTTCAACTAATTGTTTTGCATCGTTTCCATTCAGCTCGTTCTGTGTAGCGCAGGGCATGGCCACATCGACTTTTTGTTCCCAGGGTTTTTTACCGGAAAAGAATTTTGCACCCGGGAAACGATCAGCATAAGGAGCAACAATATCATTATTGGAAGCTCTCAGTTCCAGCATGTAATTGAATTTTTCTCTGGTGCTGATACCATCGGGGTCATAAATATAGCCATCCGGACCGGAAAGGGTCACAACTTTGCCCCCAAGTTCGGTAACTTTCTGGCAGGCGCCCCAGGATACGTTTCCAAAACCGGAAATAGCAACGGTCTTACCCTGGAAGGATTCACCTTTGGTTTTCAACATTTCATTGGCAAAATAAGTCGCGCCAAATCCGGTAGCTTCCGGTCTTACCAATGAACCGCCCCACTTGAGGCCCTTACCGGTCAATACTCCGGTAAATTCATTTCTCAGTTTTTTGTACATTCCGAACAGGTAGCCGATTTCTCTGCCACCAACGCCGATATCACCGGCAGGCACGTCAGTATTCGGACCGATATGACGAAAAAGTTCTGTCATGAAAGCCTGGCAGAAACGCATGATTTCATTGTCGGATTTTCCCTTGGCGTCAAAATCACTGCCGCCTTTTCCACCGCCCATAGGCAGGGTTGTCAAACTGTTTTTGAAAATCTGTTCAAAACCGAGAAATTTCAAAATGCCCAAATTGACAGAAGGGTGAAATCTCAATCCCCCTTTGTAGGGCCCAATGGCGGAATTGAATTCAATTCTGTATCCTCTGTTTACATAAATATTGCCATTGTCATCCATCCATGGAACTCTGAACATGATGGTTCTTTCCGGTTCCACAATGCGTTCCAGAATATTTTTTTCCAAATAAATTGGATTTTCATTTACAAAATCCCACAGTGATTCTACTACTTCACGGACAGCCTGGTGAAACTCTTCCTGAGCCGGATTTTTCTTGATAACCATGTCCATAAAAGAATCTACTGATGAATACTTTGACTTTGCGCCCATTAGGACCTCCTTCTTTGTTCATTTGAAATATCTCTATCTCACTCTCAAGTGTTTTAAAAAGCCTTTCTTATTTTGTCAAAAAGAATGCCACTGCCGATTGAATCTTGAAAAATTCGAATTTATCGTCGTATACTATTTAAAAATTTTAATTCAAACAAATTGATAATTCGTTAATATTTCCATTTTCAAAAAAATTTCATATAAAATTTTTGTCAGAATTCGGATTTCTTTCCCAGATATTGGAAAATGTAAGATAGGTCATGGAGGCATGGAGGTTTTATTTTGAGTAAAGTTTTGATTGATAGAAAAAAAGGTGAGAACAAATGCACTCACCTTTTTCGATTATATACATGAACGAGATTCTACTTAGGGTCTCCTGAAAAATACACAATATATTGTAAAAACAACAATTTAATTGTATGAAAACTGATAAAAAATGCCTATATTTTGAAC
>JAFGTP010000040.1 GCA_016934035.1 Fidelibacterota bacterium
ACTGCCCTGGTCACGGGGTGGCAAAGTAGGTCATTACCAGCATATCTTTAAAACTTAAGCCCCTATATCCGGGGCTTTTGTGTTTTCAGAGAATTGTAAGATTTCAAATTCAAACGAAAACTTAGCCCACCACTGATAAAGTAATCCGGTGCCTTGTCATTGATCCCGATTCCAGCAGATAGATCGATTTGAAAATTATTATTAATTAAATATGTAAATCCGGTATCAAACCGATGATCAGGATTAAAATCTTTTATCACATATCCATAAATTTCAGCAAATGCACTGATTTTATCATTCACCCCCATTCCAATTACAAAAGAATAAAAAATATTTGTATTGGGTATTGCATCAACCCATTCGCCCCCAAGGTTGATAGCTGCAGTAAAATTTTCATTCAACGTTTTGGTGCCAGCAAACCGAAATTCAGGTGTCAGATAATCCGTCTGAAATTCATCCTTACCAACATTAGGTATAGTCAAATGTCCAAGAAATGCTAATTCAGGAACCCAACCGTTCTCTTCTGAAATCTGAGTTTTAAATCCAACGACCAGTGGCGCAATGCCAGTGGCATCAGCTTCCATATCACCGGAAAGTATATATTCATTCAGGTATTCCCAGCCAAATCTCATCTCTGTTTTGTCAAATAAGCCATATCTTAATAAGGTAGTATTGTAAACTATATTCGTGAATTCCAATCTTTTTTGGGGCGAATCTTTTTCCTTCAATGTGCCCGTTTCAATCTGTATCCACCCATTAGGAACTGTTATGGAGGATTCTGTTTGGTCTGGTCTGTCGGTCACCATGTCTGGTACCTGTGCCAAGAGTGAAATTGTCATTAACAAAACGAAAAGATAACTGTTTAAATTTTTCATTTTTTCCTCTTGCTTGAGAATTTTGTGGTTCAATATTATTGATTTAGGCAATATTATCAGATGTCAAACCATTTCGGATTTTGGGTCAAAATCTTTTGGTAAATCGGACATTCAGGAATGTGGGCTCCTTTTAAATAACCTATACTCATTAGGAATTCTTTTATAATTTCTCTGCCTGTGAATTTGAAATATTTCTTAAATAGTTTAACCCATTCATTAATAAGTAAGGGATGATTTTTATCCAGCCAATTTTTAAAGGAACCGTGTTCCTTTTGTATACCCATTATTACATTTGCATTGTAAATAGCAGCATTGATCTTTAATCGGTTGCGGATAATTCCTTCATTTTCCAATAATCTCGTTCTATTATCGGTTCCATATTTAGCAACTGTTTGAATATCAAAATTATCAAAGGCTTTACGAAAATTCTCCTGTTTTTTTAAGATGGTTGTCCATGAAAGTCCAGCCTGATTAATTTCCAAGATTAATCGACCAAATAATTCATTGTCATCATGAAGAGGAAATCCATAAACGGTATTGTGATAAATTTTATGCGGATCAGCATCATCCCTCTCCCAGACTGTTTCACAGTATGATTGTGGTTTTACCAAATGAACTCCAATTTATTTTGTGTAGTTTAAGAAATCACTTATTGACTTCGAAGTTGTCATGCTAAGCCATTCGAAGTATCTTGAATTCTATGTCACTGAGATTCTTCACAAAGTTCGGAATGATAGATAATAAAGACTTTATCAACGAAAAAATTATTACAGAAATAATAATAAGCTCAGGGCCATTACAGCCATTCCGCAAATTAGGCCCCAAATGGAAATATGATGCTCGCCATATTCTTCTGCAGTTGGTAGTAACTCATCCAGTGAAATATAAACCATTATTCCGGCTACGGAAGCGAAAACAAAACCAAAGACCATATCACTCATAATAGGACGCAAAATCAGGTAACCGATCAAAGCACCGACAGGCTCAGACAATCCGGATAAAAATGAATAGAAAAAGGCTTTCGTTTTATTTCCGGTTGCATAAAAAATCGGGACTGAAACGGCTATACCCTCGGGAATATTATGAATGGCAATGGCCACCGCGATAGCGATACCCAGATTTGGGTCTGTTAATGCAGCTGTAAAAGTTGCCAATCCCTCGGGAAAATTATGAATGGCAATGGCCAATGCGGAGAAAAGCCCCATTCTCATCAATTTGTTGTTGTCAATTTGGGATGGATCTTTCATTTTTTTTATATCACGTATTTCATGTGGATTTTCATAACTGGGCACCATTTTATCAATCAGGGCAATCAGGGCTATTCCTGCAAAAAATGCTAGGACCGTTAATAAGTGGGCTGATTTGAGGCTGACGCTTTTTGCCAAAGCTTCCCTGGCCTTAACAATGATTTCAACAAAGGAGACATAAATCATTACACCTGCTGAAAAGCCCAAACTGGCAGATAAAAATTTAGGGTTTGTGCGCCTGGCAAAAAAGGCCAGTGCAGACCCAATTCCGGTGGATAAACCGGCGAATAAAGTCAAACCAAAGGCCATAAGAACATGATAATTTTCCATGATTTCCTCTTTCGTCTAAATTTTTGGAGGCCTGTTTGCCATTAAAAACATTTTCCTGTTTTTTCTTTGGCACATCCCGGTCCGGGACATCGATAACAGATTTCGTTGGTCAGGTTTTTACCTTCAAAAAATTCAGTCACATTTTCCAGTGTAGTAGTGGCAATATTATTCAATGCTTCTTCGGTAAAAAAGCCCTGATGTGATGTGATCAAAACATTATTGAGGGAAAGAAGAATCGAAAGTGTGTCATCATCAATGATTTCATTGGAAAAATCTTCAAAGAAATATTTACTTTCTTCTTCGTAAACATCCAGAGCTGCCGATCCGATTTGCTTATTTTTTAATCCCTCAATCAAAGCCCTGGTGTCAATCAATTGTCCGCGACCGGTGTTCACAATCATAACATTGCTTTTCATTTTACGGATGCTTTTTTCATTGATAAGATGGTAAGTCTCTTTTGTCATGGGACAATTCAGTGATATGATGTCCGATTCCCGGTAAAGATGGTCCAGTTCAACGTATTCCACGGATTTTGATTTGGCAAACTCCAAATCTGGAAAAGGATCGCTGGCAAGGATCTTCATGCCAAAACCGGACATGATCTCAATAAAGATTTTGCCGATTTTACCGGTTCCGATAACGCCTACTGTTTTTCCATGCATATCAAAACCTTTAAATCCATTAATTGTGAAATTGTTGTCTTTCACGCGATAATAGGCTTTGTGAATTTTACGATTGAGAGAAAGGATCAGGGCGACGGTATGTTCCGCCACGGCATAGGGTGAATAGGCCGGTACACGTACAATGTGCATGTTTCCATAGGCTGCTTTGAGGTCCACGTTATTGTAGCCGGCAGACCGAAGAGCGACGAGATTTATTCCAAAATTTTTAAGAATATCAATCCGTGCTTGGGTGAGTTGATCATTTACAAAAATACAGACGGTATCGGCCTCTTTGGCAAGAATGGCTGTTTCTTCAGTTAATTTACTTTCAAAAAATTTGAGATTATATTCGAAATTTTTGTTAACTTTTTCAAAGACTTCCCGGTCGTAGGGTTTTGTATCGAAAAAGGCAATAGTTTTATTTTTCATTAGATTTCCTTGTTAAGTTCAGAACACGAAAAACAATAAAATTTTTTTTTGTGTATAACTGTGTATTTCGTTCATAAAATCTTACTGATTGTCTTTCAGCGAACAAACAACCTCTTCCACATGGCCGCCAACCTTGACCTTTTCCCATATTTTTTCGATGTTGCCTGTTGGACTTATGAGGAGAGTTGAACGGACAACACCCCAATATTCACGGCCGTACATTTTTTTCTTCTGCCAGACTCCGTAGGACTGCAACACAGTGGTATCCGGATCACTGAGCAGGGTAACTTTTAGATTATGCTTACTGATAAAATTGCCATGGCTCTTTTCAGAATCCGGAGAAATACCAATGACTTCGGCATTTAGTTTTTGAATAGCGTCCAGTTCCTCAGTAAAGGCCAAAGCTTCTTTGGTACAGCCGGAGGTATTATCTTTGGGATAAAAATAAAGGATGACCCATCTTCCTTGATAATCTTTTAGACATATCTGCTGACCGTTTTGATCATTGAGGCAAAATTCAGGGGCTTTATTTCCAATTTTTAAGTTCATCTTGTTTTTCCTTTTTTATTATCAGAGACAGGTCAAAGCCACTACACTCATAATGCAGAACCCTGGCCTGTCAGTTGTTAATCTTTTAATAATTTTTCATTTTTCTCATAAACCTTTGGTGAAAGAATTTCTTTTAGAATATTATCGATCAGCTCGATTGTAAATCCTTCGATCCAATCGGAATGGGCCAGTTCCTTCAGCAAAATGATATTTTGCATTCTGGAATCATGTAAATTTTCTCGAAATACTCTGATAATTTTTATATCTTTTTTGGAGGCAACAGATTCCAAATCCGTTACAGTTGGATAAGTGTCATTTCCCAGCCGATTATCAATGGTCTGAAAGGCTGCATCGTAGTAGATGGCTTTGCCGCCATTTTTGAGCATATCTGCTATTCCACGTAAAGTTTCCAACCTTTCCAGAGAAAGCACAAGATCGGCTTCATGAGGACTGATCAGCGGAGAAAATATTATTTCACCGGCTCGTAATTGAGAAATGACTGTGCCGCCGCGCTGGGCCAGTCCATGGGTGTCCACTGCTTTAACATTTTTACCTAATTTAAAAAAGGCCTTAGAAAGCACTTCAGATAAAAGACCAATTCCCTGGCCGCCGACCCCGGTCATGTAAATATTGAATGACTTCATTTTTTATCCTCCTTATTGGCATGATTAATGGCAGTCACCGGGCAAGTCTGAATACAGGAACCGTCTCCGATGCAAAGGTCTTCATTAATGGCAACATGGCCATCATTGTGTTTGGTAAAGGAAGGACAGCCAAATTTTTCGATACATTCATAAGTTTTGTTGCAAATATTTTGATCGATATGGACATGATGCTGCTTGTAATTCGGTTTCTGACGTTGTATTCTTGTGAATTTTAGCATACAGGGGTGGGAAGCGATGACGACGGCAAACCCTTCAAATTCCATGGCATCTTTGATATGTTGAGTAAGTTCACTTTGTTTGTAGGTATCCACCCGGCTGAGAAATTTTACGCCAATGGCTTCCAGCAACTTTTGGATCGAAATTTTGTCACCGATTTCACCTGTTCCGGCATGAGGCTGGTGCCCGGTCATGGCGGTGGTCCCATTTTCCATAATCACAAGAGTCATGTTATGATTGTTCATTATCGCATTAATAATTCCGGGAATTCCGGCATGAAAAAAGGTAGAATCACCGATAAAAGTCAGAACTTTCCGGTCTTTGTTGCGAATGGACAAACCGGCACCTGTTCCATTGGAATGTCCCATGGATAAAAGGGCTTCTCCCATGAAGTAGGGTTTGAAAAATCCCAGTGAGTGACACCCGATGTCGCCAACAGTAATTGTTCCGTCGGGCAGCGCTTTTTTGATCGCATGAAAAGCTGAGCGATGACCGCAGCCCGGACACATTTGAGGAACCCGTTTCCCGACAATCAGTTCCTGTTCAGGCTTTCTTTTGGGAGGAAAAAGTGCCGGCCAGAAGTCAGAGAGGATTTTCCATGTCCGATGAGGAAGTAATTCACCCATCAGGTCATCCCCGGTTTTTCTGACATAGATTTTACATTGGATATTTTCATCAAAGGCCAGGGACTTGATCTCCTGTTCCAGAATTCGGTCTAATTCCTCTAAAATCAGCACTTCATCATGGGATTTTAGAAAATCCAGGACTTTGCCTTTGGGCCAGGGGTAGGAAAATCCAAGTTTTAAAATGTCAATAGAGGCACCGCTTTCCAACAGATTTTCCTGAAGGGATAAAATCGGCATGGATGAGGTAATAATACCGGCTTTGGTTGGTGCATTAGACAGGATTTTGTTAAAATGGCATTGTTCGGCATATTTTTCCAGTTCTTCAAGTCTGCCCAGGGCCTTTTTTTTCAGAGGAAAAACATCTTTGGTTATCGGCAGATAGGGACCGTTGTGACGGTTGAATTGCGATGTCCAGTCCGATGGATGTTCGGGAATTTCAGCAAACCGGATCCTTTCTTTGGCATGACAGACATGGGTTGTCAGGCGCATAAAAACCGGAGCTTGGTATTTTCTGGATATTTTTACGGCTTCTTTGAACATTTGATAGGCCTCTGTCGGAGTTGCCGGTTCAAACATGGGAATATAGGATTGTCTGGCAAAGTGGCGGTTGTCCTGTTCATTTTGGGATGAATGGGCGCCGGGATCATCTCCCAGAATGATTACCATCCCGCCAATTAGGTTCAGCAGCCCTAGTTGAATGGCAGAATCAGCAGCCACATTCAAACCGACGGATTTAAAAAACACTGTCGACAAATGGCCATTGATTGAGGCACCAAACGCCACTTCCAGGGCAACTTTTTCATTGGTTGAGTATTGAAAATATAAGTCCCGATGATCCTCCGGAACGGTCAAAATCGCATTGGCAATTTCCGGCACTGGTGAACCCGGATAGGTTGTCGCCACCCGGACACCGGTTTCAAACATAGCCCTGGCCACGGCATAATTTCCCATCATCATATCGCTCCAGGAGTCCTTGCGGATTAGATTTCGTGCAAACTGGTTCATCTCTCCTCCATACTTTGTTGAACTTTCTGAACGATTATAGTTATTTTGTGCCTTAATAAAAGCATTATGTTCGGAAGGTTTAACTTATTCCTCTTTTATCAAATTGGTATTCTCACAAACATTACATTCAAATTGCAGGGTTACATGGCTTATTCCAAAATCTTTCAGAATAGGCTCGATTCTTTGATGTAGACGGACTGTTTCACTGACCATCATCTCCTGGCAGTTGATATGTGCTTCAAAATGGATATCTTTTTCACCAATTTTCCAAATATGAACATGATGAATATCGCCAACTTCCGGTAAATTTTCGATCTTCTGCTGAATCGAATGCAGGTCAATTTCCAGTGGCGCCCCTTCCAGCAAAATATGAGACGATTCTTTTAATATTTCCAAACTCTCTTTCAGTACATAGATGGCTATTAAAATGGTCAGCAACGGATCAATCCAGACTATATTGAAAAAAGTGATTAATAGTCCGCCGACAATCACGGTTACCGAAGAGAGGGTGTCGATCAGCAAATGCAAATAGGCAGACCGGATATTGATACTTTTATGGGAATCTTTTCGCAGTAATAAGGTCCCGGTCAGATTGGCCAGCAGACCAATCGAAGCAACAATTACCATTAATTTTCCCCGGATTGGTTCTGGTGAAATAAATCGATGGACTGCTTCGTAAAACAGAAAAATTGCTATCACGAGGAGTATTGTGGAATTGATGACAGCTGCAAATATCTCTGCCCGTTTCAGTCCGAACGTGTGCCCGGGCGAATGTTTTACTTTACGAAGTCTCAGTGCAATATAGCTGATTATAATTGCAAAACCATCGGTCAAATTGTGAAGCGCATCGGAAATCAGTGACAAACTGCCAGATAAAATACCTCCAACTACCTCTGCTATTGTGATGATAAAGTTCATGGTCATCGTAATGAACATTCTGGCGGTTGTGGAAGAGTCCAATTCCTGGGGGTGGTGATGGTGGTGGCTATGTGACATTTTTAATTACTTTCGAATTGTAATATTCAATTCTAACAACTTAAAAGACCTTCCTTCTGAAATGGCAATAAGGTGTTTTTCCGGTCTTTTTATAATAATTCTGATGATAATTCTCGGCCATCCAAAAGGTAGCTGCTTTTTCAAGTTCCGTTGCCACCTGGTATTTTTTATCGGTTAGAAGTTGGATGATTTTTTTTGCTTTTTTTTTCTGATCATCGTCAGTGTAAAATATTGCCGACCGGTACTGGTCTCCGATATCCGGCCCCTGGCGGTCTACCTGGGTGAAATCGTGAATCTCAAAAAATAATTTTACCATTTCCTCATAGGTGACTTCTTGAGAATTGAAAACAACTTTTACAGCCTCGGCATGACCGGTTTCCTGATAACAGACTTCTTTGTAAGTGGGATTGTCAGTATTTCCATTCATATAGCCAACCGATGTTTCAATCACACCGGGGTGTTGTCTGAAATAGTGCTCGATACCCCAAAAGCAGCCGGCAGCAAAATAGGCCGTTTGATAGGAGTCGGGAATAAAATTCATTGAGATGGAATTGACACAATGTCGAAGATTTTTATCGGTTAATTGCTCGCCTACGAAGACATGACCCAAATGGGCACCGCAATGGGCACATAGAATTTCTGTTCTACGGCCGTCGGCATCAGTCTGCCTATGGACGGCGCCTGGGATTTCATCATCAAAACTGGGCCAGCCACAGCCGGAGTCAAATTTATCTTCCGACCGGTATAACGGAGTGTTACAGCGTTTACAGATGTAGGTCCCTTTTTCTTTGTTGTTGAGTAACTGCCCGGTAAATGGAATCTCTGTTCCCTTATTCAGTATGACTCTTTCCTCTTCCGGGGTCAGTTTATTATAATTCATTTTTGCCTCTTTTTCTGATTCTACTGGCCTGAACGCCAGCAAACCAACCACTATAAACAGGATATATATCATTGTTTGCCTCCATTGACTTATTATATTGTTGCTTTTATTGACCTTTTTTCGGGTTTTCCAAAGAGCAGTAAAAGCGACAATCGGGCAAAAAAATGATTTTTAAACCAGAAAGCGACAATAAGGTATTGCCGCTCTCTAAAATTCGATTTTCAAACCGTTGGTTTTATTCTTCGACTTCCAACTTTACCAATTGCGCTGTCACGCCTTTTAAGAGGTTCAGTTTTCTGGACAATTCTTCATGTTTCGTGGTATCACCCACAACTTCCAAAATTATTGTTCCGATTTCAGAACAATTATCCAGACAATCTTCATGCAAACCCAGGCGTGTTTTTATATAGCAGCCCCATTCCGTTAAAATTTTTTGTACAGTTATGGCCTCGTCTTTTCTTTTGTTTACAACAACGAGCAAAAAGTCTTTTGTCATGTCAATCTCCTTTTTTTTTACCGGAAAATATAGGGCAGACAGATTTCTGCCCCGATCTTATTTTTAAGCCACCGGAGATGTGAAAACTCGAGTGGATAAATCCTTGTCTATCATAAATAATCCATTTCCGCCATCACCGATCAGTTTTAGTTTGTCGAGGATCGCATTAACGTTGGATTCCTCTTCTACCTGTTCTGTGACAAACCAGGAAAGAAAAATCTCGGTTGCATAATCCCGTTCTTCTCTGGCCAGATAGACCAAATCATGAATGGAGGCTGTGACCAGTTTTTCATGAGCAAGTGTTTTTTCAAACATATCTTTGACTGTTTGATAATCTGAATCGGGTTTTTCAATGGCCACCAGTTCGATTTTTCCGCCCTGTTCAAGAATATAATCATAAAATTTTCGGGCATGGGTCATCTCTTCCTGGGCCTGAATATCCATCCAATTGGCAATGCCTTCCAAGCCAATATTAGCGGCGTGGGCTGACATGGCCTGGTATAGGTATGCAGAATATAATTCTTTATTGATCTGTTCGTTTATTGCTTTTTCTATTTTGGGCTTTAACATCTCTATTCCTCATGTTTTATTAACTTTTCCAGAGTCCGTGGATATTGCAATATTCTCTGGCATAAACTTCATCTGCTGCTATGAAAAATACTGCTTCAGGAGCATCATCCGGATGGAGGTGTTGCCTGTAGGTTTTGCCGTCGGCAATTAATTCAATCCATTCAATATAATGTTTTTCCTGCATGGGATGAGCTGTGGCTTCACCGACTTTAACCGTGATTTTACCTTCTTCTTTGATAATAAAAGGCACATGCTTTTCTTTAGAAGAATCTTCTGTCTGTTCTTCCATTTTAACCATTTTTTCACCACAGCAAATCAGCGGCGCACCACCAATGTGCAGGATCTCGACGATATTGCCACAGTGTTCGCATTTATAAACATCTCTTAATTTCATATTTAATCCTTTATATTAGTTTAATACTTCTTTTTTCATTTCTGTCAACAAAACGACATGTCGGCGTTCCTCTTCAAGGATACTTTCTATTTTATCCTTTTCTCCTACCGGAACCAACTCTTTCATCTCGCGAAAGTATGCAATTGTATCCAGTTCTTTGCCAATGGCATATTGAAAGGCATCCTCAAGGCTTTCAACTTTAACCATATCGGTTTCGAATTTTTCAAAGTTGAAAACCAGGTTTTCGGCATAGGCCTGTAAATACTGAAAGTACTCATCCTGGTAACTTTCAGGTGGTCGGTAATCTTCAAAACCGGACAACAGTTTTTGAAAAGTCACTTTATGTCTGACTTCTTCTTTGGCCAGATGTGTGAAAAGTTCGATAACCTTATCATTTTCGAGTTTATCTACCATGGTCCGGTAGAATTTTTCTCCGTTTTCTTCAATTTTAATAGCGAATTGATAGATTTCGCTGGGGTTGAAAGTTGCCATTTTTCCCTCCGGTTTTATAATTCTGAATGCTTCAATTCGATGGCGTCGGCCAACTCGTTGAGCGCCTCAAAGTCCTTTTCCTTGGGATCACCCATAATTAAAACAGGCGGAAAATATTCCACTTTCATTTTATTTAAGAGTGAACCGATTTGTTTTTCCATTAAACCACCCCAACCAAAGGAGCCGATAATGCCCATATATTTTGTTTTGGGGCGAAGTGCATTGATAAGCGCTGCACTGTAAAGCGCTTCGGGATGTGCTCCGTTCAGGACTGTTGGTGCTGCGAGAATGACTGTGGCTGCATCAACCAGAGCCATGGCAATCTCACCCAAATCACTGACAGTCAGATTAAAGGGCTTGACAGAAATGCCTCTGTCCGTCAGCGCATCAATCAGGTAATCCACCATTTTTCTCGTACTTCCATGCATGGATACAAACGGGAGGACAACTTCATTTTTGACTTCCTGAGAGACCCAATCCTTATAAGCATTCCAAATTAGTTCCGGCTTGTCATAGACCTGGCCGTGACTTGGTGCGATATAATCGATTGGATAAGCGCTCAGTTTTTCCATATTGTTTCTGATTTTCATTCTAAAGGGCATCATGATCTCGGCATAGTAGCGTTTTGCAGCTTCCAATACAAGGCCCTCATCCTGAACAAATAATTTGCTGGCGGCAATATGGGAACCAAAAAAATCGCAGGGGAAGAGTATTTTGTCCTCTATTAAATAGGTGGACATGGTTTCCGGCCAATGGACCCAGGGTGTCAGGAGGAATTTCAGGGTTTTGTTTCCCAGAGATAATTCCTCTTCGTCGTCCTTGATAATGAATACCTTGTCTTCGAGAGGCAGGAGGTCCTGAAGCATGGTTTTACATTTCGGATTTGTGACGACTTTTGCCTCTGGAAATTTTTCAAGTACCATCGGAATGGATCCTGAGTGGTCCTGTTCGGCATGGTTTGAGATAATGTAGTCAATCCTGGACACACCAGCCCTGGCAAGATTGCGGAATAACTGGTCTTTGACTTCGGGTTCCACCGTATCAATCAATGCTGTTTTTTCAGACCCTTTGATCAGATAGGAGTTATAACTGGTTCCTTGAGGCAAAGGAACCAGTTCATCAAAAAGTCTTCTATCCCAGTGCTTTGCACCGACACATAATACATCAGGTTTAATTTGCTGAAAAGCCAATTAGTCCTCCATGATTTCAAATTCTTCTTTTCCAACACCACATTCCGGGCATACCCAATCATCGGGTAAATCTTCAAAGGGGGTTCCAGGAGCAATACCACTATCGGGATCACCTTTTGCCGGATCATATACATAACCACATACTGAACATTCATATTTACTCATTTTAATTCTCCTTAAATTTTTTTGTTAATAGTACAAGTTAATATTTTTCTACGAAAACTTCAAAATAGGATTGCGGGTGGGCGCAGGCTGGACAAACTTTGGGAGCTTCTGTTGCTTCTTCGATATAGCCACAGTTTCTGCATCGCCATACCAGTTTGTCGCCTTTTTTAAAAACAGCGCCGGCTTCGATATTTTTCCAAAGCTGATTATAGCGGTTTTCATGTTGTTTTTCTGCAATTGCAATGGCCTCCATGGCATCGGCAACCATATCAAAACCCTCTTCCCTGGCGATTTTGGCAAATTCCGGATACATGGTAGTCCATTCATAGTTTTCTCCACCTGCCGCTTCCTGAAGGTTCTCCATGGTGTCCCCAATTTTTCCCGCCGGGAATTCAGCATGGATAACGACCGGTTCTCCGCTTTTTAGAAATTTGAACAACCGTTTTGCATGTTCTTTTTCCTGATTAGCTGTTTCGGTGAAGATGTCGGCAATTTGCATATAGCCTTCCTTTTGTGCCACACTGGAAAAATAGGTGTACTTGTTTCTGGCCTGGGATTCACCGATAAAGGCGGTTAAAATGTTTTTTTCTGTCTGAGTGCCTTTTAAATCTTTCATAATTTTGCTTCTCCTTATTAGATTCACAATTCAAGTTTATTTTGCCTGATAGAAACATCGTTTAGGTGAGTAAATTTTTTCGTCTGTTTTCAATTCCTTGATGAATTTGGAAACGTCATTTTTGTCCAAACCTGTAATTTCAGCAATATCACCGGGTCTCAGGGGTTTTGCTTCTTTTCTGAAAACTTCAAGAACTTTTTCTTTGCTCATAATTTCCTCGTTTTTAATTAATTTATTTTATCATAAATGTCAAGGGCACGGGCTAATTATTCATTTCGTTGTTGTTTTTTCTCAGACAGTTACAGCATATTCCTTTATAATAACATTGATAGGATTGAACCTTATTACCGTCAATATCATTTTTTTTACTACATTCCTGATTGCATTCGGCTTCAATGTCAAAAATAGTTTTACACTGGGTGCAGTAAAAATGGTGATGAGGGCCCGTGTCTTCTGTTAATTCGTAGTGCGTTTCATTGCCGGTAATTGTCAATTCCTCAATAATTTCTTTTTCAACAAAAATCTTGAGAGTATTGTAAACGGTTGTTTTGGATATTGTTGGAATGTATTTGACGATTTCTTCATAAATTTTATCAGCCGTTGGATGGTTCTTATTATTTTGTAAAAATTCTAAGATTTTGATTCGATGGTAAGTGGGTTTAACGCCTTTGTCATCAATCAAGTTTTTAATATTGTTCATATTTGTAATCATTACAAATATATATTAAAATCAAAAATTTAAATTGTCAAGGTATTTAAGAATTTTTTTTAGGATTTTATGAAACTTAAATATTATTTATCTAACGATGGCGCGCTCAGACAATCTTTGCAAATGCCTTTGAAATAACCATGAACCTCCTGTATGAGGTGATTCGAGGGATTTTTTAGTTTATTTTTCCCGATTGGGCAGGTAATTTCAATATCGGTGATTTTTTTGCAAATGGTACAATAAAAATGATGGTGAGGATGGGTATTTATGTCAAAATTCATCTCATTACCATTCAAAGACAACCCTGATACCAGATTTTTTTCCATAAATAAATTAAGTGTATTATAAATTGTGGTTCTGGATATTGTTGGTATTTGTTTGGTCATCATGGCAAATATTGTATCTACATTGGGATGGATTCTGTTTTGGTCTAAAAATTCATAAATGACAATCCGTTGAAAAGTGGGGGTAATTCCCTTTGAAAGTAAAATATTTTTGGTATTATTGACAGCAGTATTCATTCATCAGGAACATAATTTATTTATTTAAAATTTGCAATCTTAAAACTAATTCAATTTTGCTATTTGAATGATTTTATTGGGAATATCAGTATTGTCCAATTGACCAACGAAGTTTTCCTGTCCAGCTCCGATAGCATATATTGGAACAGGCAGGCCGGTGTGGGAATAACTGGCCCAGTCAACTCCTGCTTTCTGGTTTAAAATATGGGTTATGGTTACCGTCAAGGGATCATATCCGCCATAGAGAATGTAGGTTTCGTGCGCATCCTTTTCTGTATCCGGATTAAAAGTCGCTTGATAGGCATCGGCTATTTTTTTCATTTCAAAATTATTAAGCACCAGTTTTTCACTCTTGGATACATCATTGAGCCCGAAATAGTACTGGATACTATCCATAACAGCCGGCTGGGAGATGTACGGACTTTCTTTCCATTGATTTACTTTCAAAGAAAAGTTCTCAAAACTGATTTTTTGAAAATTCAAAATATCAAAAATAGATTCATATTTTGTAGCAGCATATCCGAGTGTCAGTCCGCCTGTTTCATGGTCTCCGGTAACGATGATTAAAGTTTCATCGGGGTGTTGGTTATAAAATTTCAGGGCTTCTCCCACAGCCTCGTCTAAGGCAATAACTTCATAAGATGCTGTTACGGCGTCATTTGCATGGCAGGCCCAATCGATTTTGCCGCTTTCAATCATGATGAAAAATCCCTTTTCATTATGGAGCAGTCGAATCCCCTCGGCCGTAAAATCGGCCAGCCTGAAATAGTCTTCACTTTGATCGATTTCATACTGAAGGGCAGCCCCATCGGCAAGATTGGTATTATAGGCCCAACATTTTTCACCCGGGCTGGTTTTCTGCAGTTCCGCTTTACTGGTAACAACCTTGTATCCATGTTCTTTCATTTTTTTGATAATATTTTTTGATTCGGATGAGCTGTCATGACCTTTGGCAAAACCACCACCGAAAAAATCAAAATCGGTGGCAGCCATTTGTAGGGATATATCTGTATACTTTCCACGATCTGAATGGTGAGCATAAAAACATGCAGGCGTGGCATGATCAATACTGACAGAAGAAACAATCCCGACTTTCATACCTTTATCCCGTGCCATTTCTGCGATGGTTTTATAATTCTGCGTATGGTCCGGGGCCATGGCTATTGTGCCGCAGGATGTTTTTTTTCCGGTCGCCAGAGCTGTTCCGGCTGCAGCAGATTCGGTAATGTACCGATCGGCGGCAAAAGTTGTGGCAATGCCGGTTATTGGTAATCTGGAAATATGCATCGGCTCATTACCAAAATTTGGTTTTTTATTTAGTCTAAAATTTTTGTTCAAATGGGCTGCCTTGGTAATATTGACCTGTGAAAAAGACATACCGTCGCCAATAAATAAGAAAATAAATTTCGGTTGATTTTTGGATGTGGCCAATAAGCCTCTTGAAGGTGTATTTTGTGTATTGTTACACGCATAAAAACAAAGGGTTAAGATCAAAATCAAAAGGAATGCTTTAAAATTTGGATTTCTCATTTTTTCGTTGTCCCGAATCTTTGGTTGATAAACAGTAGCCAAAATTAAGAATATTGCCTATGATACTCAAGTAAAAGGAATGTGAATTTTTATCCTGTGAAACAGTTGTTACAAAGATGAAACAAAAATAATTATGTAATCTTCTGTCTTTAAGACGATTATGTGCTAAAGTCTTCTTTTTTTTGCAGTGCAAATGAGTGCAAAGTGAAAAAATATTTGTTAAATTCTTTTATTCTGATTGTTGTTGATCATCTTAATTTATTAATTTTCAATGAATTGAATTCTAATGAAGCTGTTTGTTTTATTTGTGTTAGATTGATAAATTATTCATCTAAAATTTATTAACTAAATAGATGAGGAAGATTATGATTATTGAGAGTTTGTCAGGTGTCAGAGCTCATGATAAAGATATGAGTGATGTTTTTTTAAAAGCCTATGCTGCTGCCTTTGTCGCTAAAGTTGGAGCGTCCCGAATTGTCGTAGGCCGGGATACCAGAAAAAGTGGTGAACGGATTATGGATACAATCATTGAGGGTATTCGAAATGCCGGCGCCAAAGTGATCAATATTGGCATTTGTCCGACGCCAACTGTTCAGTATGCGACCTATTATCACCAGGCCCAGGGCGGCATATCCATCACGGCAAGTCACAATCCTTTGCCATGGAATGGATTAAAATTCATCAATGGCGATGGTGAATTTCTCAACGCTGAAGCCATGAAAGAATTGCAGGAATCCCGAATGGAGTTTGAAAGAAAGTTACCCCTGGCACCGGCAGAATTACCGGAAATAATAGAGGCCAAGGATGCTGTTGATCATCATGTCACAGATGTACTCAATTTACACTATATTAATCTTGAAAAAATCAGAGAGAAAAAGTTCAAAGTGGTTTTTGATGCGGTCAATGGAGCAGCCTTTGAAGCAGGCCCTAAATTATTGGAATCTCTGGGTTGCGAAGTTGTTGCCATAAACTGTGATGGAAAAAAAGATTTTCCGCGAACCCCTGAACCAACACAGGAAAACCTTAAAGAATTAGAAGAGGCTGTCAAGAAAAACAATGCAGATATTGGTTTTGCTGTTGATCCTGATGGTGACCGGTTGGCCATCGTGGACGAAAAGGGAAGAGCTGCTTCAGAAGAGGTGACCCTTGTAATGGCTGCTAAAATTATGCTGCAAAGAGTCATATCTGTAGACAAGGAAATTGTCACAAATCTATCTACCACAATGGCCCTAGATAAAATTGCCCAACAGTACGGTGGAAAGGTCACCAGAACGCCGGTTGGTGAAATTAATGTGGTTGAAGAACTTCATGCGGGGGAAGGAATTTTGGGCGGAGAAGGCAACGGTGGCATTATTTTGCCCTATACAAACCGGGGCCGCGATTCTTTGGCCGGAATGGCATTAATTCTTTATTTACTGGTTTTTGAAAATAAAACAGTGTCCGAAATCATGGATACAATTCCCACCTATGTTATGGTCAAGAAAAAGATTGAAACAACCATTGCTGATTTGGATAACGAACTTGAAAAACTTGAGGAAATCAAAGAACCGGAAGATGTTGATGACCGGGATGGTTTAAAACTGATTTTTGAAAACAGTTGGGTGCATATTCGTAAATCCAATACAGAGCCCATTGTCCGGGTTATCGCTGAAGCGCCAACCCGAGAAGAAGCTGAGGTCCTGGCCAGCAAATTTGTCAATTATTTTAAATGAACCGGAGTAATCCATGGAACTTTTTACCCTTAAACCTGAGGAAGCGAAGAAAAACATCGTGGCAATCATTGATCACACAATTTTAAAACCGGAAACTACTGAACAGGAAGTGGTCCGGGTTTGCAGGGAAGCGATGGAATTGAAAACCGCCTCTGTATGTGTCAATCCCTGTTTTGTCAAATTTGCAGTAGCGCAGCTGGCTGGTTCGGGTATTCCTGTCACCAGTGTAATCGGATTTCCGCTTGGAGCGAATGCAACGGAAATCAAAGGATTTGAAACGGAATTGGCGTTGAAGGATGGTGCTCAGGAATTTGATATGGTGATAAATATTGGAGCACTTAAATCAGGAAATTTTGACTTTGTAAAAAAGGATATTCAAGCGGTTGTAAAGGCAGCTTCGGGAAAAATTGTAAAAGTTATACTTGAAACAGTTCTCTTGACCGAAAAAGAAAAAATCAAAGCCTGTGAACTGGCGGTCCAGGCCGGGGCCCGTTTTGTAAAAACATCAACTGGCTTTAGTAAAGGCGGCGCAACGGTTGAAGATATTGCACTGATGCGAAAGACTGTCGGAAATCAAATTGGCGTCAAAGCCAGCGGTGGTATTCGTACGTTTACCGATGCCATGGAAATGGTCCGGGCGGGTGCAAATCGGATTGGCGCCAGTTCCGCAAAACAGATTGCTGCCGGGATTGTCGATTTTAATTCAGACGGTTATTAATCATCTGACCCTCTCTTTTCAGGGTAATTGTTGTACCCCGAAGGTTTAAAAACTTTCGGGGTTTTATATTACCAGTTGAATCAACGACCGTGTCATTAAATATTTTAACAAAAATGCCGATAATAAATTAACAAAGTATACTGATAATCAAGGAAAAAGATTGAAAAGAAGAATTTTAATAGTAGATGATTCAAAAACAGTATTAGCATTACTGGAAAATTTTTTAGTCAAACAAGGCTATGAAGTGGTGATAGCCAATAACGGAAAAGAAGCCTTCGATCTCATTCGTAAAAGACCCATACCGGTGGTTTTTACAGATATCAAAATGCCAGAAATGAATGGAATTGAACTCATAGAAAAAATAAAAGAAACCTATCCGATGATTCGGGTTATCATGGGCACCGGATATGTTGATTTTAAATATGGTTTATCGGCTTTCACCAATGGAGCCGAAGATATTTTGTTTAAGCCTTATGATCTAGCAAAACTCAAAGCCATTGTGGAAAGAAGCTTTGATTTTTTAGACCAGTGGGAAATGCGGTTAAAAGAGCTTCAGGAATTAAAAAAGGATACAGAAGGCGTTTTGGGTGGCCAGGAAACCATCCTTTATGTTGATGATGATGAAAAGGTCAAAAGTTTTGCTAAATTTGCCTTGGAAAAGGTGGGTTACAACTTTATAAACGCTGCAAATGGCCTGGAAGCCCTTGGGAATATCGAATCTGCAAAGGATATCCATTTGATCATTACTAGTGTAAAATTATCTGATATGAATGGCAAGGATATTGTCAAAACATTTCTGAATGCCAATCCGGCGATTAAAGTACTCTATATTGTCAGTTATAAGGAAGAACAGATCTTTGAAGATGATGTTCTTCATGAGAGCGATGACTACATATATTTTCCTTTTACTCAAAAATTATTATACAAGGCAGTTCGGGAAGTTTTGGACCGATAGGTTAGTTTTTACTATTATAAGTCGATTTACCCAATTCATGATAGAGTTCGCTCCTATTTTTTTTCATGACATGTCACTTAAAATATTTTAGAATAACCACCCTTTTATTTCAGGGATAGATGGCATCGGTAAGTATTTGCGCCATTAAAATTGAAAAATCCCTGCCAGTGATCGACCGGCAGGGATTTATATTTTAGAAGAAAATGAGAAATTATTTTCTCAAATCCCATAGTTTTTTGAATAGGACCTCCAAAGCTTCGCCCAGTCTGGCATCTCTGGCCGTTGTGATATCCTTTGTATTGTCCAGCACAACATAAGGTACTTTGTGTCCTTTAATAGTGATGTATTCCGGGTCATTGCCTTTGAATTCTTCCCAGTCTACCTCTTTATAAAGTCTTTCCAGTTTCTGATCCGGCAGGCCGTGTTCGAGAATGGAGTCCGGTTTGTCAGGATTGAAGCGGTTACGGTTCTTTCTCAGGGACTCTGAATAAGGTACATCGATATAAAAAATCGCAGCTCTTTTGAGAATTTCATCGCTGAGATACTGGTAGGCTGTTTTGTATCCGCCATGCTCGGTACCACGGGAAAATTCGATCAGGGTAGTGTATTTTTTATGGTAATTTTCATCATCACGGAGTCGTTTGCTGTAATCAATTGATAATCTTTCAATCAGGAGATGCCATTGATATTCATGGAGAAAATATCCATCTTTATCCGAGTGTATTCTGGGTTTGTTAAATTTTTTCTCAAGGATTGCGTCTTCTTCAAACCAGGTCCACAACATCGGGAAATCATCAATGTCATCGAATTCCGCTACATGAAACCGTTTGGCTCTTTCTGTTGCAGGTGTTTTTTTGATATAATCGATGACTTCGGACTTGCCGGATGCCGGTCTGCCGTTTAAAATAATGATATCAAAAGTGTTTTTTGCCATATTTTTCTCCTTATATTTCTATTAACTGCACAAGACAAGAAGTTAGCTAAATTTTTGTTTTTGAAATCACTGTCGATCTGCGGTTAATTTTTTTTATTTTTTATTTTTGCCAATGCCGGCGGTATAGTCAGTAAAAGGATTGCAAAAACAATCAAACCGGCACCTGTCAACTGGCTTGTTGCCGGCGGTTTAAGACCGTAGACCAAGGTCAGTAGCATAGACGCCAGGATTCCGGCAATGACGCTGGAAGAACGGTTCACGGGAATACAATAGGTATTTTCATTTTTATCCAGCAATACCAGGGTACCGAAAACACCGGTTCCCTGGGACATCACACCAATCAGGATCAGCGCCCACAAATAAGGCTGGTCCCAATGCACGGTGAACCCACTTTGTACAGCTTCGGTAATTTCTCCGGTGTTGAAAATTGCCAGTAGAACCAGAAACAGGACAAACATTGGCGTGGCAGTCATTTGTTCTTCTACAAAATATTTTTTATTGGCATGGGTATTTTCGGATTTTGCCAGTCGGCTCATGAACTGGAACCGAATGAAATAACTGGCTAGGTAGGTGGCGATGACCACTCCAGCTAAAAAAGGTACATGATAACTGTTGGTGTCAAACAGACTGACCAGCAGGGCAAAGAGGGCAAAGGCCATTCCGGCATAGGCAAACCAGCGGACTTTGCGTTTGGTGATTTTGTCCACAATAGGCCCGATGATTAAAACACCACCGCGCATCAATACCATGGCAAAGACAATACTGAGTCCTTCGAAGGTATATGCAAGGGTAGTGGTCCCGATAATCAGTGCGGTACAAACCCCCGATAGAAAAGTCCACTTGGTGGGATGCGGTATGCTGATTCCGAAAATTTTTGAATGGGTTGCATATTTCCACCAGCCCAGAGCAGAGATTGTAATGATCATTGCCAGTGTCGTTGCTATGGCTGTGACAGGTAAAATTGAAAATCCGGCCAGTCCTTTACCATCAAGGCTGGATAAAAGTCCCTTGCTCATCACTTTGGTCATGAAACTGTATGGTACATAGGTGGCGAAATAGCCGAAGGCAAAGGCCCAAATGCTGTATTCTGCCAATTTTTCTTTAAAACTTTTATTCATATCAAGTCCCCTCTTTAAATTTTTTTACGCAAGGGTGACATTTTAAGTTTTTGGGAGTGTAAAAACAAGGAAAATTTCTGATACTTGAAACCTGAGTATCAAGTCCAAGCAGCGAGTTTCTAGCAATCAATTCACCAACAAACATTTTCGATACTCCTCAAAATCACCCGCCTCAATCTTGTAGAAATAAATTCCTGACGAATATTCTGAAGCATCCCAAAGCACCTGATGTGTTCCTTCTGATTTTACTTCATTGACCAGTGTCGCGATCTTTTGCCCGAGCAAATTGCAAAATCTTAACTTAACATTACTCTTCAATAGATATCATAAACAACTGGTTTAAAATTAATGAGCAATATTATTTTTCCTAAATTAAATTTTCGACTATTTAGTTTATTTCGTGGTTAATAAAGAAAAAATCTTGCAATTAAACATTCTATCCTTGAATTTTGTAAAAAACTGAAAGGACATCATGGACTGGCTGAAAATCGCAAGACCCTACAGAATTGAAGGGAAGATTAGTAACACGCGGACAGAATTTGAACGGGACCAGGACCGCATCATTTTCTCGCTGGCTTTCAAAAAACTGAATGACAAGACGCAGGTTTTTCCAATCCCGGAAAATCAGATTGTCCACAGTCGCATGACCCACAGCCTGGAAAGTTCATCGGTTGGGCGTTCGATCGGACAACAGATTGCTGAGGAAATTGCCCTTAGAAATCCAGAAATTATGAGTGAGAATCCCAATTTTGCCAAGGAGATTGGTGAAATGGTCAAAACTGCCGCCCTGACCCATGATATTGGTAATCCACCCTTTGGCCATTCCGGTGAAGACGCCATCTCCCATTTTTACCGGGAAAATCAGTCTCTGCTTTCCGGACTTTCAAAGGCTGAGAAGCAGGACCTGCTGAAATTTGAAGGCAATGCCCAGGGTTTCCGGTTGCTCACCAATATCAATAACGGATTAAAAGTCACCGCCAATATTCTGGCGGCTTTCACCAAATATCCCCGGGAGTCTATTGTAAAATTTGATGAAGATACAGACAGCCAACGAATTGACCAAAAAAAATACGGTGCATTTCAAGCGGAAAAAAATATTCTAAAGACTGTTTTCGATTATTTCGAACTGAAGTCACTGTCAAGGGATAACATTGCCTATTTACGCCATCCCCTGGCCTATATTGTAGAGGCAGCTGATGATTTTTGCTATCTCATCATGGACATGGAAGACTCGGTGAAATTAAGGATCATGCCCTTTGCGGATGTAAAGGAGTTTTTGATCTCAATCATTCGGGATGGGAATCTGGATTATGATGAATGCTACCTCAAAAACCTGGAAAATGAAGATGAAAAAGTCGGATATCTGCGGGCCAAAACCATCCAGAGCCTGATTCGGCAGACCAAAGTATATTTCCTTGACAACCTTGGGTCTGTTGTGTCTGGTGATATTAAAACACCTCTTTCGAAACGAATCCAATCGGCTGAAACCCTCCAATGCATTACTGACATTTCTGTTGAAAGGATTTATAATTACCGGCCGGTGTTGGAAATCGAAGCTGCCGGATTTGAAGTGCTGGGCGGTTTGCTGGAAATCATTACTGATGCTGTGCTGGAACCACTCAATCCCAAACGTGAAAAAATTATTCAATTGTTACCAGGGATCGTATCACATAAAGAAGGAAGCCAGTACGATAAACTCATGCGGATCAATGATTATGTCTCAGGAATGACGGACAATTTTGCAATTGCTATGTACCGAAAATTGAAGGGTATTTCATTACCTAGAGTATACTAAAATGGCAAAGAAAATGATAAAAGGGGAATGTAGACTTTGTTTAAAAGAGACACTGCTTTGTGAATCTCATATTTATCCTAAATATTTTATAAAACAGACGCGAGATAAAATAATTGATAATAAATTTCAATATGGATCAAATATAAAAGTAAAAGTTCCTCCACAAGATGGACCTAAATCACATTTATTATGTAAGAAATGTGAGCATATAATAAAAATATATGAAGATTATTATAAAGATTTTTTCATAGATAAAAGAAATATTACATTAACAAAATTAAAGTCAGGATCAATCCAAATTCGAGGATATAATTATAAAAAATTAAGATTGTTTTTATTGTCGTTATTATGGCGATTATCAATATCTCCAATAAATGATTGGCAAATTAAGTTAAATAAACAAGATCAAACAATATTAAGAAACCATATCCTAAATGGAGTTCCGGGCTCTTTTGATTTTTTTCCATTTTATACATTTTTAATCCATATAGATGGGATAAATGAATCATCATTTTTCATGAATCCATTTGAATCTGATTCACCAATAAAAAATTGTGTGTTTTTATATATTTTTGGTGTTTTATATATCTTTTCAAAAACTTCAGTAAATGATAAGTTTACAAAATATAATATGCTTACTCCTGAAAAATGGCTTTGTAATATAAAAAATATAAATGATGTTCCAATTTTAATGGAAAAAATAAAATCAATTAACTTCTAAAAATTAGGATGAGATGAAAAACATATTGAATATCACAGGTCATGACCTGCTTTTACCAAACATTTTAAAAACTGAAGGTTGTTATATATACGATGACAAAGGTAAAAAATATCTGGATCTTGAATCCGGTGTCTGGTGCACATCTATCGGACACAATCATGAGCGTTTCAGGAATATTATATCAAAGCAATTAAATGGAATCACTCATGCTGGATTCTGCTATTCATCGGAGATTGTTGATTTAGCTGCTGAAAATGTGTTGTCTATTACTGGAATGCATAATGGTAAATGTGTATTCCTATGCTCCGGAAGTGAAGCAATTGAACTGGCACGACAAATTGCGAAAGTGCTGGCTGGAAAGTCAATTTCCATGACATTGCATGACTCCTATCTTGGCTCTTACAGTTCAGTGGTCAATCGCGGTGATGGATGGTTTCGGCTCGATTGGAAGCAATGTCAAAAATGTCCCAAAAGTGAAACCTGTGATATTGATTGTCCATTGATCCGTGATATTCCAGATAATATTTCAGAATTTTTATTTGAACCTGGAAGTGCTGGTGGTTTTGTTCGTTTTCCACCAAAAGCAATGATTGAAAATATTGTTGGGATTGTTAGAAACTATGGCGGCAAAATAATAATCAATGAGGTCACAACCGGAATCGGGCGGACAGGAAAGTGGTTTGGGTATAATTATTATAATATTCAGCCAGATATGGTTGCTATTGGTAAGGGAATCGGAAACGGTTATCCGGTAAGTGTCACATCTATGAGTGAGTCTATTGTTTCGGAATTGTCAAAGACTGACTACCATTACTCTCAATCTCATCAGAATGATCCCCTTGGAGCTGCTATTGCCAATGAAGTTCTCAACATCATCAAAGAGGAAAAATTGCTAGCAAAAGCAATGGAAAATGGGGAATTCCTAAAAAATGAATTAGAGAAAATTGTTGATGGAAAAATGATTACTGAAGTTCGTGGACGTGGAATGATGTGGGCGATTGATATACCCGATGAGAAAATATGCAAAGAGGTTTATTTGAAATTACTTGAAAAAGGTATCATCGTTTCTTTCAGAAGAAGGGCCCTGAGAATCGACCCTCCGCTTATCATTGCTCAACCGGATATTGAAGATTTTATCCAAAAACTGAAAGCCATTATTATGACCTTCCATAGATAGATTGCACGCACCAATCCTAAAGTAACAATCAATCTGATTAAAAATCAATTTACTTTGTTGAGATATTTTGACAAATTAAACAGCTTTAATATTTCAATTCAAATTGTGGACATCATGAAATATCAATCAAAATCTATGAAATTATGTCCGATGATTTCCATCAAACAAAGAAAATGTGTTGATGAAGTAATTATGGAAGTTTTTAAACTGTCAATAACTGAAATGGAATAAAGAATAAAAAGATGTCCCCGGTCTGTATATCCAAAATTGTGTCCTGCGTTGGAAACATGAATCGGTAGATTCTGGAAAGAAAGTTGTTTTTGCAAAGGGCGTCGATATCTTTCGGGTTGAATAAGATTTAATAATTGAAAAATTTTCCTATGGAAAATGGACCTGAAAAATATGGCTATTGTGAAAGAATTTAAAAAAATGTCTCATTGATTTAATTTCGATGAAAATCCGCAATTTTGAAGTCCTTCAAGTTATCATCATCATAATTGGTTTATTAAGGATAAATTGTTATATTTAAATTTGGAATGAATATAAAAAATAAAAAAAATATGGAGGAAACGTGATAGAAATTTTGTATGCATCAGCCAGTCAGCCGGGAACAGAAGGCGGAAACCCGATTATGAGTTTGTTACCCTTTCTTGCCATCATTCTGATTATGTATTTTTTGATGATTATGCCCCAGCAGAAAAAACAAAAAGAAACCCTGAAAATGCGGAATGAACTAAAGCCCGGTGATGAAATTTTGACCATTGGCGGTATTTACGGAAAAGTTGAAGGAATCAATGAAAAAGACGGCAAGCTGATTGTCAGCATTGCCAAAGATGTAAAAGTCAGCCTTGCAAAATCAGCGGTTGCCAACAAACTATAAGGACAAGTTATTTCATGGCGGTAATGAAAGTAAAACTCTATGGCAGTGAAATTCTTCGTAAAAAAGTAGCCCAACTGGAAAAACTTCCGGATCATTTTGAGACCTTGATAGCAGATATGTACGAAACCATGAATGAAGAAAAAGGTATTGGCTTATCAGCAAACCAGGTTGGCCTGGATATGAGTTTCTTCATTGTGGATTTTGGCCTTTATGATGAAAAATACGGACGACAGATTTTTATCAATCCTGAGATCCTTGAGATGGAAGGTGAAACCCTTGATGAGGAAGGCTGCCTCAGTCTCCCCGGTATCAATGAAAAGGTCAAAAGGGCCGACCGAATCCGTATCAAATATAAAGACGCAAATTTTACAGATCGCGACGAAGAGTATTTTGATTATCTGTCCCGGGTCATTCAACATGAATTTGATCATCTGAACGGGATTGTGTTTACCGACAGAATTTCTGCCCTGAAACGGAGTTTTATTAAAAATAAGCTGGCAGCATTGGAAACTGAAGCCAAAGAAATTGAAGCAGAGGAAACTGCTGCATGAGGATAGTCTTCATGGGGACACCAGACTTCGCTGTGCCGGCCCTGAACAGTCTGTTGGCCTCCCACCATGAAATTCTTGCTGTTGTTACCGGTGAAGACAAAAGACGAGGCCGCGGACAACAGCTGCATCTGACGCCGGTTAAAGAACTTGCGATAGAACATCATCTGCCTGTACTGCAGCCGGCTTCCCTGAAAAGTGAAGAATTTAAACGTCAGCTACAGGAATTTTCTCCGGATATTTTCGTAGTAGTTGCCTTTCGTATTTTACCTCAAAGCCTGATCGATATTCCCCGCTATGGTTGTATCAATATCCACTCGTCCCTGTTGCCGAAATACAGAGGCGCGGCCCCGATTAACTGGGCTGTGCTCAATGGTGATGGTGAAACCGGCATTTCCATTTTTCAGATTGAGGCACAGGTAGATACCGGCGATGTACTTTTTCAGGAAAAAATTGCCATAGACGAAACCGACACTTTCCAGGAAGTACACGACCGTTTATCAGCCCTTGGCGGTCAGTGCATTGTCAAAGTCCTGGATGATTTTGAAAAGGGTCAAATCCATAGAATTCCCCAAGACGATTCAATGGCCACCCGGGCACCGAAAATCTATCCGGAAATGGGTGCAATAAACTGGTCAAAAAGAGCCGCTGAAATTAAAAATCAAATCCATGGTTTATCGCCTTTTCCCGGAGCTTTTTCATTTTTCAACGGAAAAAGAGTGAAATTTCTACGGGCAACTTACGCGATGGAAAACCATGACGCCGAGCCCGGCACCATTATCATGCGTGGTAAAAATGCCTTGGGAATCCAGACCGGCGACGGAGTTTTATACCCGTTGGAATTACAAAATGAAGGTAAACTTGCAATGGCCCTTGTGAATTTTCTAAACGGGTTCCAGGGGAAAGTGGGAGAAAGATTCAAATTGTGAAAGCCCGTACAGCAGCTGTTATTATACTCAACAAACTCAACGACAGGTTTTATGGCTATGAAGAAGTCATGGAAAAATTTTTCAGGACAGAACGATTTAAGCCAGAGGATCGTCATTTTATTCATACCCTTGTGAAAGGGACTATTGAACAAAGTGCTTTCCTGGATTTTGTTATATCCAATACCTATCAGGGAAATTTTAGAAACTTAGAAAAAATCACTCTGAACATTCTGCGCCTGGGTGTATTTCAGGCAAAAATCCTGCGGACACCGGTTCATGCCTATGTCAATGAAACCGTCAATGTGACCAAGGAATTAAAAGCCGAACGCATTACCGGCCTGATCAATGGGGTCCTTCGCAATATTATCAGCGACAAGGAAATTGAGACAATTTTCTCAAAAGTCACTCCCCTGAAAAAACTTGCCATAAAATATTCTTTTCAGCAATGGATGATCGAAAAATGGTTTCTGGATTTTGGCCAAGAAAATACAATTAAATTGCTGGAATACTACAACTCTGCACCGGAAATATTTTTTAGAGTCAACCCCCTGCGCGCCAATCCGGGAACTTTTTTTACACTGTTGAAAAATAAAGGATTCAAAGTCCAGGTTCATTCTGAAAAGCCGGGACAATTTTTTACAGTAGATAACGCTGCAAAACTGCTATCCGGCGATCTCTTTCAAAAGGGATTCATTTCCGTTCAGGATATGAGCCAGGCTTTTGCGGTGGAATTGCTGAGGCCGGCAATCGGTGAAAGGATTCTGGATGTTTGTGCCGCTCCCGGCGGTAAATCAACTTACCTGGCGCAACTGACCCAAAATCTGGGACATATCAAATCCTATGACCTATCCTTTGAAAAATTGAAATTAATGAAAGCAGAAATGCAACGACAAGAGATCACCTGCATTGAGACCTTTGAAGCCGACGCCACAAAATTTCAATTTTCACCGGCAGATAAAATACTGGTCGATGCGCCCTGTACCGGTACTGGCGTGCTGGGTCGCAAGGCCGATTTGCGCTGGAGTCGCCAACCCGGGGACATCACAAAAACCAATCTCCTTCAAAAGGAAATTTTAGCCAATGCCGCAAAATCCCTCAAACCCGGCGGTATTCTTGTTTACAGCACCTGTTCTCTTGAAAAAGAAGAAAATCAAACGATCGTTGAGGATTTTTTAATTAATAATCCTGATTTTAAGTTGGAACCTGCTGACAAATATGTGGATAAAAAATATTGTGATAGCAAAGGGTTTGTAACAATTTTACCCTTTCAGCATCTGATGTCCGGTGGTTTTGCGGCCCGTTTGAAAAAGGATGTTAAATGATTGAAAAAATCAGAAGTATAATTCGTTTTGGAATTGCCTTTTTGGTAGTGACAGTCGTGCTAGTTTTACTGATGGACCAAATTGTGATGCCTTTTTATGTATCCCAGGGAAAGACCATCACCCTGCAGGATGTCCGCAATATTTCATTGAGTCGGGCCCAAGGGAAACTGGCGGAAATGGAGTTGGATGCGGTGGTTCTGGATTCAGTCTCAGCACCGGATTTGCCGCCCTACACGGTTATTGAACAGCAACCTCTACCTGGTAATCTGGTCAAAAAAGGCCGAGCAATATTTCTGACAATTTCCAAAGGCAAGGAATATGTACAGATGCCCAATTTGATTGGAAAAGCCTACACCGAAGCAAACCTGATTCTGGACCAGTTGAATCTGAAAGTCAAAACCACGGAATACAAATATGACTTTGATAAACCTTCAGGTGTGATCTGCGGTCAATCCATCAGCCCTGGAATTGCTGTCGCTAAGCATTCCTCGCTAAGCATCTGGATCAGCAATGGTCCGCCTGTGAAAATCTATCAGGTACCGGATCTTTTTGGCATTCCCTTGAGCGAAGCACGGCGAAGAATTCGGGAAGCTGGCCTCAAAGTAGGGCAAATCAGTTATGTCAGAAATGAGGAACTGACGCCCATGACGGTCATCAACCAGTCGCACCCCAGGGGCAGTGAAGTCTATGAAATTATTCAAATTGACCTGGAAGTGACCCAATAGGAGAAAAAATGCAGGAAATTGTTCCATCGTTGCTATCCGCTGATTTTTCAAAACTGGAAGCAGAGATTCGCTCTGCAGAAAGTGCTGGCGCAACCCGCTTGCATCTGGATGTCATGGATGGCCATTTTGTGCCCAATCTGACCTTTGGGCCGATTATTATCAAGGCCATTCGAAAACTGACCCAGTTGCATCTGGAAACTCATCTGATGATTGAACATGCTGAAAAATATTTGGACCATTTTATCGATGCCGGCAGTGATACAGTTTTGGTCCATGTGGAGTCCTCCGACAATGTTGTCCGGGACCTGGCCCACATTCGCAACAGGGGAAAGAAAGCGGGGTTGGTAATCAATCCGCCCACGGATTTTTCCGCTCTTGAACCCTATTTTGATTATCTGGACCACCTCCTGGTGATGACGGTCAATCCGGGATTTGGCGGGCAGACCATGATCACAGAGGCATTGCAAAAGGTCGTCAAAGCACAATTTTATCAGCAGGAACGCAATTTTTTGACCCAGATCGATGGAGGCGTCAATTTTGATACTGTCAGAATTGCTGCAAAAAGCGGTGTCAACCTGTTGGTCGCAGGCTCAGCTTTTTTCAGCAATAACAATCATGAAAAGGCCTTTCGGGAATTGACGGGGCAATTGAATAACCAACAACTTTAATGAAATAAATCTGGTTAATATGACTGGCAAAAAAATAAAACTTCGCAGAGAAAAAGAAGGCCTGATAGCGAGAAAACTGATTCATTATTCTGCTGTCTCCACACCTTTGATTTATTATTATTTCCTGGAAAAACCCATGGCTCTCCAGTTATTGCTGATCGTCAGTTTTATTGTAGTCTTTTCTGATTTGCTGCGCATGATCGGCCCCCGCAGCCGTAAAATCTATCTCAAACTTTTTGGCTGGATGACCAAAAAAAAGGAATTACGGCAGGAATTTACCGGAGCCAGTTATATGCTGGTCGGAAGTCTGGTCGTTGTGCTGGTTTTTCCTAAAAATATTGCGGTGATATCGCTCCTTTTCCTTACCGTTGGAGATCCGACAGCCTGCCTTATCGGCACTTTTTTTGGCCGGGTGCGTACTTTTGAAAAGAAAACTCTGGAAGGGTCATTGGCTTTTTTGGCTGCCGGCCTTTTGGCCAGTCTTTTGGTGCCGGAAATTTCCTTTTTGTATAAGCTTATTGCTGCAACCTTTGCTGCAAGCATTGAGATGCTACCCCTGAAAATTGACGATAATTTTACGATTCCACTGACATCAGGAATGATTCTGGCTATTCTCACCGGCACACTAACTATTATTTAACGGAAATCTACCATGTCTTTTTTTTCTAAAATATTTTTGTATTTTTTACCCTTGGCTTCGATACCGCTCATTATCCATCTGCTCAGCAAAAGCCGTATAAGAACTGTTGAATTCAGTTCCCTGA
This sequence comes from Fidelibacterota bacterium, assembly GCA_016934035.1. Classification (GTDB taxonomy): domain Bacteria; phylum Fidelibacterota; class UBA2242; order UBA2242; family JAFGTP01; genus JAFGTP01. The sequence continues at coordinate 30,130 of JAFGTP010000040.1, forward strand.
AATTTTTGATAAAATTAAAAAATGATGCCATTCGAAAATTGAAATTACGGCAACTAATACTGTTGATTATTCGCACATTGTTGGTCCTCTTTCTGGTTCTGTTTTTTGCCCGTCCCTATTTGATTGATGGTAACCAGGAAATTTATCCCGTGAGAGGTGATCTGTTTTTTTTACTGGTGGACAATTCCCATTCCATGAATGAAAGGGTTCAGGATAATACCCTGCTGAACAAAAAAATCACGGAAATCAGGGAACTGGCGCAATTTTTTGAATTTCCCATTGAATTAAAAATTATCTATGCTTCTGAACCGAAGAATATTATTGAAATGGGAAAGATAGATGACAGAGAAGCCTTTCAAAAAATTTTAAATGCAGCACCTGCTACATTTGCCGAAGGGGACCTGGTGGAATCCATCAACAGCCTGAAAAAGTATGGGATGGACAATAAAATCATTAATGCAAAATTATGGGTGGTGTCGGATTTTCAAAAAACCGATGGTCTGGACCGGTGTTTGGAAGAATTGGGACAAGCGGAAAATATTCAACCGGTGTTTTTTCCCGTCAGTCATTCCGGTTTCAATCATGCCATTTCTCATGTGACGTTTCCCAGACAGATATTGGAAGTCAATAAAAATATTCGAATTCAATCCAAACTGGAGTACTGGCAGGAGTTCCACGAAACAAAATTATCCTTATTTATCGAAGGTCAGCGGGTTGCTCAGGATATTTCAAAAAATACTGGCGCAACGTTTGATTTTGAATTCTTACCCCTGAAAAGCGGGCCCCTCACCGGTTACTTATCACTTCCCGATGACAACCTGCCCGAGGACAATAGATATTACTTCTCTCTGAATATACCCGAAAAACTGGACCTGTTGCTGGTCAGTCGTCAGGTGCAAAGTTCCTATTTGGAAAAAGCCCTGACTGCCGGGAAAAAATCCTTGCTGCAGGTGACATCCATCTCTCCTGAAATTCTGGCAATGGAAAACCTGGAGGATTATGATGTTCTTATTTTCCATAATATCAGTGAATTACCGGAATTATATGTTGCCCGGTTCAAGGATTTTCTGGCTGGTGGAAAAGGAATTGTCGTGCTGCCTGGTATGAACGGGTCCATCAGCGAATACAATAATTTCTGGCACAAGCAAATGGGCCTGCCTATTTGGAAGAGGAACCTGGTCGGCGATGGTGAAAGTTATTTGAGATTGAAAAATATTAATACATCCCATCCTATTTTTTCGCAAATCTGGCAAAATAAAGAATCCTTCAAAGCCACTGCCCAGTTCTTTGCCATACCGGAATTTGAACGCTATGGTACAGTCCTGATCGATTATAACAACGGTTCACCTTTTCTGACAGAAACAAAGGAAAGAAAATTAATGCTGATTGCAGCTTTCATCACCGCCAGCGAATCCAACCTGCAATTGACCGGTTTTTTTCCGGTGTTGATGCAGCAAACAGTCCTTTACCTGGCCAACTTTAGTCAGTCACTGGCCAATTATACCATTGGGGACACACTTCGATACAGCTGCTCCGATATGGACCAAATGGCAAAATTTCGAATGAAAACACCCGACAACCGGTCCTTTTTACTGGATTTTGACAAAACCAGTCAAAACTTAATTTTCAAGGATACAAACCTGCCGGGTTTTTATAAACTCTATTTGGAGGATAAACTTGTCCAAAATTATGCTGTCAATATCAGCAGTCATGAAACCTTAGGGGAATTTATATCAGGACCGGAATTGGATCAAAAAAAACTGTCTGTTTATTCCGAAGGCCCATTGACCAATGGACCTAAAACTAACCGGGAGATAGGGAGTCTGGTTTTAGGGCTCATTTTTTTGCTATTGCTTGCAGAAACCTATCTTGCCAGAATTAACAGAAATTAATATTAACCTTTAAAATATTTGGAGTTATGAAACACACTGAAAGAGTCAAAGAAGAATCCCGCCGTGTCTTGCTGATTGGCGTCGCTGCCGATGCCCGGGAGCGGAATGAGTTAACAGAACATCTGGAGGAATTAAAAACGCTGACAGGGACCCTGGGCTACAATATAGTCGATACTATTGAAATCAAGGTCAATGAGATTAAAGCCAGTCATTATATCGGCAAAGGCAAAGTCGAAGAACTCAAAGAATCCATTGATGCACTGGATATTGATGAGATCATTTTTGATGTGGAATTGTCACCTTCACAAAATAAAAACCTCAGCAATAAGTTTGAGAAAAAAGTCAATGACCGGACCGGTATCATTCTGGATATCTTTGCCCGACATGCCCGGACTCGTGAAGCCAAAACCCAGGTAGAATTGGCTCGGTCAGAATACGTTTTGCCAAGATTGACCAAAATGTGGACACACCTTGAAAGACAAACGGGCGGAATTGGTATACGTGGCGGTATGGGTGAGACCCAGATTGAGATCGATCGACGTATTACCCGTACCAAGATACAGAAACTCAAAAAAGAACTGGAAAAAATCGAACAGCAACATAACCTTCAAAAACAAAGGCGAAAAGATGAAATTAACATCGCCCTTGTGGGATATACCAATGCCGGTAAATCTACCCTGATGAAAGCTTTGACGGATTCAGAGGTTTATATAAAAGATGAATTATTTGCCACTTTGGATACAACTATCCGAAAATGGCAGGTTGACAAAAAAAATATTGTATTACTCAGCGATACGGTTGGATTTATCCGCAAAATGCCGCCCAACCTGGCTGCTTCTTTTCGTACCACACTCAGTGAAGTTGTTGACGCTGACCTCATTCTCAAAGTGGCAGACCTTGGTTCCGATCAATGTTTTAAGCAAATGGATGCCGTAGATGAGGTGCTAATGGACCTGAAAGCCATTGAAAAACCCTCAATAACAGTGTTTAATAAAATTGATAAAATGGATAAGACCCAGCTGCTGCGCGCCAAACAACAGTTTCCCGACGCTGTCTTTGTCTCAGCCCTCAATAATTTGAAAATTCATGAATTGAAAAATAAAATTCTGGAATTTCTTGAAAATTATAAAGTGGAACTTCACCTGAATATACCGGTGGCACGAATGGCGGAAATCGTGGAACTGAAGAAATTCGCTGTTATCATCAAAGAGCATTATGAAGGTGAAAACGCTCATATCAATTGCGTCATGGAAAAACCGAAATGGAACCGGCTGGAAGGACTCTTCAAACAATATATTCAGCCTGAGGAAAATAACACAATGTAAACCCTCATTCTAGAGAACTTGTCCGGCTCCTGAAATTTTTTTTCGAAAACAGTCCTGTCATGAAAGAATTGATATTTATTTAAGAAGTAAATAGCCAGGGATATTCAGGCTATTTTTTTTTGTTTTGCATCAGCAGCAGCGCACCGACGGGTACGTCAATGTCTTCTGCAATCACGTGACATTTTGCTTTCAACAGAAAGAATATCGGGTAATTTGTTTCGGACAAAGCTTCATAATTTCCCTGTCCTTTGCTGATGATGAGATCCGCTTCGTCCAGCACATTCAGAAATTCCGATGTACAATCACTAAGTACATTGCCCGGGGCCGATGTACCGGAGGAGATCACTTCAGCAACTTCGTTCATCCCGATCTGTCGGGCTTCGGTTTCAGTAATATCGTTTAAAATCGGTGCACCGCGAACCACAAATTTTACAGGTTTTCCGATCTGTTCGATGAAAAGTTTATCAAAGAGGGCTTCGGCAGAATTATCCCCAATATAAAGAATGTTTTTTGCTGTTTTGAGTTTATTGACAAAAATATCAAAATCATTAATAGTCAATTCCTCATGAATGGATTTCATGATTTCCTGTTCAATGTTTACGGTTTCATAAATACCAAAGTCAATGACATTGCCGGCAATGGCCATGCGGGCTGCCTCAAAAAGCGGGTTGCTGTCAGAGGCAATAATTTTCTTCATATGAGGAATTAATTCTTCAGCCTTTGCAATATTTTCCAGTTTGATCTTCTTATAAGGATCAAAATTTTTAGTGATCGCTCTGATTTCATCATAGATTATTTTTGAAATTTCCGGAGGGCTGGCCTGCATGGGAATTTTGGATATCAGCATTCCGGTATGATCAAGAATCTCTTTAATTTTTGTTTCATCGTAAGTTGATATTCTGCCAACACGCAGGGCTTGTTTGATAAAACAGGGGATGCAGTCTAGATAGGTTTTCATGGTGGTTTAAATCCATTTTTCGATTATTAATGCCACCGCCCCCACAAAAAGGCCGACAGCAAAGTTGATAAGTTTTACAATCATAAATTTTTTTCTGGATTCAGCCAGCAAAGGCAACATGCCATGCCCATCCTGAACAATGGAACTGGCCAGTAAAACAGAAAAAGGAACGACGCCCTGAGCATAAAAGGATAGAAAAACCAGGTGCGGACCGGACTCGGGAATCAGTCCCACAAGGCAGGCTATCAGTAGCACCAGCCAGAGATTGGCTTCCATCCAGGGTGCCACATTGAGATGATCAATCAGCAGGTGGGCGAAAAAAATGGCCATAAAAGTCCAGCCGATGATTTGAGGCAGGTGCCTTTTGACATTATGTTCCCAAAGATGCTTCTCGAGAAAGTGCTCCGGTACGGTAACCACAATAAAAAGTGATACAAAATTTAATATCAGAAAAGTTATGCGTTTCCAATCCCAATTCTGAAGATCATGAGTGCCGATAAAAATCACCACCATTACCATTGATACCAGTAAAATCAGTACACCGCGCTGCAGCGTCAGGTTTTTAAAATTGCCCCGAATGGTCAAGGGATTGAAACACCCGCACTGTGCTTCTTCCTGATGGATTTCAAACTTTCGGTCACCGGTGGAAAATTGGAAAAACCTGTCGAGAACCCATCCGGTCACTATTGCAATGACAAAAAGCAGAGGAAAGAGAACCATTACTGTCTCGGGAACCAGCCCAATCATCACAAAAGCTTCATCACCGGCGGTGGCAATCATTGTCGTTACTAAAGCACCAAAACTCATCACTCCATGGGAATAGAGGGCCACAACACTAAAGGAACCCAGACAGCCGGGAAGAATTCCCAGCAAACCTGCCAGCAGGTACTGCCTCCAGGGATGATTGCGTAAATTTTGTGTAAAAAGGCCCTTTGTCTGTATATTGATATATTCGATAATCAGCATCATCACAAAAACAAAACTGGAAATCATGACTGTATGGTCAATAGTATGTCCCAGTATGTGCATTATTGCGCTTTTATCCATTGAGGCCTCATTTTTCAGTTTGGCAGTAAATATAGGAGCATTTTATTTAGAAACCCAAAAAAAAGCCGACGAAAATTTTGTCGGCTTTAATACTTTGTTTGAATGAGAAATAAAATTATGCGGGGCTGATTGCTTCTACCGGGCATGCTGAAGCGCAAACGCCGCAGTCGGTGCAAACATCAGGATCAATTTCATATTTTCCATCACCCATGCTGATTGCTTCTACCGGGCATTCACTGGCACATATTCCGCAGGAAGTGCATTCGTCAGAAATTACATAAGCCATATTTTTCTCCTTTTTAAAAATTTCATGAAACTCAAAATACGCTCTTAAGTTAGCAGAGATTTTGCCATACTTCAAGTTTAAATTTATTTTTTGTCTAAATTTCAGCAGCAGGGATATCCGGATATTCCGGTAAAAATCTGTTTTCTCTGTATATAACCCGTTTTTCTTTCCATTTGCCGGATCGGAACCTGAGGTAAAAGCTTATCCCGAGAATGGCCACATAGGCAGAAATGAAACTCCAGCCCCAAAAGAGGTGCAGTCGAAGGATAGCAATAAAGATCCAGTTGGGAATGATCATGACAAAAACAGACGCAACACTGATAATTTTCATCACATAATTGGTGTCACCGGCTCCTTTCAGACAACCGGCTAGCACCAGGTTGAGAACATCAAACCATGAGTAGATCGCTGTAAACCGCATAATGACAATCAGAAACCGGTAAACCTGGGCAAAATCTCCGGCCGTTGTGTCGATATTAAAAAAACGAATAATAAGATCCGGAAAAAATAAAAAGACCACCAAATAGGGGAAAATATAGACATAGGCCAACTGGTAACCTCGCCGGGTGACTTTTTCGGCCAGGTGAGGATTGTTTTCTCCCAAAAATTGCCCTGTCAGAATTGAAACGGACATGCTGATTCCCAATAAAGGCATGAAAATCAGATTATTGATATTCAAGGCGATATTGGACGCAACCAGTTCAATTTTTCCCAGGCGACCAACAACCATCACAAAAAAACTAAATCCTGCTACCTCAATAAACATTTGCAAACCGTTGGGTAACCCGAATTTCAGCAACTGCCTGAATAAGGAAGCATTGAATTTGAAATCAGAAACTGTATTGAATTGACGATTGTTTTCTTTCTTGAAGAGGCAATAAGCATAAACCAGGGCGGAAAAGAGGAAGGCTGCCGAAGTTGCAATAGCAGCGCCTTTGATGCCCATTTCCGGAAATCCGAATTTACCGAAAATCATTAAATAATCCAGCACGACGTTGACTCCGGTGGCAGCAAGGTTGATGACCATGATGATGATGGTCTTCCCCTGGCCGGAAAAAAATCCCGAAGCAGCTGAGGAAAAGGCCATGGGAAAGGTTGCCAGACTTAGGATTTTGAAATAAATCACTTCATGCGGAATGATCTCTTGGGCATGGCCAATTGTACGAAAAATATCTTCACTGAAGGGATAAACCAGGAACATGAATACTGCACTCATGGCTGAAATGTAAATGCCCTGCCAAATAATTGCGCCAAACTTGCCATATTCTCCGGCTCCGTGATATTGGGCGATGAAAACATTGACATATCCGGCTATTCCCAAAAAAATACAAACCAGGTTAAAGTGTAAAATACCCGCAGGCATGGCTGCAGCAATGGATTCAGCCGAATACCAGGTTAGAAACATGCGGTCCACAAAATGCTGAATGGTCCAGGCAATGGTGCTGATTACCATCGGCACTGCCACTGTCAGAAGGTCCTTCAATCCCCCTGCTTCCTGCCATAGGATCTGTAACTTCTTTTTCATCCTCTGTTCCAATTTGACATGTTATCAAATTTAACCAATAATTTTCTAATTAATTGAAAAAAGTTTTTAGTATATTAGATTTTATAAATTCAAAAATATCTGAGTATAAAAAGGACAAATGGAGAGAATGGAAAAAATAAGAAGTAGCATAAATTTTATTCTGTATAAACTTAAATTCAAACAGCAACCTTTTGCTGATATTCCGTTGCGAAAACCCAATCCCTGGGTCAATCTGGCACTTTTTCTGACCACCGTTGTTACAACGATTTTTGCAGGCACTTTGCTGGAAAATAAAAATCCCCTTGAAAGTCCAGGGAACCTTGTCTACGGCCTGCCTTTCTCCTTGACTTTGCTGTTGATTCTTGGCAGCCATGAAATGGGGCATTATCTTTTTGCACGAAAAAATAAGGTGGACGTTTCCTTGCCCTATTTTATACCTGCCCCGACGATTATTGGGACTTTTGGTGCAGTGATTAAAATGCGGTCGCCAATCTATGACAAACGGGCACTGATTGAAATTGGTGCGGCCGGCCCCATTGTTGGTTTTTTCGTTGCTGTTCCGGCTTATATAATTGGATTGGTTTATTCGGAAATTCTGCCGGTGACGGAAGTTGAAGGCGGAATACAGCTGGGAGATTCACTGTTGACTAAATTTCTGGCTTTTTTAGTCTATCCCAACATTCCTGAAGGGCATGAAATTTACATTCATTCCATCGGTTTTGCTGCTTGGATCGGAATGATTGTCACGATGCTCAACCTGCTGCCTGTGGGCCAGTTGGATGGCGGGCATATTCTTTATGCAATTCTGGGTGAAAAACATAAACGGGTTGGCTATGCTGCTCTGGCCCTTATTGCAACTCTGGGAATCCTTTTGACCCTGACCGGTACACCCGGCTATAACTGGCTACTGTGGGCTGCTCTTGTATTGATATTCATTCGGGTCAAACATCCACCGGTTTATAATAGTCACATGCCGATTCCGGAAATTCATAAAATTATTTGTTTATTCGCATTTTTGATATTTATCCTTACATTTATCCCCGTTCCGTTCAAGTTTTGAATACGAATCTGAAACAAAACCATCGGTAACAGCAAAAAACAACTGGAATGAAAACCAATGAAATTGACCATTCACTCAAAATATACTTATCCTTTAATTTTGTCCCTGTTTTTAGTATTTATTGTCACCATGGTCCTGTTGATCCTGTTTACAGAACCAATAAAAATTGATGCAAATCCTTGTGAAATCAAAATACCTCAGGGCGCCAGTCTCTGGGAGATAGCTGAAATTCTGGAAACAAAACAGATTGTTCCCAATAAAAACAGTTTCGTTTTCCTGTCGAAATTGAGGTTTAGCCAGAAAAGTCTGAAATCGGGTTTTTATGATCTAACCGGTATTCAAACAACAAACCAGTTGCTCAGCCTGCTGCTGAAAGGTCAGAACCTATCGACCAAAGTCACAATTCCAGAAGGGTCCACTATCAGGGATATTGCTGTAAATGTGTCAAAATTCATCAATATTGATCTCGATTTGTTTGTCTCGATCTGCTATGATTCGGTTTTTATTGCTGACTTGGGCCTGAAAGTGGATAACCTGGAAGGCTACCTCTTTCCGGATACTTATTTTTTTTATAAAAATGACTCCGAGAAAGCCATTTTGAGGAAAATGACGAATAATTTTCATGAGAAATGGAAGGCCATCATCCAATATATTCCAAACAATACTGGCAAAAATCAGCATGAAATATTAACTTTGGCCTCGCTTATTGAAGGTGAATGTGTTTTGGATGAGGAAAGACCCAGGGTATCTTCACTATATCAGAACCGGCTCCAAAAGGGGATGAAACTGGAATCGGACCCGACCATACAGTATCTTATTTCTGATGGGCCCCGACGGCTTCTGACCCATGACCTGAAGATTGATTCGCCCTACAATACCTATTTGTATCCGGGATTGCCACCCGGTCCGGTCAATAATCCCGGTGAACGCTCCATCATTGCCGCTATGATGCCGGAAAAAACCAATTTTTTATACATGGTCGCACAGGGTGACGGGTCCCATTATTTTACAAAGAATTATCATTCATTTTTACAGGCAAAAAAAAGATTGCAGCAAATCAGAAGAAAATATAAGGAGATGAATTGAACTTACTGGAGGGTTTAAACCATGCGCAAAGAGAAGCGGTCGTTTATAGCGAGGGCCCGCAACTGATATTCGCCGGGGCCGGATCGGGAAAGACACGGGTCCTGACCTACAAAATTGCCTATCTGATTCAAAAGGACCTGTTCCGAGCCCATCAAATTCTGGCTGTAACCTTTACCAATAAAGCTGCCAAGGAACTGAAAAACAGAGTTGAGGATTTTGTGGGTCCGCTGGGAAAATTCATCAATGTGGGGACCTTTCATTCCGTCTGTGCCCGTATCCTGCGGGAAGAAATTACGATCCTGGGATATACGAAAAATTTTACTATTTATGACACAACTGACCAGCTATCAATCATTAAACAAATTATTAAAAATGAAAATATCGAACCGGAAAAAGTGACACCCAATGCCATTCTGAATAAAATTTCAAAACTAAAATCCGATAATATCATGCCCGAAGCTTTTGTCGCCAGAAAATTCATTCCGGTTGAGGAATTGACAGAACGAATCTATCCTTTTTATCAGCAGACACTGAAGCGTTGTAATGCCCTGGATTTTGATGACCTGCTGATCCTTCCGGTGAAAATTTTCAAAAAGAATCCGGAAATACTTGCGAAATACCAGGATCGATTTAAATATATTCTGGTGGACGAATACCAGGACACCAATAAAACCCAGTTTCTATTGATCAGTATGTTGTCTGGAAAATACAACAATATCTGCGTGGTGGGCGATGATGACCAGTCAATCTACAGTTGGCGTGGCGCTGACATTCAGAATATTCTGGATTTTGAGCAAACCTTTCGCAACAGTAAAACCTTCAAACTGGAACAGAATTATCGATCGACAAAAAAAATCATATCGGCAGCCTCGGCAGTGGTGCAAAACAACACCCTTCGGGCCGACAAAAATATTTTTTCAGAAAATGAAGAGGGTGAGAACATTGAATTTATCGACGGTATGAATGAATATGACGAAGCTACCAAAATCGGTTTCGCCATTGAACGGGAAATTCGCAGTAAAAAATTGAATTTTAAAGATATTGCGATTTTATACCGCACCAATGCCCAGTCCCGTGTACTGGAAACCATATTGAACCGTCAGAAAATCCCCAATGCCATTATTGGCGGTGTTCGCTTTTATGAACGCAAGGAAGTGAAGGATATCGTTGCCTATTATAAATTTTTTGCCAATGTGAAGGATGACGAAAGTTTTCGGCGCATTATCAATACTCCGCCTCGCGGCATCGGCAAAAAGACAATCGATACTCTGGATGACTTTTCCCACCAAAAGGATATCAACCTTTTTGAAGGGCTGATGAGTCTTGACAAAATGGACCTGACAGCGAGAGCAAAAACAAGTCTGGAAAATTTTCTGAAATTTATCACGGATTATCAAAAACTACTGGAATCCGTCTCCCTGGAAGAATGGGCCAGAATGATGATTGACGGATTGGGATACTTTAATTATCTGAAGTCCGGCGACACTGAAGAAGCCATACAGCGCACGGCCAATATCAGTGAGTTACTCAATGCCATCAGCGATTATTGCAGCACAACAGAGAACCCGACGTTGCAAGGATATCTGGAGGAAGTTGCCCTGGTTTCGGATATTGATGCCTGGCAGGACCAAAAAAATGCCATTTCCCTGATGACATTGCACAGTGCCAAAGGACTTGAGTTTCCGGTAGTTTTTATCAGCGGATTAAACCAGGGATTATTACCCCTCGGCAACGCATTGGATGATGATAAGCAATTGAATGAAGAACGTCGGTTGTTCTATGTGGGCATTACAAGAGCAGAAAAAAAACTCTATCTGACAGCCGCACGAACCCGAAATTTTCGAGGGTTGGACTCTCTGGCTTCACCTTCACAGTTTTTACAGGAGATACCCGCTGAACTGATCTGCAATTTACCTTTTCAGGGCAGCCGACGCAATATTTCCCCGGAATTTGAAGACGCTGAAGAGACATCATCAGCATCGATTGCAATTCACCGTGAATATGTTCGCAAGGATATCGGTCACCAGGCTGTCCATTCATTTCAAAAAAAAGAACCGGTCCAGCAAACGACGACCTCGACCGGCAAGGTCCCGGAGATTGGTATGCGTGTTACCCATAAAATTTTTGGCACTGGCACAATTACCGCAAAAGTCGGTTTTGGACACAACCCCAAACTGACCATTCGATTTAATTCCCATGGTATCAAAACGATTTTTGGCAAGTTTGTGAATATCATCGATTGAGTTGTTTCTCTTTCAGACATTCCGGGCCAAAACTTTTTTATCTTTCAAAAAACACACACTCACTTCATCTGGTGCTAATTAATAATAAAAAACCACGTAATACACTCCTTTGGCAAGTGTACGACGTGGTTTAATTGTTTTCGGCAGTAGTTTTTATTTGATGTAGCTATCCAGCCACTGAAAAATCGATTCATGCCAAAAACGACTGTTCTGGGGTTTCTGGACCCAGTGGTCTTCATCGGGGAAAAGGATCAGTTTGGCATCAACACCCTTTTTTCGAAGTGCTGTAAAAGGCATAATACCTTCAGAATAATCCAGTCGGAAATCCAGTTCCCCATGGATAATCAGCATAGGGGTTTTAAAATTTTCAACGTAATTATGAGGAGAAAATTTGATATAATCCTGATTGTTTTCCCAGAAAGCCCCGCCCAGTTCTTTTTCGGGAAACCAGAGTTCATCAGTCGTCAGGTATTTTGCATAAAGATTAAAGGACCCGTCATGATTGACCAGTGTTTTAAAAGGATATTGAAAGGCGTCCATGTGGCCTTCCATCCAGTTCATCATATAACCGCCATAGGAAGCGCCGGCTGCAGCGATGTTTTTTTTGTCAATGAAACTAAAGTTTTCGAGAACATATTGCTGGCCTTTAATCAGGTCTTCAAATACTTTTCCGCCCCAGTCTCTGGATATTTCTTCACAAAATTTCTGGCCGTACCCGGTACTGCCGCGCGGATTGATCATCACCATGACATAGCCCTGGGCAGCCCATATTTCCGGGTTCCAGCGGAAATGCCACCCGTCATGCCATGCTCCCTGGGGACCGCCATGGACCATGAAAACAGTGGGATATTTTTTGGCAGCATCAAAAAAGGGTGGTTTGATCAGGAAACCGTGAACCTTTGTGCTGTCTGCACCTTCATACCAAAAATCTTCCCCTGGGTTTTGTTCGATATTAGCAAAAATATCATCGTTAAATCCGGTTAGTTTTTTGGATACCCCGGGATTGATTTCCGTACAGTAGATTTCGAAAGGCCGGGTAAAATTTTGATGGAGATGATATACTTTTTTCCCTTTTGGGTCGATATTAACGGAACGGTTTTGTCCGATACCGTTTACTTCCGTCAGATTACCGGTTTTAATATTGAGCAGAAAGAGTTTTTCCCGGCCAGTGTGGTCAACTTCGCATAAAATATTTTTATTATCGGGCATCCATTGATAAGAACCGATGGAATATTCTAACTTTTCGGTGACGTTCTGGACTGTGCCGGATTTTAAATCCAGCAGGATAAAATCGGTTTTGTCGGCTTCATAACCAGGTTCATCCATGGATAAAAAGGAAAGATATTTTCCATTGGGTGAAAATTGCGGACTATGGTCGTTGCCTTTGAATTGTCTCAATTCGCAGGTTTTTGAGACCAGAATTTGTTCTCCGCCGTTGAGGGAAACGCTCCAGATGTCATTGTTGGTACTGGTGGCAATGACTTCATCATGATTGCTGGTAAAGTAGAGTTCCTTGCTGTCGGGAGAAAAACAATAGCCACTTCCCAGTGCGATGGGCTGGGCATCATAATCCCCAGGGGTCATATCTTTGATCTCCTTTGATTTCAGGTCTAAAACAAAAAGATGGGTCCGCTTATAATCCCAATACTCATTCCAGTGCCGAAACAGGAGGTCTTCATAGACCCTGGCTTTGATCTTGGAGTTTTCCTTTTCTTCATCTCTTTTTTTGATTTCTTCCTGAGATTCAGCGTCGGCATAGACTCTGGATTCAAAAGCGATTAAATTCCCATTGGGTGCCCACTCAAAGGAACCGGCCCCTGAATAATGGCTGGTGACCTGGGTTGGATTTTCCAGGTTTTTATCCACAGTCCAGATTTGGCCGTCATGAATATAAGCCAGTTTGTCTCCTTTGGGAGACCATTTGGGTGACCGTGAGGATTTTTCATTATCTGTGATTTGTTTCAGGCCGGAACCGTCATTATTCATGACATAAATTTCTGTATGCATCGAGTTTTCTTTTTCGTTCACCCAGGTGACTGTGAAGGCTACTTTTTTTGCGTCCGGCGATAAGGCCAGGGCCCCTAATCGTTTACAGGCCAGAATATCATCAAGGTTCAAAACTCTTTTGGAATCCTGGGCTAATAAAACCAAGGAAATGGAAAGCAGGATTAAAAGTGTCATTGCTAGCTGTTTCATATTCATTCTCCCTTTAAATTGTTAATAATTTTTGCATTTAAAAGATAGAAAATTTTGTCCAAAGAATACAGTGAAATTTCCGGATGAGTGGACCAAAATGTAAAGTTTTGGATAATCCGATGATGAATGATGTAAATCCAATTAACCAGGATTTAATATCAGAAGGTTAATCGGGATGGACAGCCGGGTGAAGGATACCGCAGGAATGATTCATAAAAAGGGTTCAGATAAATTTCTGCTACTACTTTCCCTTGAAAATTATTACATTCCATAATTTGGTAATAAAAAATTATTAAGAGGGAGAATATGGATAAGCATCAGGAAAAAAAAGGTTTTTCGCAGGTCATTATGGAATCTTTTAAAGAATTGAAAGAAACAATGATTGCCTTTATCAAAGCTCCCAGGGCGCTCTGGGGAATCAATATTCCTTATGTTCTTGAAGGTTTGGCCTATTTTGGAATTTTGACCATTTTAGGAAAATTCTGTTCAGAAAATATCCAAATGTCCGATGTCCAGGCCGGCTGGGTTTATTCCATGGTCACCGGGGGCATCACTTTCGCCATGGTGCTGCTGGGGGGGTATACAGACAAATTGGGAATTCGCAGGTCTCTGACCCTGGCTTTGGGAGCGATGTTGGTTGGCCGTGTGATTATTGCTTTTGCCGGTACTTTTCCCATGGGTTCAGGTATGTTGTCACCTATGTTTTTTCTCGTGGTAGCCGGATTGCTGCTTATGGTCACCGGCTATGGGCTTTATCAACCGGCAGCTTACGCCGGAGTCAAACGCTACACCGGACCTAAAACAGCCTCGATGGGCTATGCGGTAATCTATGCGTTGATGAACCTTGGCGCATTCCTTTCGGGCTTTTTAGGTTCATTCACTCGCAATCTTTTCAAAGATATCGTTCCGCCAAACGGACTCCCGGCAGTTTTCTGGCTTTATTCACTCATCACTGCCATTGCCATGACCCTGTGTTTTGTGATTATTTCTAAAAAGGCGGATATTTTTGCTTTCAACAAAGCCAATGAAGAAAAAGCCGCTGCAAAAGAAAAATCTGACGCGCCGGAAGAAAAAAAAGAAGGACTCAAAAAAGAGGAAAAAAAGATCGACAATATTCCTTTCATGGGTTTGCTGATTTTAACAGTTTCAATCTTTGTTGTTTTTATCTTGGAAAAAATCGGCAAAATCGACTTCGAATCCCGGCAGGTGGTTTTCACAAACATCACGCTTTTCTTTGGAATTCTGGGGTTTGCGCTGACCATTTGGGAGTTTCTCAGGAAACGTCCGGACCATCCCTTTCGTGACCTGCGTTTTGTTTTTTTTATCTTTGTACTGATCCCGGTCCAGACACTTTTTGCCCATAACTGGCTCACTATTCCCTATTATCTTGATCGCGCTTTTCAGGGCTCCTTTGTTGGAAATTATTTTGAGTTTTTTTCCAATCTGAATCCGATCCTGATTTTTGTTTTGACGCCGATTGTTGCAGGACTGACAGCCAAGGCTAATGTTTACAAAATGATGATTATCGGAACAATGGTGATGGCATTGCCGGCATTTTTGCTGACGGCTGGGCCAAACCTGGTTTTGTTTCTGGTTTATATTTTGTTGATGTCCATTGGTGAAGCCATGTGGCAGCCGAGATTTTTGCAGTGGATTGCAGAAATCGCTCCTGAAGGAAAAACTGGCGCCTATATGGGAATCGGGCAAATGCCCTGGTTTTTAACCAAAGTAGTGACCGGACTTTATTCAGGACTTTTAATTACAGAATATTGTCCCATACCAGGCCCGGAGGTGGTCCAGCAAACCGGTAAAATGTGGTTTATTCACGCATTGATTGCAATGGTGTCACCTGTTGCTTTGATTCTTGCAAAAAAATGGATGACTTCGAATAATAAAAATTTGTAATAGATACTGAAAGCAGCATAGATTATTTATCAGAATATATTTTCCAGAGATCAGATAAAAATCAGGAGAATCGATATGAAAAGGTATATTAAAATCGCAGTTCTAGGGCTGCTTATTGTCCATCTATACGGACAGGATGGTTTCAACTGCTTTAGCATAATTGCCGGGAAAGATTGTACAGTCGACGGTTCAGTGCTTTTTGGGCATAATGAGGATGATGGCGGTGACCAGATTGTTAATATGTACAAAGTCCCGCGATTGAAGCATACCCCTGATGAAATTATTACCTTAAAAAATGGGGGGAAATGCCAGCAGGTGGCATTGACCAATGCCTACATCTGGCTGGAAATGCCGGGGATGGAATTTTCTGATGGATATTTAAATGAACACAATGTTGTGATTGCCTCTGACAATTGCCCTTCCAAAGAGGACCAACCTGAATTGACTGATGGTGGCATCGGCTACTGGTTGCGAAGATTAATGGCGGAACGGGCTGCCTCTGCCCGTGAGGCGGTTAAAATCGGTGGACAACTGATCGAAAAATATGGCTACACAGCAAGCGGCCGGACCTATTGCATCGCTGATCCCCATGAAGCCTGGGTGATGTGTGTAGTCAATGGCAAACACTGGGTGGCACAACGGGTACCTGATGATAAAGTGATGATTATTCCCAATTACTACATGATTCAGGAAATAGATCTTTCAGATACATTAAACTTTGTGGGTTCTGATGATATTATTGAGTACGCCATATCCAGAGGTTGGTACAATCCACAGAAGGATGGAAAATTCAATTACCGTGAAGCCTACGGGGTGGATTGGTCTATCAATCATCAACATAATATTAATCGACAGTGGGGAGGGTTGCGCCTGATTGCAAAAGATAAATTTGGACTGAATGATCATTTTCCTTTCGCTGTGAAGCCAAAGAAGAAGATTGGATTAGAGGATGTTTTTGCAGTGTTGCGGGACCATTACGAAGGAACAGAGATGGAAAATGAGAATCATGGGAAAACACCTCATGACCACGACAACCGCCCAATCTGTACTTTGGAAACACAATATGGGTTCGTGGCCCAGTTAAGCAGCGGGCTGCCCAGGGAAATTGCCGGAGTCATGTGGTATGCTCCGGTCCAGCCATGTTTGCATCCCTTTGTACCGGTTTATCTTCATACTCAGCATTTTCCCTCGACCTTTGCCTATGAGGATTACAAAAGTGGATTAAAATTGCATTTTTATGAAAATTACGACAGCATCAGGAGCCAACTGTATGATCATTCCTTTCAGATCTTTGCCAGATTTAGTTTGTGGGTCAACGAGGATTATTATGGGCGGTCAGTTGAAATTCTGGAACAGATTGCAAAGTACCAACTGGAAATCCTGGATGAACAGGAAAAATTCAGGATGCAATTGCTGCAAAAAATTGAAACCGATGTGAGCAATGTGCAAAACATAGTGACCGACTACAGCAACAAAAATTTAAGGCTATTGAACAGTTTTCAATTGGATTAAAAATAAAAGAAATAGACTAAAGAAGTCGTCACGATCATCGCGATAATATTCATGACAATACCGGTTTTAAGGAAGTCGGAAAATTTATAGGAACCTGGAGAATAGACCATCATGTTGGTCTGATAACCTATTGGTGTTGAGAAACTTGCCGATGCTCCCAAAGCCACAATCAGCATAAAAGGATGAGCAGATACTCCCAGTGATTGAGCGGTGGACAAAGCAATGGGAAACAATAACGCAGCCGCTGCATTATTGGTGATGATTTCTGTGTAAAGGGTTGTTAAAAAGTATAATCCTCCTAAAATTCCCAGGATACCCATACCATTCAGACTGGTGATAAGGTGACTGGAAATGAATTCCGCCAGGCCGCTGTTGGCTATGGCTTTTCCGATTCCAAAGGACGAAGCAATCACCAGTAAAATGTCAAAGTCCATGGCTTTTTTTGCATCATTGTAACTGATAATATTGGTGAAAATCATCAGGCCGGCTGTAACGGTCGCGGCAATCAGCATGGAGGTTACAAATCCCAGAGAGACCGATAGGATCATCAGCCCGGCCAGACATAAAGCCAGGATCCCTTTCCAAGCCGGTTTGGAATAATGATCAATACTGTTGGAAACCAGGGCAAAATCTGACGAATGATACCATTTTTCTGCAAAATTCCTGGTTGCCAAAATGAGCAGCGTATCGTTAGCCTGAAAGGAAATATCACCAATTTTTTTATCGATTCTATGCCCATTTCTGTGGATTGCTAAAATAACCGCTTTATACTTTGTTCGAAAGGAACTCTTCTGTACTGTTTGTCCGATGAGGGGTGAATTATTTGAAACCACTGCTTCATAGGTTTTGAGTTTATCAGAGTCAATTGTGTTCAGGTTGAAATTGGTATCTTCGATTAATTTCAGCCCTTTGGTTTTCAGTAGGTCAAAGATAGTCTGTGGTAACCCGGTAAAATAAAGATTGTCGCCTTCCTGAAGGACTTCATCCGGTGAGATTGCTTCCAAAATTTGGTCATGTCGTTCTATTTGAAAAAGATAAAGCCCGCGCAGGTGGCGCAGTCCTGCCTGGCTGATTGTTTTATTTAAATAGGGAAAGTCAGTGGTCACTGTTACCTGGGCCACAAAATTGCGACTATTCTCTTGAAAAATGATGAGCGCATCTTTACGGTTTGGCAATAATCTCCTGCCAATGGTAGAAAAATATAAAACGCCAACAATTGCCAAGGGTAAGCCGATTTTTCCAATCTCAAAAAAACTAAAGCCTTCCAAGCCATTTTCTAGCATCAGACCGTGAACAACCAGGTTGGTACTGGTACCAATGAGAGTACAGGTTCCTCCCAGGATTGAAGCATAGGAGAGCGGAATTAAAAATTTTGAAGGGGCCAGATTGTTCTTTTTGGCCCAGTTTTTTACAAAGGGAATCAATGTCATGACAATTGGTGTGTTGTTGAGAAAAGAAGAGAGAAAAATAACAGGGGCCATCAATCGAATATAAGTGAATTTTCCATAACGGCTACCCATGGCTTTGTATATCAAATCGCCAAAATGATTGGAACTCTGCAGGGCGCCGGCCACTATGAATAGAGCTGCAACCGTCAGCATACCCTGGTTGGAAAATCCGTTAAAAGTCTCTTTTATATTCAGGATACCACCAAAATAAAGGAGCAATAATGCTGTGAATATGATAATGGATGGCCTTTGCAATTCCTTAATCAGTGCCAGAGTCATGAGCATGATGATAATGGCTGTATAAATCATTGAAAACATTTCTGTCCCTTTAAACTTCTATTGTGGCAAATAGTTTAATAAAGTTTTAATTATGAAAAAAGGATTACCCATATAATTTTATGAATTGCTTTAGATTAGTTTATTTTGCGCTGTTAAAATGGATATTATAATCCATTATTTGGGCAGTGAACATTTTTTTAATTTCGTTTGATTGAGTATAAAATCAATAAACAGACATTGGTTTGATATTGATTATAATGGTTTTAGTGGTTTTTGTTTGAAAATGATCAGGGTTTATGAAATTTTTATAATCCCTTCATGTTTTAGTATTATTCAAAATACATTTTGATTACAGACAATTCAATTTTTGTTGATTTGATTATGCATCGGGAGGCATTCAAATTTACACTGTTTTTATAAACCAATTTTTTAGGAGTATACAATGAAAAAATATTTAATATTTGGCCTGTTGTTTTTATTTTCCTGCGGAACTGAAACAATTGTTAAAGAATCGAACCAATATCAGAAAGAGGCAGAAATAAAAGCCTCAAAGGATATTATTGTAGCCCGATCAATACAATGGTTGGAGGATTATTATTCTATCAGGGGAAATGTTCTCGAAAAAAATGAAAAAAAATCCATGCGAATAGTCAGCGACCGGTTTCTTTTGGATAATAATGAAAATATTTCCTGCACACTGGATATCAATATCCAGGACAACCGTTTGAAGATTACCTATAAAAATATTCAAATGAATAATGGCCGGGAAGTGAGTCAGATCGTATTAAAAAAACTGGAACCCCGAATGAATACTGCGATTTACAATCTTCAGCTAAAGATCCTAGCTGGCTAGCCACAATTTTTTTACACATGACTAAAGTCCTGTGAATATTCGCAGGACTTTTTATTTTACATATTTAAATATCAGTTTATATTTCTTATTTTGTTATTCAGATTTTCGGAGATTTGGATCATGAGATATTTATTGATTTTTATTTTAATTTTTCCCTTAACATTGGTTGGTCAGGAATTATGGAAATGGCGGACTACAGATGATTTTACGATTGGTGACAGGATCGCCTATTATCCGGATGCTTATGTCTTACATACAGTGGCCAACATTTACATGGTCAAAAAATTTCAGGATTATGGAATGAATTGGTGGCAGGCTGATTTGACAACCTTTGGCATCGGTGTCCTTTGGGAAGTAAAAGATGGTTTCATACCTTACGAAAAGGTTGATTATCTTGGAGGGGATGGATTTTCCACAACCGATATTGCTGTAAATTCGATAATCATTGTTGGAAATCGATTGGTACGTACGGCTTTTGGTTATTTTTTCCCGAGAAGAAGATACAGTGTGGCTGTCACATTCAATTATATTCCATACTAAATTTTAGAGAATAAAACCCAGGGTCAGTGTCAATCGTTTTTCCAGTTGATCCCCAAACAAAATACCTTTGAAAAAATAATAGGAGCAGCTGGCTGCAACGGGGCCTACTCCGACATCAAAACCCATCAGCGCAGAGGCGCCTGTGACCCCGACATCAGTGACGTTGACATTGAAATGTCGTAATAGAGGTTCGAATTGCTTTTCGACTTCAACTTTTTTTTCAAAAAATCCAGCACCTGCCCCTATACTAATATTCATGAAGAAAAATTGATTGATTTCCATCAGATAAATTTTCTGCACCAGCAACATCCCGAAAAGAGTCGAGTAATGATCAAATTCCGGAGCGCCGGCATTGATGATCATGTTATTGATTTCTGTTTCCAGTGTCACTCTTGTCCAAAAGGCCCGCAGGCCCCAGCGCCCGGAGCCCAACTCAACGTGCCCACCAAAGCCAGCGTTCCAGTTTTTTGACTGGGATTGAACATAACCTAAATTGACAAATGCGAAGTCTTCGATTTTTTTGGCTTTACCAAAGCAAATCATCGAGAAAATCAATAGGGTCAGTATTATTTTATATTTTTTCAATTTGTTACTTCTTAAACTTTTTTTTGTGAATTTAAATGGATAAAATCGGCTAAAAATAAGTAAAAATTCCTATATTCCAAACAATTTTAGGTAAAAAAAGGGTATGTTCTTCTACATACCCTTTAAGATCATAAATGATTTTAAAGCTATTCTTGTTGTGCTTTTTGTTTTTCAATAGTGCGTACAAGCCTGAATCCTACGCTTCCATAGTTGAAAATAGGATCATGAAACCATCGGTTGGTGTTTCGACAAAAATATTCATCATGTTTCCAGCTTCCGCCTCTTTCCACACGAAATTCTCCGTTTTCAGGGCCGGAGGGATTATTTTGAGCGATACCTTTGTAGGGACCGAACCAGTCCCAGCACAGTTCACGAACATTTCCGTTCATGTCAAAAATTCCCAGTTCATTAGGTTTTTTTGTACCCGGTACCTGGGGACCAGTGTGTAATTTTTTATTATAGACGGCAACTTCATCAGGATTATCGCTGCCAGCCCAAACGTAACCTTTACCTTTTAAACCGCCTTTTGCTGCAAATTCCCATTCTGCTTCAGTCGGTAGCCTGTATCCATTGGCTGAGAAATCGCATTTTGTGTCTTTGCCGGTTCCGGAATAACAGGGTTTTAATCCTTCCATTTTACTTCTTTGGTTGCAATATTTAATGGCCTGATACCAACTAATATTGTTAACGGGCCTGTTGTCTCCTTTGTACATGGATGGATTATTTTTCAGTATTTTGACGTATTCTGATTGTGTTACTTCATATTTACCAATTAAAAAACTATCGACATAAACTTCGTGAATCGGTTGTTCTCTTTCTTCTTCATTGCTTCCCATGACAAATTTACCGCCTTCAACCAAAATGAATCCTTCCGGTGCTGTCTGGGCATTTAGATTTAAAGCACCAATCATCAAAGCCAATAATAAGACATAAACTGAAGTAAATCTTAGATTTTTCATTTTATTACCCTCTCAATTAATAATATAATTTTGTAGAATTTATTAAAAATATATTCAAAATCAAATGTCATTATCAAAAAAGCATATAAAGAATTTAAAATTAATAATTGTCTTTTTCCAAAATATTTAATGACTTTTTTAAATTGTGCTTTCCATAAATATTTATATTTAATAAATTGAAAACAAATTTAATTTGGCTTATCGAATATCATAGGAGTACATAAAAGTGAAAGTTAAAAAATTATTTTTAGTGCTGTTAATTTTAGCATCCTTCACTATGCTGTTTGCAGAAAATGATCAGGAAGAATGGGTCCGCACCATAAAACATGGGATTACCTTCGGGACCAACTATATTTTCACGGAAGATGCAAAACCCGGCCATGGTTTCGGACATCACATCGATTATCGCCTATCCCAAAAAAGCTATTTAAGTTTTGGAATCGGGTACACAGAGCTCTACAAAGAGATTATACCTGATGCCGACTCTCCGGCACTTTACCGGCACCTGGATTTGCAATCTAATATATGGTACTGGTCGCTGAATTATCAATATTTTTTCAAAAAAGATACTGATTTTCTGAACCCCTATTTAAATGTTGGCCTGGCTCCTTTCGCTTTTAATCAGGACAATGGTTTAAAGCAGGTCTTCAATGATGGCTTGATTCGGGCTGGTATTGGCGCCGAATTTTTTATTAATGACATTTTCAGCATTACCGCTGAAGCAAATTTTAACGCTACTTCCGGAGAAGATTTTGATTTGGAATCCGGATATGACATGTTTGCTGATTTGAGTATCGGTTTCTCCTACAGAATGGAATTTCCGGAACCGGTCTGTCCATGTCCTGAACCAACACCACAAATTCCGGAAGAACTGATCCAAAAAATTTCCGAACTGGAAAGCCAGATCAATTCCATGGCCATCGTAGCAGAACCCGAACCGGAACCTCTGGATTCTTCATTATACATGATTCAACCCCAGGATTATTTGCTTGACCTTTGTGATAAGTTTTACGGTGATTCAACCCGATGGAAAGATGTATACCGCTGGAATGGAATTCTTTCCAAAACCAATCCGAACCTGATTTATCCTTTTGAAGAAATCTGGTTTAAAGAACTGAAACCCGGTACCATTGATCCATTGGATTATGATTATTATGAATACACTGTCCAGCCCTTTGAGACCCTTTGGTCAATCGCCAAAAAGGAATACGATAATCCCTTGGCATGGATCATCATTGTGCGTGACAACCGGTATGTTTTAGGTGATGAAGTCCACTTATTCAGACCCGGATTAAAATTGAAGTTGAGAACCAAGGTTTTCAATCACGAATAAATACATTACAAAATGAATTAGAAAAAGCAGGCCGACCAGCCTGCTTTTTTTTTGTTTCAATATTATTAATTTGCAGCGATAGAATTTATCGTTTAGTTTGATTATCTAACAAACGAAGATGTGATCTTATTGGAAAAGAAACGATGAGAATTTACCAAAAAATTGTCCTCTCTCCGATATTGTAAGCGATAGTTCTGTCATTGCTTTAGGATGAAATTACAAATTGTCGTTTAAGAGACAAATTTTATTGAAAATGCAATAATTACCAAACAGCCGGTTTAAAGGCTTGCTGATAATTTTATAAAAATCCCTGATACCCAGGATTTTATACAATGATTGTGTAGTATCGTTTTTTAAGCGGTATTTCCCATCATGGGAATTTGGTTGGACTAAGATAAAGTCTGCAATCCTGAAAAATACAGCCTGAAAATTGCTCATCTCATGATTATTTTTTTTTGTTCCTCGGATAACCTTTCCCAGGACCAGTAAACAAATCCGGATGAAGGATACTGCAAGGTATAATGACGGTACTGTTGGAAAAGATTGATATCAATTTCTTCCTCCCGATAACATCTGGATACCTGAAAACTCGGCAATATTTTGCATTCCGTTTCATCGGCCATTTCTTGCACAATTGAAGATATCCAATCCGGACTCTGTCCAATCATGTGGGCATAAGTCATTGGGGAGAGATAATCGCAGTATTTTGCAAGTTCTTTTAGATTTTGGCCAAGGACCAATTCCCGTGCGTTTCCAAAATCCGCTTTCCGCCAGGGAACAATATGGAGATTGATTAAAATATCCGGTTTTATTTCTTTGGCGGCAGCTACCAGTTCCTGCACCATGGAAGTGATTAAATCGGATTTCCAGTTGATCCATTCTTCCTGTTTCTGACTATAGACCCAATGATAAAATGACTCTGGGGAATTTGCAGTAATTTCTGTTTTCATCTGATCTTGAAATTTTTTTCGACAATTTTCGCAAAAACAGGTGTTCGGCAGAGACTCCGGAACCCTGTCCGGATAAATCTTTTCCCAAAAGACGAAATGTCGAATAAAATCGATACTGATGCCATCCGGCTGACAGGCTTTGATCATCTCTTTTAATTGGTTGATTTTGTAGAGGCGAAAATCCTGGTTGGAGGGGCAGACAAATTCCACCCACTCTTCCTTGGCATTATCACCATTTTTTTGAATCGCAAAAGCTTCCGGATGGTCCTTCAAATAAGCAGGATCATAAAAAACAGGAAAGATCAGAAAACGTTTTAGATTTTTTTCTGCTGACAGTTGCCGAAATTCCGGCTTCTTATTCAATTCCTCGGAAGCGATCAACAGGTTGATATGGGCTTTTTCAAAATCTGTAAATAATTGGCTTAATTCTCCTTTATGGGTATATATTTTTGTTCCGATAATAAGGTCGCCATTATTTTTTAGAGCCGGTACGGTTTCTTTCAGGGTGAAGTCAACCCAGAAAATGCCAATATTCTGGCGATGCCCATTAGCCAGGGATTTGCCCCATTCAGCGACGGGATTTTCGAAAGAACTCCAGAGCTGTATATCAGCCTGATAGCCAAGCTGGTAAAATACCGTATTCGGATAAAAATAAGACCCCCAGTAATCTATAAATTCCTGTAACATATGGTTTTTATTTTTGAACATCTGGCTGTCACTGACGAAAATGATGTCGCCTCTATAGGTCTTTGGCATCCAGCGGCGGTCCCAGTGTTTAAGGAATAGTTGATAATTCTGATTGTAACTTTTAATCAGCTTTTCCCATCTCTCTGCAGATTCATCATCGATAGGAACGCCCCAATCGTTTTTCCGGGAATATTGATGCCATTCCCCATCCACGCCAAAGCCGATGACACAGGGATGATACCGGTAGCGCTCCAGTACTAGTTTGATCAGTGTGTCCACATCTGCCATAGCTGGCTCAATTTGCAGATATACTTTTATGCCGGTAGTGTCAAAATGGGCCAGATACTTTTCATGCTTGTCAAAATTCAGCGAAGTGATATTTTTATACCTTCCTTTTTCAACCGGAAATTCCAGATTGCAAGCGCCTTCTTGATTAGCCATCGTACCGACGATCCAGAGCGCAACAGCTTGAGATCCTTTGAAATTCTGATTGATTTCTTCAATCCCCCTGGACCATATTCGGGGAGCGGGAAAGGGCCGAATCCCATAGGCTGAGGAACGGGCACCGGAGCATCGGATATTATTTTTTTGCTGGACATTGGTGAACTTGTAAGGGTTTCCGCAATTTATGAGCAATAGAAAAATAATACCTGTCAATAAACCTTTTTTCATAAATTTTTCTCCTTTCAGCCCTCAAAATGTTATCGGTAACAAATGGCAATTTAACACTGTCTGCTTTGAATCAAAAGGATATTTTTTGAAATTTTGAGGGGGCAGAAAGAACTGGCCAATTACCGGTCAATCCAGCCGATAATGACAACCCCGGCTTTCTTTGTTCAGCCGGGCCGCATGTAGCACCATCCAGGCTGTCTGAACGGCATTGCGCAAACCGATTAAATCATTGTCCAGATTGGTGTGTTTGTAGAAATATTCGATACTCTGGTTTAATCGTGTCAAAATATCCAATGCGCGGTTTAGTTTTTTCCTGGTGCGAATAATTCCAACGTAATTCCACATGGTCTGCTTGATGGTCAGCATATCCTGGCGCAGCAGGTCTGCATCCAGTTCTTCCCTCTCGCGCTCCCAATCGGGGACTTGGGGTATGATAATTTTTTCTACTTTGAGGATGCGGGCTGCATCCTGCCCGGCAAGGGTGCCATAAACCAGACATTCCAACAGGGAACTGGAGGCCAGGCGATTGGCTCCGTGAAGCCCGGTGCAGGCCACTTCACCAACGGCTTTCAGCCGCTTGATGGTGGTATTGGCTTGGCAGTCCACGGCAACACCACCGCAGGCATAATGGGCTGCTGGTACGACTGGAATCGGATTGATAGTGATGTCTATTTTTTTATCCAGACACTTTTGGTAAATGAGGGGAAAGCGAGCTTTGATCCAATCGCTGTTTTTGTGGGAAATGTCCAGAAAAACATGGTTTGAGTGGGTTTTGTTCATCTCTTGAATAATGGAGCGTGCAACAATGTCCCGGGGTGCAAGTTCCGCCTGGGCATCATAATTTTTCATGAAGGCTTCACCGTTACTGTTAAATAATATGCCGCCCTCGCCACGCATGGCCTCAGTAATGAGAAAACGTTCTTCATCGGCGGTCAGCAAAGTGGTGGGGTGAAACTGTATATATTCCATATTCATGATACGGCCACCAGCCCGATAAACCATGGCATAGCCGTCGCCTCTGGCGGATTTTGGATTGGAAGTATGCAGATACAGTCTTCCCAGTCCGCCTGTGGCCACAATGGTCACACCGGCAAGTATAGGACGGATTTCATCTTCTTCCTGAAACAGACAATAGGCTCCTGAACAGGTGCTGGGTTCGTAGATATGGGAGTAATTCATGGAATGATGGGCCAGGGTAATGAGGTCAACAGCTGTTACACCGGTCAGAATATGAATATTGGAGTGGTTTTGGATAGTGTTGTAAAAATAGGATTGAATGGCGCTGCCGGTATGGTCTTTTACATGGGCGATGCGTTTGATAGAGTGGGAAGCTTCCCGGGTCAGGGAAATATTCTGATGGTGGTCTCTGTCAAAGGGTACTTTCACTGTATCAATCAGCACTTCATCTACCAGGGACTTTCCGTACTTATAAATTTGTTTTACAGCCTTTTCATTGACAACATTGTGACCTGCCCGCTGAAAATCTTTCATGAGCAATTCCAGTGAGTCTTCATCAGGAATTCTGATAATACCCCCTTGCGCATAGTATGAGGCGGATTCGGTAAACACTTTTTCACTGGACAGCATGGTAACTTGCAGGCCTTCCCGGGCGGCGGCCAAAGCTGCGGCGCAACCGGCTAGACCCGACCCGATGATCAGAACATCGGTATTAATGGTTTTTGTTGAGGGAAGTTTCATAATTTTAACATCCTCTCAAGTGCAAGTTTGGCATCTGCTGCAGTCTCTTTTTCTACCATGACACGGTTGATTTCATGGCCAAGGCTCAACTGGTCCAGTTGGTATAACAGGTGGTTTTCTGTAATTTGGGACATGCTGATGCATTGGGGCTCATAATCCTGCAGGAAGTAAATCTCCTTGTCCTTGTGCTCTTTCTGTAGCCTGTTAACAAGGTGTTTTTCCGTTCCGACTCCCCAGATAGTCCCGGAAGGCGAAGCTTCGATCATGTCAATAATTTCTTTGGTGCTACCAGTGAAATCGGATTTCTGACAGACGTTGTAACTGCATTCAGGGTGGGCTATGATTTTAATTCCTTCGTAGGTATTTCTCAGATAATCGACATAATTGGAACTAAATTCCTGGTGGACATTGCAGTAGCCGTTCCAGAGAATGATTTCCGCTTCTTCGATCTCTTGGATGGATAAACCCTGTTTTGGGTCCCAAAGTTTAATTCTTGCCAGGGGAATATCCATTTTGACAGCGGTATTGCGGCCCAGATGCTGGTCCGGGAAAAAAAAGACCTTGTCACCCCATTGTCGGGCTTTTTTCAGGGCTTTTTCTGCATTGGAAGAGGTACAAACCAAACCGCCATGCTTTCCAGTAAAAGCTTTCAGGTGAGCTGATGAATTGACATAGGTTACGGGAATGATTTTAGTATCGGTCAGGGCTGTCAATTTAGCCCAGACTTTTTCAATGTCCTGAATATTGGCGCAGTCAGCCAAAAAGCATCCGGCCGTCGGATCCGGAATAAAGACTTTCTGGTCATCCCGGCTCACGATATCAGCTGTTTCAGCCATGAAGTGAACACCACAAAAAACAATCATTCCGGCTGAGGTGCCGGCTGCTTCTTTGGCCAGGGCAAAGGAATCTCCCCGCTTATCACAAAACTGAAGCACCTCATCTTTTTGGTAGTGATGGCCCAGTATCAGCAGATTATTGTTCAATCTTTTTTTGATGGCTGATATTTTGTCGGCTAAAGTTTTAAAATCTATATCGATGTATTCTTTCGGTATGAAATAAGCCATGATCTCTCCGTCATTTTTTACTGGAACTTACATTTTGATTGTTTTCCATGTGTTTCGTGCGTCGCTCTTCACGACGAATTGTATTTTCCTGCCAATGGTCTTCTTCCACCGGATAATTATTGTAAAAATTTTTCAGGAAAGTGTCAAACCTGTCCTCCATCAGGGCCTGCCTTGCTTTGGTGGTAAGTTCGATGAAAAAATGAATGTTGTGAATGGTATTAAGCCGAAGCCCGGTCATGTCACCTATTTTAAAAAGGTGACGCAGGTAGGCGCGTGAAAAATTGCGACAGGTATAGCAGTCGCAATTTTCATCCACGGGAGAATAATCCATGCGATATTGATTATTTTTTAAAATAATACGCCCCTTCCAGGTATAGAGGGTTCCATTGCGTGCATTTCGGGTGGGTAAAACACAATCAAACATATCGATACCACGTTCGATACCACCAATGATGTCTTCGGGCTTTCCGACACCCATCAGGTAATGGGGACGGTTTTCAGGCAGTAAGGGTGAAACAATGTCTATAATTTCATTTTTCATGGCTTTGGGTTCTCCTACGGCCAGGCCGCCGATGGCATACCCGTCAAAATCCAGTTGTTTCAGGAAATCAACGCTTTCCTGGCGCAAGTCGGCATAGATACTTCCCTGAACGATACCGAAAAGGAATTGCCGGTGTCCGTACTGGGGTTGCAGCCTGTCAAAGTGGATTTTGGAGCGGGTTTCCCACTTATGGGTCAGGTCCAGGGACTTTCGTGCGGTTTCATAATCGCAGGGATAGGAAGTGCATTCATCAAAGGCCATCATAATATCACTGCCGAGAGTATTTTGTATTTCCATGGAAATTTCCGGTGACAGTTTATGTTTTGAGCCGTCAATATGGGAATTGAAGATGATAGCTTCTTCGGTGACTTTGCCGAGATGGGACAGGCTGAAGACCTGGAACCCGCCACTGTCGGTGAGAATTGGTTTGTCCCAGCTGTTAAACCGATGCAGTCCGCCGGCGCCCTGAATCACTTCCAGTCCCGGACGTAGGTATAGATGGTAGGTATTGCCAAGGATGATTTGGGCAGAGGCTGCTTTTAATTCTGCTGGAGTCAGGGTTTTAACGACCCCGTGGGTACCGACCGGCATGAAAATGGGTGTTTCCACCGGACCATGGTCTGTAATGAATTGTCCTGCCCGGGCCAGGGTATTTCTGTCTTTTTTATAAATTGAAAATTTTATTTTTCCAGAGTCTTTGATAATGGGTTCCACAACAAATTCCTAACTAAAATATCATGCCAAACAGGTGCCCGATGGAATCGACACCGACGACTTTTTTGTTATTATTATTGATTAATTTTTCATTATTTTTAGGAATATATATTTGATTGTAACCAAATTTTAGTGCTTCTTTGACTCTGGCCTCGATAAAAGGAATGGAGCGGACTTCACCGCCCAGCCCGATTTCACCGATGAAGACGCTATTGGAAGGAATGGCCTGGTCCTTGATGCTGGAGGCCATGGCCGCCACTACTGCCAGGTTGATGGCTGTTTCGTCGATTTTAAGACCGCCGACGATATTGACAAACACATCGTGGGTGCCCATTGGATAGCCGCCTCGTTTTTCGAGTATGGCGATCAACATGGCCAGTTTGCGATAGTCAACACCGTTGGCTGTCCTTTGGGGATTGCCATAAAAACTTTTGGTCACCAGGGCCTGAATTTCGATCATGATAGGACGGGTCCCTTCCATGCTGACGGATATTGCCGAGCCGGATATATGGTCCCGTTTTTCGGCCAGAAAGAAGCCGGAGGGATTGTCTACTGCCATGAGTCCCGTATCACGCATTTCAAAAATACCCACCTCATTGGTGGAACCAAAACGGTTTTTAATCGATCGAAGAGTGCGGTAGTGATTGTGTTGTCCGGATTCCAGATAAAGTACGGTGTCTACTAAATGTTCCAGTATTTTGGGGCCGGCGATGCTGCCGGATTTGGTAATATGTCCGATCAGTATGATGGTGAGGCCCTGTTCTTTGGCGATCCGTTGCAGTTGTGCCGAACATTCCTTGACCTGGGTGATGGAGCCGGGAACATTATCGAAATCATCGGAATAGAGGGTCTGAATAGAGTCCACAACCACGATGTCAGGTTTGTTTTTTTCGATTTGGTGCAGGATGCTTTCCAGGTTGTTGTCGCAACTGAGCAAAATTCGCCCGTCCTGTATGTTGAGGCGGTGGGCGCGCATCTGGATTTGCTCTTCTGACTCTTCACCTGAAAAGTAGAGAAATTTTTCTCCTTCCAGATATTGTAATATCTGAATCATGATGGTGGACTTGCCGATTCCAGGCTCACCACCGATGAGTGTAATGGAGCCCTTGACAAAGCCGCCGCCGGTGACGCGGTCAAATTCTTCGATACCGGTCTTGAAGCGGACATTTTTATGGGTGATGGTTTGGTTCAATGGCGTGGGGTTTTTGTCATTGAGCCGGGCAGGATTTTTGGCGGTCTTCTTTGAGACTTGTTCCTCAACGAGTGAATTCCAGGCGCCACAGGAAATGCATTTTCCTGACCATTTGCTCTGGGAGTTGCCGCATTCAGAACAATAAAATAATATTTTGTCTTTTTTTGCCATTATATCTTTTTGTTTTTAAAGTATTTCAGATATTTTCTGGAATCATAGAGAAAGATTCCGGAGAAAATAATCAGGCACCCGATCATTTCTTTCAGGGTAATGGTTTCGTTGAGAAAAAGCCAGCCGATTAATGTAGCGCCGATAGGTGTTATAAAAGTAAGAAATGAAACCTTGACGACGGAAATATGTTTGATCAGGTAATAATAAATTGAAAATGTGATAGCTGAACCAAAGACCCCGAGATAAATGACACTGGCAATGCCGGTAATATCCCAGGTTGTCCTGGCCCATTGGCCGGTGACCGATGCGATGATTGAATGAAACAGGGAGGCAATGGCCATGGCTATTCCTGTCAGCACCAATGAATTGTAGTCTTTGGTGAATTTTTTGGTGTAGATGTTTGGAAAAGAACCGGTAAAAACGGCCAGCAGAACAATCAGGGAGCCTGTCAATGTTTCTTTATTCAAGATCAGTTTCTGGTCCGACAGGATCATAACAACACCGATGGTGGACACGATGATTGCGAACCCTTTGAGGATGGTCATACGGTCTTCTTTGATGAAAAAATGAGCCATTAATCCTAGCATAATAGGCATTGTGGACCATAATATCGAGGAGAGACTGCTGGGAATGAACTGGGTACCCCAGTAGGTGCAAAAATAACTCAGCGCCATATTGAACAGGCCCACAATCAGGTAAAGTTTGATATGGTCCCAGGACCTTTCAATGGGCAATTTTCGCAACCATGCAAAAGTCAGTAATAAAATAGCCGCGATACCAAAACGCAAGGCAAGTCCTACGGCCGGCGGCATTTCTTCCAGTCCCAGTTTTAAAGCCGCCCAAGTGGTGCTCCAGATAAAGGTCATGATCGAGAATAATATTAAATTTTTAGTTTTTTGGCTCATTTTACCCTATATAAATTAAGCATAAATTACGACAATTTGATTTCCTACCCAAAAGGTATTTTTCTATCATAACCAAAAATTGAGGAATGGTTAAAACAGGTAGATTTATTGAATGTAGTTTGAAATAATCAATTATGAATTTTGGATTCGAGAAACTGGATTTTGTCGCGAAACTGGGCTGCCAGTTCATAATTTTCCATATCAATAGCATCTTGCAGCTTGAGGTTGCATTCGTGGATTTGGTCAAGAATGTCAATATTATTGGCGGGGCTTTTTAGATCCTCTTTGATTTCACTGACTTCATCGAGGTTGATATGCTGGCCGGCTTCCATCATGACCTCTTCGGAAACAAAAATTTCGCTGTCAGTCCGTAAGGCTACTGCAATGGCATCACTGGGGCGGGAATCAATCTTTACAACTTCATGGTTGGAACGGGTGTAATAGATGGCGGCGTAAAACGTGCCTTCCAGCAGTTTGTTTATCACTATTTTTTGGACTTTCAGGTTTTCCTGCTCCATGATATTGGACAACAAATCATGGGTCATGGGACGAGGCATTTTAATATTTTCGATACCCAGGGCAATTGCCTGGGCTTCATAGGTGCCGATGATAATAGGAAGTTGCATATTGGTTTCGGCATCATTGAGAATGATGGCATAGTTTTTAGAAGGCGGAAAGAAGATGATCTTCTTTATTTTTACCGGTATTAATTTATCTTTAGTCTTCATGATTAATAGGTTTTTAATTGATAATAGTAAAAATCTTTTAAAATGGAAAGTAGCATATAGGAATTTCTGCTGTTCATAATTCTTCGATTGAGGGGAATGCAATCTTCAACGGAAATGTTTTTTATCAGATTGCTGACCATAGAAAGAGATGAGGGTGCCACGCTGACCCTGCGCACACCAGAAGCGATGAGGCCCGGAAGCGCATACCGGTCTGCGCCCATTTCTCCGCATACTGTGGTGGGAATTCCATGGGCATCGGCAACCTTGATGATTTTATGGATGGCTTGAAATAATTTTGGATGATAGTGGTTATTAATGTCACTTTCTTCCCGTTTGGTACCCAGTAAAAAATTGGCCAGGTCATTGGTGCCGATACTGAAAAAAGCTACATTTTCCGCCAGTTCATCCAGTATTTCCAAAACTGCTTTCGTTTCGATCATGCTTCCCAGTTCAACATCCCTGCGGAAGTCAATTCCTTCTTCTTCCAGTTCTATCTGGGCTTCAGCCAGCAATTGTTTCGCCTTGTCAATTTCATCAATGGCGGAGACCATCGGCAACATAATATTGATGGGACCAAACTGACTGGCTCGAAGCAAGGCCCGGAACTGGGTCTTTAGGATGTCTGGATTTTCGAGACAGAATTGTAGACCGCCCCAGTCTTCGAATTCCTGCTGGTGAAACATGTTAAGATCCAACATCTCGATGAATTTATCACGACCAAAATCAAAGGTCCTGAAAATCAGTGGGAGCCCCCGGGCCATTTTGGTGACTTTGCTGTAAACATTATACTGGGTCTCTTCATCGGGCAGTTTGTTTTGTTCGATACTGATGAACTCGCTACGGAAAAGGCCGATGCCCTGAATATAATTTATATCCAGCATCTGCAATTCTTCGGCAAATTCCAGGTTGAGAAAAATGGAAAAATCCTGGCCGTCTTTGGTTTTTGATACGATCTCATGGACTTGGATTTTTTTATTGTTGAGAAATTCTTCTTCGCGTTTTTTATAATAATTCAGATCGTCATCCCGTAGATCCACATGGATGCTTTCTTCCGATACATCAAGGATAGCATAGTCATATTTTTTTAATTTGGTAAAGTCTTTGACTTCGGTGATATAGGGTATTCTGAAGGCTTTGGCTAAAATGGCGATATGGGAATCAGAACCACCGATTTCAGTGATGATTCCGATGATGTTTTCATGACCCAGTTGCAGCAGGTCCGCCGGCGAAATTCGCCGTCCGACAATTATTGAGGGTTCGTTGATTGAATCACTGAAATAGGATTCGTTGGAGGTGAGACGGTGGATCATTCTTTTTTTGATATCCAGAATATCAGCCTCACGTTCCTGGTGATATCCTGAAAAACTACGGGCGATAATATTTTCATATTTTTTAAATATTTCAGAATAGGCCAAAGCTGAATTTTTCTTTGCAGTTCGAACAAGGTCTTTGACTTCTTCAAGCACCATCTGATCACTGACCACCAGTTTTTGTCCTTCTATGATCTGGGCGTGATTATCATCCAGATGTTTGAGGGCAATTTCTTTGATTCTTTCCAGTTCATGGACACAGGCCATGACGGCATTGTCTAATTTTTCTATTTCCGCTTCAATTTCAGAATTTTTGATGATATGCTCAGGCGCCTCGATTTTGTCTTTATCGAGAAAAAATAGAGGTCCAATTGCAATTCCCTCTGATACTTTTTTACCTTTGAAGAGGAGCATAGAAAATTATTCCATATAGAAATTGTTCTCAATGATATCTACAAATTTTTCCATCGCTTCCTGTTCATCGGGCCCTTCAACCTCGATCTGTATTACAGCTCCAGGTTCAACGGCTAAAATGAGCAATCCCATGATGCTTTTGGCATTGACCTGTTCATCATGATAGGTGATATGAACCTCTGATTTGAATTTAGATGCATTTTCAACAAAAACAGTTGCAGGTCTTGTATGAATACCATGTTTGTTGTTAATTTGAATTTCTTTTGTTAACATATTTATGATTTTCTCTTCTGTAAAAATTCAAGCAGTGCCAACAATGAGTCCCTCACTTGCGATGGACATCCCTTCAGATTTTCTTTTGATTCGGTGATTAATTCATTAACAGTACGTCCGGCTTTATCGATACTTCCGGACTTTAAAAATCTTTCACGAATCTTTATAATATTAGAATTATTCTTCAGAAATGTCAAAAATTCTTTTTGTTCCTTTTTGTTCATACCGGAGAGGGCCAGCAGCATGGGATAGGTCTTTTTTCCGGCGGCGAAATCACTGCCCAGGCTTTTTCCCATGGCCTCTTCATCGGATAAAATCTCCAGCAGATCATCCTGAATTTGAAAAGCCTGCCCGGTTTTAATGGCAAAATTCTCCAGTGCCATCAGAGTGTTTTCATCGCAGTCGGCAATAAGGCCGCCGATTTTACACGACAAGGCCAGCAGGACAGCGGTTTTTTTGGTTACCATGGTCATATATTCTTCCACAGTCACATCGATACGATGCTCAAATTCCATATCCAGGGCCTGGCCTTCACATATTTCCAGCATTCCTTCGGTGAAAAGTTTTCCCATCCGTTGCAGGTTGGGCGAATCCGTATCCATCAGGAGCCGAAAGGCCAGGGTATTGATGGCATCGCCGGATAAAATCGCTGTATTAACGTCCCATTTTTTGTGGACAGTGGGCCGGCCGCGTCGCAGATCATCATTGTCCATGATGTCATCGTGAACCAGGGTGTAGGTATGCAGGGTTTCCAGAGCCAGGGCTGCAGGCAGTAGTTTTTCGATGGGAACGCCAAAACCTTCGCCGACCATCAAAGTCAATATCGGACGAATCCTTTTTCCTTGGGTATGCAGGCTGTAGACCAGAGGCTCATAAAGGGAATTTGGAAAACCGGGTATCGGTATTTCTTCCAATCCCCGGTTGATGATATCCTGGTATTTTTTGATTAAAAGGGTGATTTGATTTGGCATTTTATATTGAAATTTCTCCGAATTCTTGCAATTTACTCAGTACCAGATTTTTGATTTCTTCCAGTCGCTCCTGTGTTTTGGCTTCAAAGCGGGTGACGATTACCGGCTGTGTGTTGGATGCCCTTACTAATCCCCATCCGTCTCCAAACTTGATTCTGACGCCATCGACATCATTACAGTCGAAGTTCTCTTTGAAATATTGTGTGGATTTCTCTGCAATTTCAAATTTTACCTGGTCCGAAGGGCAGTCGAGGCGCATCTCCGGAGTGGAATAGTATTTGGGCAATTTATCCATAATTTCAGAGAGTTTTTCCTGTTTTCGGGAAAGCATTTGCACAAAGCGCAAGGCATCATACATCGCGTCATCATAACCGTAATAATCGTCAGCAAAACAAATGTGGCCGCTCATTTCACCGGCAAATGGTAGGTCCAGTTCCTGCATTTTTTTCTTGATCAGGGAGTGGCCGGTTTTGTACATATAGGGTTTACCGCCGCGTTCCAGAATGGCTTCTTCAAGGGCTTGTGAGCATTTGACGTCAAAGACCACGGTTTCTCCGTTTTTTATGATTTCATCAAGGAACAGAATCATGATGTAATCAGCCCAGATGATACGGCCTTTCTCATCAATGACACCAATGCGGTCAGCGTCACCGTCAAAGGCAATTCCACAGTCATAGCCGCCTTTTTTAACTTCAGCGATCATATCTGCGATGTATTTTTCTACAGTCGGGTCCGGATGGTGGTTTGGAAAATTTCCGTCGGCATCACAATAGAGTTCCGTCATTTCGATTCCAATTTTTTTAAAAATTTCCGGGGCGGCAAGGCAGGCGGCGCCATTTCCGCAATCCATGACAATTTTCATGGGTTTTTCCAGTTTGATTTTGGAAACCAATTCGGCTTTGTATTGCTCGAGAATTTCCTGATGGGTCTGTGCACCTTTGCCGGTAGCAAATTTTCCATCCTCTATGATGCGTCGGATTTGTTGAATTTCTTCTCCGTAAACCGACCCTTTTTTAAAACTTAGTTTGAAACCGTTCATCTCTGGCGGGTTATGACTGCCGGTGATCTGACAGGCGCCGTCTATGTCCAGTTTATACATGGAATA
This sequence comes from Fidelibacterota bacterium, assembly GCA_016934035.1. Taxonomy (GTDB): domain Bacteria; phylum Fidelibacterota; class UBA2242; order UBA2242; family JAFGTP01; genus JAFGTP01. The sequence goes on from JAFGTP010000040.1 coordinate 66,557, forward strand.
ATAATTGACCGGTGTGGGCAGAATTCCCAGTTCAATAACATCAATTCCCGTTGACAAAACGCCTTCAATAAATTTTTCCATTAAATGAGGTGTTGTGAGCCTGACATCGCCACTGACGGAGATTTTTTTTGCACCTTTTTCTTTGATCAGGGTGCCGAAGCCTTTTCCGATTTGGATTACTACCTCATCGGTAAAATCCTCTGCGACAACTCCTCGAATATCATATTCACGAAAAATATAAGGGTTCATATTCACTCCTTTTTTATCTGATTTCATTTCAAAATGGTTTAATGGTAAATATATCCAACCTAACTGTGTTTCTCCAATTCTTTTTTTAGGTACCTTAAAAAATTAAATGCAGCCTATGCATCAGTTAGTTTTGGGCCCCGGTAATGAAGAATGTTATCAACCTGCATAAATACTGTGGCAGGGTATTTTTTTAACATTGATCTATGCCCTCACTGATGGGAAAATCGGTACTGAGAAAAAACGATTTAAATTTCCTTTTTCAAACCCCGCTTCTGGTATTCCAAATTTTTATCAACCAAATCCATTGTTTTAAAATAATTCAAGAAATAAAAAACTTTATAATAGATATTATCAATTTTTATAAAAAATTCAACTGTGAAAAGATTAGGGTATATAACATTTTTTATAATTATTTAAGAAAAGCCACTTTTGTGTTCGGAAAATAATAACAAGACAGGATTTTCGCAAATCACAATCAAATAAATTTACTGTGAATAAAGAGGATAATTACTTATTTTTTTGGATTAGATAAGAGGAAAATATGGCGAAAGTCGCAATCAAAGATATCGCAAAAATGCTTCATACTTCGACCGCAACGGTCAGCCGGGCATTGAATGATCATCCGGCCATCAAAAAGGAAACACGGGAAAAGGTCATGAAACTGGTCAATGAAGTTGGATACCGCCCCAACACCATTGCCAAAAACCTGAAGATGCAACGCAGCACCACCATTGGCATTCTTGTCCCCAATATCGGCCATGATTTTTTTGCCCGGGCCATCAGTGCCATTGAAAAAGTGGTTTCTGATGCCGGTTTCACTGCCATGATCTGTCAATCCCATGAAAATATTCACAAGGAAAAGGAGGCTGTCAAAACATTGATTGCCAATCGAGTGGCCGGAGTGCTGGCTTCGATTTCCCAGGAAACCACCTCGCCGGACCATTTTCGGGAATTGCAGAGCCACGAAATTCCGGTGGTCTTTTTTGATCGCTGCTTTGACGAAGGAATCGCAGCCTCCAAAGTGATCACTGATGATTTTTCCGGCAGTCTGCGGGCTGTCAAATACCTGATCAAAACCGGATACAAACGAATTGCCTGCCTTGCCGGTACTCCCAATCTCAATATTGCCCGGGAACGGCTGCGGGGATACAAACAGGCCCTTCAGGAAGCCGGCCTGACCTGCCATGAAAAATGGATTGTCCCCTGCGGCATGGAAAAGCAGGATGGCAAGATCGCTTTGCAGCAATTGATGCAACTGGATGAAAAACCCGATGCTATTTTTTGTATTAATGATCCGGTAGCCATTGGTGTTTACCAGCAGTTACAGGTTTATAAAATGAAAATTCCTGATGATGTGGCGGTGATTGGATTTTCCAACAATGAGATATCGGCATTGATTCAACCGGCTTTGACCACTGTGGACCAATCGGCCGAAAAAATGGGAGAGAGGGCCGGTCAGATTTTGATCAGTCAGATTCAAAATAAACAGGAAGGTATCACTGGTAACACGATTGAAATTATGGAAGCCAATCTCATTGTTAGAGATTCTGCATAAATTATTTAAGGAGAGAAATGATGTCCATTAGAAAATGTATTATCCTGCTATTGCTGTTAGCTTGTCTAATGACCGCCCAAACAAGAAGAGAGATTAGAGTTCCGGACCTGCCGGGTTACGTCACTTTGATCGGCGATTTTCATATGCATACACTGTTTTCTGACGGTCTTGTCTGGCCGGTAACCCGAGTTGAAGAGGCTTACCGTGAAGGTTTGGATGTTATCTCCATTACCGATCATGTTGAATACAGGCCTTATTCCGATGATATTCCGGTTCAATATGGCCGGTCTTATGAAATTGCCAGACCGAAAGCAGAAGAACTTGGGATTTTGCTCATCAAAGGTGCCGAAATTACCCGTAATATGCCGCCCGGTCACCTGAACGCATTATTTATCAAAGAAATCGAACCACTGACCCATAAAGACCCCATGAAGGCTATTGAAATCGCAGCAATGCAGGGGGCCTTTATTTTGTGGAACCATCCGGGATGGAGCGCCCAGTTAAAGGAAGATGGCATTGTGCGTTGGTATGAGGAGCATACCATTCTTTTTGAGAAAGGCTGGTTGAAGGGAATTGAACTGGTCAACGAAAAGGAATATTATCCTGAAGTGCACCAGTGGGCGCTGGATAAAAACCTAACCTTCTTCGGTAACTCGGATGTGCATTCACCCATCGATTATTTGTATGAACCCATGAAAGGTGAACATCGACCTTACACTCTGGTTTTTTCCCAGGACAGGACCCTTGCCAGTGTTCATGAAGCCCTTGAAAACCGGCGGACGATCATTTACCATGAAGACAAAATTCTAGGCAGAGAGGACCTGCTGGGGAAATTTTTTGCCGGCTGTCTGAAAAATGAAAACGGTTTACTCAATCCTGAGAAAAATGGCAATATCCATATCAGCCTGGAAAATCGTTCTGATATTCCGCTTGTTCTCATGCCTGTTGAAAAAGCCGATTTTACCCTGGCTGGTAAAGTCCTGATCCAACCGGGGAGCAGTGAAAGGGTGCGTCTCAGTATCCCCATAAAATACCGCGAAGGATATCATCAATTGGATCTTGCCCTGAAGGTTGAAAATTTCCTGACGGCTCCGGAAAAAAATCTCCATGCGGCCATAAAACTGGATATTTTGAATATTGCTTCTATCGGAATTAAAATGGGGAAACGGAATAAAATTGATTTTGCAGTGCCGGGTTTACCCGATGATATTTCACTTCGTTTTACAACCGATGGAAAAAGTCCCAATAAACTGTCTGAAAATATGGAAAATGGTCTTGCGCTGGAGGCGGATACGGAAATCTGTTATGGCGCTTTTCAAAAAGGCCGATTGATCAGTGGTATTTACCGTAAAAAATTGAATCTGAATCAGGCGATAAAGACAAAAATCGATCTGGGCAACCAGCCGGCAGCTAAATACTTCGGAAAAGGGGCCGCCACTTTAATTGACGGGCTGACAGGAACAGAGGATTATAGTGATGGTGCCTGGCTGGGATTTGAAAAAGATGATTTTGTGGCAGAACTATCTTTTGACCAGGCAGAAGAAGTCAAAACCATTGAAGTTCGTTTTCTGGAAAGCAACCGCAGTTGGATTTTTATGCCCAAAACCATAAGAATTGAAGTCTCTGAAAATGGCAAAGATTTTTCAGAATTATTCACCTGGAAGAATGAACTCCAGGTTGAAAATTCACCAACAGCCATAATTCCCATTATCACAAAAAATAGCGGCAAATTGATGAAAGTCCGCATCATAGCCCAAAACCAGGGGGCCTGTCCGGATTGGCATAGTGGCGCCGGCGGCAATGCCTGGCTGTTTGTGGACGAAATAATTTTGAGATAATTCACTGTCATTTCTGGAAATCGGAAATCGGGAGGTAGCCCAAAAATTCGAAGTACTGCGAACGGAAAATGGATTAAAAGTGCCAGAGACTTAAAAAGATAGATTAATGAATAAAAAAGAAATTTATATCAATAATGTTTTTACCACCATCGCCAGAGATTATAATCGAATGAACACTGTTATTTCCCTGGGCACCCATAATTTTTTCAAAGCTAAAGCAGTAAAAAAATTGCAGGTGAAAAATAGGGATATTGTACTTGATTTGGCAGCCGGCACCGGCGATATCACAGGCAGGATCGGCAAAATATCATCGGCAAAGGCCATTATGGCCGATATGAATGCTGAAATGCTGAAAATCAGTAAACAACGATTTCCCGATAATGATGCAGTAGTTTGTGATGCTGCCAACCTGCCTTTTCTGGCAAACACTTTTGACAAAGTGATCATTGGGTTTGGGATTCGTAATTTCACGCGATTGGAAAAATCCTTTGAAAATGTATATCGTGTCATGAATCCTGGGGGCAAATTTGTGATCCTTGAATTTGCGCAACCGCCTTCAAAATTCGTCCGGTTTTTCAGGAATATTTACTTCAGGAAAATCATTCCTGCCATTTCCCAAATCCTAATCAATAAGAAGCAGGAATACCACTACTTAGCCAGTTCCATTATCAACTTTCATAATCAGGAAAAGATTATCAACATATTGGAAAATCAATCCTTTCGAAAGTGTGAATACCGGAACTACCTCTTTGGCGGGATTGCGATTTATTCCTGTGAAAAGTGATGACGTTCATAGATAAAAAATGGTTTACGAAAAATTCCGCCTCTTTTGGCTTCATCCCAAATTTTTTTTTGGCGCAATCTGATCAGCGGCCACCTAACTGATGAATTAAATACCGATTGCCAAGGGAAGACCCGATGTTTCAATCTGCCTCTGCTTTCTTTTCCTTTACCGGGCACAGATAGGAAAACAGGTTGAAACACCTTTGTGATCCAATTTGATGAACCTTGAAAATTTTTCTGTTCCATTAATTATTTTTCATTCTCCCTTTTGAAAGCATTAGTTTTCTAGTTGAAAAATGATTATTAAACTGTAAATTCAACCATGAAAATTTTAGTAATTCACGGACCGCATCTGTCATTGCTGGGCAAAGTATCCAGCCTCAACAAATCAAAACTGACTCTGGACAAAGTCAACCGGCAACTAAAGCGAACTGCCGGTGAAAAGGGAATTGAACTGAAAATTTTTCAGCATTTTGAAGAGAAAGCCGTGCTAAAGTCCGTGCTTGCCAACCGCAATGATATGAATGGAATCATCCTCAATCTGGGCGGAATGGGAAGAGGATTTTACGCATTGCAGGAAATGCTGGCGATTATTCACAAACCTGTGGTTGAAGTGGTGCTTTCGGAGTTTCCTTTCTCCAAAGAGAGTTACGCAGAATCAGCCATCAAAGATGTAGCCGCCAAACGGGTTATAGAAGAAGGCCTCAGAGCCTACGAAGAAGCATTAGATTTTTTTATCAATAAAAACAATATGTAACCCTATCCATGAGGCCTATCTTTAAAGGTCTCAGCAGAAAAATGACAAAAAGGGAGAGAATTATGTCATTACAAAAATTGGAAAAAACAATTGCACTAAACCTTGAAGACCTCTATTCCAGTGGCCGGGCAAAAGGCAAAGAAAAAGTCGTCGTGAATGTAAAAAAAGCCTTCGGTACCCATGGACCCAGATATTTTCTCGAAGGTTTCGGCGATAAAGAATTCATCAAAATGAATGCGAATTCCTACCTGGGACTATCCCTGCGCGATGATATGGTCCAGGCGGAAGAAGAAGCCGCCCGGAAATTTGGCGTCGGCCCCGGTGCGGTGCGGTTCATCAGCGGTACATACAACATGCATATTCAACTGGAAAAGAAACTGGCGGAATTCCATGGCAAAGAGGCCGGCATGATCTTCAGTTCGGCTTATGTCACCAGTATGGGTGTGATCTATCCGTTGACAACTGCTGAAACGGTCCTGATCAGTGACGAACTGAACCATAATTGCATTATCAATGGTGTTCGCCTGACCCGTCCGGCCCACAAAACCATCTACAAACACAATAATATGGCTGATCTTGAAAAACAATTGGAAGAAGCTGTTGGAAAAGGCCGGCGGTGTTTGGTGATTACCGATGGAATTTTTTCCATGCGTGGTGATCATGCACCCTTACATGAAATTGTGGAAATTTGCCAGAAATTCGATGAAAAATTTGAAGAAGGTGTCATCACCGTGGTTGATGATTCTCATGGCGTCGGATCCTTTGGCGAAACCGGTCGGGGTACCGAAGAATACACCCGGGCAAAGGCGGATGTGTTGATCGGGACTTTGGGAAAAGCCTTTGGTGTCAATGGCGGATATCTGGTCAGCAGTGCCAGGATCATCGAATTTCTGCGTGAGACCGCACCCATGTATATTTACTCCAACCCGATCACGGTTTCGGAATGTAATGCGGCCATGAAGGCTCTTGATATTCTTACCAGCGAAGAAGGAAAAACCATAATCGGTCATCTTCATAAAATGACGAAAAAGTTTGAATCAGGTTTGCTGGACCTTGGGTTTGAAACCATCAAAGGCGACCATCCGGTTGTGCCGCTCATGGTTCGGGATACCCAGGAAACCAGAAAGATTGTAGATTTCCTATTAGAACATGGTGTACTGGCCACAGGCTTGAATTTTCCGGTAGTTCCCAAAGGTGATGAAGAAATTCGCTTTCAGGTATCGGCGGAACATACAGAGCAGGATATTGATCAGGTTTTGTCCCTTTTGAAAAAATACAAAGAACAGTAGGATCTTACAAAACAAGGGGACTTGTCCCCTTATTTTGTCTAAATTTCATTCCGGTTCTGTCCTCATAAAATCCTCATATTGTACATTTAATGATAAAGGGATTGCCTTTCATTTTTTTTATCATTATTCTAACATTAAAAGGATTAAAATGTAAATGTTTAATAAAATTCTCACAACAATACTAATATCTCTCACTTTTTTTTCCTGTACCCAATACATTCATGATTTTACCAATCTGATTATTGAAGATGAAAAATATGATACGGAATTTCCCCACAGAGATTGTTCCGGCGATCTGGAACAGATAGGCAATTGTACCAAAATGATTACCTGTGTGGGATATTATAATGAGTACAGGTTTGGCATTGATGATCAGGTGAGGCTGAAGGACATCAATATAATAAATGCGGTATCCAAAACCAGTTTTAATAATAACAGCGCCGGTACAGCCACAATTATTTACAATGAAGGCGGACGGGTCGGCATGCTGACCTGTGCCCACATTGTCAATACCCCAGAAAAAATTATTACATATTTTGATGAACCCAATAATGATTATGTGGCTGCTATCGCATTTTTGGATAAAAAAATGATCTATTGCTCCGATCTGAATACCGATAAAATTGAGGTGCTGGTGGCTGATGATATGATTGATATTGCATTCTTAGGCGCCCGAACAGGGGAAGGGGATAGATTGGTTCCTGTGCTGACAAACCCCATTGGCAATTCAAAAGATTTAAACTGGGGAAGTTTTGTCTATTTATTTGGTTTTCCCAGGGGCTACAAAATGATTTCCCATGGCATAGTGAGTCTGAGTAAGCCGGTGACTGATAAATATTTTTATACGGATTCACCCTTTAATCGGGGTTTCAGTGGCGGCCTTGTTTTGGGCATCAAAGATGGAGTCCCCAATTTTGAAATTGTAGGAATAGCCACCTCAGCAGCAGCTGAATTTTACCAGTATCTGACGCCCAGTTGGAATATTGATGAAAAAAAACTGGTCAGTTCCTTTGATCCCTATGAAGGGGATATGTTTTCCAAAAGACTGGAGTTGATTATGTATGGCGTGACCCAGGTTACTGCCATCGATGCGATTTTCAAACTCTGGAAGGAAAACGATAGTTATCTGCGATCAAAAGGCTATTTTCTGGATACTTTTTTCATGAGATGATTAATCCATTGTATTTAATTGATTTGATTTTTAACTTCACCCCTAAAATATTTGACAGGAGAAATTTTGAAGAGATTACTGTTCATATTAATTTTGGTGATTACCAATAATTTATACGCTTATTTTGCCATGAATCAGCGAAACCATTCTGAATTGAAATGGAAATCCATTGAATCTGATCATATTGAAGTGGTTTATCATGATCCCTTAATTGAAACTGCCGAAGAGGCATTGGTGATTTCCGAAGCGACTTATGCAGCGCTGGTAAAAACCTATGGCATTGAATTGGACCATAAAATTCAGATTTTTGTAACCAATCAGGATAAAATAACCAATGGCTATTCCATGGCTGGAAAATATGTCGCCATTTGGGTCGATGTTAATGATTATGTCAGCATTTTTACCGGCCGTGAAAAATGGCTCCGCAAAGTATTGTCCCATGAACTATCCCATCATTTTGTCTTTGAATCCATCCGGTCCTGGGTTGACCTTTTCCTGCCGGTTTCCGCCCTCACTTTTCCTTCTGATTTCAATGAAGGCTATGCCATGTTTTTCAGCGGTGAGGAATGGGGCTATGGCCGCGAGGACGCCAATCTGCGCAAAGGCGTTTTTTCCAATGATTTGTCCTATCAATATCCGGATGGATTTTTTTATACCACCGGTTTTTCCATGGTCCGATATCTCTATGAATTTTATGGTTTGGAAAAGCTGCAGGAGTTGCTGAAATACCGCAATAAGGCCAAAATATACTCCTTTAAATCGGCCTTTAAAAAAGTATATGGCAAGAGTCTAAAGGATTTTAAGGAAGAATGGCGCCGCTATGTCTATACCTATTATTTTGGAAATGCCTACGCCATGAAGAGCAATATTCAGGATACCTCGGATTTTCAGAGTGTCAATAAAATTGACGCCATTAAAACTAAAGGATGGAACAATTTTACCAATATGTCTGCCAAAGATTCCCTGGTTTTCTTTATGGGCAAAGGAAGCAGTAACCAAAATTATTTTGATCTTGGCTTCGGATATTTCAATCAGGATACCCTCAATAAAGGAATCCTCGATATCAAAAATATTCAAAAAATTGAAAACGTTTCGACAGTCATGGATATGGCCATCAGCAATAACCTCAATTACCTGGCTTATGTCAAATTTGAACGGGGTAAATATGGCAGTATTTTACCCAAAATTTTTCTTTATGAGATTGCCGGTAAGAAAAAAATCCGAACTGTAACCGGTCGCCTGGCCCAGGTGGATAACCAGGGTGGTATCTATTACCAGCAACTGGACCATGAAAATAATTACGTTAAATATTATTTTGATGGGGTTGAAAAATCAGTACTGACTTTCGATAAAAAAATGGCCCTGGGGCAATTGCGTCTGAGTCCTGACGGCAGACATCTGGCAATGAGCCAGTTTGATGAAGAAAGCAGGTTCCTTCTGGTTGTATATTCAACCGTTGACTTTTCATTGCTGAAGAAGGTCGAACTGGAAACCTTCCCCAGAAATGCTTTTTGGAAGGACAATAGCAATATTCTGCTGACTTTGCCCGGAGCAAAAGAGAGCCGGACACTGATCCAAAACTACAATCTCGAAACTGGTGTTTGGACCCTTTACAATACACCGCCGTACAATGTCATCGCCCACAGAATCGAAAAGACAGATTCCACTGCAAAATTCATTGTTGAAGGCGAACTGGGACGTCTGAAAAAAAGCCTGTTAAAAATTGAAATGTGTGATTCAGCGGACTTTCATTACGAACCAAACATCAATTATTATTCCCGCTGGATTCATGCCAAATATCCCCATGAAATTCTTCTGCCTGATACGGTTCCTGATTACAAAAAACAAAAATACAGCCATTTGAAAAATTTGGATCCGTTTATCAATTTTGTATTGCCGGATGATAAGTCTGTGATGTGGATGAGCTATTGGATGGACCCGCTGATGAAGCATGATATCGCTTTTGTCGGTTTTCTTGAATATCAAGACCTGGAGCCCTACTTTGCCGTCAATTACGGCAATCGCATGTTTAGACCGGTGGTAAATCTGAGTTACATGAAATATGTCTGGCTGGGTGGCATCTGGGATGAGACTTGGTTTTTTCAGGATGTTCAAAACCTGGCCCTTGATTTTAGTTTTCCCCTGGACTGGATTAAAAGTCCTTTTTGCAGCCTTCGATTTTCATCGGGTTTGATGTATCAAAATGTAGCCCGGCAAAAGAAAAGTGTTGTGTCCGATACATTATTTGAGGATGGCTCTGCCCTCACTTCAGAGACCGGTATTCGCTTTTTATTTAACCTGCCCTATAAAAATTCTTTTGTTCACCCGGTTCGAAAAGTTGGCCTGAATTACCACCTGAGTATGGCTAATTCCAAACTGGGTATGCAGAAAGATTTTGTTGAACATGAACTGAATTTTGAACTGGCTTTTGCCCCCTTGTATGACAGTTTTAAAATGAAAACAGACTTCCTTTTGTTCACCAATCAAACCCATTGTAATTTGATTAACGGAAAATATTTCTCACAATACCAGCCAGGCCTGGATATCAATGAAAATATTCCTGTCAGCGGCGGCCTGATCACTGAACGTCAGTATGTTCGTGGATTTGAAGTGACACTCACCGGCGAACGGCTCCTGATTACCAAAAATGAGCTGTGGGTCAAAATCTCTGATGATATGAAATTGTCCCTGAATTTTGGCGGACCACTGGTATCCCTTTCCTACCTTGGGCTGGGTGTTTTTTCCGATTATGGAATGATTTGGTATAATGACAAATCGGAAGATTTCCGCTCTTTTGGATATGAGTCCAAAGCCCTGATTAATATTTTGGGAATACCGACGGTGCAACGGTTTGGACGGGCCTATAATGCGGACAGGAAAGAGTATCATTATTATTACCAGATGAACATTCCGGTCGATTTGGAACTCTAGTATTTTCAATATTGAATTCATGGTGAAAAAAGGTTAAATTTCGTCGGATTTTTGGTAAAAATGAGGAAATCATGCAATTACAAGTATTGAAATCAAAAATACATCGTGCTGTCGTGACTCAGACAGAACTGGATTATGTGGGTAGCATCACCATTGACAGGCAGCTGATGGATGCTGTGGGGCTCTATGTCCACGAAAAGGTCCAGGTGCTGAACATCAATAATGGAGCCAGATTTGAAACCTATGTCATTGAGGGCAAAGCCGGCCAAAAAGATATTTGTATCAACGGTGCAGCAGCCCGGTTGGCCCAAAAAGGGGACCGGGTGATCATTATTTCTTACGGAATTGTCGATGAAAAAGAAATAATCGACTGGAAACCCCGGATTGTTTCCATCAACGATCAAAACGAGATAGAATAAACCGCAATTTCCGATTCGAGAAATAGTTCTTTTATTTCTTGAAAAAAACTAATTATTCCAATATAATAGAGTATCATCGTCAGGACAGGCCGGAAGGCTTGTCCTGATTATATTATTAATACTGGGTAATTGTTTAAAGCACATGAAAAACTATTTACGACAGATAATCTTTTTTTCAATTGGATTAATTCTGATTATAGGAATTTATATTGTCGATATCGTTTTTTATAAAGTACCCAGCTTTATTAAGGTATTCCGGTTGGAAAGGGAGATGGCAGCCGTGGTGGCGATGCTCCTATGTTTTCCTTTATTAAAAGCGCTCTATTTCAAAAAAATATATGAACACAGAAAATATTATTTCTCGTTTTTGATCGGTAGTTTACTGATGCTGCTGTTTCTCATTCTTCCGCATTTGTTCTTCAATCGATATATAACACTTTGGGAAAACAACCCGATGCTGGCTGAATTTCCGACAGTCTGGACGATCTATTCCGAACTGAATGCAGTTGTGTTTGTGCTGTCATTGTTTTTGTTTTTACAGGTTATCAAAAAAATGGTGGTTGTTCCTGAGAATATATCCACAAAATTGTTTTATAATATCACGCTGTTACTGGTTATATTGGGCGCCGGTTTTCTCAATATTCTGGAAGATAGGTACCTCTATCAGCCGGTGCTGGATGGGTACCTGGGCCTCTTTAATGATTACAAAATAGCGATATTATCCTTTATTGTTCTGACATCGGCTGTATCGGTCCGGGGAAACTGGATTCATAAACTGGACCAACGAAGCAAAATTTTGTGTCTGATCAGTGGTATTTTTTCTTTATTGATTATAGTCTATCTTTTCAGTTCACAATATATCGTAGCGGTCTATGCCTTTAGCACAACATTAAAAGGTTTCGTTTTGTTAGGGTACCTGTATCTGGCAGTATTTTTTGCCATATCTGTTTTAAAGTTATTGGTTTATTTGCCAACAGCCGCTCGTATCGACCGGACGTCTCAGGAATTGCAGTTTATCACCGAAATCGAAAAAATGGTCCGGCAAAATAGTCCCCTTGATTCCTTGCTCTATCGAATTGTCGAACAATCCATGAAAATTACAGAATCCAACGCCTGTTGGTTTGAAATGATTGATATCGATGAGAGATACAGGATTACCCATTCATTTAATGTCAAGGATGAGATCATCGATTCTATCGGGTCTTTTACAATTGATGATTTGAAAAAACAACTGGTAGGCCATCAGCAATTTCTTTTGATCAATAATGTCAGAGATCATGCTATGACGAAAAATTTTAGGTATCTTGATTTACCATGGAAGTCTTTGCTGGCAATCCCCATCATTAAAGATAAAAGGGTGATTGCTGTTCTCTATACTGTAAAAAACCGTTCCAATGGTTTTTCAATGGATGATAACAGCACTCTGGGCCGATTTCTGATACATCTGGAAAAGGTGTTTTCAAATGAAGCGATTGAAAGTTATAATCAGGATGAAACCAATGATATCCATTTTGAGATTGAAAATTACATTTTTGACGTTATTGGGTCCAAATCCATGATATATGATTTTGTGATTTCCGGACAGGGATGCTGTCTTTTTGGAGTTTTACGAGAATTATCCAGGGATAAAATTGCAGAATTACGGGGTAGTCTGAAGATTTTACTCCAGATGAACAGCCCCATAGAAATGGTCCGTGAATCCATCGGTAATGTATTGAGTTTAAATGAAAATGAATATTTTTTTCTATTTTTCAGAATGGATTCCGGTGCGCTCAGTGTCCTGAAGTCGTCAGTAATGTGTTATGGGTTATGCGATCAAACCGTCACTCTGAGCCATGATCCGGTTCTCTCGCTGAATTTGCATAAATGGGGTGTGTTTTGTCTGGGACAGGAAAAAAGAATCGATATTTCACGAATCGCAGGTCATTATGAAAATGAGGGTTTTATTCTGGACCTGAAGAATAATTTTTCCAGGTATTTTGAAGCGAGTCAACCCCGGGAAAATATCGTTCTGATTCAGGTTAATTCAAAAAATTAACACTTTTGGTGATATAGCTCAGAGGCTCTTTTTCCAGATTCAAGATGTAGGGTTTGTCCAGTTTTTTACCTTCGGAATTTGTCAGAATCTGCACCAGTGGCCTGACCGGACGGTTTTTATTGACGGACATTACTCGGGCGATTTGACCATTGTTCAGCAGCACATGGCTGCCAACCGGGTACATGGATATCTCATTGATAAAAGATTTGAGCACCTTGGGATCAAAGTCACTTTGATTTTCCTGAATCAGTTTTTGAATGGCAGCCGGTGGCTTGAACCCGGGACGGTAATTTCGTTCATGGACCAGGGATTCAAATTTATCTGCCAGGCTGATGATGCGGGCAAAGGGAGTGATCTCTTCTCCTTTCAGCTGATTGGGATATCCGTTGCCATCCCATTTTTCATGCTCTTCCAGGATTGTTTTAATCACAAATGGATATTTTGAAGAAAGATGCATGAGAATTTCTGCGCCAAGTTTTGTGTGATTGTTCAGTTCTTCCCGTTCACCTTGGTTGAACTTCCCCGGCTTGGTGAGTATGACGGGATTGATTTTTAGCATACCGACATCGTGCAGCAAGGCTGCTAGGGTAAGGGCATAAAGTTGTTTGGTGTTGTATTGCAGACCATGGCCGATTTTGATGGATATAATAGCAGTATTGAGGGAGTGCGAACAAAACCAGTTGACAGACCGGCCGGGATGCAGTGCTGCAATGAGCAGTTCATTGCCTTCGATGGTATATTTGACCAGTTGTGGAATCAGAGGCAATAAGTTTGAGACATCGATTTTTTCATCATGCTCAATCTGGATAGTATAGGTTTTTAATATTTTCAGGATTGCAATATAAAGTTCTTTGGAATTACCGGGTATTTTGAATTTTTGGCTGCTCTGGATTGAAGAGGATGGATAGTCGGCAGGTTGTTTGGCATCAGAAGGAAGAACTGAACCTGAAACAGACTTGCCGCTGAAAGGTTCGGCCAGGTTTTGGGATGAGGCGTTTTTTTTATCGGCAGCAATCGGGTTGATTTTGGTTTTAGGGAGGGGAGCGAACTGTTTGTCGCTGTCATCCATCGAACTGTTGGGTTCCTGGCCCCATGAGAGGCTTTTTTGTATATCAATCAGATTACTGAAGGTGGCAGTTTTTTTTTCCTTATCCTTCTCGTCTTCAAAAGATTTATGGGAACCGGCGATATCTTTCATAATAGACATAATCAACTTTCTGAATTTATAATGCTTCTGATATGTTCTGTTTGTATTTGGTTAACCCTTTGACCAAAGCCAAGCAGGAGGCTGAGGTCGCATATATTGTTAATTTTTCTGGGTGTTCCATCGGAATATTCATAGATCTGCTGAATTGCCTGATCGGAAAATAGCCTGTATTTATTCCCCGCGACCTGAAGCCGGTAATAGATATAATCTTTGGTTTCACCAGAATTGAATTTTTTCAGGTGGTAACGGACTGCAATCCTCTGGTCCAGTTGGGGAATGTTACGGACCATTTCCTTCAACTCAGGCTGGCCGATTAAGAGTAAAGTCAGCAGAAACCTGTCGTTAAACTGAAAATTTAAAAGCATTCTCAACTCTTCTAAGGTTTCCATCTGTTCGATGGACTGAGCTTCGTCGATAATCACAATGGTATGTTTTCCCTGTCCAAAGGTCTCGATCAGGTAATCGTAAAGTTGGTGAAGAAGGTCGGCCCTGTCTGTGGAAGAAGTTTCGACTTTCAACTGGTAAAGGATTTCTTTGATCAGTTCTATTGCTGACCATCGGGGATTGGTCAGGTAGGCAATGTTGAATTTATCTGCGGGTAGTTGCTGAATCAGCGTATGCATCAGCAGCGTTTTGCCGCAGCCGTAATCACCAGATAGCATCGCGGCGCCCTTCAAACTGTTGATGGCATAAACAAGCCGGACAAAGGCTTCATCATGTTTGGATGAATGATACAAAAACCGGGGGTTTGGTGTGTTTTCAAAAGGTTTGTCCTTTAATTTCCAGTAGTTCAGATACATGTCAAATCATTCTCTTATAGTCATATTTATTAAAAATTTATATCTATTAATTTGATTTATCAAATTTAATGATTAAAAAGCATAACATAAAGAATAATAAAATTCCAATAGACAAAGCAATGATACTTTGAAAAGTTGTTCCCTGAATGATCATTAGTGAAAGCAGTCCCATAATCAGGTTAAAAAACAGGATGGCCATAACTGTCTCGTGATTGGTGATGCCGAGTTTTTGAATACGGTGATGCAGGTGGTCCCGGCCAGTATAGCCCAGTAAGTCAAAAAAATTTGTGACATGACCATGATAAATTCTCATTACCGTTGTCATGGTCATATCAGTGATAGGTACTGCCAGTACCAAAAGCGGAATTGCGATTTTTATAGAGTTCAGGCCGCCCCATTCACCATAGATGGATAGCGAAGCCAATAAAAAGCCAATGAAAGTACTGCCGTTGTCCCCAAGGAATATCAGCGCGCTTTTGTTCCAGCGAAAATTGTAGGGGAAAAAACCAAGAATGGCTACTGCCAGGATCAGACTGACACTGGCCATAAAAATATTGCCATTGATTCGGGCGATTAAGGCATAAAATAACGATACTAAAAGAGCAATTCCCGAAGCCAGGCCATCCATGCCATCAAGGCAATTAAGGCCGTTGGTGATGCCTGCAATCCAGATGAAAGTCAAGAGTATTGAAGCGCTTTTTCCCACCAGGGAGGCGCCAAAAAATTTGAAAGTGATATCGTAATGTACCAGAATCCCAATGGCCACCAGTTGGGCCAGCAATTTAAACAAAGCAGGTACCGGTTTGACATCGTCAATGATGCCAATGATCATAATGACCATGGATGACCAGAAAAGACCATAAAATTCATCGGGAATCTCTAGCGTCAGATAGGTGGTGGCAATAAAGGCTATAAAAACAGGAATGCCGCCGGTCAGTGGGGTCACAACTGTGTGGTGGTGCCGTCCCCCGGGTTTATCGGTGATATCGAGCATATTTCCCAGTTTGTGAAAAAAGGGGGCCAGGCCAAAGGAAAGTAAAAAAGTAAAGAGAATATAATAAAAATATTCATCCCGATTTATCAGGGCCTGCCTGACAGGATTATAGTACACCATTGCTGCCGCGAAGGGAAGAAAAATGGATTTTGCGTAGAGGAGCTTATTTTTATTTATTTGTAAAGATTGCATATTTCTATAATTTTTTCAATTTCGTTGTCTGTCAATTTGGGATACAGTGGAACAGAAATCTGTTTTCTCCACTTATCTTCAGTAATCCTTAAAGGTTTCGGGTTTTTATACAAATGAAGCGGCTTGAAGACCGGTTTTCGAAACTGTACTCCATGTTTGATACCAAAATTCAGGAATTGATCCACATTCCTGACTTCTATTATTAATCGGTAATAGTTGGGGAAAAATGAGCTGTTTATGGCGGGAATATTAATTTTTTGAGGTATATTTTCTGATAATTTTTGATAAATCAATCGTCGGCGGCTGATAAATTCTTCCAACTTATTCAATTGGGCCAGGGCAATTGCTGCGGTGATATTGGTCATTTTGGCGTTATATCTTGTTTGCAGGTCTTCCCGCTCGTCATAATTCCGCATATCTCTGATTTGATTGTGAAGGGTCTCTGAATCTGTTAAAACTGCGCCTCCTTCACCGGCCCCAAGCATTTTGGTGGCATAGAACGAGAGGACAGCAATGTCCCCGAAATAACCCGTGTAATGCTCTTCGATTTTGGCCCCTGCAGACTGGGCAATGTCCTCGATTACGGGAACTCCCAATTGTTTGATTTTTTGGATATAGCCGGGCTGGCCGAACATATGGGGAAAAATGATCGCCCTGGTGCGGGATGTCAGTTTTTTTTCTACAGAATCGGGGGAAAGGTTGCAGGTTTCTTCATCGATGTCCGCAAAGACGGGATGAGCGTTGTTAAATTTTACGGCATGATAAAGAGCGGAACAGGTGTAGGACGGAATGATGACCTCGTGTCCGCTTCTGACGCCTAAAGCTTTGAGGGCCAGGGAGAGTGCCATGGTCCCTGATGAGAGGGCCGATGCATATTTTTTTTGCAGGATGCCTGTCAGACGGTCTTCTAGTTCTGTCACCTTTTCACCTGCTGCAACCATACCGGACTGAATGATGGCGACAGCGGCGTCAACTTCTTCATGGCTATAGGTTGTTTTATTATGGACAATCATGGTTATTCCAGGAAAAATCTTGAAGGTTTAAAGGCCTCTGCAAACTTGACACGGCTCTGGGTGCCGCGAAACATGGCATTGGAAGTGGCAATATCGATAATGGATATATTGGCGACATTGGTTTTGTTGACCTGAGATGTATGGGCTTTCAGCAGTCCGTGTTTCTGCTCCAGATAATAATCACCGATATCTACATAAACGTCCGGCTGAAAATTTTGGCTGGTGGGTGTTTCATAAAACAAAACATTTTTGATATAGCGGGTAGCTGAGATGGTAATCTGTGCCAGATGCCGATGGTCCTGATGGGTATCGTCGGGATAATTAACAAAAATAAGGTCTGGTTCCACCAGATGAATAATTGTTTCAAATTTCAAAATCATCTCTTTGTTTATCAAAATTTCGGTGTCTTTGTATTCACCCCAGTATAGATGGGCTTTTTTGACTAATTGGACGGCTTTTAATTGTTCCTGTCGCCGGGTATTAAAATCGCCTCCGGCAGAGCCGTCGGTGACCACAAAGAAGGAGACGTTGTAGCCCTGATCGGCAAGTTTAGCCAGGGTGCCGCCACACCCGATTTCTATATCATCCGGATGAGCGCCAATGGCCAAAATTTTATGATATTTATTACTGTTCATTTTATTCCTCTTTGAATTATTTCAGTACTTTTTTCACCTTCATTAAAAAGAAGGTCCAAAATGGATAAATGGCTTACAAATATCTCACCAGACTGAAAATATTGTGGATGGTCAAAATCCTGATACCTGATAGTGATCCTGTTTTTTATAAAAATTTCATCATCCAGATATTCTTTCCCACCCTGGCCAGAGAGGTAAACTGTGGCCCCGACACTTTCTGCCAGTTCCATCAATTTTTCCGAGCGTGGAAGCTGCTCCAGTTTTTCCGACGGAAAGATATGGGATGAAACCAAGATTTGGGTTTTAATGCTCAGAAGGTCCAGCACCCACCGGATAAATGCAATATTAAAATTACACAGGTGATGATAATCCTGGTTGACGAGGCGGGTCAAATCTGGAAAATATTGTTGAAACCAGGGAGATTTTGCATAGTAGGTTTGCAGGGAATTGAGTAGTTTTTTTTGCCACCTGACAGCGGTGTTGATCTCAATTTCATTGATTTTCTGACCAAAATGATATTTGACGGGAATGGTCAGCCAGTGGGCCTCGTTGTTATATTTAATTTTATTTCGGTTCTGAAATTCATTTTTTTTATATTGAACATTATCCAGAAAAATAAATACATCCGAGGCCATAATTTTAGCAAAGAATCCCAGCCAGGGAAAAGATTGCGGTTGATGAATTGAACAAATCATACCTATATTTAGCTAACCTTATTTTGGAGTTATTATGAAAAATGTTGTCAAAGTGCTGATTATTTTTGGTTTTATCTCAATTATCCTTGGCGTGTTGTCCAGAATTGCCATGACTCCGTTCATTGTTGAAGCCGGTGCCTTCCTTGATTTTTCCCTTTTTTGTTTCATATCGTCAATTGCCCTGATATTGTTTGATCATGTATATAATAAAAAATGATTATTGGGGTTCGACAAAAATTGGATTTGTCACCAAAGTTATCCAGTCATCACCACCATAAAATTTGTAATAAAATTTTTCGTCATTGGGATGGTTCTCATCCACAATCCATTCTTCAACAGAGCCATTGACAAGCAGTTGTTTGATGGGAATATCGTTGCGCCAGAGGGTGAATTTTTGGTTGTGAACAGGACCTGTAGCCCTGATTTTTATATGAATTGCAATGGGAGTGTTTCCACTTTTCAGGGTCTCGCCAATGAAAGCCGAGCTTTCAGTAGCGAGATTGTAAGCGCGAAATTCTTCAATGACCAGTTTTTCGCCGAGAAAATTTCTGGTAGTATACATTCTTCCTTGTCGCATGGCTTCGAAAATGGCTTCCCGGCTTTTCCCCTGGCAAAAGAGAAAGGTATTGGTTTCGTTGATCAGTTTCAGGTCATTGGTTTCCTCGAAATCCAGTTCACCGATGACATAGGGTGCAACCGGCCGTAAACCTTTACAGTATTCTGTCAGAGCCAGGTCCCAGAGACCGCCGGGTTTCCCCAGAGACTTCATGCCCTCCCAAAATCCGGCAAAACCCGAATGGTTTTTCGTCTGGTAGACAAGGTAAGAATAGGGATCGGTAGTTAGTAAAATAGTTTTCTGAATCAAGGGAATGGGAAAATCCTGGGTATAGGTGGCCTCAGGATGTGCCCAGTAAACCAAGCCTTTACGTTCATGAACATAATCAATCAGACACTGAAAGGCATCGGTATCGCTGTTTGAATGATAGGGACTGATCATCCAGGGCAGATAGGGGAATTCAACAAAAAGGACATAAAGGGCCATAACCGGACACAGGACCGTAAGAAGCGTGATTTTACCTTTTTTGACGATGAGGGCCATTGACAAAAGGCCAAATATCAATAATAAAAGCAAAGTAGTATAGTAGGGTAACTTTTTGATGATAGAAGCCCTGGGGATTGGGTTGGTCGGAAAACCGTTTTTTAAAGAAGGCAGATTTTTATAATCTTCAATCTTTTGCAGTCCAAAGACCAGCAAATGGCGATGCCAGTTTTTCAGAACCAGATTTCCAGTAATCGGATTACCCTCCCAGGAATAATAGGGAACCGCTTCGATGCCAGGAATGATTTCCACGTTGGGGAAAAATTTGTTCAGATCATCTATTTTATTAAAGTAGTTTTCAAATCCGTAGGTGTGAACGGAATTTCGCAGGACGGGAAATTGAAAAGCTTTTCTAAAAAAAGCGAATCCGTAACGAACCTCCATATTGTCATGGTCGGTAATAATGGCCACATCCAGATTGGATTTGCCAATAATGTGAGCCAGTTCTTCCAGTGAATATTGACCGCCGCTGACTTCCGAGTCAAAATGGATTCCGGCTTTGAGTCTCACATATTCCTGACTGCTTTCGGCCTTTCCACAAAACATGAACAGGATGATAATCATTTGAATTGTGCTAGAAAGGAGTTTTTTCATATATCTGAAGTAAATTTTTGACATAATTTTCCATGGAATATTTTTTGGCCTCTAATGAATTGATTCGGCTTATTTCTATGTACTTTTTCCGGTCCCTGGATAATTGCACAATGCAATTTGCCATGGATGCGGCATCTGTAGGTGCCACCAGAAAACCATTGCGATTCGAATGGATAATTTCGGGAATGCCCCCAACGTGGGTGGCAATCACTGGCAATCCGGCAGCCATTGCTTCCACAATCACCCTTCCAAACCCCTCATTGAGCGATGTGATGATTAGAAAATCCGATTGCTTTACATAAGGTGCGACATTTTCACAATATCCGGGAAACTGAATTTCGATGGCTGCATCCTGAGATAATTTTTGGATTTCACTAAAAAGTTCTCCATCCCCAACCATAATAAACTGGTACCGATCAGAGGGCAATAATTTAGCGACAGTGACCACCATGGCCGGATTTTTTACAGGTACAAAGCGTCCAATCCACAATAAGGTGATTTTGTCTTTTGGAAACCAGATTTGGGGTTCTGTCTGAAATTTTTCCAGATCCACTCCGCAGGATGAGACTATAAATTTTTCCGGTGGTGCAATTTTTTTCTTGATATGGTCCTGACGACCCGTTTCAGTCAGGTTCAGTATCTTTGTTGTAAAAAGAGCAGCGAATTTTTCCATCAGAATGAAGATTCCTGTAATCAGCCTGGAATAGTATCCATAAAAAATGTGACCATGGGGTGAGTGATAGATTTTTGGGATTCCGACGATTTTTCCTGCAAGACGACCCAAAAAACCTGCTTTTGAAGTATGAGTGTGCAGAATCTCCGGAGATTCCTTGCGCAGGAATTGAACCAGTTGAAACAATGCCGACAGGTCTTTCAAGGGATGAATATTTCGTACCAGAAAATTGGAAAACTGGACATGAAATCCATTTTTTTTTGCAAAGTCATGAATATCAAAGGGCGGTTCAGTTGTTTTTCCGGATACCAGAATGATTTTATAACCTTTTCTGGCCAGATGGGCGCAGGTTTGAAGCACCAGGTCGGCGGAACCACCCTTGTCGAGGCGTGTGATAATATGCAGAATTTTTGTCATGTAAATATTTTATTGAGGCATTGGCTAATGATTTTTATGTGACGATTCCGGATTTGCGGATGGGGTGGGAGTAACAGTAGATGATCAGCCAGATATTGTGATTGAGGAAAACTTTGCTGACTGTTTTTGATGAATTTCCAATAGATTTGATGAAGGGTTTTTTCATAAAGGTGAGAGGTTTCAATTCCAGCCTTGAGTAATTCTATTTCCAGTTCACTGCGTTTTGCCAGGTCATCAATCAGAATGGGAAATTGGTTGTATGCAACAGTGAATTCGGACCGGGGAATTTGAATGCCGTCGATGTTTTCAAACAGGTTTATTAATTGTTTCCCATTTTCAATTCGGGCCTGGGTGAGAGTGGCGGCCCGATTCCAGAGTTTTGCGCCAAGGCCTGCCTGAAAACCCGTAAAAGCAAAGGAATGAAAAGTATCATGCAGGGATGAATATTTATGTTTCGCAATCATTGGATATAGTAAAGTGTAAAAAAAAGGCCGGACAGCCAGAACCAGGGCTAAAAATTTTATAAATAATTTGAGTTCTAACAGCCGGTTCAATTTTGGGATTTGGTTAAGGTACAGGCTGATTCCCTTGCTGTGTCGGGGATCTTTCCAGGTTAAAATCCCTCCGGCCAGGGTGGAAATATTTTTTCCACGATTGAGAGAATAAAAACCAAATTCAGCCCGGGTACCTGATGGGTAACCTTCCATTTTACTGCCCAGGGAAGAAGCTGCATCTTCGATGATAAAAAGATTGTATTTTTGTCCCAATGCGATGATTTTGTCAATGTTGGTCGGAATCCCAAACATGTGAACCGGCATGATGGCAAGTGTCCTTTCATTGATCAGCGGTTCGATTTTGTCGGCATCAATATTAAAGTCCTGAAGGGAAATATCGGCCACGATACACTCCAGACCGGCCTTTTGAATGGGCAGGAATAAAGAAGGAGCGGTATAATTCGTCAGAATAATCTGGGTTTGTTTTTTATTTTTGCGCAGGTTTACGATATATTTGAGAAGAATGTAAAAGGCTGTGGTGCCGGAGTTTACCAGGGCGATATTTTCAACATTCAGATAATCCTGAAGGCGGTTTCGAAAATTGCGAAGAGATTTTTGGGGAAATAATAATCCAGTGGCAGCGGCCAGGATATCAGAAAAAAGGTATGGCGTTCCGGCAGTTGGCATGCGCAACATCTATTTCCTCACTTCCAGTAAATATCCTTTGGTAAAAATGGGCAAGCTGCTGCCAATTGGGAAAAAATTATGATATTGGGTCTTGATTTTTTTTAATATATTTTCAAAATCCCGGCGTCGGTGAGCATGGGTTGACAGCCTATTGTGTTTGAGATTTTTTTGGTATTTGTAATTCAAAACCGGATTGTTTTTATTGCGAAAATCAATGTAAAGGACGCCCCCGGGCATCAGGAGCCGGTAAAGGGTTTCGATAATTTTTTCAATCTTTTCAAAAGGGTAAATATTGACCAGGGTATTCAGACAAAAAATCGTATTGAAGGTATTTTCCGGAAAAGGCATGTCCAGCACATCATAATGCAGAAAATCCGGTGGTTTCAGTTGATTGTCCCGAAACAGTTGCCCGGCTGTTTCCAGAGCCTCTGCATCCAGGTCAACACCAAAGAGATGGGTGTATTCGTTTGTCCGGGAGCAATATTCTAAAAGAAAAAGGCCATTACCGCAGCAGGCGTCCAGAAGAGGTTCCCGAATATTATGGATTTTCTTAAAGACTGTTTTTCGAACCAGTTTGGATATTCCTGTTTGAAAGGCTTCTGGCCTGGATAGGTTGGTCAGATTGAGTTCCTTCATGATTCACCCATTTTTTTTTTGTAAGTTTTGACTGATTTTTTCCCATGTAAAAGATTGGCTGGCCCGAAGTCTGCCATATTCGCCCATTTTTTTTCTTTGGTCTTCGTTTTCTAACAGGAAACTGACTGTGGTGGCAACAGTATCAGGATTTTCACAATCAATAATAAATCCGGATTTTTGGTCTTCAACAGCATCGGCAATACCTCCATAGTTTCCGGCAATTACCGGTTTTCCACAGGCTGAGGCTTCCAGGAATACAATGCCAAACCCTTCATAATCACCGGCCAGGATTTCATCCTTTGATGTCTGCCGGTTCAGTAAAATAAAAATGTCACAGAGATTGTAATATTCTGGCAGTTGCTTATCATCAACATAACCACAGAAGATGATTTTTTCCTCAAGGCCCTTTTGGGCAGCCAGCATTTTCAGCCGCTCTTTTTCTTTTCCTTTCCCTACGATGAGATAAACTAAATGACTGCAATCTAATTTGGTCATGGCTTCCATAACCCGGTCATGGCCTTTTCGCTCATCGAGACGGGCAACTGTGAGCAGGACCTGCTTGCCTTCCAGGCTGTATTTTGTAATCAACGATTGAGGTCTCTTTTTTGGGGAAAAGCGGCTGGTATCCACACCGGGGGTAATGATTCTGAATTTTTTTTCGGCAATGCCCAGTTGCAGAAATTCTGTCTTAGTAAACCGACTGTTGGGTATAATGCAGGTGGCATCTTTTAAAAATGTGCATATCAATCGCATCAGATGTTTGTTTTTTCCGAAACGGTAGGTTTCGGAGCCATAAACATAGACGATATAAGGCACATTGAATAATTTTTTCATCAGCCACCCTGTCATTCCCGAT
Source organism: Fidelibacterota bacterium (assembly GCA_016934035.1). Lineage (GTDB taxonomy): Bacteria > Fidelibacterota > UBA2242 > UBA2242 > JAFGTP01 > JAFGTP01. The sequence continues at coordinate 90,579 of JAFGTP010000040.1, forward strand.
GACAAAACCTGGCCGCAATGAATGCCTGTGTATTGATATTGCAGGTGTAGGCGAAAGACATGGATTGTAACCAGCAGGCTTTTCAGAATTTTATTGAAAAAAGAGGACCCGGTGGGTATGTGTATTCTGAAAATTTTCAGTTTTGCTGTTTTATCGAATTCCTGATATCCAGGGTATTTTGCCGCTAAAATATGGTTGGAATCAGGATCGTAAAATTTCCAGATTTCATAAAAATAAGTGGCAATTCCACTGACTTCCGGAGGAAAATCTCCGGGTATGAGAAGAGTTTTAGGTTTCATAAATTAACCATCGCCTTTTTTAAGAAAAATATAACCGGTTATGTATCCTGCTAAATAGAGGATCAAGCTCAGCAGGTAGAAAATTTTCAGGGTCAAGAGGGTTTTAAAAATACGGCCAATATAGGAAAAAATGCGCTTCGGCGTACTTCGCTTTGAGCCTACCACCTGGTTATGGGTTGTCGTCAGTTCCAGGACAAACTCAGGGTAAAATTTATTCACATAGGCCGCCATTTTACCGTTGCGAAAAAATTGCTGACAGAATTTGCCCAAAGTCGCGGGTGGCAGATGGTGGATAAAGAGGTATGGCAAAACGACAACCTTGTATCCTGCCTTGCGAATTTCAGCCCGAAGGTAGGGATCCAGGCCTCGGGGAATCAGTTCGTTTTCACCACCAATCCCGATAAATATTTCACGGGGAAAAATTGCGCAGGGATGCTCCGCCAAATCGCTTTCCACGATTTCCCGGACAATCGGTGACGTCCGGCGCGGCAGCTGTTCCATCACCTTTCGAACAAACCAGGTGGCCTTTTCGGGGGGAATATTGGCCACTCCGGCCATTCCGATTTCTGAATGATTTCTTATCATTTTCACCATTTTTTCCAACAAATCCGGGGAACCCAGCCGGGTATCGTCGTCAAAAGTAACGATATATTGACCCGCTGCCAATTCCACACCGCAGTTGATAGCGCGACCCTGGCGCGAATCGCCAATAACCAGCAGGATTTCCCAATCACGGAAGCTTTGGTTTTCAATCTGTTCAAGTAATTCAGGTAAATATCCATCCCTGTTTTTGTCAATAGTGGGTATAATGATACTGATTTGCGGAGTTTCAATTGTATCTTGACGCCAGATTTCAATGGTGCCTTCAAAGAGTCCGTTTTTGAATTTTACAAAAGGCCGTTCAGGGGACCTGGTGATGGAATTATGGAATTTCATGGTTGATCTCTGATATAAAATATCTGAATTTTCCCGTGGTATCTTTAGTCAGTTTTTCGACTTTTTGAAAATCAACGATGACTTCGGATGTCTGTAACAGGTTAAGGAAAAGACGCTGAAATTCAACTTGGGAAACATTTTCAAAATCTCCTTCGTACTGAACCAGAAAACGGTCCGGTTCTTTCTGAAAAATTCTGAATTTCCGGGGCATCTGAAAATTTTGCTCTACCATTGCCCGTGTCAGGTAGAGAAAAATTTCGCTGGTCAATTTGCGTCCGGTTTTTAATCGAATAATGTCAGTAGTTTTGCCGGCATTGAATTTTAGGATCGGCAGTTTGACGCCGCAATCACAGTGAACATCAGTCAATTCTCCCAGGTCTCCGATTCGGTAGCGAATGAAAGGCATCTGGAAATTGGTCAGTGAAGTCAGTACAAATTCAGCCGGATTGCCATTCACAGAAACCGATTCCACAATTGCATTTTCTGCAGATACATGCCAGTTCCCGGCCGGACATTCATAGGCAAAACCGCCAATTTCAGAGCATCCGTATTCATTGGCAACCGGAGCATCAAAAAGGTTTTCAATGGTTTGTCTTTGGTTTGGGTACAATATTTCCGCTGTCACAAAGACAGCCTTGAGAGGTGGTAATTTTTGATTTTCATGCTCATTGATAATGTGAAGGGCCAATTGATACACCGAGTTCGAATACCCGTAAATATAATCGGGTTGGCATTTCACCAGGATATGAAAATATTTTTCAAGGTTTTCCTGGGACACATTGAAGCCATCCAGCAGAAGTGTGTTGCGAAAAAGGGCTTTTACGGGATCAAAAAACCGATTGAAGCGGTTATAAACCGGGCGTCCCCAGAGGGCCAATTCACGGTCGCCAATATCAACCCCAAACCATCGTCTGGCCCGCCAGCGGCTGGCCCAATCCCAACTGCTGTAGTCGGAAGTGACTGAAAAGTTGAGCGGTTGACCGCTTGAACCACTGGTGGTGCAGGCGTAACTCCTTCCATGAAAATTCTGAGTTTTTAAAAGCTTTGGCCCATTAAGGATGATTTCTTTGGTTAGACAGGGAATTTTTTCCAGGTCTTTCAGGGTTGTAAAACTTTCCGGATAGACAGAATGGTTGCGAAATAAATTTTGATAGTGGGGAATATTTTCTCCTGCATGAAGAAGTAACTTTTTCAGCCGGGCTAGTTGGATTTCCTGAATTTTTTTCAGGGTGTAAAACTGGGATTTTTCCAGTTCCCTGAGATATGGGGCCACTTTTTCCCCTTTTATCCATTGGGTCAGTGGAAAATGCAGGTATCTGGCAATAGGTGTATAGAGTTTCATTGTTCGGTGATTGTTTTAATGATTTTTTCTGTGGTTTTCTGCCAGGTGAAATGTTCCAGGACCATTTTCCGGCCATTTTTTCCCATTTCACGGGCCTTTTCATGATTTTCCAGCAACCCGATGACAGCATCGGCAAATTTTTGTGAATGGGTGACATCTACTGTAACGCCGCAATTATTTTCTTCAAACCATTTTTTGATATTGGCGACGGGACTGCAGATGACTGGTTTTTCACAGGCCAGGTAATCAAAGAGTTTCATGGGTGAAAGAGAATCATAGACTAATTTTTCCAAATGCCAGGGAGCTACACAAATGTCAAAAGCATTGATGTAGTATTTTGCCTCGGAAAAAGGAATTTTTCCGGGAAAACGGAAATAGTCGTCCAGTGCCAGGTCACTGACTTGTCTCATCCATCTGGGTCTTTCCTCGCCGTCGCCGGCAATGACAAAAAATATATTGTCATATCGCCGGACCAGGATTGTCGCTGCCTGAATCAAAAACTGTACTCCGTGGTAGTGATAGCAACTGCCGATAAAGCCGATTATTGTCCTTTTTGCTGGAAGACGGGTCCTTTTTCTGGCCAGAGCTGACGGCAAAGGGTGAAAAAAATCAGGATTGGTGCCGTTTTCGATGACCTGTATCCTTCTGGGTGATATTTTGTATTTTTCCTGAATCAAGGTTGCCAGTCCCCTGCTGACCGGTACAAGTTTATCAGCATGTTTATAAACCAATTTCTGGACCATCAGAATGTAGCGGAATTTGAGCCCGCTGTATCCGGATTCGGTGAGTTCCTGGATTGTCCAGCCGTTAATTTCTACCAGCAGGGGAATTGAAAATAACTTTGAAAAAATCAAAGGCGTCAGGGAACTGGTTTCCCGAAAATAAAGACAATCGGGTTTTTTTGGGTGATATTCGCGGACAAGAAAAAAGAAGGAGATTACATCAAAGGAAATCCATTTGAAAAAGGAAAATTTAAAAACCGGCACTAGGTGAATGCTCACATGATGGTCAAAAACTGGTTGGGTGATTTTGGGATTGAAAAAGTGGACATCATGGCCAAATTTTGCCATCCAACTGACTGTTTCGCGTATGTGGTTATTGATACTGCCCAGTTTGCTAAATCCTTCATAGCAAAAATAAAAAATTCGCAAAGTCAGAAGCCTCCGGTCAATTTTTGGTACAGACGCTCTATTTTTGCCAGATTGGTTTCCCGTGAATAATATTGCCGGACCAGTTTGGCGTTATTTTCGACCATGTAAATCAAGTTGGATTTTCTTTCCAGGGATTTTTTCATTTTGAAATACAAAGAATCAATTTCGTTGGTTCTGTATAGTTCCACCTGGAAACCTTGTTTTTCAACTTCCAGGTTGGAGTCATTATCGGGCAATATTGGAAAGCATCCGCAGGCCAGGGCTTCCTGCAAAGAAACAGACAGCCCATCGGTGGGTGAGGTGGTGACGTAAAATTCAGCCTGATGGTAATAATTGTTCATTTCAAAATTTGTTTTTTCCCCTGCAAAAAACACTTTATCGCATATTTTTAAATCTATTGCTAATTTTTTTAAGCCAACCTCCTGTGGACCTTTCCCGACGATGATCAATTCAATATCAGGATAATCAAGAGATAATTTGTAAAATGCCTGAATCAGCAGGTCGATTCTGTATTTTGGCAATAAAGCTCGGGATGAAATGAAGGTTGTTTTAGATGACATTGTTCGTTGCCGGAACTGAAAAAGGTTGGTATCAATTCCATATTGCAAAATGGAGATATTTTTTGACTTTTGGGTTAGACCGATTGCCATTTCTGCCATTTGCTGTGAGGGCAGGGTGATGATATCACTATTCCTGAGGGCAAATTTGACAAAGTAGCGATTAATCATATCTTTATCAGGGTCCAGGAGAAGATCGGAACCATGGCATGTGACTAACAGAGGATGAAACCCTGTTTTCGCAGCCAGAAAACCGTAATTGGTGGCATAATGGGCATGGACGATATCAGGCTGGATTTTACGAATTAGTTGCTTGATTTTTTTGATTTTTCGATATATCTGCAGTGAAGCTGAAAGGACCGGAATATTAAAAAACGGCAGACAATCACCGATAAGATGAACCTGAGCGCCCTGAAGGGTGTTTTCAGTGTCGGTGATAAGGAAGACACGGTGTCCCCTTTCAACAAAATATTTCAGCCAGTTGATGATATGAATTGAAGTCGCATCAGCGATAAAACATAGTTTCATGATTCAAATATTTCGACCAATTTTTTTGTCAAATCTCTATAATGAAATTGCTGTATAAATTCCCAATCGGGTTTGGTGGTCAGTGTGTCGCTGAGCCATTTTTGAAAGAGTGTAATCAGCTCGCGGCTGATAGCCTCAGCAGAATATTTCGATGGAAAAAATGCATCTCCCGATTTTTCCAGAAGGTCCCGACACTCTCCGGGCGGAACAATGGCCAGAATAGGTTTGGAGCAGGCCATGTAATCAAACATTTTTTTGGGGAGATAGGCTGAATAATGGTCATTTTCCGGCAGAAAGAGCAGCAACAGGGCTGATTGTTCGATGTGTTCATGTAATTCATTCGGGGATTGGTAGGGTAAAAAGGAGACATGGTTTGGAATTTTTTTAATAATGGCATTTTGGATGGCCGGCTCAATTTTTCCGATGAGCCTGAGGCTGGCTTTTTCGGCAAATTTTTTATTCTGCTCAAGGGCCTGTTGGAAGGCTGTAATGAAAATTTCCGGATTATACTCGCCGTAAAAAGATCCGGTATAAATAATTTGAAAATGGCCGGCTTTTTTTTCCTCCGGAAGTATGGTTGAATCAAAGCCATTGGTCAGGACCTGGATTTTTTTTGCCTCTAGAGATGGGTTTTTTTCCAGAAAACGGTGTTTCATTCCCTTTGTGACCACTGTTATTTTTGATGCGTTTTCGAGGAATTCTTTTTCCAATTGCATCTCTTTTATTCCGCGTTTTTTTCCATGAAAGGGATAGTTTTTGTGGGAGGTCCAGAAATCACGAAAGTCACAGACCCAGGGAATATGGAATTCTTTAGATAATTTTCTTGCAATCATATGAGAAACAACGGTCGGAGAAGTGGAAAAAATCCTATCATATTTTTCAGCAGACAGGCGGATTCGGGCCATTTTTATTGCTTTTTTGTACCAGCCGATTTTTGAGTCAGGAACCAGAAAGTGTTCGTTGATAAAATCATAAATTTTGGGAATGGCCAAACCGGAAGACACAATATGAAGGTAAAACCACTCAAACTGCCGGGCCCTGATAATCTGCACAGAAGGAGGAATCTCTTTCAATAACTGATTATCCGAAGCCCAGACGAGGCGGGTGTCAACGGTCAGGACAGTTGGCAACCATTCGTATTCCGGCAGATATTTTACAAATTTCAAAGGCCGGAAAACGCCTCCCCCGGCAATGGGTGGGAAATGATAGGCAATAATCAATACTTTTTTCATAGCGTTTGTTTTATTGTAGAGAAAATCTGATATTTGAACTAATGGACGAGGATTTAAAAATAAAAAAGCAATTTTTCAAAGGGTCGGTTTGGTTATTCGGGTCCAATGTCTTCGCGCGATTGTTTGGTTTTATCACGACACTGGTCCTGGCGAAGGTGTTAATGCCGGAGGATTTTGGTGTTGTGGGATATGGATTCCTGGTGGTCAATTCTGTCGCCTTGTTTAAAATGATGGGGTTTAACACAGCGCTGATCTATCAAAAGGAAAAAACCCAAGAAGCCGCTTCATCACTTTTCTGGTTCCTGGTACTGTGGAGTATTTTCCTTTATTGCTTGATTTTTATGGTGTCGCCTGTAATTGCCGGATTTTTTCGTGAACAGCGACTGGTGCATCTGGTTCAGGTACTGGGCCTCAGTATTATTATCAATTCCATTTCCAGTATTCCTATTTCTCTGCTGGAAAAGGACATCCATTTTAAAAAACGGATATTACCCGATGTTAGCAAACTGATCATTTATTCAGTGACCACCATTTTCCTGGCCTTTAAAGGTTTCAGTTATTGGTCGTTTATTTGGGGAACATTGCTGGCGGACCTGGCTCAGCTGGTTTTCAGTTTTTTTCTGAAACCGGTCAAAATCGCGCTGCGGGTCGATTTTTCATTGTTGCGGGAGATGTTCCGGTTTGGCAAAAGTATAGTCGGATTGAGTTTTTTGCAATTCGGTGTTCGTAATATTGATGATTTTTTTATCGGACGGATGCTGGAAACTGCCTCCCTGGGTATTTATCAGTTTTCCTATCGTATTGCCAATGTTCCGGCCACCAATATCACCAATGTTTTTGGACAAATCCTTTTTCCAACTTTTGCCAAAATCGCCCATGATGATGCAAAGTTGATGAATGCGTTTATAAAATTTTTTCGGTATATTGTCATTCTGACGGTGCCCCTGACTTTTTATATTGTTCTGATTATACCGGATTTTGTTCAATTATATTATGAGCAATGGCAAAAAGCAATTCTGCCGATTCAGTTAATTTCTTATTTTGGTTTACTTCGTGCGATTGGTTCTGGCATGGGAAGTGTTTTTTATGCCAAAGGGAAACCCCATAAATTATTGCCGATTTCAGCATTTCAGTTTATTATTCTGGCTCTCTTATTATATCCTTTCATTCGCTGGTATGGAATAACCGGCGCCTGCATAGCGATCAATATTTCAATGACTTATTCAATCATGGCTACTTTTCTGGAGCTTCACAAAATGATTAAAGTTCCCTTTCCAAAAATTTTTACATATCTGGTAATTCCGATTTTTTTATCTGTCGCGCTGTTTTTGGGTGTCCATTTTTTCAATGATGTTTTGGGATTTACCGGAGAATTGGAATTTTATGTAAAACTGGTGCTCTTTCCGGTGTTGATTGCTGCCGGTTATTTCCTGGTAATTCCTGACAGAAAGGATATTTTTCGGGAATTAATGAGCATGAGTAAATAATTTTTCCATATCGGCAACTCTGTCCTTCAGGTTAAATTTTTTCTGGATTTTACGACGAGCGGCAATCTGTATATTTTTCAGTTCCATGGGATCGTGGATTAAATCGATAATTTTTTGGGCAATAAATTTGGGTTTCATAGGGTCCACAAGAAAGCCGTCTACACCATTGTCAATCAACTCCGGCAAGCCGGTAATATTTGAAGCGATGACTGCCAGTTGCATGGACATGGCTTCCATGACTGCAATGGGCAGACCTTCTGAAATACTGGGAAGAATGAATACAGCGCTTTTAGACAATTCATCCCGAATTTCTTCGCTGGTCAATGCTCCCATCAGTTTAATGTCGTTTTCGAGACGATATTTTTGGATCTGGGCCGCAATATCCAGTTTTAATTCCCCGGTGCCGATAATTTTACATTGAAAATCAATATTATTGAATTTCAGCAGATTGCAGGCCTGAACAAGGTACTCAACGCCTTTGACTTTGCGAAGAGCTGTGACGGAAATTAATTTTATTGGTAATTCATTTCTGGAGAAATCATTATTTTTAAAATATTCCGTATCAACGCCGCAGTATTTGACATGGATTCTTTCTTCAGGAATTTTGTAGGTAGAAATCAATTTTTCCTTGTTATAATGGGAAATGGTGACAAATTGATGGGATTGTTTGATCAGGTATTTCAGGTAGGGCGCTTTTTTTAAAAGAAGTTCTGTGCCATGGCCTGTACAAGTAAAGGGAATCTGGTAGTATTTCGACGCCAATAAACCTCTCAGTGCGGCATTTGAGGCAAAATGGGCATGTATATGGTCCGTATTTTCCAGGTTCATCATATGATACTGCGAAAAATATTTAATGGATTCCTTAAAACCCAGAAATTTGAAAAGTAGAAATAAATGGGCAGCAGCTTTAAATAGATGACGAAAAATTTCTTTGAAAAATTCTTTCCAGTGGGTCGTGTCCCTTTCCAGGTAGATTATAGGGAAATTAATTTCATCAGCCCATTCTTTTTTACCACCCCAGACTGCGACCAGTTCAATATGATGGCCAAAGTTTTGGAGCCAATGAATTTCATTTTCGGCATAGACTTTATGCACAGCCGGGAATTCATTTGTAAAATAGGTAATTTTCATTTTATCCTCTAAGAATGTTGTCAATAGCTATGGCTCCGCCACCTCACTTACAGATTGTTTTCCAGCGAGATGGCGAAAATTCAGATGAATTTTTTTAGAATATTATTCAATATTCTTGTTTTCTCATCCCTTGTAATTATTTTTGTTGAGTATTTTTCGTCAAGCTGTATGCCAATTAATTCAGGGGATTGTCCCTGTTCCAATTTTTCAAGGATAAATCGGGTGATCTGGCCTTTGGTATTGAGCCTTTTGGTTTGTTTTTCTTTGGGTATTTGATTTTCAATGGGTAAAAATCCGCCTTTTAATGTGTTTTGCTCCTGCCTTGTTCCGTTGTTTTCAAGGGTCCATTTAAAATCAATATTTTTGGTATATTTCGATTCCAGCGCATGGATCTGAAAAGCGATCGTCTCGCCTTTTTTTACTTTTACCGGATATTGAAAGGGAAAGAACATCTGTCCCCAGGTGTTGCTGTCTTCCATAGGTGAATTGGAAAAATACTGATTTTCTGTAAAAAAACTATCCCACCAACCTGCCAGACCATGGATAATACCGTCGCGAAGGACTTTTTTTTCAAGGCTAAAAGAGAAGGGAAATCCAGAATCTTGGGACAAATTAATGGTTTTGATGAGCGATTCGTCAGTCAGGGGCACCAGTTTGTGCAGTTCGGCATAATAGGGCCGGTTAAAGGCCAGTTCCGTTGTGTAACTCCAATCAATTCCGTAAAGAGTATCTTTTTGCCGGCGCCACAAATTAATTTCTTCGTGGAAAGAATGGGACTGTACAGGGACAATTTTCAGCAAAATTTTGTTTGGAATAAATTTCCCATCTTGCTTTAAAAATCGTTTTCTGGCATCCACAATGACTTCTTCCAGGTGTTCATAAATAAAAAATGGCGAGTAATCCTCCATGATGATGTAATCCACTTTTTCCTCAAGGGTTATTTCCGTTGATTTCCCTTTGATAAAATGGACCTTTTCATCCAGTCGGTTTTTCCTGGCGATTGCAATTCCGGCATAAATAATATCATCCATTTCTACAGCATAGACTTTTTTAGCATTTTTTCTGGCTGCAAAGAAGGAGTAAGTTCCCAGGGCGGATCCTATTTCAAGAACAGATTGGGTGTTGTCAATCAATTCATCAATGGCTCTTTGAAAAGCATTGATTCGAATAGTGTCATTGAGCAGTCCGCGAAAATTGCTGATCATCGTAAAATCTCTTCCCTTAAATTATTGGCTTTTTCCTCGTCAAAGAGCAAGGGCTTTGATACCATTAATTCAAAACAGGATACTGTCTGAATAAGATTAATAATCCTGTTTTGGGAAAAAGTTTCAATATTGAATATCTGAGGTAAAAGTCGGCCAAAGGAACCAGTTTGTCCAAGGCTGTTTATTTTAAAATTTATATCCTTCAGTTTTTGCAGGAAAAAGATCTTTTTTAATTTGGCTTCGGCCAGATTATTTTCCGGATTGAAATAATTAATGGGCAGAAAAGAAGCTCTCTCTTTTTCGTCGGTATCAGAATCGATGGTAAATTTTTCCTGGTTTTCGGGCATTGTGATTAAGTGAAATAAATGATTTTTGATGATAAAATTCCGTGGAAAAGCATAGACCTCCAAATTGTTCAAATCCAGCAGGCCGACTTCATCGGATAGAATGTTGAACCCTTTTTGTGATAATAATATGGACAAGGAGGTTTTTCCTGCTCCTGGATCTCCGACGAAGAGGTAGGCATCCTTTTTAAAAGTCAATGCAGCAGCATGAATTTGCAAAAAGGTGTTGGCGTGTGAAATAAGATCATCCACAAGGTTCCATTCCAATGTATAAAGGATATCATGGATTTTGTTTGATTGACAGATTTTTTTTGATTCCTTGAAAAGGCTGCAGGAACCATGATTTTGAAAGATTTTGTAATCGGGATTGGGGATATCGCTGGTCTTAATAATTGATGAAAAAATATTTCTTCTGGCAGCTATTTCCAGTGACTGAGGCAGCTGAAAGGAACGGTTTTGGACTTGGAGCGAAATCATTTTTCCAGCAGTTTAAGTTCTTCAAATTTTTGTAATATTTGTACCACGGCCTTTTCCGGATCGATATCAAATTTTTTGAAATCTTTTTTAATTGTGTTGATTATTTCCTCAACGGAAAAATTGCCATCACACAAAGACCAGATGTAGGCCGAAGAGGCGTTAAGTGAATGACATTTTTCCATGGCAGGCTCATAGACCACGCCACCATCTTCAAGCTCTTTAAAGAGCAGATTTTCCCTGGTTTTGGGTTTGTCTTGTTTTTGATAATTCAAGAGATTTCATCCTTTCTTCAATTTTTGGAATAGAAAACACCATACCGCACAATAAATAAAAAGGTTCCATAATTCGAATGATTATAAAAGTATTGGCACCAATGCAATGAAATAAAATGCCCAGCATACCAATAAAAAGTCCCAGTGACAATGCTTTGAAAAATGAATCGGCGGTATTTTTATGTATTTTCCATATACCATTGCTAATGGAATAGAGAAGATATAAAAACACAATAAATCCCACCACACCGGTTTCTATCAGGACGCGCATATACTGGGCATCCAGAAATCGCCAGCCCGTTATACCAAAGCCAAAGACCATGTGTTTTGGCAATTCCTGAAAAGCATCCCGCCAGCTTCTTAATCGTTCGGAAGCTGATGTATCCAGTGTTATTCCACCTACTTCTTCCTGTAATGACCGGGCATAGCCCTGCTGCTCCCGAAAAGTATAGGTTACTCTTTCAATCACACTTTCCGGCAGAATGAAGGGGGAAAGGACCAGCATCAACAAAACGAACGAGATGGTGATGTTGCGGCTTTTTTTCAACAGCATGTAGGAAATGGCCACCGGAATCCCTGCTACCCAGGAACCACGGGAATTGGTCAACAAAAACGGAATGACTGCGAGCATAGTAAGAGCCAGAACAGATCGTTTGGTCCATCGCTTTTGCAAGGTATTGCTGTAAAAAATAATACTCAGATTAACAGCGATGATCAAAAGCAGGTACCCACCCAGTGTATTGGGCTCGCCGCCTTCACCCTCAAAAGGCGCTGTGAGACGGTCAGCATTGGGAACCTGGGACAAGGCGACTAAAACCACCATAAAAAAAGTTGCCAGGATTGCATAATAGAAATGAACAATATCCGCCTTTTTGGTGATATAGGAGTAGACCATAAAGAAGACAACAAAATATTCAAAATATTTGAGAAGAAAGAAAAACCCCGTCAAATAGTTTACATCTCCCCTGAGCATTCCCAGACCGGTGGAAATCACGCATACGGCCATATAGTATCCGATGGCTTGATGCATGGGAGTTTTACGAATGAGTTTTAATTCCCGGTAAATTGCCATTTTTCCGATCCATGTAAAAACAATAATGGCCAGTAAAATATCGTCGATGCGAATTGTAAAACCGGACCCTGTAGTGGTCCTGGAACCGAATTCAGGGCTCAGGAGCATCGAGAAAATAAGGATATAAATGGCAAGTTTGGTGTTGTAAAAGGTGGCCAGGACCAGCCCGGTTCCGATGGCTGCGGCGATGGCGTAAATGGTATTGGTCTTTGTCAGGACAAAAGCCAGCAGCATGGACCCAATGAAAGAACTCGCCAGGATAAAATAATGATGGGCTTCTAAAGTTTTGTAATTCAAGGTTTTGTTTTGGTTGTATCGTTTAGTTGCAGTTTTTTCAGCTTTTGATTGTCTTCTTTATTTTCAAGAATTTTAGCATATCGCTCATTCCATTTTTTATCATCCCTGCGGTAGTTTTCTTCATAATTTTTTCGAATATCGGTTTCCTTTCTCACAGCAGAACCCAGATGCCTGGAACCGGAAGCCTCCAGCTCCTGTGTGGGGATTTCTGTTTTTTCTGCCATGGGCTTTGTCAGGATTGAGATGACCAGTGCCAGAAGTATGACAGCGAGAAAAACAATTAACAGGAACATTGTTTTTCTTCGAGATAGATGACGTCTTGTTGTTCGGTACTGATTCATCGCTTCACTATGGAATTTTGATGATAATTAGTTTCGCTTTTTTGAAAAAGGTTGGCTGTGAACAGGTTTTTGAAACTGCCGGCAAAATAATAATGGCTGCCATTTTCATATAACTGATAGTTGTAGAAATTATTTTTGTTGAATTCGGAGGGACTGATTTGCACTGAGAAAGGCAGATAAAGAACTTTATAGTTACCTGTGATATTTGAAAATTGCAGTTGGGCGATCGCCTTTTCTGCCTGGGGCCGGCTGCTAAAATTATCAATGCATACGATATAGGATTTTTCAGCTGAATAATCCGGTGTCAGGTAGGCCAAAAGGCCTGCTTCCCTTAATTTCTGTAATCGGTTGGTTGCCTTGACTTTACTGGAATATTTATCAATTTGTATTGTATAGGGGAGATTTAGATTTAGTTCTGTTATTTCCTCACTAATCATCTCTTTTTTCTTGTCATCTGATAGTTTCGTCTTGGTTTGGCTGGACTGGGTTGTTAACTTTTCTGCGGTTTCCAGCTGATATTGTTTCTGTAACTCTTTGATCTTTTCCGGAACTGGGGTCTGTGGATTTTTATTGGTTGCCGAAATTTCGTTATTTTCTGCTTTTTGGGGCTGGGTTTTTGATTGAGTTGGTATCTGATTTTCAGGGATTGGACTGCTGTCTAGGTCCCTGGTCACATGTTGGTTTTTGGTAAAAATGACCCCGATCAGTACCAGGACCATGACCAGGAAAGTCAGGGACATTGGCGCCAGTTTGAGACGATGAAAGAAGGTCAGGTGGGCATTGGATTGGGGCCGCATAAAAATGGATTTGAATCGGCTCCAGAGTGATACCTCTTCAAGCAGGTCATGACTTTCGCCATAGGAATAGAGATAATCGTATTTGTATTTGTAGTCAATATAGTCCGCACTGATATCGGCCCTCATTCCATTGATTACAACACCGAGTACCGATGATTTGAGTAATTCCAACTGGTTTTTTGCGCGTCGCAACGTGTTTCTGGAAATTTTTCCCTGATAATAGACAATCAGGTTGGTATCAACTTTGGAGGCCAATACCACAGCATCGGTGGCTTGAATAACCGGAGCTGAGTCGAAAATGATGATGTCGTATTGTTCTTTCAACGTTTCAATTAATTGGTCCATTTTTTTTCCGGCTATGATCTCCGAGGGGTTTCGTTCGATTTTTCCAGCCGGTAAAATATTCAGGTATTCGATACCGGGAATGGCATCTTCCTTCATGGCATTTTGACTGAGACTTCCCATGAGAAGATCGCTCATGTCACGTATGCAACCCTGCAGCGGTTCCCGATTCAGAATATAGTCTGTAAGTCCGGGTGTTCTTTCGATTCCCAGGGATTTTGAGACCCGTGGCTTTCTCAAATCAGTTTCAATCAAGAGAGTGCGAAGGCCGGTTTGTGCCATTGATAGCGCCAGGTTTGTAGCGACGGTTGTTTTGCCTTCGCCGGCTACAGATGAGGTTACCATTATGGTTTTATGTTTATTTTCCATGAGGGAAAAATTGATATTGGTACGAAGGCTTCGATAGGATTCTGCGATAGTGGATTTGGGCGCAAAATGGGCCATGAGGCGAGCCCGATGTTCTAATTCTTCCTGGCTCACATTGACTTCATTTTCTCCAACCAGAGAAGATTTTATTTCATTAATATCGATGAAAGGGATAATGCCCTGGACAGTGGTACCCAGGGTTGTTTCGATATCGTCAATGGTGCGAAAAGTTGTATCCAGTGTTTCGGATATGAAAGCCAGGATAATGCCAAACACAATGCCGATGATGAAACCTGCTAGTGTTGTCGGTGTCAATTTAATGGAGTTGATTGGCTCTGAGGGCAGAAAGGCTGGTTTGAGAAGAAATACTTCCTGAATGTTTTCCGATTCTTTGACTTGCGACTGAAGATAATTGACTTTTAATTTTTCAAAAATATTTCGGCTTGTTTCTAGGTCTCTTTGCAGATTGTCATACTGCTGGCTGAGGTATGGAATTTCATTGTATTCCCGGTTTAGTTGGGCCAGTTTTTCAGTATTGCGGGCTTTAAGGTCCTGCAGACTTTTGCTGAACTGTTTTAATTCTGTCAGGATATTGCTTTTGAGTATTTCGATCTGACCGCTGACATTTTTTATTTTGGGATGTTCCTGTGTATAATACTGCTGTAGTTCGCTCAGTTGATGGATGTTTTGTTCCAGGGCTTTCTGGAGTGAGGAAAGAAGATTATTTTTGGTATTTAAAAAGAGATTGAGGGATAAAAATTTAAAGTTGTTATCATTTTTGTATTGATTGGCCAGAATTCGTTGAATTTGATCGATGTCAGCATGAATATCGCTGATTTTTTCTTCAGTTTGGAGTATTTCCTGAGACAATAAATTGGCTTTGGTTTCCAAGGTCATAAATTTATTGTTTTGGCGAAACTCCTGAAGCGCTTTTTCAGCGTCTCTATAATCTGACTCAGAACGGTCTAATTGCTTTTTAAGGGCATTAATGGCACTTTTGGTCCTGGCGTTTTTTTGAATGTAGTTTTCTTTTTGATAGGTGATTGCCAGGGCATTTGCCAAATCTCTGGCAAGAGTTGGCTGATGGCTTCTGACCAAAATATTGATGATGTTGGTATACCCTTCCTGCTGGGTATTCACACTGGATTTCAGGTTTTCGATTATGTTAAAATATTGTTTGTTGTTTTTAATTTCATCACTTGTCAGGTTTGAATCGATGAGCCCCAGGTGTTTCGCAGCTTGTTCCAGCATGTTATAACTTTTGATAATGGCTGCTCTGGTAGCGAGATCATCACCGTAATTCCATGAGACACTTTCCATGTAGAGACCTGTTAGGGAGGTATTTTTTTCGATGCGAATGCTGGATTTTGCTTCATATACCGGCGTAGGTTTGTTCAAAATTGTAAAAAGCATGCTAAAAAATGTCAACATGAAAGCCGTGAAAAGAATAAGCCATTTTTTCTTTTTGATGATTCGCCAGTAATCATTGAAATTTAATTCGTATTGGGTCATTTCACGGTTTCAATCAGTATGTACAACGAAATGGTTGTGGTTAAAAATTGTAAAATCCAATAGTAACGTCTAAAGGCATTGGCTATTCTGTAACTGAGACCGATGTTTTTAGATGGTACGATTATTCTGTCACCATCTTCCAGAAGTATATTGCCATTGTCCTTTCGCTCAAATAAAAAATCTTCAAAATTAAAAAGGTGCTTAGCGCCATCTTTTCGGGTTACCTGGATTTTTTTGATATTGGCATCGTCTTTCATTCCTCCGGCTGATTTTGCTATGAATTCTGCAAGGCGAACGGAGCCCTGTAAAGGGTGATATCCCGGATTCTTGACCTCTCCGAAAATGTAAACATTGCGGGTGTTGACAGAAACGAGATTGATCTGTGCTACGGGGTCCTTGATATATGTTGCCGCCATCGTCTGGACCAATTGCTCGGCGGCCAGAATTGTCATGCCGCCTATGTGCATTTTTCCAATCATGTTGTGATAAACATAACCCTCATTGTCAAGGGTCAATACATCGGTATTTTTTTCTGCGTTTAATCCTTCAGAATTTTCATAGATGGAGACCTTCAGGGTGTTGCCAAATTTTAAAATATAGTCGTCGGATACAATGTTTGTAAAGTTTCGGTCCGCATAGGAGGGAATGATGACCTTGTCGCCATTGTCCAGTGAAATATTGTTTTCAGTTTCATTTTTATACAAATAATTGGGTAGATTAAACAGATATTTCTCTCCGTTATCTTTGATAATTTGAATATTTGTCAGATCGGCTTCACTTTTTAATTTACCCTCAGACAACAAAAATTCCACAATTCTGATTTTGGGCGTGGTTTTGATAATTCCACTATTATTGACGGCACCATATAGCAGGACGTTAATCGAATTTTTTTCAAGCAGGATTATCGAGAGAGAAGGGTTAGTGAAATACTTTTCCATTTCCCTGAATAAGAGGGCTTCAGCCTCATTGGCCGTTAAGTCCGAGATTTTTAAATTACCCAGTATTGCATGACTGATCGTACCATCCCTCCGCAATGTAAAAATGTCAGTTTTTTCAATTAAATTTTGATTTTGGTCAATATCAATGTAAGTGAGTTGAATTTTATCGCCACTGCGAAGGACATAATCAATGTCATTGCAATAGAGAATCAATGGGCAGGCTAAAAATAGCAAAATGAAGGATAAAAATATTTTATTTTTATTAAATAGCTTCATTGGTCGCACAAAATTATTCTATAATATGGTCATCAGTTTGGATATTACACTGGTGGATAAGTAATCAAGGTCAATGGGTTTGGTAATATAATCGGTGGCCCCCAGTTTAATGGATTCAAGGGCAATGTCTTTTTCGGTGATTCCGGTAACCATTATGACGGGTATAGAAATATTTTTTTTGTTCATTTCGCGTAGGAAGTCATTGCCGGCACCATCGGGAAGGTTCATATCTAAAAGAATCAAATCTGGTTTAAAACTGGCCAGTTTCAGACCTGCTGTCTTCAGATTTTCAGCTGTTTCAGTATCAAAATTGTTTTCGGAAAGATAAGTGGCGAGAATCTCTCTGATTTCATAATCATCATCTACGATTAATATTTTTTTCATGATTTTATTTCCTAATAGGTTGTTAACAATTTAATTATTCGACTTTTGATTATCAATTATAAACTAATTTAATATCGGAAAAATTCTGTGCAACCTTTAGAACAAATTTCGAAGGATTTATGCTTTATTATATACTTTCTGTAATTCTGATATTTTTCATTGTTCCAAATTTCACTAAATCTATTATGTCTAATATTGCCAATATTATAATTCATAGTGTGATAAGGCCTCACATTCCCGTCAGGGAAAATATATGCTGTCATCCATAAACTTTTACACCGGTTTTTATAACTTTGAGATCTAAAACTGAAATTGGAATACCAGTTAATGATATCCTCATCATTAAAATTCGGATAGAAACTAATGTTAAAAGGATATCTAATTTTACTTAATTTTTTCATCTGGTTTATGATTATTTGGGGATCAATGGAAGGTATTTGATCACATCCGAAGCCCTGCCAGTCTGTTGGGTTTTGAGCAAATTTTGATTGAAAAAATTCCTGGAATTTTGGTATTCTCTGATTATCTAAAAAAAGCAGATGATGAAAAGTCAGATTGTCAGGATTAAAAGGCCGGGATGCTTCAATTGTATCTTGAAATATTTGATAATTACTTTCAAAAATGGTGGAGTTGATATTGATTAGGGGCTTTTGGCTGTTTTTGTTTTTTTTTATTTCTGATAATTTTTGAAACCCTTTCAAAGCATTTTGGTAAGTACCCGGAATACCTCTGATTTCATCATGAACCAGTTCCGGCCCATCCAGTGAAAATATTATCTCATCCAATCCTGATTCAACCAGTTCATTCGCATATCGATGAATGAGGGTACCATTGGTTATAAGGTTACAACGCAAACCGGCCTTTTTAATGATTTGGATAATCCTGATAATATCGGGATTGATTAAGGGCTCACCACCGAAAAGAGTGATATTGATTCTGGCAGATTTGACATCAGAAATTATATTATGAATTTCATCGATACTGAGTTGGTGTTGCAGGGTACTTTTGTCAAAGGTTTTAAAAATGCCTTTTTCTCCCCATTGACCACACATTTTACACTGCAGGTTACAGCGGTAAGTAATGAAAATTGATAGGGTTTCCGGCATAGGACTTTTGCCCTTTGCAAACCAGTAATACCATTGGGCCTGAAATCTTTTGATCAGGTTTTCAAGTGCATAAACTGGCTGGTGAATGGATTTTTTTATGGCTCTGAGAATATTTCGTTTGGGTATCATTGGGTTCTCTTTTTTATTTTACTTTTCGAAATTTAAGGAATTTTATTGATCAATTGCCAAATAAACAAAAAGTATGCCTTTTTGACTTATTTGTCCCGTGGCATGTCCTTTGTAAAAAGCGGGCGCGTAAAAATTTTATATTATGGATAAATTTAAAAAGTTTAAAAAAGTGAAAGGAGTTTCTATGAAACTTAAACCATTAGGCGACAGAGTAGTTGTAAAACCTGCAACCGCAGAGGAAAAAACTTCAGGAGGCATCATTCTGCCTGATACAGCTAAAGAAAAACCACATCAGGGCGAAGTTGTGGCTGTGGGAGCTGGAAAATTAAAAAGTGATGGAGAACGCTCACCGATGGAATTAAAAGTCGGCGATAAAGTTTTGTATGGAAAATATGCTGGTACCGAAATCACTTATGATGGTGTTGAGTATCTGATAATGAATGAAAATGATATTATGGCAGTTCTTTAATAAGGAGAAAATGAACAATGGCTAAAGAAATTAAATACAATCTGGAAGCAAGAAACGATCTGAAAGCAGGTGTTGATAAACTTGCCAACGCTGTAAAAGTTACACTGGGTCCCAAAGGCAGAAATGTTGTGATTGAAAAAAGTTATGGCGCCCCAACTATTACAAAAGACGGTGTTACCGTTGCTAAAGAAATCGAACTGAAAGATAAAAGAGAAAATATTGGTGCGCAAATGGTTAAAGAAGTAGCATCAAAAACCTCTGACATCGCCGGAGACGGAACAACAACTGCCACTGTCCTGGCCCAAGCAATCATTGCAGAAGGAATAAAAAATGTCACAGCCGGTGCAGACCCAATGGAGATCAAAAGAGGTATTGATGCCGCCAAGGAAAATATCGTTGAATCTTTGAACAGTATGACAAAGATTGTGTCCAATAAAGAAGAAATTGCTCAGGTAGGTGCCATTTCTGCCAACAATGACCGAGTGATTGGCGATCTCATTGCCGATGCCATGGATAAAGTTGGCAAAGACGGTGTCATTACAGTAGAAGAAGCCAAAGGTACTGAAACCGGCCTCAGGGTTGTGGAAGGTATGCAGTTTGACCGCGGTTACCTCTCTCCTTATTTTATCACAGATTCTGACAATATGATCGCAGAACTGGATAATCCGTTTCTATTGATCCATGATAAAAAAATTGGGAGTATGAAAGAACTGCTGCCCATCCTTGAAAAAACATCACAGATGAACAAAGCGCTTCTGATTATTGCCGAAGATGTTGAAGGCGAAGCACTGGCCACTTTAGTGGTCAATAAACTGCGTGGCACCCTGAAAGTCGTTGCTGTCAAAGCTCCTGGTTTTGGCGACAGAAGAAAAGAGATGTTGGAAGATATCGCTGTTTTAACCGGCGGTACAGTCATTTCTGAAGACAGAGGATATAAGCTGGAAAATGCAACTCTTGAATACCTGGGAAATGCAAAAAAAGTAAGAATTGACAAAGACAACACAACAATCGTAGAAGGTGCTGGCGATTCTGACAATATTAAAGCCAGAATTTCCCAGATTAAAGCCCAGATTGAAAACACAACCTCAGATTACGATAAAGAAAAATTACAAGAACGTTTAGCTAAACTATCCGGCGGTGTCGCCGTTCTTGAAGTTGGCGCATCCACAGAAGTGGAAATGAAAGAGAAAAAAGCCAGAGTAGAAGATGCACTTCATGCAACCCGTGCGGCTGTCGAAGAAGGTATCGTTCCTGGTGGTGGTACAGCACTTATCAGATGTTTGCCCAATCTTGAAAAACTGAAACTGGATGGCGACAAAGCAGTCGGTGTTGAAATCATCAAACATGCGATTGAAGAACCACTCAGACAAATTGCCAGAAATGCCGGTATGGAACCTTCCATTGTGGCAATGAAAGTAAAAGAAGGAAAAGGAAACTTCGGATATGATGCTTTTGCTGATAAATATTGCGATTTGGTTGAAAAAGGTATAGTTGATCCCAAAAAAGTTACCCGAATCGCCATTGAAAATGCAACCAGCATTGCCGGACTTCTTCTCACGACAGAAGCTGTAATTTCTGACATAGAGGAAGAAAAAGACAATATGGCCGGAATGCCTGGTGGTATGGGCGGCGGAATGCATGGAATGATGTAATTTTAAAAGTTTATTTATTTTTTTCAAAAGGCCCTGGTTATCCGGGGCCTTTTCTTTTTAATCTTCCACTCTTGGCTTCAACTTGATTATAAGAGATCACTTGAATAAATTATCTCAAAATTGAAAGTGAATCATGGGCACAATAAAAATCAAAAATATGGTCTTCTATGGCTATCACGGTACAGCCAGGGAAGAAAAAGAGCTCGGTGGAAAATTTGAAGTCGATTTGGATTTGTATACCAATTTAAACAAAGCCATAGAGACCGACGATATTCAGAACACTATAAACTATGTCGATATTTACAGATTGGTAAAAAATATTGTCACAGAATCTAAATACCATCTGATTGAAGCCCTGGCCGGAAAAATTCTAAAGGAAATTTTTTCTGCTTATCGGCTTTCTAAAGTGACCATTCGGTTGAGAAAGCCCAATGTACCGCTTCATGGTGTGGTGGATACCGTTGAAGTTGAGATTACCCGGACCAAAGAGGAAATGATTTAATGTCAAAAGCCTATATCGGAATCGGAACAAATGTGGGCAATAAGTTGGATAATATAAAATTAGCCTTGCAGCACATTGACCATATTCAGACCACTGAACTGACCGGAGTTTCATCCATTTTTGAAACAGAACCTCTATATTACTATGAGCAGGATTATTTTTATAATGCTGTTGCAGAAATAAAAACCGAACTTGATCCGGTTGTTTTATTGCAAAAATTAAAAGAGATAGAAAAGCAGATGGGACGGGATTTTAAGGTGGAAAAAAATGGACCCAGACTGATTGACCTGGATATCGAATTCTTTGAAGATATAGTGGTTGAGACAAACAACCTGGAAATACCCCATTCCCGAATATACGAAAGAATGTTTGTCTTGAAACCTATGTATGAACTTAACAAAAATTTTAAATGCAGCAAAACCGGGAAAACCATTGAATTATTGTTGCAAGAATGCAAGGATGATAGTAAAATCGAAAAGATTGCCAACCTTGATATCAGCAGCCTGAAAAAAAATAAACGGGAGTATTAATGAAGAATTTATATTATATCGCCATTGAAGGTGTTATCGGAGCAGGAAAAACAAGTTTTGCTAAACTTCTGACCGATAGATTAAAGGCGAAGTTGGTATTGGAACAATTCGAAGAAAACCCATTTTTGAGCGATTTTTATCAAGATCCCGAAAGATATGCTTTTCAGGCCCAAATGTTTTTCCTGTTAAGCCGTTACAAACAACAACTGGAATTAAAACAGGTTGACCTTTTTCATAATATGATTATCAGTGATTATATGTTTGAAAAAGACCGCCTCTTTGCCAATCTCAACCTCAGTGACAAGGAACTGGTGCTTTATGATAAAATTGCCTCTCTACTTGAAAAAGAACTGACAAAACCTGACTTAATCGTCTACTTACAGGCAAAGACCGACCGTCTGTTGACCAATATCGGGAAAAGAGGTCGTGATTATGAAAAAGATATTTCAAGGGAATATATTGAATCCCTCAATCAGATTTACAATGAATATTTCTTTCGTTACAACAAAACGCCCCTGATTATTATCAATACCAATGAAATTGATTTTGTTAATAATCGGGAGGACCTCGATGAATTGGTCAATGTCATTCGAAAACCCATTAGTGGTACGGTTTATTACAACCCCGAAGGAAAGGAAAAATGATAAAACTACTTTTACAGTTTATTCTCCTTATCATTTTATTCAGGTATTTATGGAGAATGATTGTCAAATACTGGCCCAAAATATCGGACGCTGACAGGCCCCGGAATTCAAATCCGGCCAAACCAGTAAATAAACTCAAAATTGATAAATCAAAGATAGAAGATGCCGAATTTACTGAAATTGATGAATAGGTAAATTCTGTCAAATAAAATGATACAATCAGGTTTCAACCAGAAACTCAATTGCAATGATTTCGAAAACCTTTGAGAATTGCCAGAGATTCCGCAATGGTTTTTGTGGTGACAAGAGCATGGCGAAGTCTTGATGCTCCTTCGAATCCTTTAAAATACCCGCCATAGAATTTTCGCATGATTTTGTTGGCGAATTCCTCTCCACGATGTTCTATTTCCATCTGCAGATGCTGAACACATAGATCGATTTTCTCTTCAATTTTCGGTTCTGAAAAGGAAAGGCCCTTGAGATGCCGACAGGTATTTTGAATTAGCCATGGATTGCCAATGGCTCCACGGCCAATCATTACGGCGTCACAACCTGTTTCATTGAGCATTTTTTCAGCGTCAAAAGGGGTGATTATGTCGCCGTTTCCGATGACGGGAATTCGAACATTTTCTTTAATGGTTTTGATGAAATCCCTTTTAACGGTATTGCCAAAACCGTCACTGGCTGTGCGTCCATGAACAGTAATGGCTTCAGCTCCATTATCTTCCAATATTTTTGCGACTTCCAGGCCGACATAATGGTCATGGTCCCAGCCCAGACGGATTTTTCCGGTTACCGGTGTGGAAACGGCTCGTACGACCTGCTTTATGATATTTTCCAGCAAAGATAAATCTTTCAGTAAGGCGGAGCCGGCATTCTTTTTCACCACTTTGCGGACCGAACAGCCGAAATTGATATCTATAATATCCGGATGGAATTTGTCCTCTACATATCGGGCTGATTCGCTCATGGAGACAGGATCATGGCCAAAAATCTGAATGCCCAAAGGCCGCTCTTTTTCATCTGTCACCAGATAAAATTCAGTTTTTTCCGATCCTCGAATCAATCCTTCGGAACTGACAAATTCTGAATAAACTATACCTGCCCCCATCTCCTTGCAGATCAGGCGAAAAGGAAGGTCAGAATATCCTGCCATGGGCGCCAGAATTACTTGTGATTTTATGTCGATAGCTCTAATTTTCATACCAAAATATAGAAGATATTTTGTCCTGTGACAATTTTTTATTATGTATTAATGGAAAAATATTATAAATTTGGCGGCTGTTGGTAAGATAGCATGACTTTGAAAATTAGAAAATACAAATAAATCATTAGGTTTTAAGGAGTTGGTAAAATGGCTAAAGCTTGTGACAAATGCGGAAAGAAAGCAATGAGTGGTAACAATGTATCTCACTCAAATAGAAAGACAAGACGTTCTTTTAGCGTAAACCTTCACACAATTCGCATTGAAGAAAATGGCGGAACAAAAAAAGTGAAATACTGTAGTTCTTGTTTGAAAAAAGGTGATTACGTAAAAGCTTTATAAAAAATTGGATTTGCAGAGTTTAAGTCCGCTTTTCTTTGAAAAACGGACTTTTTTTATTTTTAAAATTAAAATCCGCTGATGATTGAGTCAGCGGATTTTTTTTTAACGGAGTTTAGAAAGAATTTTTACATGTTGTTCCGTAGCCACGTAGGAACTGTTGACGGAAAGAGTGATATTTGTCTGTCTTTTTCATTGATGACGGGCTGTTGGTCGCCGGAAGTTTTTTTGACAGGTATTGTTCCAGACATTTGGCGGACCTCCTTTTTGAGTTTTTCATCAACCACTTTTTCTTTGGGAGGTTCAATGTTTTTTGTCAGATTTGCCGGTAAATCAAGAGAGGAATTTGCGGATGATACAAGATTTTTGTGGTCCTGATCTGATGTAAACTGGAGAGTCCTGGATTCGTTGGCATCTTCGGGCTTTTTATCATGATGTACCGGAGTGATATTATTGAAATAGATGGTTGGATCAGAAGTCACTTCATTGATTTCTATCTCTGACTTTTCTTTGATGATGACTTTATGTGTTTTTTCAAAAGGGTCATCCTTAAGAATAGTAAAAATCGGATCATTCGTATCTTCTTCGAATTCATGGTTTTCGATCAACAGTTCAGCATCAGCCTTATGATTGTTTTCATCCGGGAATCCGGTTGCAATGACTGTAATGACGATTTCATCCTTAAAGCGTTCATCCTCGATTGCGCCAACAATAATGTCAGCGTCACTACCCGCTTCATCGGTAATGATTTTACAGGCTTCGTCATATTCCAGCAGAGATACGTCCGGACCGCCGGAAATATTGATGAGTATACCAGTAGCGCCGCGAATACTTTTTTCATCCAGCAGGGGGCTGGATATCGCCAGTTGTGCAGCCAGGCTGGCCCTGGAGTCTCCAGTTGCAACACCGGTGCCCATGATGGCGTCACCTTTGTCTTTCATGATGGAGACAATATCAGCAAAATCCAGATTCATGAGTCCTTGGTTATTAATCAGATCGGAAATGCCTTTTGTAGCCTGATACAAAATGGAATCTGCAGTACGGAAAGCTTCCTTTAAACCGGTCTCACGGTCAACGATTTTTAGCAATTTTTGATTGGGCACAACAATCAGAGTATCAACATTTTTTTTAAGTTCCCGGACGCCAAGTTCTGCTCTTTCTCGTCTTTTTTTGCCTTCAAAATCAAAGGGCATGGTTACGATTGCAACGGTCAGGCAACCGTTATCTTTTGCAATTTTGGCAATTTTGGGAGCTGCCCCTGTGCCGGTTCCTCCACCCATACCGGCAGTGATGAAGACCATGTCTGCATCTTTGACGGCATTGACGATAGCAGGCTGGCTTTCTTCCGCTGCTTTTTCTCCGACATGGTTTTTTCCGCCGGCACCCAGACCCCGTGTCAGTTGTTTTCCAATCTGAATACGGGTTTTTGCTTTGCTGTCCTCCAGGTCCTGGGCGTCGGTATTGACTGAGATAAAATCAACCCTGTCAATTCCAGATTCGATCATGCGATTAATGGCATTACCACCACCGCCACCAACGCCAATGACTTTTATCCTGGCTCTTTGATCAATTGTTTCATCGAACTCAAATTTCATAGTTCCTCCGTCGTAAACTATTTCTTTTTTATTCTTCTTGAATTAATAAATTTTGTGAATTTGCTCCATAAATCAACGCTTTGTGTGAGGGTTGATATCATACCTTTGCCTTTTTGATCGGCACCAAATTTAAGCAATCCGATCAGACAGGCATATTCCGGTGATGTTAATTCTTTCATATGGCTGCTTGTAAAACCGGTTGGAACTCCGATTCGTGTGAGGTTTGGTTTCAAAGGTGAGGTCGAAAAAACCTGGTCAGCTACTGTATCAAATCCTCTCAACAGGGAAGTTCCACCACAGAGGCAAACAACGGGTTCAATTTTCTGTAATATTTCTGAATTTCTGGCTTTCTTTTGGGCCTCTGTTAATATCTCTACCAACCGGGCATTGATGTAGGTAGCCAGTTCCCTGTTTTGAATCGGTGTTGATTTCCTTCCGGCAATGCCTTCGATTTTAAGAAGTTCCGTATCTTTGATAACTTCATCTGAAGCATATCCGTATTCCAGTTTGATTTTTTCTGCTTTTTCAATGGTTGTGCCTGTCAGATAATGGATATCATGGGTCACCATTTCGCCGGCCATAGTCATAGTTGCTGTGTAATGGACCGCATTATTTTGGAAGATAATGATGTCTGTCACGCCGGCACCGATGTCTATTAAAATGACTCCTCTTTTTTTTTCTTCCGGTTCCAGTACCCCATAAGCCGATGCCAGCGAATGAAGTACCAGTCCGCTGACAGAAATTCCAGCCTGTTCCATGCAAGTTGTAATATTTTCCACAGCAGTTAACTCATAGGTTGTTAAGTGGGCTTTGACCTCCAGTCGCCGGCCACTCATGCCTTCCGGTCTCGTGATACCGCTTCGACCGTCAATAACATACTCGATGGGGAAGAGATGCAAAATTTCCCTGTCTGATGAAAGCCCGTAACCGCGTGTATGGTCCAAAACCCGGGTCACAGATTCAGTTGTGATTTTATCAGGCTCACCCAAACCAATCGTATGTTCTTTGGATGTATTGATACGCCCGGAAGTGTTGATGCCTGTGATATGGTCACCGCTGATACTGACAAAACAGTTGTCTACGGCAGCATCGATTGATTTTTCTAAAGTTTTTCTGGCTTCATAAATTACAGCAGTTGCTGCTTCAATATCGACAATCATGCCGGATTTGATACCGTTGGCTGGCAGTTTAACGAAACCACGCACCATTGGCATTCCAGAGTTGGCGTCAATATCCGCAACGGCCATTTTTATGGAGGAAGACCCTATATCAAGTGCCGTAACTCTCTTCATACCAATCCTACAATTCCTTTACTACGATTTGTTTTTCCCATCTCAAGTCGATGTATTTATAATCCCGCAAACGTTTTTTTCCTGATAAAAGTTTTTGAAAATTTGCCAGTATTATCATCTTTTTTGAAAAATCACGGTTACCCATATAAACCGGGTTTCCGTTGTCTTTGTTATATATGGTTAAATCACCGGTTTGCAGATTGTAGCGAATCTCTGATATGGTATTGAACAATGCCCGGGACATGGAATAGGTGTTTATGACCAGATCAGTAATGGGAAAAAGAGCTTCGGAGGCTAATTTTTCTCCGGTCATAAAGTGATAGACAGAATCAGGGTCCAGGGTGACAACAGGCAACTGGCTGGATAATCTTGTAGTAGGAATTGGCAGTACAATTCCTTCTTTATCAATCAGAAGCAATGTCCCTGCATTTAGATATGCAATGGGTGTTCGTTCTTTAATCAGAATTTCCAGTTTATTCGGGTATCGCTTGCTGACAATTGCAGCTTTGACATAGGGGTGTGTTTCCAGGTTGTTGCGAATGGCCTTGCAATCAGTTTTCAGTAGGTCCATTTTTTTATGAATATTTCCAGTGGCCAGAATGTGCTGGCTATCCACCAGATAGTTACCTTTGACGATAGCTGAATCAAGAGCAAAAAAATCCCGGTATTCACACCACGCTACGGCTTTGTTGTAGGTCAGATACAGTCCGCCTCCTACCATCAGGAAAAAGAATATCTTTCCAATTGTCTGCATTTTTGATTGAATATTTTTTTTGTCGATGGTCATAGCTGACTGAGAATATCCTTTACTATCTTTTCTGCAGCGTCGGGCCTCGCACTTTCACTGGCCGAATTTTCCATTTTTTGTTTCATTTTTTCATCCAATAAAATTTCCTGAATACTATAATTGAGAGTATCCGTTGAAAGGTCCCTTTGCAACAGGACTTTGGCTGCCCCAACCTTTTCCAGTGATCGGGCATTCATTTCCTGATGGTTTCCGGCAGCGGTTGGCAAGGGGATCAATATCGATGGTTTTCCAAAAAGGCACAACTCCGCTAGGGTTAAAGCTCCGGAACGGCTGATCACCAGATCGGAAGCTGAATAGGCAAAATCCATCTCATAGATAAAGGGTTCTATGTGAATGGAGGGATGATCTCCGTACCTTTCCTTTACCTTCTCACAATCATTTTGTCCCGTTTGCCAAAGGAACTGGACATTGGTTTTTTGAATGATCTGCTCAATATTATCATATAAAAATTCATTAATGGCCCGAGAACCCTGACTGCCTCCGAAAACAAAAATAGTCTTTTTGAAAGGTTGTAAATGAAATTTTTCCAAACTTTCTTTTTGATCCTGCTGCCTGAGTGAAATGCGCAAAGGCGTACCCAGGGCTTTAATATTTTGTAAATAGTTTTTGGAATCTTCAAAAGAAGCATAAATGGTTCGTGCGTATTTGGCCAGCATGCGGGTGGTAACGCCTGGAAAAACATTTTGCTCCTGAAGAAAAACCGGAATATTTAATTTTCCGGCTACCGAAATGGCCGGCCCACTGGCGTAGCCTCCGGTACCAATTGCCGCATCCGGCTTAAATTTTTTGATTAGGGAAACTGCTTTAAAAAAGCTGGATGCAATTCTGAAAGGCGCCAAAGCATTGATTTTCATTGCATTCCATGAAAAACCTCTTTGAATGCCGCGAATCCATAATGCCTGAAAATCATAACCCAATTTTGGAATGATCTGTGTCTCTATGCCATAATGGGACCCGATGAACAGCACCCGGACTTTGTCATTTCCCAATTGCCTTTTGAATTCTTCGCAGAGAGCGACAGCTGGGTAAAGATGTCCTCCTGTCCCGCCGCCGGCAAATAAAATTTTTAGTTCTTTATTCTGCATGAGTATTGATAATCCTGCTTTTTATGATACTCTCATTATTCAGTTTACCTTTTGATATATTTAGCAATAAGGCCACGGCAATGGAATTAAAAAGCACAGCTGTCCCGCCATAGCTGATAAACGGCAAAGGTAATCCGGTCACAGGCAGAAGTCCACAGGTGACACCGATATTGAGTAGTGTGTATACAAATAGACTGCTGATCAGTCCAAAGGCCAGTAAAGATCCGAAAATATCATCAGACCGCTCTGCTATTTTGAGACCCCGATAGAAAATGAATAAAAATAAGCCCAGAATAAACAGGGCTCCCAGAAAGCCTGTTTCTTCACCCACAATAGAAAAAATAAAATCGGTGTTAGGCTCGGGCAAAAATTCATTTTTCCCAGTACTGTCTCCCAGTCCGGTACCAATCAGGCGTCCATTCCCCAAACTCACCAGCGAATGACGAATCTGATAGGGCATTTCTTTTATTGGAATATCTCCCTTGAGAATATGTAAATATTGTTTTATTCTTGTGATTCGATAGGGGCGGATAATGATTGCCCCGATTGAACTCAGGGCAAAAAGGACAATTCCCCATACCCAATGTCGAAATTTTGCACCTCCGGCAATCAATACAATTCCGGCAATCAGAATGGTAACGCCGGCCGTGCTGAAATCTTTACCGGCTACAATCAGGAAGAAATAAATCACAGCCACAATGATGACAGGAAGGAAGCCGAATGCAAAACTATTGAGATTGTTTTGAAAATCTTCATAGAAAGCAGCAATAAAAAAAATCAGGGCCAATTTGGCAAATTCGGACGGCTGAATTGTCATTGGCCCGATTGTTATCCAACGGGCTGTTCCGGTTGGATGAGGGTGCATTTTGTTATAGATGAGGGCAAAAATCAGAAGCCCCAGGGTGATGAATAAAAGATAGGGCGTGTATTTTTTTAATTTTTTGTAATGAATAAAATAAAAGGGCAGGGCTATCAAAATTGCGACTGCAAGTCGTACAAGATGGTTTATTAAAAAGTGGTTCGGATTATAATATTGCTCCGAGCTGACATTGATTTTGGAACTGGCACTAAACTGAAAAATAATTCCCATGGCGACCAGTATCAACACTGCGTAGAGAAAAATCGTATCATGTTTTTTACTGAACAGAGACATCAGGCAGCTCCAATTGTATTGATGTGATGGATCTGGTGCGGGCCAAAATAATCCAGTTTCCATAAAACAACTCCAACCAGCATTTCCAGATAAATTTTGATATCATGGCCGGGGAATTCATTGATAGCAATATAAACACCAATTTCTGTGTTTTTAAATTCAAAAATCAGAGAATTATCCTCCGGGAAGTTCCAATCGAGGTCCTGCAAATTGAGCGGGTTCTTTTTGGGACAAAAGATACTGAGGCTCTGTTTTTTTTCCATATCTGTCAGAGATTCCACTAACGACAGGGTGTAATTATCGGAAGGAGAAATCATGCCACCTAGTTTTGCCGCCTGCCCCAGGGTGTAAAATCCTGTTATTCCGGCCAACAGACGGGCCATTTTTTGATTTTTGTTGTTTTTGATATTGATCATAATATTTTGAAACTGCTTAAACTCAGAAGCGCTAAAAGGATTCCAATGATCCAAAATCTGATTACGATTTTTGTTTCTTTTGTTCCTTTCATTTCATAATGATGATGCAAAGGCGCCATTCTGAATATCCGGCGTCCCTCGCCATATTTTTTCTTTGTATATCGAAAATATCCCACCTGAATCATCACTGAAAGGGCTTCAGCCACAAAAACGCCCCCCAGCAGTGCAAAAAGGATTTCTTTTCTCAGTAAAATTGCCAGGGTGCCGAGTGCCCCGCCCATGCCCAGGGAACCGGTGTCACCCATAAATACTTGGGCCGGGTGGCTATTGTACCAAAGAAAACCCAATAAACCACCCACTGCGGCCAGACAATAGA
Organism: Fidelibacterota bacterium; assembly: GCA_016934035.1. GTDB lineage: Bacteria > Fidelibacterota > UBA2242 > UBA2242 > JAFGTP01 > JAFGTP01. The sequence goes on from JAFGTP010000040.1 coordinate 121,165, forward strand.
TAGTCAGTTCGCCGGCTCCCGGTAAATAAAGGGTATGAAGGTATTGGCTGAAATCCACACGGCCAGACATATAACTGACCATAGCCATGGCCATGATGGCAATACCCATCAATCCGGCGGCAAGCCCGTCAAGTCCATCAGTCAGGTTGACGGCGTTTGAGGTGCCAGTGACCACAAAAATCACAAATGGTATGTAAAACAATCCCAAATCCAATTCCACATTGCGAAGGAAGGGAATGGATATCAACGTATTGATTTCTTTGAAATGAGGATGCAGAAAGATGATCGCACCCATGATTAATCCAAGGGAAATCTGGCCGGCCATTTTATATTTGGCAATCAATCCTTTTTTGTATTTTTTGATTACTTTGAGATAATCATCAATAAATCCGATCCCACTCATCCAAAGGGTTGAAAATAGCATAATCTGAATATAAATATTGGTCAGGTCAGCCCATAACAGCACCGGGAAAAGAGTAGAAAAAACAATAATGATTCCGCCCATGGTGGGAGTGCCTTTTTTGGATAGATGGCTTTTGGGGCCATCGATCCTGATCAATTCTCCAATTTGCATCATTTTTAGTTTATTAATGACCATGGGTCCAATAAAGAAACTCAAAATCATTGATGTTATGGCTGCTCCGGCGGAACGAAAGGTGATGTACTGGAAAATATTAAAGGCTGAAAAGAACTCTTTCAGCGGATATAAAAAATGGTAAAACATTTAGCTCTCCAAACCCTCTAGGATTTCTTCCATTCTGGAACCTCTTGAACCTTTTATCAGAACCATATCGTCTTGGGTCAAATGGGTTTTCAGATAATTGATCATGTCTATTTTTGTAGTAAAATGGCGCCAATTGCAATGACCTGTTGCCTCTGCTGCTTCACCTGCATAAAATGCCAAGGGCCCCAGTGTCAGAAAAAAATTGATGTCCGTGCCGGCAACTGCTGTTCCCATTTCCCGATGGTAACTTTCTTTCTTTTCACCTAATTCCAACATGTCGCCCAGCACAAAGTATTTTTTCGCCACTGTCTGAATACCTGAAAGGGTATCTATGGCAGCCAGTGTGGATTCCGGATTAGCGTTGTAGGTATCATCCAGGATTTTATATCGGTTTACCCTGAATCCCAAACGATTGCCAACACCGCTGTGATTTTCAATGGCTTCTTTAATTTTTTCAAGAGAAACACCGAAACGATGCCCGACAGCAACAGCGGCCAGGGCATTGAAAGCCTGGTATTTTCCCGGTATTGGGACATTAATCTCGATTTGATTATTGACATTGAGGGTTGACCGCCCTATAAAATCTGTGGCGACAATTGTACCATGGTACGCCACATCGTCGGAATTCATACCGTAGCGAATAAGGTTGCGTACTTTGTAATTCATTTTTGAAATATATTTATCATCGGCATTGAGAAAAATTGTTCCTTCGCGTGGCAGGGCCCTGAATAATTCTTCTTTGGCCCTGGCAACGCCTTCCGGACTTTCTAAAAATTCAGTATGTCCCCGTCCGATATTTGTGATAAGGCCAAAATTGGGTTTGGCAATTTGGCAGAGAAATTCAATTTCTCCGAAATGGTTGGTCCCCATTTCCATTACTGCAAAATCATGATGCTCCTGGATTTGTAGAATTGAAAGTGGTAAGCCCAGGTGATTATTTAAGTTACCCATAGTGGATAAAACATGATAGTTTTGATTGAGTACAGAGACGATCATTGAACGGGTACTGGTTTTTCCATTGGTGCCGGTCAGGGCAAGCAGGGGAATATCGCTGATTTCACGTACTTTGGCAGCCAGTAATTGTAAAGCTTTTTCACTATTTTCAACCACCCAGATTGGTTTTCCGAATAAACTTATTTTGTTGCTGTTGTACCAGGTTTTTTCGACAATACAAAAGGCCGGTTTTTTTTCAAATGCCGCCAAGACATATTCATGACCGTCGACATGCTCACCTCTCAGGGCGCAAAACAACATCCCGGGTTCCAGTTTTCGGCTGTCGATTACAGCCGATGAGTCAAAAGTATCGGGTAAATTCAGCAGTTTACCATAACTGATTGATTCTATTTGTTGTATGTTCAGTTTCAATTGTCATCCTTCTGTAGATAGTTTGACCTTGCAAAGTTCTCCGGTATTAACGATTTTACCTTTACGCGGTTCTTGTTCAATAACTTTTCCGGAACCTTCCAATATTGGTTTAAGCCCCCGTGAATTACATAACTGAATGACTTTGGCGGCACTCATGCCCTTCAGGTCCGGCATTGTAAAGGTCCCATTAAAATCATCTATATTTTTATTTATAAAAAGTCTGGGCGTACCGGAATGAGGACTCTCTGCGTATTGAATCTCAGATGTTTCTTCAAAGAAAAAATCTTCTGAAAGATTAACGATTCTTTTGAACACGTTCTTGACCACTGGTGCTGAAACAGAACTTCCATAATAGCTACCGCCTCTTGGATTGTCTACAATGACAGCGCAAAGGAGTTTCGGCTTGTCTGCCGGGAAAAATCCCACAAAGGAGGCTATATAATCTTTTCTGCTATATCCGCCTTCAGGAGTGGTTTTTTGTGAAGTGCCGGTTTTTCCGGCGATGTCCATGCCGTTGACTTTTGCTTTGAAGCCGGTCCCGGCTTCCACGGTGTTGAGCAAAAGTCCCCGTAATGTTCGGGCTGTTTCTTCCGAAATGACTCGTCGTAATTTTTGTGTCCTGCCGGTGAAGACAATATTGCCCTTTGGTTCTGAAATGGAACGGACGATCTGTGGCTTTAATAAAATTCCGCCATTGGCCACGGCTGCATATCCACAGACCAGTTGCAGAGCAGTGCAGGCAATACCCTGTCCCATGGATATCTGGGCGCTGCGAAGGGGCGTCCAGCCGTCAATATCTTTCATGATACCCTGGACTTCACCCGGCAACAGTATTCCTGTCTTTGTGTCAAAACCGAATTTACGAACATAATGGTAAAGAGTTGGAGTGCCTAATTTTTGCGCTATCCGGATTGTACCGACATTGCTGGAATGCCTGATAACATCGGCAAAACTCATATCCGGCAGGGTTTCATGGTCCCTGATTTTTTCAGTCTGAATGATGATGAAGCCCTGGTGAGTTTCAATGGTATCTTCAGGAAATATAATGCTTTCTTCCAGTGCAGCGGCGGCGGTAAATATCTTAAAAGTGGACCCTGGCTCAAAGACATCGGTGAGTGGAATATTTTTTCGGTTTTCTGCCGGGTAATTTTGGTAATTGTTGGGATCAATGGTCGGAGAAGAGGCCATGGCCAGAATATCTCCGGTGTTGGGATCCATCAGTATCCCCATGGCTTTGTCTGCCTGTGTTTTTTTATGAGCGGCCACAATTTCTTCATGTAAAATGTTTTGATACTCAATATCCAGTGTCAGGGTAATATTATTACCGTTCTCAGGTTCCCGGCAGGGGAGGTTCGGACGGGTTTCATATTGTCCGGTTCCCGTCATAAAAAAAGTCTGAAATCCCGCTTCGCCAGATAGTTTGTCATCAAAAAATTTTTCTAGGCCTTCAATTCCAATATTGTCCACACTGGTGAACCCAAGCGTTTGTCCGGCGAGGTCATTATAAGGATATTGTCGTCTGATATTTTCTTCCAGTTCCAGGGCCTTTAAACAGGGTATATGTTTTTTAATAGAATCAGCTGTGGCGGATGATATATCTCGGTCGATGAAAACAAAGTTTTTTGAGGTATTGAATTTGTTGATAAGATCGGTGGGTTTTACATTTAAATATTTTGAAAGGATTAAAGCCAATTCATTTTTGTCGGTTATTTCTTTAGGGTGCACGCCGATTGAATACCGTTTCACATTGATAGCCAACCCTCGACCTTTGCGATCGGTTATGATACCCCGCTGGGCTTTGATCTCTTTTTGTTTGTGTGACATATTGAGAGAATAATTTCGGTAGGTTCCACTGTTCTGTATCTGAATTGAAAAAAGCCGCAGCACGATCAGGCACCAAAAAATGACCATAAAAATGGAGATGAACCTGGTTTTTTTTCGAATATGGGATAGTGTCTCTCTCATTGGCCCTTTTCTATTGTGACACTCAGGGTTTCCGGGTCCGGAACAACCATCTTTAATTGTTCCCGGGCGATATGCTGAATTCTTTCAGAGCGGGATAATCTTTCAATATCAATTTTCAGTTCACGATTTTCTGTAATGAGTTCTTTTTCCCGCTGTTCCTTTTCACTTAGTTTTTTCATCATGATGTCGACTGTATTTCTCATCCAGACATAAAATAATCCGGAAGCGATGATCAATAACCCCAGAAAAAGAAGTTTGAAGTTTCGGCTCATAACATCTCCACGACACGCAGCTTTGCACTGCGGGAACGGTTGTTGGTCTTTATCTCTTCGTCTGACGGTAAAACAGGTTTTCTGGTGAGATTTTTCATGACTGCTTTGTGGCTGCAGGCGCAAATCGGTAATTCAGGCGGACAAATACAGTCGGTGGTTTTGTCTTTGATGAAATTTTTTATAATCCGGTCTTCCAGGCTATGATAGGAAATGATTGCCAGTCTGCCTGCGGGCTTCAACATCATGGTGGTTTGCTCCAGGGCGATTTGCAATACCTCCAATTCCCGGTTAATGTGAATACGAAGGGCCTGAAAAACACGGCTCAGGGCTTTGTTGTGAAATCTTTCCGGGTTAAATTTTTTGACAATATTGGCCAAATCTTCTGTGGTTTTTATCGGTTTCTGCGAACGGATTTTTTCAATTTCACGTGCGATTTTTGCAGAGGCTTTTTCTTCTCCGTATTCCCAAAGCACCCGGCGAATTTCATTGATATCCGCATTATTTACAAAATCTGCTGCCGATTGTACAATGTCAGGAGAAAATCTCATATCCAAAGGGCCGTTGTGTCGAAAAGCCAGTCCCCTGTCATTATCTTCAAGGGCAAAAGAAGACATTCCCAGGTCCATCAATATTCCGTCAACTTTGATATAACCGTTTCTAAAACAATATTTTCGTATATTCTCAAAGTTTTGGTTAATGTAAAGATGTTTCTGGATTATTTTATGGGTATCCTGGCAATATTGAATAGCCTTGGGGTCTGCATCAAATCCAATCAGTACGGCATTTGAATGGGTTTCCATTGCAATCTGTGAAAAGTGGCCCCCGGTGCCCAGTGTACAGTCTACATAAATACCAGATTTATCGGTAATTAGATAATTCATGCATTCATGTAAGAGTACCGGTACATGGATAAATTTCATTCAATTGCCCTCTTTTTAGAGATTCGCTTCAATCTCTGCAAAAAAATCATCATCGATTGGAATGTGATTGAGTTCGTCCTGGTTAAAAATTTCCTCACTCCATAATTCAAAAGTATCGCCCATACCGACTATTTTTACGTTGTCTTTGATCTGGGCGAAGTCCAATAGTTTTTGGGGTACCAGCATGCGGCCCTGTTTATCACATTTGACTCTTGATGCATCATGGGTGTATTTCCGTAAATAAGCACGTTGATTTCTGTTTGTTTTCCGTAGCTTGGCCGTTAAATTGCCAATGAACTCATCCCATTCCGGTGCCGGATATACCACAATGCAGGTGTCTGGACCTTTTGACATTACGAATTCCACCTGCTCCTCATCGGTCCACTGGCGATAGGCAGCGGGAATACTCACTCGATTTTTTGTATCGAGTTTGTGCAGGAAATTGTCGGAAAAATTATTATTCATGTCAAATTAGGTTTTTTATGGGATATTATGGGAATTCATGTGAATTCTTACCACAATATTATGGCTTTCAGGGCTCTTTGTCAAGTTATTTCTGTGAGTTATTTTTATCGGTGGTTATGCGGCGAGGGGAAAAAACCGTGAATTTAGAATTTTTAGATAGAATGACACTGAATCCACCAAATGGCAGTTCAGTTTTTGGAAAAATCAGTTCTTGGATGAAAAGATGAGGTTTTTGAAAAGATTTTGAAAATTAGCGGTTGATTATTCCATCCTTGGTTATTACAAGTCTGGCGGGTGCAACGCCGTAATCCACGCTATCCAGTTTTGTACCGTTTAAATAGAGGCTAACCACTTCCGGGCGTCCGACGCGTAGGTCAAAAACTTCGAAGGCAGTCCATTCACGAGTTGCTCCCGGTCTGAAGAGGGCTTCTGAGGTGTCCTTTTGGTCCAGTACGATTTTGACCCAGCAGGTGTCGTTTATTTCGATATTCAGTTTTAATTGTGTGTTGCTGTCTGCAACTGTTGATGCATTATTTTCCGGTTCCGAATTAACGGGTTTACCCTCACTCATTGGTTTTTGCTGGGTGTCGAGATCTTCTTCCTGGGCCATTTCAGCATCAATGCTGTTGAAGGTGGTTTGAAGAGAATCCATCTCTGTTAATTGTTGTTGGAGAGAGTTGACTGTTTTTGCATCATTTTCCGATAGAACCTGTTTCAGAATAATAATGACAAAGACCAGCAGGATTAATATAACCATGAAGGTAATCAGTTTGCTCCGATCACTCATCTGGCTGAAAGAAGAGTTGATGTTTAAAGGCGTTTTTTCATCAGTTTTTTCAGGGTAATTTTGCATAACATCATGTTTTTTTGATCCTGAAAAATCTTCATATTTTTTTAAATATTCCAAGGGGTCAAAACCGAGTTCCTGGGCATAGGTCTTGACAAATAATCGAATATAAAGGTCTGGCAATTGTGTAAAATCACCCTTTTCAATATTTTTGAGATTATCAATGCTGATTTTAATTTTTTGGGAAACCTGTTCAAGTGTCAATCCCAAGGCTTTTCTTTTTTCCTGAAGTTCTTTGTAAAACATACCCTACCCAACGATTTAAAATTAGTTTTTAGTTGCCTTGAAATTTAGAAGAGGTTACTTCAATAATTCAATATAAACTTTGAATTATAATAATTTATGCTGATTTTTATTCAAAAAATTGAAAAATCTGGCGACGGGAAAACCCACCACATTATAAAAACAGCCGTGGATTTTTTCCACAAACAGTCCGCTATAATCCTGAATGGCATAGGAACCGGCTTTATCAGCATATTCATAATTTTTTAAATAATGATTGATCATATCATCAGAGAGAGGGAAGAAGGTTACTTCGGTAATTTCCACAAAAGAGAGGGTTTTGCTGTTAACGGCATTGATAACTGCAACACCGGTCTGTACCTCATGGGTCCGGCCACTTAATTTTTTCAGCATGTCGAAAGCGTGGGATTTGTTTTGGGGCTTTTCCAGAATTTCATGATCGATGACGACAATGGTATCTGATCCGATCACCAGCCCCTGTTTTTTTGTTGTTGCGACGTCTTTTGCTTTTTCGATAGCGTGGGTTTCGACCAATTCCATTGGTGTTTTATCAATAATTCGGTCTTCTTCATATTCTGATTTTTGAACAGTAAATTTTAATCCAACCATTTCGAGGATTTCCTGACGACGGGGAGATTGGGAAGCCAGAATAATTTTTTGTGATGTCCAGTCCATGAGTGCTCCTAGTTTTTGACCATTTTTCCGATAAAGGAATCTTTTTTGCCTGTGGCAATGGATTTTGCCAGAATTTTAAAGACATAGGTTCCCCTGGCCATGGGATCACCAAAATCGTCTGTTCCATCCCAATATATCTGGTTATAGCCATTCGGTTCACTCAACTGGTTTTTAAATTCTTTTATTTTCAAACCAGATACAGTGTAAATCGTAATGGAATAATCACATACTTCAGAGGTGAAAAAAGTAAATTGGGTTTCGTTTTTGAAAGGATTGGGGTAATTGAAGAGATGTGACAATTGAAAAGATACTGATTTTGAATAGGAAAAACTGAAATTCATGGCTGTACTGTTGTTGGCATTGTCCCAGGCCTTTGCCTTGATATAATGTTCGCCCGGCTCAATCCTTTCCGGTAATGGAATGATGATGGTTCCTACAGTATCGCTGCCCTCGTCATAAGAAAAGGCTGATGTCAAGTCCTGAAGGTCATTGTTTTCATTAAATTCCAGGGAAATTGTGTGGCCCATTTTTCCGGTAAGGTTGATGCCGTGTTCATCACTGATACGCAGGGCAAGAAGGTCGTTTCCCTGGACTGTTCCTCCGTCAGAAAAGAGTTCATTGTTTTTAAGCAGGGTTATTTTGGGACCTGTGGAATCAGCGATATTTTCCGATCCTGAAAATAAAATTGAGTTGTAAACACCCACGAAATCGGTTTGTGCTTCATCATTCCAGCCATAGATGTGCAATTTACCGTAATCCTTGCTGTAGTTCAGGTCTTTGGGAACAAAGAATGAGGATTTGAACAGGCCGTTTTCAACCGTGATATTGCCCTTAAAAAGGACATCGCCGGGAAGTTTATAGGAAATGGATCGTTCTTCGCTGGGGTTCATGGGATTGTAAAATCTTGTGACACTTTGTTTACTGTCAAATAGGGATATGAGGGCTTTCCCGGTGAAATTTTCAATACTTGAACTGCCTTCTATCTGAACATTTTGCAAGGCTTTCAGTGTGTCATTTTCCAAAGCGGAAAATTCACCGGTTTCATAGGGTAAAGCCAGGTACATTGCAGGATCACCGAAAAGAACATATTTGGCATTATTGTGAAAGGAGCCGACAACAAAATTTTTCAGCAAGTCACCTGTTCTGATTTTATTAATTCTGTTATTGCTGAACCAGTAGGTGAATATTTTTTGGAGTAGCAGAACATTGTTGCTGTTCACTGTCGGCCTCGAAGCTCCGATGCAGGCAATGCCGCCGTCAGCTTTCATGGTCACCAGCTTTTCGGGCATGCAATCATTGAGTACATCATCATATTTACCCCAGGTACAGGTGCCTGCAATCCAAAGTGGTAATTTTCTCAGATTGACGATATTGGGTAACTCTTCCGAAGAAAAAGCATCTTCCTGGGCCCATTGGTCCGGGCCGCCGTGGCCGATGTAATTGATCAGAACAGTGCCTTCAGTTAGTGCGCTGTGAATGGCTTCTGTGGCGGCTGGTTTTTTAACACCGTATTTGGATTCATCCTGAGACTCAGGAAAGTCTGTCAGGTAAATTTTTTTCAGGTTGAAAATATCGGGGAATACAGTGGTTGATAAGGTTTCAGAATCTTTGACAAATTCCGGTTCATCAGGCCAGGGACGTGTTGGGTCGTCGGCCACAAAAGTGGCTGTACTGCGCCAAGTGCCAAAATTTGGGTCCAGAATATAGTCTTCTAATTTTTCCAGGTAATTATTGACTTCATCAGGGCTGGAAACCGGGATTCTGCCGGTAGCCAGGTCGGGGATGAGATCACCGGCGGTCAGATAGGTAAATTTAAAATCTGAGGCGTAATAATCCCAATTGTGTTCCGGGGCCCAAACCTGATAGGTCATGACATGATTTTTTGTCTCGCTTTTTATACCGCGGTGATCAAAGGTACCGTCACCCAGAAGCAGTAAATATTCAGGTTTGATGTTCCAGTTTTCAAAGGCATATTTGAGAAAATTTCTGATGGCTTCAGCATCCAGAATGTCGCCATTAAACTGCCTCATAATAGCATTTTGGGTGGTGACAAAAGTGGTCAGTTGGTTCTCGGCCTTGACTTTGGCGCTATGGATTTCTGCGATTTTATTGGCAGCAGAAAGAAAACTTTCGTCGGTAATGATGACATATTGGGCATCTTTATTTTCATAGAGACTCGTAAAATCAGGATGATCAATTTGGGTGATGGATGTAATTTCAGAATAATTGGATTCAGATGTCAGCAGGTAGGTCTTTCGGTCACTGGCTGGATTGAAATCGGTAAAGGATAATTTATTTCCATCAATTTCAATAGGTAATTCCTGAATATGATGCCGGCCACTGATATCAAAAACCCGCGGCGTATCTGTCAGTTTCACGTCAAGATTGTATCGAATGGTTCCACTTTCTTTGGGAGCGTAAAAAAGCAGTTTGCTGCTGATATCGGACAGTTTGATTTTATAGGTAGCCTGAACATAATCCAGGTAATTTATCCCGCTGCTGTTGTATTGCTCAATGCGCAGGGTATTGGTCCGTGGAGAAAGCTGTGTGTGGAAGGTTTTTTCCAGATGGTCATATTCATAAAGATAAATTTTGTTTTCTATAACATTACTGTTCAGATTAATCCTGAAATACTGGGTGTTGCTTTCGGAGCCGGATTTTAATCGCAGGGTGATGTTAGCCGGAAAATTTTGATCGCTGGAAGGCAGAATGAAATATTCGACATTATTGGAACCGTTCCCGTTAAATATTTTATTATACCAGTCGTTGCCGGATTCCAGAATATTGTAGTTTTCTTTTTCTTTTCTCCAAAGAAAGTCGGTTGAATCAACGGCAAAATCAGGGGCTGTCGTGATTTTTTCAGCCAATTCTATTTCCCTGGGATTGCCTTCGCTATCAGCCACCAAGACCCAAAAATAATTGTTGAAAGAATAAGGGTTCCTGAGGAAGTCAACCTCATTGATTAAATTGACAGTCTGACCAGTCGGTGATTTTCCATAAAAAAGGATGAAATCTGCTTCGCTAAAAGCTGAATTGCCTTTAACATAAAAACTTCGGGGAATTTCAATTAAGGGAGCGGGATTGTAATCTGTAATCTTTTGTCCGAATGTGGCATTGGCATAAAGAAATATTCGGCTTTTGGCAATGCTGGTTTCAGTCAGTCCGGCTTCTTTCAACTGGTCAAAAGTAATTTTAAATATATTGTTAAATCCATCCCCATTATTGAAATCGTAGGCGGACTTGTCAGAGATTGCAATGCGAAACCATTTTCCCATTGCGAAAGATGGCAGGGTGATTTTGTGCAACGGTTTTTGGTACTGATGTTCATTTCTTGAAAAACTGTTGAGATAGGTGAAATCAAACTTTTCTGTTTGTTGAATTTGAAAAGGGTGCCTGTATTTTATGCTCACCCTGGCAAATTTCAACTGTCTCAATTTTTTTGTATCACCATCGTATTGGATGGGGTAAACAGTCAGGAACAGAGTTGGTATTTTACCGGCCATGCCCAGCGCCTCAATTTCAAGAGGTTCTTTGTTCAGAAGAGTATTGACAGATTCCTCTTCAGAAAATTGAAAATCGGTATCTTCCCATTGGGTGTTGGAAAGGACAATGGATGGCTTATCTGAATTCGGAAGCGCCAGTTTGTAACTCCAAAAAGGGATATTGTATTTTCCTGCAGGACGATAGTATGCATCCGGAACCGTGATATTTATGGATCCGTTTGTGGCTTCCTGTTGCAGAGTCGCTCTGGTTTCATTGCTGATTGTAAAAACAAATTGTTGGCTGTCTTCTTCCAGAATTTGCAGATTATAACCAAAACCGGTTGTTATTGGAATCAGGCAGGATAATAGAATGAAGAATTTGATTTTATACATAAGGTTCCTTATCGATTAATAAATTTGAAATTTATCATTCCCTAAATGTAATTGCAATTGAAGAAATAAATAAATGTTCCGGGAAATATTAAAAAATTATTCAAACCCGAAAGCAAAAAATATGGCTTAAATTATTGAAAATAATAGGATTGTTTGATAAATAAACCATTGGTTAATTAAATATTTCTTTATTCTTGCATTAAGTTTATCTGAAAATTAAATTTACGTGCTTTAGACAACTTGGATTCTGGAAAGAAAAATGTTAGATCAGTTACAGGATGGTTTCGGAAAAATAGTTAAGTCTCTTCGAGGAGAAGGGAAGATCACGGAAAGCAATATACGGGAATCCATGCGCAATATTCGTCGCGTATTGCTGGAAGCTGATGTCAATTACAAAATTGTTCGGGAGTTTACTGACAGGGTTCAGGAAAAGGCCCTGGGCGCCGATGTTGCCAAAAACCTGAAGCCGGGACAGGTAATCGTTAAGATCATCAGTGATGAACTGAAAACCCTGCTTGGTCGGAATCCTTATCGAATGAAAACCGCGAACACGCCGCCAACAGTAATTATGCTGGTTGGATTGCAGGGTTGCGGTAAGACGACATTATCCGGAAAACTTGCAAAGAAACTGAAAAGTGAAGGCCAAAGGCCCCTGCTAGTGCCTGTTGATGTTTACCGGCCTGCTGCAATCGAGCAATTGGCTGTTCTGGGTAAACAGATTGATGTTCCGGTTTTTACGGAAAAAGGAAATGTAAAGGGACGGGTCAAAGCTGCTATTTCTCATGCACGAAAAAATAATCATGACACTATTATCATAGATACTGCTGGTCGTTTGCATATTGACAAAAATATGATGTCTGAATTGCAAATGATCAAAAAAGTGGTCTCACCCAACAATATCATATTCGTTGCAGATGGTCTCACCGGTCAGGATGCCGTGAATACCGGCCAGGAATTTCAGGCGCAGATCGGATTTGATGCCATTGTCCTGACCAAGATGGACAGTGATACAAAGGGCGGGGCGGCTTTGTCTATTGTGGAATCCACTGGAAAGCCGATATATTTCCTCAGTACCGGCGAAAAGTTGGAAGATCTGGAAGTATTTCATCCGGAGCGGATGGCAGAACGAATACTGGGAATGGGCGATATCATTTCCCTGGTCGAGAAAGTTCAGTCAACTGTGGATGAAGAAGCTGCTGCAAAACTGGAAAAACGCATCATGCAGCAGCAATTTGATCTTGAGGATTATCTATCTCAGATCAAACAGATGAAAAAAATGGGGCCTCTGGAAAATATTCTTGAGATGCTTCCCGGCGCATTTCGCAATGCTGCCAAAAACCCACAAATAGATCCCAGAGAAATCGATAGAATGGAAGCCATCATTTTGTCGATGACAAGACATGAAAGAAGAAAGCCTGATATACTTAACGGCAGCCGAAGAAAAAGAATTGCTGCCGGAAGCGGTACCCAGGTCAGTGATGTTAACAGATTAATAAAACAATATAACCAGGTTAAAAAGCTCACCAAGCAAATTGGAAAAATGAGGCTGCCCAAAAACCTTGCCTCAGTTTTTAAGATGGGCTGATAACCAATTTAAGGAGGAAAACTTGGCTGTAAAAATTAGATTATTTCGCATCGGAAAAAAGAAAAAACCCATGTACAGAGTTGTGGTTATGGATTCCCGCAGAGGAAGAAATAGCGCTTATATTGAAAAAATAGGTTTTTATAATCCGCTTACCAACCCTGCTGATATTTTAATCAATAAAGAAAAAGCCATTGATTGGTTAAAAAAGGGTGCGATTCCTACTGATACAGTTGCAAAACTTTTCCAGCACAGCGGCGTAGCCCTGGAATACCATTTGGAAAAAAATAAAGCTGATGAAAAAACCCGTCAGGTTGAAATTCAAAAATGGGAAATGGCCAGAAAAATTGCTATTGATCAAAAACGCCAGGCTGAAGAAGAAAAATTGAAAAAACAGGCTGAAGAAGAAACCGCCAATGAACCGGTTGTAGAACCTGAAGCCGATGAACCAGTGGTGGAAGAAGAGACTGTAGAAGAAGAAAAATCCGAAGAAAAAACAGAAGAATAAAAAATTCTTTTAAATATTTTTAATTCGTGATAATTTTCTGAGATATAAATATTGCGTTTGATTATAAAATTGTTCTCTAGAAACTAGCAATAAGGAGATAGTTATGCAAGAATTCGTAGAGTATATTGTAAAGAAACTGGTTGACCATCCTGACGATGTAAAAGTAACCCAGATTGACAGTGAAAAAACCACTATTCTGGAACTTCAGGTTAAAGAAGGTGACTTGGGAAAAGTTATTGGTAAAAGTGGAAGAACTGCCAAAGCCATCAGAACACTTTTGACAGCGGCCGCAGCTAAATCCGGACAAAAAAGAGCTATTCTTGAAATCGTAGAATAATTCTATCAAACGATGAGCAGTGAAAAACTTTTATACCTGGGCAATGTTAAAAAATCTCATGGTGTCAAAGGTGAAATTTTACTCACTGTGAACAATGAAAATATTAAGTTTACCAATGATTTGAAGAAAGTGTGGTTGGGTGAAGATCCCAATCACATTTCTTCCTGGGAAATAGAGAACTACAGAATTACAAACGAAAAAGTTTTTTTGAAATTGCGAAATGTTGAAACTCCGGAAGAAGCTGATTTTCTCAAAGGCCTGAAAGCCTATCTGAATGTCGGGACCATAGAAGAACTAAGCATCCATGATACCATTGGTTTTCAGTTGATCGATGACAGAACCGATGACTTCATCAGTCACATAATCGGAATCGAACAAAATGCCATGCAGGATCTGGTCCTCTTTGAACATAACGGAGAAACAAAAATGATTCCGGTTGTGGAAGCGTTTATCCGGTTTATTGATTGGGAAAAAGAAAAGGTCTACGTGGAGCTGATAGAAGGACTGATCTGATGAAAATTTTTATTGTGACAGCCTTTCCCCAGATCATGGAAGCCTATCTGACTGAGAGCATGATTCGGAAAGCCAGAGAACTGGGCCTTGTGAAATTTGAAATTTGGGACATTCGGGATTTTACCCATGATAATTATCGCCAGATTGATGATTCACCTTTTGGTGGCGGCGCTGGCATGGTCATGAAACCGGAACCTTTTTTTGAAGCCCATGATAAAATTAAAAAACTACTGGGCAAGCCTAAACCTCGGGTAATTTTTCCTTCTCCGCAAGGGAAAATTTTCAAACATGATCTGTCGCTGGAACTGGCGCAGGAAGAAGATTTGACCTTCTTTTGCGGTCATTACAAAGGCGTGGATGAACGAGTGATTGAGGCTTTGGTAACGGATGAAATCAGTATGGGCGATTTTGTGCTCACAGGAGGTGAACTGCCGACCTTAGCGATTATTGATGCAACCGTCAGGCACATTCCCGGTGTATTGCATGACTATGACTCAGCAGAAACCGACTCCTTTGCTGATAATCTGCTGGAAGGCCCGATTTATACAAAACCTAGGGAGTATAGGGGACTGATAGTACCAGATATCTTGCTGTCCGGGCACCATGCCAAAATCGCTGAATGGAGACAACAACAGAGAATTTGTCGAACTGAAAAAAGAAGAAATGATTTACTGGAAAAATAAAAAATAATAGATTGGAGGCCTAATATGGATAAATTAGCCGCAGCAGCAGCAAGCCAGCTGAGAGACGATTTGCCGGAATTTAAAGCGGGTGATACTGTTGAAGTTGATGTAAGAATTATTGAAGGTGCCAAAGAACGCATTCAGCTGTTCAAGGGCGTTGTTATTGCCCGCAAAGGAAGCGGTATCAATGAAACCTTTACTGTCAGAAAAATTTCCAATGGTTTTGGTGTCGAAAGAATTTTTCCGCTTCACTCACCAAAAATCAAAGGAATGAGAAGAGTTGCAGTCGGCAGAGTTCGCAGAGCAAAACTCTATTATCTGCGCAACCTGACTGGAAAAGCTGCAAGAATCAGGAATCTTGATTAAATCCTAATCATTCAAAATTTCTATTTTAAAGGCCACTCATGGAGTGGTCTTTTCATTTTTGTTCATTTCAGGAATGAAATTAATTCCATTTATATCAGTTGATAAAAATCAATTGATTTTGTAATATCGAATGATATTAAAACTGTTATGATAAATATTATAGAAAAATTTAAAATAATTTTTGATTCTGCCGGCTTTTTTACCAAAAACCCCGGCAGAACCATATTATTTTCATTTATGTCTATCATTATTTTCGGGTCTATTCTGTTGTCCCTGCCTTTTGCCACGGCAGACAAAATTCCTTTGCACTATATTGATGCTTTGTTTACTTCAACATCGGCTGTTTGTGTCACCGGCCTGATTGTGCAGGATACAGCCACCCGATTCAGTTTATTTGGAAAAATCATTATCATGGTTCTTATTCAGGCTGGGGGTCTCGGCATTATGCTCATGAGTTATTTTGCTTCTTTTATACTGAGAAAGAAGTTTTCTATCAAAGAAAAAATAACCATGTCCTATATGCTCAATGTCAATGATTTACGCAAGGTCACCAGTTCAATGGTACGGATAATACTCCTCACCTTTGTGATTGAGTTGATTGGTGCAGTTTTGCTGTATATCGATTTTTCCGGATTTTTCGGCCATGGTAAAAAAGCCCTATTCTTCTCACTTTTTCATTCTGTATCCGCTTTTTGTAATGCTGGGTTTGCCTTGTTTTCCGACAGTTTTATGCAATTCAAAGGAAATTTGAGTCTCAATCTGGTAATCACAATACTCATTATTCTGGGAGGATTGAGCTTTGGGGTGATCTTTAATGTGCTGGAAGTATTGTCGGCAAAATTAAAAAGAAAATGGTATGGGGAACACAAAATAACAAAATTATCCATCAATACCAAAATTGTATTGATTTACTCCGCCGTTTTGATTTTCTCCGGTATGCTGATATTTTACTTCTTTGAGCATCAATACATTTTGCTGGAAAATAGTATTGGCACTCAGTACATTTCATCTTTTTTTCAATCGGTAACCCTGCGAACGGCAGGATTTAATACATTGGATATCGGTAAACTCCAAATGAATACTATCCTGGTGATGGTGGTTTTCATGTTCATTGGCGGTGCTTCCGGCTCAACAGCCGGCGGTGTGAAAGTCAATACTTTTGGCCTCATCATGGCCTACATACGTACATTGCTTCAGGGAAAAACAAATCTGATTATTATGAAACAGCATATTCGAAAGCGTGTGATCAATAAAGCCTTTTTATTGGTAATCCTGGGTTTAACAGTGGTTTTTTTCGGAACATTAACATTAACCGTGACAGAAAACTTTGCACTGGAAGCCATTTTATTTGAAGTTGTTTCGGCCTTCGGTACGGTAGGCTTATCCATGGGCATTACCTTTTATTTATCTTTGATTGGTAAAGTTGTCCTGGTAGCCATTATGTTTATCGGACGAGTTGGCTTGCTGACATTGATGTTTGCCCTGTCAGACCGTGAAAAAGCAACAGATATAAAATATCCTGAAGGAGAGATATCCATCGGATAAAAGGAGTCATTTATGGCAAAAGAAAAAAATTTTGGAATTTTTGGTTTGGGGACTTTTGGATTGCAGGTCTGCAACACCCTGGTTGCCAAAGGTGGCAAAGTCATCGCCATTGATAAAAATTTTGATAAAATCGAAAAGGTAAAAAACATTGCCATGCAGGCTTTACATCTGGACAGTACCGATGAGGACGCCATCAATAATGCACCTATTGAAGATATCGATGTCGCCATTGTCGGAATGGGAGACAGCATTGAATCCAGCATTCTGACAACAGCAATTTTAAAAAAGAAAGGCGTGCCACGGATTATTGCCAGGGCCATTTCGGATATTCATGAAAGAGTACTGAAACAGATCGGCGCCACGGAAGTGCTGAACCTTCAGATTGAAGAAGGAAAACGTCTGGCGAACAGTCTCATGAGTCCGGAAATCGTGGACAGAATTGAACTAGGAAACCAACAGGTCATGGTTGAAATGTTTGTTCCGGAAACCTTTGTCGGAAAATCCCTGGTTGAATTGGACCTGCGCAAAACACTGAATATCAATATCGTATCGGTTAAACGTCATGACAGGAGTATTGATGATGATGGCTCACCGGTGGGAGAAGAAATTGTCATCTTTCCCACAGCCGATACAAAATTTCAGGATGGCGACAGGCTCATTGTGGCTGGACTGGAAGCTGAAATCGCAAAAATGAAGGAATACTGATGTTTTTACTAAAAAATAAATATTTCTACTTTCTTGCAGCCATTACCATTGGTATCCTACTGGGCTTTTCTATCTGGGGATATCTTGCACTGATGAACAATGGCGGGCACCAATCCTATGAAATCAAATACATTGCGGAATGCTTTATTTTTTCAGCCCTGCTGGCGACTTCCTTCATCGCCGGCCTTTTCATCTTTCTCCATCACCGAAGTGTGAAGATTTACAAAGAATTGGATAAAATGTATGAACTTTTCGACAGAGGAAATTACTACACTCAGAATTCCTTTAAAAAACTGGGGCCTTTGGGTGAAAAAATAATTCGAATCAACCGACATCTTATTACAGTCAATGAACTTAAAACCAAAAAGATCAGCAGCGATTCAAAAATTATGAATTTTCTTCTGCGGCACACTCACGAGGAATTACTGGTTTTAAAAAATAACGGCATTATTGTAAAAGCCAGTAAAGAATTTTATGACAAAAATGAAGTAGATAAAGAAATTTTTATCGGAAGTTCCATCGATAACATGGTTGAGAAGTTTGAGTTTTCCAATATTTTTGAAGAAATGAACAAAGGTCAGGTCGTTGCTCTCAAGAGAAAGGTGTTTTTAAAGGCCGATGATGAAAATGGCGCCATCAAGTATCTGGTTTTCTTTCCTATTTTCAATATAACCAATAATTTAAGTAATTCGATTTGTATTTTTGTCAGTGAAGGACGTTTTAAAAAATATAAAGCATCAATGAATAATGATCCGATCAATGAAAATGTATACAAGAGTTCTTCGATCATGAGGAAAATTTCCGGACTGTTTAATCAGAACATGCCTTAGGACTATTTTAAAAGATACTGACCGGTTCCATTTTTTTAGTCCATCAATTATTTTATAAAAGGGCTTCTAATCGGTCATTTTTTTATTCTGATAATCGTAAAGCATTTCGCGGAAAACTGCATAAGTCACCAAGTCATTCATATCAAAAACGATATGAACTTCTTTCAGATATTGAGGGACTTCAAATTTTAAATTTTCATCTTCAGTCATCAGCAATCCTTTTGAATTGAATTTTTGCAGAAATTCAACATTTTTGATGGAATGTTTGGGAAAGAAATGGACGGCAAATTTTCGATCCATATCATGGTATAAAAACGGGACTTCAATATAGGATTCATGGTCACATTCTTCGCATTTGAACAAATTTATTTCACCCTCAAAAACCTTGGTCCGCATGGCAGGATCAAACGTGACATTGACGGCACTCCAGATCATCAATTTCTGCTGGTGACCGCAATTGGGGCAGGTCAATACATGCTCTTTTTTTACTGACAAAATCAACTCCTTTGGTTTTTGCCAAAGATAAGGAATTGTAAACGGAAAAAAAATGATAAATTTAAAAGGCCCCCGAAACAACCGGGGGCCCGGACAGTACCAGTCTGCTTTTGACAGATCTATTGACTGTCAAAACTGCTTCAGTCAATTTTTTGCATTATCCTACACCTGGCAAAAATATCCCATTCTTCTAACTAAGTATAAAGTATAAGGAAATTAAGCGACATATTTTGGATTGAATGGGAGTTTATTGTTCATAAAATATTAAAAGGAAACCAGGTAACGTCAATTTAACCGGCCTGGGCTGAGTAATAATTTTTTACCCAGGACAGTCAAATATTGCTGACAGACCGCTTGTTTGGCAATCATATTATCCGGTTTCCAATATCGTCTGGAAAAAATATTATTATTAGTTCATGAAAATTAAAATAAGAACAGGAATCCTCAATTTTATAACAATTTTATGATTTTCTTTGTGATTTTAAATTCATTTAGTCATCTATTGTTATTTCCTGCCGGCAATGATCATCACCCATTAAAATCGATTCATGAAGGACCACGTTGACCGGTTTGCGAAAAAGAGTTTGAAAAATTTTTTTTGTATAGCCGACAGTGCAATGGCACAGGAAGGGATTTTTGACCCCATTTTTTGCCAATGGACAGGTGCATTCCTTGAAAATCAAGGTGATTTTATGGCCAAGTTTTGTGAATGTTGGTTCGTTGTAATATTGAATTTTAAAGGCTTCGAATAGCAGGTCCAGTTCAGTATTTTCTGAATACTCATCCCGGATTTTTTTTGCACCTTCCAGGAATAGAGATAAATTTGAACATTCTGCTCCACAGGCATGTAGGATTTCGATACCGGTGGAATCCAGTTTTGATGTTTCATCTAATATTTTGTTGATCCAGGTCGTGATTTTGTTGTTGTTAGTCATTTTATATTCCAAATAATTAAAAGTTTAAGAGCAATCCTCCCTTTTCAAAACAGGGAGGATTGCAGATTATCATAGATTTTGCAATAAGGTCATAAATTCCTTCTTATGTAATTGTGTATAGGATTGAATTATTGCAAATATGGGAACAAAGATAATCATCCCGATCAGTAATCCTTTGCCTAAGGAAGCGAAATTATGGTCTTTTAGCTGGGTGTAAATGATCCATAGAACGTTCACGGTAATAAGAAAATGAGTGATATGTGCCGGTATATTGGATGCATTCCATGGCATGATGAATAATCCCATTGTTCCGTAATAATATAACGGTAGAAGGGGGATAGCTAAAAAATATTCCATTTTTGTAATCTGATAAATAAAAAAACATAAAAGATAGATAATAATCGACAGGGAACAGGCATTGAATGCCAGCCATTTAGGCATGTTAAGTTTTAAAATTCCCATAAAAAAATAGCTATTGTTCAACAATGCCAGTAACATTAAAATTGCTATTATCAGACCCAAGTGCTTATTCATACATTAACCTCTTTTTTCATTAATATTAAAATTTTGTAAATCTATTGCGTTAAATTATTTATCCAATAGATGTTAGTGTTAAATTTTTATAAATATAAACCAGGTTCAGAGGACAAATCTGAACTTATAATTATTAACCTGTGGTTTTCGAAGGTTAATTAGAGGTAGTTGTGAATTTTAGTACTTTTCTCATTGTTTAATCATCAATTAATATGGGTACAATTTTAATTTAATTATTCTTCATAAACAATATTTTTTGTCAGGAACTACTAAAAAATCAGCATCAGGCAGTGGTGAACCGGGAAAGTTGTTATAGCGTTTTTCATATAGGTTTTTTACCATTGAGTTAACTCTGTTATAATCAGAGTTAAATTTATTTTAAGTTAACTGCCCTCACATAAAAAACCGGTCCTGCACGATGCACTTCAGAACTTATTGATGGAGCCGGGTGATAATTAATATTGACACTTTAACCGAATCGGTCTGTCATCTGTGGTTACCAAAATTTAGGGTCTCCATCCGTTCAATAATTGATTTTGGGTATACCATTGTGCTGATTTTTTATCCAGTCCCGGACGAGTAGGGCTTTCCAATGCACCGGGTCCATAATTGTTGTATTCAAAAAAACGTGAGTCGGGTTCCAGTTCAAACCAGATTCTTTCGCCATTGCTGGCTTGTGAAGATATTTTCGCATAGCCTGCTGCACTAATATGATCGTCCATAAAGCAATGAATAAAAACAGCGCTGCCTGAAACTTGGAGATTCGCTTCCGGATGCCAGGGGCGGCCAAGACATACAGAGGCTTGCGGTACAGTTGTATCTACTTTTGTAAACCGGCAATCCTGAAATAGAAATCCATAGGGATAGCTGGCCAAAGTGCTGGGCGCTGTGATGTAGCCGGTGGTGCTTTTATTCTCGCGATTTCTGGATACAATTTCGCATTCTCTGAACAGACATTGCCCGGCGCCGAAAATAAAATCCACATGTCCCAATATCTTACATTGATAAAAATAATGTCGTCCGGCATCTCCAAAAAATGTATCCTGATAGCCTGAGATGGTGCAGTGACGGAATATTGCCCGGTCGTTGTCTTGTTCCGTCATTAGAGCAACGGCCTGGGGATTTTTTACTTTACTCGGGTCATCATCATTTTTTGCCGCATTGGCGGAATAATCAAAGCCATTTTCAATGGTCAGGTTTTCAGCATGAAAATCCGGCGCTGTGATGCGTAATGTAAAACATCCCCGGGTACCGAGTTTTTCTCCATCGGGGCCTTCGCTGTCACCGGTTGCATCAAAGGAAATAATTGTGGATTCTCTATCTTCACCCAAAAAAGTCACCATCGGTTTATCTATAGTCAGTTTTTCGTAATATCGTCCTGTTTTGAGATAAATGGTGAACGGAGAGTTATTATCAGCAGGCACGGTTGCCAGGGCGGCTTTAATGCTTTTAAAGATCGGAGTACCATTGTTGGATTTGTCATGATCACCGGCATCGACGATTGCGTCATAAAAACCAGATTGTTCACGATTACAACTGAAAGTTAATAATAAAAACATGAATATTGTGATCACTTTTTTGTCCATATTCTGCCTTTTTTAATTTTTTCAAAATTATATTAAATTGTGAAACCCCAAATTACTGAATGATGCCAATAACTTCAGAAATTAGATTTTCACGACGGTAATTCAAAGGAAAAATAAATTATTTTAAAAAACTATTGACATCCATTCGGTGTTATTGTAATATTAAGAGTACTCTTTAATAAAGAGTACTCTTTTATAAATATTAAGGAGCCGATATGATCAATGAAAAAGCTTTGAAAAAAGTGGAACTTAAAGTGTTTAGATTGTCATCCAATGATGGTTTGTTTGATTTTTTCCTGGGGTGTTTTGTATTGATGTTTGCTGTGGCACCATTGCTCAGTTCAAGTCTGGGGGATTTTTGGAGTTCTATTGTGTTCCTTCCTTTTTGGGTCATAATTTACTTTGTCCTCCTGTTGATCAAAAAAATGGTGATCCTACCCCGAACAGGTAGAGTAAAATTTGGAGAATCCCATAGGAAAAAGATGAGGAAATTCCATCTGATCATGTTCATTACCAATTTATTTGTGTTAATAATTGGAGCGTATTTTGTGGTAACCACCAGAAATATGGCAGGATGGGTCCCTGGTGCCATTTTTGGATTTGCTGTGTTGGTGCTATCCAGTGTCGCAGCTTATTTTTTTAATTACCTTCGCATTTTTATTTACGGTCTTGTCATGCTGCTGGCTTTTTTGATTGGCGAAAGGCTTTTTATCCGTTTTCAGTTTTCTCATCATGGTTACCCGGTTGCTTTCGGCATTACATCCTTTGCTATTATGATTTCTGGAATAATCCTCTTTATTCGGTTTTTAAAAAAATATCCGCTGCCTGAAATCCATTCAGAGGAGGAATTGGTTTGAATAAGCCCTTCTTTGAAGAAGAAAATTTACACTTGCTGGGAGAATTGGATCCGGTGGTCCATGTGCCGGCCCGACTGATGATCATTACTTATCTATATGTTGTGGAAAGTGCCGATTATGTTTTTCTGATGCGTTTAACCGGTTTATCCTGGGGAAATTTGTATACACATATCACAAAACTCGAAAGTGCCGGATATCTTGTCATGGAAAAAACCTTCAGGGGCAAAAAGCCTGTCACCATTCTTCATCTCAGTGATCATGGTCGAGAAGTTTTTCGTAAATATAAAAAGGACATGATGAAGGTGCTGGATGGGTTGCCGGATTAGGATATTATTCCGTATGATCAGGCCTTTGAATCCCGGAATAAATTGAGACTAAAAAATTGAATATTTTAGATTTAATTTCATAACATGTGGCAGGCGTTTTTTCGGATTTTGGATTAATCTAAGTCTTTTTTAAAAATATAACCTTATGGTCCTTTTCTCCGTAATAATCCGGTAATACAGCTATCAGTTCGCAACCCGATTTAAGATAAAATTGCCTTGTTGGTTCATAAATTGGCCGTGATGACGTTTCAATCCAGATATTCCTGCCGCCCATCATTTTAATATGTTCAATTGCCATGGCCATTAATATTTTTCCGAGGCCCTTGCCCTGGTGGGATTTGTGAACGGCAATCCAATAGAGATCAAAACTATCGGCAGTACCGGGTATTTTTCCGTAAGTGGTAAAGCCAACGGGCATATTTTCGATTTCAGCAATATTAAAAATATAGCCACTTTTTTCTTCGCCTTTTTCGATATTTTCCTGGGCCAGTTCCCGGGCGATTTCCACCTCAGAATGGTAGAAAAAACCGGTTGATTCCAGGATTTCACTGACGTGATCTATATCATCCTGATTGACTTCTCGTCGAAATTTCATTTGCATCAGTTTAAATCCTTCAAAATTTGTTTGATCATGTATTCATGATGATAACCCGCCTCATTCAGGGCTGCGACAAAGCCACTGTCATTGGAAATGCAAGGATTACCGTTGATTTCCAGTATATAGGGTTGGTTGTTGTCGTCAACCCTTAAATCCACCCTGACATAACCATGCAGGTTAAAGGAATTCCAGCAAAGATCACAGCTCTGCAAAATCATGTTTTTCAGCAAACCATTATCATCAAGTGTTCCAAACCTTCGGTTGGTCTGTTTATATTCTTCGCTGGTTTCATCCCATTTTGCTTTGTAACCGACAACTTTGGGCTTGTCATCAAAATAGGATGAAAATATCATTTCTGCAGGAGGTAGGACCTCGTGTCCGTTTTCAGTTGCCAGTAGACTGATATTAAATTCTCGTCCCTCGATGTATTCCTCAATAAAATAATGAGAGGAAGATAATTTTTTTAGTTTTTCTACCTTAGAGGTTTCCTTTAAGGTAAAAACAGAATCCGTATCGATGCCAACTGAAGCTTCTTCCCAGATTGGCTTCACAATATAGGTTTTCTCCGGGGTTAACCGGTTAATTTCTCCAATTGCATAAAAATCAGCGGTGGGGATATGATGCAGGCGCATCATTTTTTTAGCCAATACCTTGTTGGTTGTTAAAAACAAGGCATCCAGAGGAACGCCGGTGTAGGGGATCTTCAGGGCATTCAGAAGGGCCGGCGCGACGTATAAAAGTTCACCTTTGCCCCAGCCCGATTCCACGAGATTGAAAATAATATCAGGACTTTGGCTTTGTATTTTTTTTAAATCGGTGTAAATATCATCCCCGACAGATGCGCTTGAAACTTCGTGGCCTAATTTCTGACAGACCGCCTGAACTAAATCTCTTTGAGCCAGGACATCAATTTCATCTTCTGTGTTATTCTGAATTTTATTGTGCAGAATGATGATTTTACTCATAAGAAAAATTCCGTTTAATGGCCGATTTCAGAATTTCGGAGATAATATCCTGATAGGATTTACCATTTAGATAGCATAAAATGGGTAAGTCTGATGTTTCCGGATTGAGTCCGGCCAAAGGGTTGACCTCAATAAAACTCAATTTATCATAACGGTCAATTTTGACATCAACACGCCCTCCGTCAAAACAATTGAGCGCTGTCCAGGCCCCCAGGGCCATGTTTGTGCATTCTTCCAGCAATGCTCCGGTGACTGGCCGGTACTCTACCAGGTCTTCAAAATTTTCCTTTGTATTATAGGAATATATTTGGGTCATTTCTTTTTCTTTATAAATAATTTCCATGGCGCCAGGCACATAGGCCTCTTCACCAGATCCCAATACACCGACGGTAAATTCCCGGCCGGGAAGATACTCTTCGACGATTACCGGTTGATTGAACTTTTTTAATTTCAGGCTGCAAGCCGTCAATAATTCTTCCTGTGAATGAATGACAGAGCGTTTATCGATTCCTTTGCCGGTCCCTTCAGAAATGGGTTTGGCAAATAAAGGATATTGAAGGTTGACTTTGGCGATATCTGATGTTTTGTAAATTACCTCAAAGGCCGGTGTGTTGAGGCCACAATCCCTTACAATTTGCTTGGCAAAAGCTTTATTTAAAGATACTCCGAGCGTCACGGGATTGGAGAATACATAAGGTATCTTAACCATATCCAGCAGCGCCGGAACAAGAGATTCACGGCCTTCGCCATATAATCCTTCTGCGATATTAAAAACCATATCCCATTTTTGTCCCTGTTGCAGCTGTTTAATTAAATTTTGTGCATTGCCAATACGAACGGTTTGATGCCCTTCGTTTCTTATGGCCTTTTCGATCCCTTCAATGGTGCTCACTTTGTCAAATTCTGCTGTTTCTTCCGGAGAATATCCGTCTTTCAAATAATCTGCTCGCAGATCGTATGTTAATCCTATGATCATTTTTTTTTCTTTTCCATTTTGGATGTGATGTAGCCTTCAAAAAAATTTCGGGCATTGGTTCCCAGCGTCCTGTTTTTATATCCGCCCTCCTGGACAAATAAAACAGGGACCGGAATTCGGCCGATTTCAGTGCCATTATTTTTAAAATCACTTGCTTTTAGTGACCAGGTCCCGGTTGGGTCGCCCTTGGCCGGGTCAAAGCCCAGACTTACAATCAGGTAATCGGGTTTATGTTCCAGGATTTTTTTTATAGCCCGTTTCAGAAAAACCAAATATTCCCCTC
This sequence comes from Fidelibacterota bacterium, assembly GCA_016934035.1. Classification (GTDB taxonomy): domain Bacteria; phylum Fidelibacterota; class UBA2242; order UBA2242; family JAFGTP01; genus JAFGTP01. The sequence continues at coordinate 147,140 of JAFGTP010000040.1, forward strand.
CGGTTATGTTTTCTTTTAGTGGGAAGTTGATGTTGTAACCTTCGCCGATCCCTTCACCTTTTTCCTCTTCAAAACCGGTAAAATATGGGTAAGCAAAGGAGGGATTGCCATGAATTGAAATTGTCAGCACATCCTTGCGGGAATAGAAAATTTGTTGGTGGCCGTTTCCGTGGTGATAATCAATATCTAATATGGCCACCTTTCCATATTGCGACAGAAAATGAGCTGCTATGGATGCATTATTGAAATAACAAAAGCCGCCGAATACATCTTTTTCGGCATGGTGTCCGGGTGGGCGAACCAAGGTATAAGCGCTGTGATAACCTTCCAGTAATAATTCAGCTCCGGTCAGGGCACAGTTGACACCGGAGCGGGCTGCTAAAAACGCATTCTTATTGATCGGTGTAAATGTATCGATGCAATAATATCCAGCGAGAACGGAAAAATCTTTCGGCGGACGTGTTAGATTTCTGATGGGGAAGACATAGGGATAAATGGACTTTCCTGCAGGGATTTTGTCGCAGACGGTTTTGATATAATTAAATAACTTGGGATTATGCACTTCGGTGATGTGTTTGTCCGGGTATCCTCTTGAAGGCCTTATTTTAAAAACCTTTAATTTTTCAATTTCCTGTAAAATGCTTTTTATGCGGATGGGTGATTCGATATAGCCTTTTTCTTTAACATGATGAATGTCATGCATGTCATTGATGATCAGCATGATTTCATCTTTAACCGAACCGGTTTTCTGTATCGGCCTCTCTTTGTCGATGTATTTGAATTCTCTCAATCTGACAGGGTTATCAGTAATGGATTTGACAACTGTCTGAATATAATCTTCCGGACAATAATCAGGATATTTTCGTTCCAAAAGAGCTCTGATAATTTTTTTTGCTTTCAGGGCAGACAGTTGAACATCATTTCCCAGGTCATCAAATACCAGATATGGCGGGCAATCATCTTTGGGATTGACAGAGGTTTCATATTGGGTGCCGATGATGGGCCTGGCCCCGTAACGTTCATAAAAGGCCAACCGTGCTGCATTCTGTTTGAGAAGGCTTTTGTCCCTGCACAAATTTTCATCATCAGGAAGACATTCCATGAAAATTCCCAGAGAATTGAGCAGTTGGGCTTCTTCCCGGATTCTTTCGTAAACAGCGCCACCGATTCCCGAGGCAGTTTTACCCGGTTTTACCGCAATATAATCCAGAAAACAGAAATTCAAGTCCGGCAGATAAAACAGAAGGGCAAATCCTTTCACATTGCTCCTGCCATCTTCTGCGACAAAGAGCTGGGATGAAAACCGATATTTTAACGGATTTTTCATCTGTTCCAGAATTTCGATAATTTTTTCTTCTTTTACTGCTGGAAAATGAATTCGCAAAATATCAAATACCTGTTGAATAACATGAATATTGGATGGATGGTAGGTATCGGAAATCTTTCGGATTCTGAACATAAAAGTTTTTTTATCTGATGGGATCGTAATATTTGAACAGGTTACCTTCGTAATTTTTCATGAGGATGTAATCACCTTCACGGCCCTGATAATATTCAGGCAGCAAGGGTATTTTTCCTCCACCCCCGGGTGTGTCGATGACATAATGAGGAATAGCATAACCACTTGTAAACCCCCTCAGTCCCTTAATAATTTCCAAACCCTTGGAAATTGGCGTTCGAAAGTGGGCCGAACCGGGAATTGGGTCGCATTGGTAAAGATAATAAGGCCGTATTCTGATTTTTAATAATCGGTGCATTAATTCTTTGATCGTTACGACATCATCGTTGACTCCCTGCAGCAACACGGTTTGACTGCCCATCACGATTCCCGCGTCGGCCAGTCGATTGACAGCTTCGACAACTTCAGGCGTAATTTCATCCGGATGGGTGCAATGAATGCTCATAAATAGAGGGTGGTATTTTTTTAACATCTTCACGAGACCATTGGTGATCCGCTGAGGGAGAACCATGGGCACTTTTGTGCCGATTCTGATGATTTCAATATGAGGAATGGCCCGCAGTGAAGAGAGTAGAAATTCAATATGAGTTTCCGGTAAAGTCAGTGGATCACCGCCTGACACAACAACATCCCTAACCGCTGGATTGTTTCTGATGTATTCAATCGATTTTTCCCAGGCCTTGATGCCAAAATGCTTTTTATCCTTAAGAACCATGTGCGAACGGGTACAATAGCGACAATAAGTGGCGCAAAATCCGGTTGATACCATTAATACTCTGTCCGGATAGCGATGAATCAGATTATTTACCGGGCACATGGCTTCTTCATGAAGAGGGTCTGATTCTTCCCCTGGTGAAATAAGGAGTTCCCGCATATCAGGAATTACCGTTCTGCTTAGAGCAGACTTGATGGATTTTCCTGACAGCAAACTGGCATAATATGGGGTAATTCTTAAAGGAAGTTTTCTTGTTTTTGACAGAAAATCAATATCCTCAATACTGCTGATATCAATAATCTCAGAAAGTTTTTTTATACTGGTATAACTTTTTTGGATTTGCCACCGCCAACTGTTCCACTGTTTGTCTGTTGCATCCGGGAAATAAGTTTCTCTGAATTTTTGAGTGTCTGGGCTAACAATTTTAAAGTCTGAATTTGGGATTTCTGTTCTGCTAAAGGGTTTTTCTTCAGTGCTGGCTGTTTCCAACACGGCTTCTTCTAATGAAAGGTCCTTTTGTAAAGGAGGCTCTGAATTCTGATCTGGATTGTTCATTATTGAATTATACTTCTTTCTACTTTTTTTAATCTGAATGTTTGTTGTAAATAATTGAATGTCAACTCATTTCGAATGTTAAATTTTTGAAATGAATTATGCTGAAATTTACTGTTGGCAAATTTAAAATCAAGGGATAAAAATATAAAATTTTTGGTCCAAATCAGGTTGAAAATCAGTTGAAAAAGCTGTGGGAGTATTATTGTTTTTTTGAAACAAAATATTGTGCTAATTGCCAATTAATCAGCGCAATATAAGAATTGACCATTTCCGGAATATTGGCCTGATATGAGTCTATCGGTGGCCGCTGTTCACCCACTGAATTTTCCAGGACCCGGGACGGTCTTCAGCCGGCAGATATACTGTGCTAGTATTTTCAAGATTTTGGAAAATATTTTCGAAGACACAGCCAGTGAATGATTGCAAACCAAAATAATTTTAAAGAAGGGGAACATACCTGAATTCAAGGCTTTATTCCCTGCTGTTGATTTTTGGCTCAATGTGGGAAGGGCCCATTTAAAACCGGTACCCAATCCTGATTCCGGGTTCAAGTCCCCAGGGTGCCTGTTCCACCTCATCAAGCCCAATTTTTATTTTCCGGTTTGTCAAGGGGACCAGAATATTGATGCCTGGATTGATTGTCAATTTTTTCTTTAAAACCCATGTGTATCCAAAGGGTACACCGACAAAAAAGCTATTGAAGTTTCCTCTCTGGGCGTTGGCCGAGGTTACAACATCATCCCGGGTATATAACATCAAAAAACCAGTGCTCCATTTTTTCAAATCTCTGTGGGAATAAATTTCAAACCGATATCCCAATGCATTCAGTTCATCTTCCTGGAACGATTCATCGGTAAGATGCCTGTCATTGATTTCAATATGGGCCAGTACCAGAGAATGTTTCGTGCGCCCGTGGCCCAGAGAACCGCTCAGGTTGACACTGTTCCATGCCCCGATTCTGGGGGCCATTAAGTCATACTCAATTCCCCATTGGCAATGACTTTCAGCCTCATTCTGGGCCTGAAGGACCGGCGAAAAAATAATGATGAGGCTTAGGAAATAAAAGTGGGGGATGATTGAACTAATGATTTTTTTAAATTTCATACATATCCTTTTATTTAAATGGGTTTTACGGCCGGTTTTCGTGTATTTTAATTGAGACCGTAATGTTTTTTTTATTGTCATATTTTGTAAGTCAGGGATGGCTGGTTTTTTTCCTGTGATTGGTTATATTTTTGAGCATACCTGCCATATTCCTTCTGCAAAAGGTTCCGGGTAATTTCCTTTCCATGGCCGGGCATAAACCATTGACAGTGTGTCTTGAGTAAATCCTTCCAACTGGCGATCAATTGCTGCTGGTCATCGGCAAAGGGTGGAAAGATTGAGTTTTTGAGGATACCGAACATGGTATCTCCGACAATGGCAATTTCGTCGTCCACGATGATACTGATGGAATCGCATGAATGACCGACAGTCCGAAGGATTTGTACCTTGCTGTAAAGGTTGTATAAATCGGGATGGTCCTGTATCAATATATCCGGTTCAAAGGGTTCATATCCCAATTTTCTGGCGCCGATCCATTGCCCCAGTCTGGCAATCCCTTTGGTGATCCAAAAGGTTCCGTCAGGTAAGCGTGTGTAGCCGGTTTTGACCGCATCCCGGGCCGCACCTGAAACCAGGATTCTGCAATGACTTATTTCTTTGATCCTCCTGGCAGACTGGCAATGGTCAAAATGGGTATGGGTCAAGATCAGGCCGGAAAGGTTTTCCGGCGAGAGGCCCAGCCTGTGAATATTTCTGATTAACTTTCCAAAGGCTGATTTTGTACCGGTATCCACGAGAAAATTGGCATTATCCAACTGGACCAGGTAGGCGTTGCTCCTTCCGGACAGCACTCGGCTTATTTTGCAACCATGTTTTGTTTTCCATTTTTTCATCTGTTTGCAAGAATCTTTCTTTTTTATCGGCCGCCTGATCCAATATCATCGGCATAGGTAAGTTTCGGCCTAAATTTAAGCAATATGATCCTGATTATTTTGATCTATATCATCCCAGGCGGGTTTGGTATATTAAATTCAAAGTTTTGGACATTGGACAAATGGAATCCAGTGCGTAAAATCCGGTTAATACAAAAGAAGATACCAAGTTCTCCTTTGGACCTAGTTGAGTGCGATAATTATACTGGTTATTAATTGAATACCTGCCACCGGGGCCCAGATTCGTTCTATTTTACTGGGGGTTATGGCATTCATTACAGTACCAAGGCCGAAGAAGGCCACCACAAACCAGACTGCAATTTTGGAAAAGGGCATCATGGACGGCGCGACCAGTCCGGCTCGGGATAAAACAATGCCGGTGATCAACAGCAGAACCAGAATGTTAGCAATAGCGACAACCCTCATTTTGGGAGGGTACCTGCCCGGAAATTTTCCTCCCATAGAAGCAGCTCCCCAGGGAAGACCTGCCACCAGACAGGCCTGAAAAAGCATCACAATTCCTGATAAAAAAGTAAAAATAATAATTGACAGGGTTACGATCATTTTTTTTCCTCGGTTGAAGGGTTCAATATTTCAACAGATCAAATTGCCGGCAGGTGAATTCCTTTCGGTTTTCAAAGTTTTTATCCTTTATTTCAATAGTTGAATCGCATATTCCAACTGCCGGTCCCTCTTTTTTTTAATATCATTTTCTGTTTGGGGAACTCTGATATCGGGCAGAATGCCATTCCACTCAAAGGGCACTCCGTCATATCGTTCGATATAACCCGATGGAACAGATATCCTTTTCCCGCTTGGTAACTCAAACTCCGGTAAGGTTTCCGGTGAATGGTTCGCCGAAATGCCGCCACCGCCGCCTGTTGTATCCCCGAGAATGGTCACCTGGGGAATTTGCTTGAGCAGTTCGGTTGTCAGTTCTCCGGCGCTGAAAGTGGACCCGTTGACTAAAACAACGACAGGGTTTGTGTAGGTAAAAGGTCCCCGGGGCTCAATGGGAGTCAAATCCAGCAAAGCGCCTAAGGAATAGAATTTTGGCCATTCCAGAGGTGAACTGATAAAACGGGAGACCACCGTTTCAACATTCTGAAGGTTTCCTCCTCTTTTTTGCCGAATATCAATAATCAGCCCCTGAGTATCTTTTAAAAAATCCAGTACATGGGCAAATTCACGAACCAGATAGTCGTCATGAAAATTCGATAAAAAGACATATCCGATATTTTCGGGCAATATCTGATATTCCGCGCTTGTGCTTGCTGTCAGCAGGAGTTCTTTGGTAAAATATCTTCGGACTACAAAGGGACTGTAGGCGTGCCTGTCTTTAAAGTGCCTCCGGGGATAAAAGGGGTAAACTTCACTGCCTCCGGGTGTCCGGTAATAGACATGCCCGTCTTTCAGTTCAGCCAATAAATCGCCAAGCACCCAATAAAATTCATCACCCTCAGCAGCTGCGACCCGGCCCTGGTAAAGAGTATAAAGCGAATCCCAGTCAATTTTTTTTAAGGCGAAAAAAGGATAGGTCTGATTTACCCGGACCCAGGTTGCTTCAAAATCTTCCATATTTTCATGGGAACCCGGCGTCTGGACCCAAAAATCACTGCATTGCCATAAGATTGAACTGAAAAGCAGGATACACAGATAATTTTTTATTGTTTTCATGTGCATTTTCATATTTAAAAGTGGAAGGATAATTCAATCACCAGATTATCGCTGGCAGAAATGAGCGGATCCCAGGTACTGATTCTGAATAATTCAAAACTGTAACCGGCTTTCAGTGACAGGTGGTCCAACAGATGCTGTCGCAGGCCGATATTCAATGAGGAATTTAAGCCGGACAGAGGGGTCAGCAGTTTTGCCGGCGATTGACTATCTTCTTCACTGTCAACCATGCGAAAACACAAAGAGAGCCCCGACAATCGCACCGAGGTCTCAACGATTGATTTTGGACCCAGGCGGACCCTGCCGGTTATGTCAATTCCCATGGAAAACAAAAAGGCATAGGATTGGGCATAATCAAAGCCGGCAACGGCAATATTCGGGTCGTTGTAAAAAAAGAACAGTTCAGCCGTAGGCCCTAGGAACAGATTCAGGCTGCGATGGAAAAGTTTTCGTTCATGAAGGGGGTAAAGAAATCCCTGATTCAGAGTAAACTGCGTGATGTTGGACGATACATGATGATTGTTGATGGCCTTTGAATTTCTGTATTCCAAATCAAATCGGTATAAAACCTTTGGGTGCTGACTGGCCCATCCCACAGTGAAACAGGGCATTCTTCCAGTGTATTTTTCATCGGAAATGTAATTGTCCGCAAGAGAATAATCACCCCATCCGCAGGCAAACGCAATGGCCCTGGTGCCAAAAGTCGGCTCCAGGGCAGGTGCCTGACCGAGACAATGAGTGCCTGACATCAGGAGCGTTGTCCAAAGGGTTATTAATATTTTTGTCTGTTTTTTCATAATGGTACGTCTCTATATAGGTTGGAATACCAACGATTGGCGGTCTATTGGTTTCGATTTTGTCTTTTTGCTTTTCATTTTATAATTTGGCAGTAAGATATTTCCAATAGTTACAAAATTTGTGTTGTCGACCTGGTTGCCAAGCTCAGCGACAGTATCCAGAAATTAACCACCACCTGGTATTTTAATCATCCATAAGGACTCTCGATGAACTTTTAACAGCCGGCTGTTGTTTTTATTCCTTCGTAAAGGTGAATTGTCCGCCACCTTGTTTCAATATCATGGTTTTATCGGCCGGATTAAATTCTAATACAATTCCTGCCTGGTCGAATGTGAATTGGTCTTTTTCGGTTGCTTCAAGGGTAAATGAGGATTGGCCTGTGGCCTGTGCCAACAGCTTGTCTCCTGCTTTGGTAATGGTCATTTTCAAAGCAATTTGCTCAGAAGCATAAACGCCTAAATATTTGTCTAAATCTTCCGGGTTCAAATTCAATGTTGTGAAAGATGGAATTTCCCAGGGCTTGTCATAAACAGCACTTAGAACAGCAATGGAAATATTATTATTATTGTAGTTTGTACCGTTTGAAATTAAAGCATAGGAAATTTTATCGTCCGGAAAATGAGAATATACGGAACTAAAACCATCAATCCCGCCTGTGTGTCCGTAGCTGGTCCAATTGTAGAAAGGAAATTGAAACAAACCCATTCCAAAACCATCTTTTGTGGTTTTCATGATCTCAAGACTTTCAGGTTTTAACAGTTTCCCACCAAACAGAGCATCGGCAAATTTTGTCAAGTCTGTTGCCGTGGAAATAATTCCGCCGGCACCTAATGGAATAGAGAAGTCTGTTTCGCTTTCTAATTTCCAGGTCCCTGCAAAGGTATAAGATTTACATTCGTTTTTAGCGGTATTGATTTTTCCGAAAACATCCGTGCTTGTCAATCCGAGAGGGTGAACAATGGACTCTCGTAACAGGTCAGCATAGGATTTTGCATAAATCTTTTCCAGAATGTAAGTCAACAGCACAAAATTTGAGTTGCTGTATTCTGCTTTGCGATCTGGCTTAAAATCGCTGCCCCCTTTGGCAATAATCTCCACCATTTCATTTTCTGTTTTCGGCTGTGTGTTCCAGGTCAGATAGTCCTTGTCGTTCGTGAAATTGTGAATTCCGCTGCGATGGCCCAGTAAATGTTTTATCCTTATTTTATTGGCATTTTTGATGGCCGGAAACCAGTGATCAATCGTTTGGTTTAAATCTAATTTTTGTTCTTCAACGGCTTTTAAAATCAAAACCGTCGTGAAGGACTTGGTAATGGAACCAATTCTGTATTTGGAGTTCTCATTAGCTTTGATATTGTTCTCAAGGTCGGAAAAACCTACAGTTTGGGTATAAATGATTTGTCCGTTTTTGGAGACGGCAATACTTCCCATAAATTTGTTGTTTGCTTCCAGCGTCCTGAAATACATGTCCAGTTTTGCTTTGTCAATATTGGTCTGAGCTGGCCCGATTTGAATTAAGATCAAAACAAGTAATGTTGTGAAAAGGATCTTTTTCATTTTTTCGATTCTCCTATTCTTGGCGTTTCGGCCTGTCATCCGGAAATAGCGCATAATGGTCGACGAGTAAAATTTTTAGTAATTTTTTGTTCTGGTATATTTTTTACCAACTAATAATTCATTAATGATATTATCAATTTTTAATCCATCAGGATAAGTGTATATAGCTTCTTTCAGTTTTATTTCTCCAAAAATTGGCTCATTCTTTTCCTTTTGATTTATCAGAATTAATAAATACTCCATTAAAATGATTTTCTTCATCGAAAGAATTCATTGCAATGAAACTATGAATAATTTGATTGATTACAAACCTCCAATCCTTTTCTTTTTTATGAATAGATTGTAAATCATAATGTTGGTCAAATCGATGTGAGTTTATAAAGTTAACGACAGTATTTTGAGTTTTAAACAACTCCAACTTAATTTTTCTATTTAAAAAGTCAGGTGGGATTTTAATTGCTTCATCAAGTTTTCGAATGATACAAGCTCCAATCATTAATGCTTTCTCAACTTTCACAAAAGAATGAGGCTGCTTCTTTTTTTAATATCGAAAATTGAAGATAGCTAAGTAACTGTTATATAATTCTTTTTTCCAAAAATAACTTTCGTTTATCATTTTAAATTATGCCTAACTTCTTAAAGATGCTATACTGCGTATAAAATATCAAATATCAAAATTTACGGTCTATTAACAATAAAAAAAGAATAAAAATGGCTAAAAATTAGGTGCGATGGTAATCTGAAGGTCTTGTAAAGGGCCGGAGTGGATGTATAAAAAAAAGCCCTGCTCCCTTAATGCAGCAGGGCAGGGCCGGGTTTGCAAAAATTCAACGTGTCATGAATTTATTTTTTTGGAATGAGAATATCCATGATCCCATCAATAGGCTCAAGTATTTCTTCATCCACTAACGGAAAATCATTCTTCCAGTTCCAGTGACAGAAGGTTATATTGTATGGAATATTCATTTTTTTAAGACAAGGTAGGTTTAATAATTTGATCACATTGATAAGCAAAAAAGCTAAATACTAGCCCAAAATTTTTAATTGAATGAGCTCCGAGAATTGTTTTTATTCGATTTTTAATGGTCTTTCTCTGTGCATATATCAGGTGCTTTTCTATCTTTTTCTGATTGAGGTACCTGTCTGTACAGTTCCTGAATCCAATCTTTTTCAGCTTTAGCACCACCTTTGTCTATGCTGCGGTCAATCCTGGATAATGCCAGGTCAATTGCAATTTTTGCTCCTTGAATATCTCCTTTTGAGAGGGCTACTGCAGCTTCGGCCCTGGCCCGTGTATGTGCTTCAACAAACCCGCCCGAGCCTTTTTTCAAAGATTCTTCTGCAGTTTTAGCACCTTCGCCGAAACGGGCCTGATAATAGGCATGCTCCAGACATAATCCAGACTGCAATTCCGCCGGATAGGTTTCTTTCAATTCCAGGGCCCGGTCTAATTCAGCGCCGGCGATATCGATCCTGCCCATGTCAAGATAATGATAAAAGGCAAAATGGTGGGCGGCTACTGCAACCTGGTCTTTCTCTTGGTTCGACAGTTCCAATAGACGGTTTACAAGCAAATGGTCTAATTCTCGTGGTCGGGTACCGTTTAAAGAAAAGGCCGAAAGTGTCATCAATATCTGACGGCGTTCAGCTCGATGTCCTCCTCTGAGAATGTCAAGCAATTGACCACCGTCACTGGCAAAACCTTTGGTACTAAAAGGTAACAATGCTCCAACAGTAGTTCCCAGCGCCAAAATCGCCACGATCATCAGGAAAAAGGTAATATGTCCCCATATAATATGCCCAGGTTGCGTCATGTTTATGATGAGGATACTTGCTGTACTGATAACAAAAAGGCACAAACCGGCAAATGGTCCTCCAATTATGAGGAGCGCCATACCCTGGGATTTACTCTGTCCTACTCTCGGTACCATTAGAGTCAGTCCTCCTAAGGTATTTAATGTTGTGTTCCATCGCCATCGTACTTTTCCCTGTTCACGAACCCACTTAAAAGGGCCGACAGTGAGCATGAAAAAGGAATAACCGGCAAGTTTCCCTCCAATGACATGCCCCAGTTCGTGAATCAGAATCACTAAAATTAGTGCGCCAAAAAGATAAATGATCATTCCAAATACATTGGGCGTTGAAAAGATCGGTATATCAAATGAAAATTTGCTAAAAGAGCCGATTAACCAGCCTATAAAGCCACCGAAGAGAAGAATTCCACCAAAGATGATTATTTTTTTCATTTTGTAACCCTTTTTTATTGGCGTTTAAAGGCCTCCGAGATTTATTCACTCTCTGACCTCTCCTTTTATATGTCCCAATGAGGACGTTGGGACCGGATAATAGTAATTATTGTAGGATTTGATTAAAAATTTTTATTTACCAATGATTCCCAGTGTTAGCAAAATTCCGAACCCCATTAATAATATTCCAGCAACCTGGTAAAACCGATGTACATTTTTGCCCCACAATTTTTCTGATCTGGCTACTAACAGTCTATAAATAATAAAATTACTTTTGGATAGTCCGCCTATAAACATAAAAAAACCAATGACAATCATGATAATATACCAAATGTTATTCATGCCATGTCACCTTAATTGAATTACTTTTCAGGAATCAAAATATTCATCAATTCATCAATGGGTTTCAGAGTTTCTTCATCCACCATTGGAAAATCATTCTTCCAGTTCCAGTGGCACCAGGCGATTCCATTATCATTGCATACTTCCATGATATCTTTGTACCATTGCTGGCGCATTCTCATGTCAGTGGTTGGAAAACACCCGAATTCACCACAGTAGAGCGGCAATCCCAATTCCCTGGCTTTATCGATGGCCGGTCTGAATTCATTGACAAAGGTTTCCTTGCTGTAAGTGCCGATGAAATCCTTCATTGCCGTCACGGCTTCCTGGTCATACCCGGACAGGTCGTCCACGGGAATGAGGTCACCCGGATAATTCACCGGGCCTTCATATCGGGCCCAGCCGGTCCATCCGGCTTTCCAGTGAGTGAATGGCAATGGTGTGTAAGTATGAAAACTGAGGATGATGTTGTTGTCGCCGGCGGGCACTTTGAGGTGGGGAAAGGTTTCGGCCTGCTGCCAGTTGACAGAACCCATGATGATGGTGCGTTCTGGTTCCAGTTGGCGGACTTCGGAAATCGCCCAGTTGATCAGTTTGTTCCAGTCTTCCGGGTCATCGGCTACGGCTTCGTTCATCATTTCATAAGCTACCATATCATTTGGATATTTATTTAATTTTGCAGATAATTGCCGCCAAAAATTGATGAAATCCTTCTGGGCCCCTTCTTCTTCCCAAAGGGTCCTTCTGTCAGGAATATTGAAATGATGAGAGCGCAGGGTGTGCAGATCAACGATGACTTTCAGGTTGTTTTTGATTGACCATTTGATCGTATTATCCAGCAGCTTGAAGGCTTTCTTTTCCTGTTTGCCATCTTCTGTCCAGAATTGTTCTTCGTCGATGGGCAGGCGGACATGGTCAAAGCCATTTTCTTTGATCTGCTTGAAATCTTCTTCGGTCACATATTTTGCTCGTTCTTGGCCGCGTATATTGGTCTGTGACAGCCAGTGGCTGACATTGACGCCCCGTTTGATGACAAAATCACCAGCATACATATTGGCTCCCATTGCTAAGGTTAAAATGGTTATGAGTATTTTTTTCATTTTTAAATGTCCTTTCCACTTGTTGCCAGGCTGTTTAATTGTCAGGCCGGGCCTCTCGCAGCTTGCTTCACATCAACTAGTTGAGATCCTTCACAAAGTCGGGAAGGACCTTTTCAGAAGGTTTTTAAACAGCCTGTTATCCATGCTTTATTGTATTTGAATGGTCACTTTTTCCCTGATGTCAACAGAAGAGGAACCAACCAGAATTTCAAATTCACCGGCTTCAACTTCCCAATCATGTTTTTCTGGATTGTAAAAAGCAAAAGCGTTTTTATTCAATTCGAATGTGATCGTTTTTTCTTCACCTTGTTTCAACATCACTTTGTCAAAGGCTTTCAGTTCTTTGATGGGGCGGGGAAGTGAACATTCTTTGTCTGAAACATAAAGTTGCACAGCTTCGGCTCCGTCCATTTTTCCGGTATTTTTCATTTTTACAGATACTGTTACAGTTTCGTCCATTGAATAGGATTTTTTATCGGTAGCGATTCCCGAATAATCAAAAGTCGTGTAAGAGAGGCCGAAACCAAAGGGAAACCTGGGCTCTGTAGCGGCTTTGTCCCAATACCGGTAGCCCATGAAAATCCCCTCCTGGTAAAAGACTTTGAGGTCTTCATCGTGGTCAAAGTAGGAGTTGTAGCAGGGGTTTTCTTCCATGGTTTTTGCGAAGGATGCTGGTAGTTTTCCGCTGGGATTGGTCAGACCAAAAAGGATTTCCGCAGCAGCCAGATTACCTTCCTGGCCGGGATACCAGGCCAGCAAAAGGGCGTCGGCTTTGTCGATCCAGGAGGCCATTTCCACATTGCCACCGGCATTGAGCACAACGATGATATTGTCATTGACTTTTGCGATTTTATTGATGAATTCGCTCTGATTGTATGGCATTTCAAAAGTGCGGTCAAAGCCTTCACTTTCTTTACCGGGATTGAAACCAACCGCCAAAATAACAACATCGGCCTCGTGCGCAGCTGCCAGGGCTTTTTCGCTGTACTCTTCCGGCTTCATTTCCACAATGGCTTCAGCCAAACCCAGTTGGATCACAGCACCACCGCCGTTCTGATAAAATTGGAGTTCAAGATTGTATTCCTGGCCGGCATTGAGGAATTGTTCCTTTTTGCCTACTGTCGGCCCCTGGTCGCGCCACATGGAGACAATTTCAATGCCGTCAAGAAAAATTTTGTAGCCGTCATCGCCTTTGCCGGCAAGGGTGTAGGCCCCGGATTTTTCCGGAGTGAAGCAGCAAGTGAACCTGGCTGAGTAATCTTCGCTGGGAATGGCCTCTTCGTCCCACATATCACTGTCTGTGAGGTCCAGTTTTTCATAGGCTGTGGACAAAATAATATCACCTTCCAGTTTTTTTCCCAGGTAATAGTCAGCCTTGACACCGGGGACTTTTTGGCTGTTTTCATAATAGTAAAATTTGTTCTCATCAAAAATACCTTCCGGTAGAGTTGCCCCGGTGAATATTCCTTTTTCAAAAACCACCGCAACATTTTCTCCGGCAACTTTCTCTACTGCTTCTTTTAATGACATCGGATGCAGTGGATCGGTGTACGAACTGCCGCCGCCGCCGGATACGACAGGATTGCCGTTGGGACCAATAAGGGCTATTTTTTTTAATTTTTCTTTTTGTAAGGGTAAGGTATTGTCAGCATTTTTCAGAAGGACCATTCCACCGCGGGCGGCTTCCAGTGCTGTTTTTCTGGCGAATTTCTCATCCAGGACGTAACCTTTGCTGATGTCCGGGTTTTCAAAATATCCAAATTCGACATAGGTTTTCAGGATTCGGCGGATTTTGTCGTCGATGACGGATTCGTCCAAAGCGCCACTTTCAATAGCCGGGATCAGAGTTTCTTTGTTCATCATGGCGCCGGAAGGCATTTCCAGGTCAAGGCCCCCTTTGGCGCAGGCCAGTCCGTCATAGGTGGAAACCCAGTCGGACATGATAAAGCCGTCAAAGCCCCATTTTTCTTTGAGAATTTCGTTGTTGAGGTAATGGTGTTCAGAAGCATGAATGCCATTGATCAGATTGTAGGATGTCATAATCGCGCCGACATTGCCTTCCTGGACAGTTGCCTTGAAGGCCGGCAGATAGATTTCATGCAGGGTCCGTTCATTCATGTCGGAAGAGCAATGATGGCGGTTGAATTCCTGGTTGTTGGCGGCGTAATGTTTGGCGCAGGCGACCACTCCCTCTTTCTGCATGCCGAGGGTGTATTCCTTGGCCATTTGCCCGGCTAGATAGGGGTCTTCTCCCAGATATTCGAAATTTCTTCCGCAAAGGGGCATACGATAAATATTCATTGCCGGGCCCAGCATGACATGACAATTTTGTGCGCGGGATTCGCTGCCAATGGCCTTGCCCACCTGACCGGCTAATTTTCTGTCAAAAGAGGCTGCCAGCGTAATCGATGCCGGATAGGCGGTGGATTTGCCAAAATTTCTCACACCCACTGGGCCGTCTGCAAAATGGATTTCCGGAATGCCCAGCCGTTCAACCGGCATAATGTTGAATTGTTTATAGCCGCCGATAAATTCGATTTTTTCTTCCAGAGTCATGGCGCTGATTTTAGCTTCTATATCCACTTTGGCGGTCTGGGTGCTGCTGCAGGACAATAAAAAACCGAACACTAGGTTGATGATGACCAAAAATTTGCTTCTCATTGTTTCTCCTTTATTCTTTTGATAGATGGTATAATTTTTCCCTCATGTGATTTTTTAGGATAATAATATATTGGGAGTGATGATGAATACTAAATATATGCCAGACCAACGGACTTAAAACCATGGCTATTTGTCGTCGATGAAAAAAATAATTCAGGTAAAAGGGAGATTATTTCGGCTGATTTTTTTATTGATTTAATAAACAATTTATCAAATTGATAAAACTTCTGTCCGTAAATTGGCTATTGATTAACTTGGGAATTTACCCTAATTTTTTTTGAATGGAAAAAAGAATTTTATACCCATTAATTACCTGCCTCTATGATAAAGTAGTGGGGCCCCAAAAGGCAGAGGGACATAATCTGGAATTCTGGCGGGAGCGGATTTATGGGGCGGTTTCAATCACCCAGATCTTGCTGGGATTTATTGCATTAATTGTCAGTATTTTAGCATGCATACCCGGGCGAATGGTTTTTATTGCCCTCTTTGATGGGATGATTTACATTTCCCTGCTTCTGGTTCTTTTTAATCGTCGAATACCGCTTGAAATCAAGACTTCGTTATTGTGCTTTTTTTTATATCTGATCGGTGTCGTCCTCCTGCTATTACTGGGAAAAATCGGGGCCGGCTATGCCTGGCTATTCAGTTTTCCGGTTATTGCCGGTATTTTAAAGGGTTTAAAAGCAGGTGTGGTGTCTGTCATGATTAATGCGGTGACGCTGATTATGATCGGTGTTTTCCTGATCCACCTGGGCTTGTTTCCAAACCTGCCCATCGAGGAGTATGATATTCTGGCCTGGATGACGGTATCGGTGAATTTTGTTCTTCTGAATGCGCTTGTCACCGTGGCGATTGGCGTTATTCTGCGAGGATTAAAAATTTCGATGCAGGAGCAGCAAAAGCTGGCGGCCAGTCTGACCCAAAAAAAGGAGCAACTGCAGAAATCAAACCTCAAATTGCGGCAGGAAATCAAAAAACGGATACAGACGGAACTGGATTTACGGGAAACCATCGGTCTGGCTGAGTCCGCCAATATTGTGAAGTCTGAATTTTTATCCAATGTCAGCCATGAAATTCGCACGCCATTGAATGCAATTATGGGGTTTTCCGGTCTTTTGACCGGTTCGATTGAGGGCGATACGACCCGGGAGTATGTCCGGTTGATACAGGCTGCAGGCCATGATCTGCTGACGCTGATCAACAAGATATTGGATGTTTCCAGGGTTGAATCGGAGAAAATGACCATTAAAAAGGATATTGTTGACATCAAAAAAATATATTCGGATTTAAAAATTCTTTTTGAGAAACAAATTGAGGATAAAGGGCTGCACTCAGAGTTTGTGCTCCAGGATAATGGAATTGATTTTATTATACATGATGAAATCCGGATCAAACAGGTGGTAATGAATGTCATCGAAAATGCCGTTAAATTTACCCAGGCAGGCGAAATCGGTGTTTTCTTTCACCTGGTTGAAAATAAAGATAGAGGTAAAGTAGACCTGATCATTGAAGTCCGGGACACAGGCATCGGCATTCCTGAAAGTGATTTTGAAAATATCTTTGAAACTTTCTGGCAAAAAGACGGCAAAGCAACCCGGGAATATGAAGGTACCGGAATCGGATTGTCGCTGGCACGCAAACTGACCCGGCTGATGAATGGAGAAATCCAGGTAGAAAGCACTGTCGGCCAGGGGAGTCTGTTTCGCATCCTTTTTCAGGACCTGGAAAGGCCCTCTGAAGAATTACTGAAACAAAAAAATATTTCAAAATATTCGATGAAAATCAGCAAAGAAGTTGATTCAGATAGTCCGGTGAAAAACGGAAAAGCCCGGGAGCAGATAGTCCATATTTTACAAACTGATATCCTACCTCAGATTCAGGATTTGGAAGGCAATGCCATCATCAATGACATTCTGCAGTTTTCCCATTCACTGCACAATTTGAGTCAGGAATACGATGATAAAATTTTGAGAGAACTGGCCCGGAAATTAATCAGCAGTTCGCTGACTTATGATATGCAAAAAATCATGACAGGGCTTCAGGAATTACGGCAATATGCCCGGCAACTGGCCTCGGAAAAACCGGCTGTTTAGTTATTATTCAATCCATGAATTTCGGGCGCCATTCAGTCCTGTAATTTCCCCTCACCATATTTGAACTCAAAGAATATTCCCGGTTTCGGGTTGCGCTCCAGATTGTCGATCTTCTAAACAATGGGCCTGTACGTGGGAGCCGTGGCGGACAGAAGAAACTGTGTTGCAAGGAGAATGATAAGGAAAAATTTTTGCATCCTGTCTCCCAAAAACTGGCCTCTTTCTCCACGATGACCATGAGAGAAGAAAGAGGCCTTTGGTCCTATTTATCGACTTCCCTGATGATGGACCACTCATGACCGCAGTTTTTACAGACCCGCAGGTCTTTGAATCGGTCTGTGATTTTTGTTTCTGTTTTTACAGAGGTGCCGACATGTTCATCACCTCTGTAGGTATCTGTGGTGGTGGTTTGGGTTCGAGTGCTGCGACTCAGCCAGATGCTTCCAATGCCTAACCCGCTCCAGTAATTACAATTGGGGCAGCGATTGTATTCCAGGGTCTTCATCATGTAAGCAATGACCAGTGACCCAATGATCGGTAAAAAGAGAATAGCCAGGAAGGGTTCCAGGTAAAAATAGGCGTCATGATAAATCAGAAACAGGAACCATAGATGGCCCAGAAGCACTCCCAATATTCCCTGAATCAGCACCAAACTGCTGGTGGATACTTTTTTGTTCAGGCTCCTGATGGATACAAACAATGTCACTGCCACAATGGGAAGCATGGTATAAACCAGTCCGATGCCAAGGACTAAAATGATTAAAATAATGTAAAAGGGCCAATACAGAATTCCGGGAAGGATTTTGTCAATGGGGCCGTCTTCGCCAAAGAATTTATCCAGACCTGTCAGAAGGTTGGGCAGATTGCGATAGGTATTTCCAAAACCGAAATTTCTGACCATTTTTGATAAGGGCAGCCAGGCAGCTATACGTCCCTGGGGACTGTCGGCCAAATCGACGTGGATGATTTTCTCATCTTTTAATTCAAAATAAACCACACGTCCGGCGCTTTTTCCTCTATACAGTTCAATATTTTCAAAATACCAGGCTTCATTATTGCCGGTGGCCATTTTTGCTACTTTTCCTGACGGGAAACCAAATTTATTCATGAGCCAGCCGGAATCTTTGCCAGCGGCTTTTTTTTGCAGTATTTCAAGGGTGTACAGCCAGAGGTTGCCTCCCCGATAACGGGCCTCGGATTGAGATTCGTCCAGTTTTCCGAACGGGATCAAATAATCAACCAGTGTCCAGCCGGTTTTTCCATCAGGTAATTTGATTTCCGCCCAGTGGCGTTCGCTCAAAATCATATCCCGAAGAACTGTCACCTGTTGTTCGTCATAAGACCGATCCATTTCCAGAATAATTTTATCGTCTGCATTGTAGGGATTGTAGACTGCTTCGGAATAGAGAGCGCGGGAGCCCATTTTTTTCCGGTACCCGATTTGTGCGGTTTTGCCAACGGGCATATATTTTTTCTTGACCCAGCCAATGTCACCATTTTTCTTTTTGATTTGAAAGGCCAGAAATTCCTCGGCGATTACTTCTACGGTTTCACCGGCCCGGACTGTGCCAATGACGGCGTTTCTGACTTCCAAAGCTGCGTTTTCTTTAAATGTTGCTTTTACACCTTTAATGTCATCAAGGGTTTTTTCGTTGTTGCATCTACTCAGTCCAATCAAAAGAATGGTACTGATTAAAAATAAATTTTGACGCATTTTTTTACTCCTTTTATCAAACACAAACTTAGACTTTAGTGAAAAAAAAATTATGAAACAACGTTAATTTAAATTGAAATTAAAGTCTTTTATGTCACTCAGGTTAAATAGCTGAAATTTTTTGGGTTTAACACCCTCACCCCTAACCTTTACCTAAAACCACCGTCACCTTATGCACCTGATTATCAGCGAAAACCGGCAGAATATTTCCGTTGATCACTTTCCCGTCAACTTCCACGGATTTTACGCCTTTGGAAATGTTGTCCGGATTCAGCACAGTAATTTGATAGGTTGCATTCTGGAATTTGCGGGTCACTTTGTATTCTTTCCAGGATGTGGGGATACAGGGATCGATTTTCAATCCGTTAAATTCCGGCTGGACACCCAAAATGGCCTGTGAAATGGCCACAAAGGACCAGGCGGCTGTTCCGGTAAGCCAGGAATTTTTTCCCTCTCCAGGAGTAGGAGCATCGGAGCCGGCTGTCATCTGGGAGTAGACATAGGGTTCGGCCCTGTAGGTCTCAATCTGGCTTTCCTTGGATGCCGGCAAAATGGCTTTGTAATATTCCATGGCCTGATTGCCATGTCCGAGTAGGGTTTCTGCAATCTGTATCCAGGTGTTGTTGTGAGTAAAGATACCGGCATTTTCCTTGTAGCCCGGCGGATAGGAACTCACTTCACCCAGGTTCAGGTGGTAGGTCTGATAGGCCGGTTGCTGCAGTTTGATACCGTTGGGTTCGGCCAGATATTTTTTGACACTGTGCAGGGCTTTTTCTGCATAGCCGTTTTCCAGACCGGCTTTACCGAGGATACACCAGCCCTGGGACTCGATGAAGATTTTTCCCTCCTCACACTCTTTGGAACCGATGACCTTTCCTGCGGCGTCGTAAGCGCGTTTGAACCATTCTCCGTCCCAGCCATGTTGGTAAATTTTTTGGCGCATTTCTTCACCTTTTAAGGTGGTGGCTGCTGCCTGTTCTTTTTGGCCCAGTACCTGATAAATGGCTTCCATATCATCGCAGGCACGGCAAAATAGTCCGGCAATCATCACTGATTCCGCAGTCTTGCCATCCCCATTGTCTACAGCCAGTTGAAAACTTTCGCCAGGTGTGGATGAGTGGCAATTGAGATTGAGGCAATCATTCCAGTCCGCATGTCCGATTAGGGGCAAACCATGCGGACCGAGATTTTGCAGGGTAAAATCAATCGATAATTCCAGGTGGTCCATCAGGGTTTCTGTTTTTTCGGCTTTGTCGGCGTAACCGATTTTTTTATCGAGAATCGTGAAATCACCGGTTTCTTTCAGATAGGCGGTTGTGGATAAAATCAACCAGAGATGATCGTCCATAAAACCGCCACCGATGTCGGCATTGCCTTTTTTGGTCAGAGGTTGGTACTGGTGATAACAGGTCCCGTCGGATAGCTGGGTTGAGGCGATATCAAGGATTCGTTGACGAGCGCGTTGAGGCTGATAGTGGACATAGCCGAGAACGTCCTGATTAGAGTCCCGGTAACCCATACCCCGTCCGATACCGGATTCATAAAAGGAAGTGGCCCTGGAAAAATTCAAGGTGGCCATACATTGATACTGGTTCCAGATATTGACAGACCGGTCAACATTTTCGTCATCAGTGCGGGCCTGGTAGACGGAAAGCCATTCTGACCATTGGTTTTTTAATTGCTGAAAAGCCTTTTCGGCTACGGAATTTTCGTAGAATTCAGCTTGGATGCTTGTATATTCAGCTTTATTGATTACATGTGGTGCAATGAATTTTTTATTTTGGTCATTCTCAGCATATCCCAGCAGGAAGGTCATTTTTTCTTCATCACCGGGTTGCACATTGAGATCAATTTGGTGGGATGCGATGGGCGCCCAGCCATAAGCAATACTATTTGCAGACTTTCCTACTTTTATTACTTGTGGCATTTCCAGACCATTATACATACCTACAAATGCATCGCGATTGGTGTCAAAGCCGGATATGGTCCGGTTCACTGAAAAATAGGCATAGTGGTTACGGCGCTCCCGATATTCGGTTTTGTGAAAAATTGCCGACCCTTCCACTTCCACTTGGCCAATGGAAAAATTTCGCTGAAAATTTGTCATGTCGTCCATAGCATCCCAGAGGCACCATTCCACGAAACTCCAAAGACGCAGATTTTTCGGTTTATCACTCAGGTTTTTGATGGAAACCATCCAGACTTCATGACGATAGCCCAGGGGGATGAAGAAAGTGATTTTCACTTCCACACCATTCTTTTGTCCCGTGATGGTGGTGTACCCGAGACCGTGACGGCATTCATAATGGTCCAGGTCCTTCCGCATGGGCTTCCACATCGGTGTCCAGGAATCATCACCACCCTGAATGTACAGATAACGACCATTGTTGTCCATTGGAATCGAGTTGTAACGGTAACGGGTGAGGCGACGCAGTTTCGCATCCTGATAAAAAGTATACCCGCCGGCTGTATTGGATATAATTCCGAAGAATTCTTCACTTCCCAGGTAATTGATCCATGGTAGCGGCGTGTCCGGTCGGTTAACCACATATTCTTTGTTTTTATCGTCAAAATATCCGTATTTCATATTTTTATTCTCCTGATAGTTTTAATTGATCTTTTGGTTTTATTTAGATTGTTTTATGTCATTGTGAGGGGTATTTATTGATGGGGTCTATTTAAATATCCGGCATAAGCCACCAGAATCGCATTCCAGTTGATGCAGGTTTCATTGGAAGCATAACTGTCCCTGGAATCCACATAGCAAAAGGCTGGCGGTGTTTTTTCATTGTACAATTCTTGTAACAGAGGATCCTGCAGATTTTCATTGGGCCCACCAACCAGAAATCCGGGGTATATGGACCCGTCATGGGTGAGCGAACAAATTCGATTGTGGACATTGACGGGATATTTCTCGCCAAACCCGGTGACAAAAGAGAGGTTCAGCCCATTAGCGCCCAAAATGAAATGAATTTGGTGAACGGCCGCTTTCCTGTAAGGATCATTGGTGAATTCGTAGCCACCGGCCAGCAGGATAAAGCCAAAATTCAGATCAATCTGCAAGGAACCCCAGCGATAGTCACCCGAATTCAGCAGGACGCCATAGCCATTGGTTTGATATCTGGTCAGCATCATCTCGCAAAAATTTTGCCACTCTTTGGACAAGTGCTGTTTTAATTGAGGATTACTGCGATTTGGGGCTAGTTTTACATAGCTGACGACACCGAAGGGCGCCACATTGCACCAGGAAATTTCATTGGGAAACAGTGTGATTTTATCTGCTGCGGCAGTTATGGAATCCTCAAAGGATTTATCCTTAAAAGTGCGGTACATTTCAACTGCTGCCCAGAATCGTTCATCGGCATCATTTTCGTCGCCATAAGTCCCGGTTCGAATATCTTCGGGGTTTTGAAAGCCGCCCTGGGGAATATTTTCTGTATGCATTTCCAGGTAATACCAGGCCCTCAGTGCAGCTGCTTTGCATTGATTGGCAAAGGGCTTATCAAATTTTTTAAATATCCGTGCTGCCTGTGCCGCTGCAATTGTAAAATCGGCTGTTGCGGCCGTGGTTTTGATCATCAGGACTTGGGTCTTTTTATCTTCATGGGGTTTGAGATCAAGTGATTGAAAAGCTGGTTCAGTGACTTTGTGGAACAATCCGCCGTCTTCATCCTGCATTTTCAACATCCATTCCATTTCATACCGGATCTCATCCAGCAAATCCGGGATGCGGTTTTTACTTTCGGGAATACCGATAGTGTCGCTTTGAAACCCTTCCGGAAATATTTCATAGGCCAACAACATGACAGCGACTGAATAGGCGCCATTGACAATATAGCGGCCGTAATCACCGGCATCATGCCAGCCTCCGGATACTTCCCGGAGACCGGATTTCTGTACATCTCTGTGATACTCCGCATCTTTGGTATGACAGGCGGGATGGACGAAATCACCGGCAAATTCCGATGTCAATTCCAACCCGCAGCGCTGAATGTAAAAAGTTTTCAGTGATTCCTGATAGAGATTATCATAAACATTTTGCCTGATGAAAAAGGACGCTGACCGGCCGTTTTTGGGTGTTTGAATTATGTATTCGCCGGCTTGCTGAAAGGGTGTGAAATCTCCCTCATAAATGGTTTGTCCTGTGGCCGGGTCGGATTGTTTTATTTCGTATATTTTCCCGGAATATACCTCTTTACCGGTGGTTTTTTCAACCAATGAAAAGGATTCATCTCCGTTTAGGAAATAAACCGGTTTTTGGGATTGGGATAAATATCCGACCTGATTGACTGCGATTTGGGCAAAAACTGAATTGCAAAGGACAATCAAGGTGATTAAGGCTAATTTTTTCATTTGCTGACCTATTTTTTTTTGTTGTCCGTCATGGCTGTCCTGGAAGCTTTGGCAGGGGCATTTAGCCCATGACTACGATAATTTCATTTTCTTCTTTCATCCCTTTTTCCGGAATGAAATTGTCTTTCATCCTTACACCGTTAAGGGTGACGATCTTCACACCTTTTTGAACGCAATTGGGATTTTGGACCAATATATTCAGCGTTTTTCCGCGGAATTTTCGGACCATTCTGAATTCCCGCCAGGTATCGGGGATACAGGGATTAATTACCATTCCATTATAGTCCGGTTGCAGGCCCAGCACACAGGTCATTGTGGAATAGTAGGACCAGGAGGCCGTACCACTCAGCCAGGGCAGGCTGGAAGCGCCAAATCTTGGATGATGATGGCTGAAGGTTGACTGGCAGTAGACATAGGGTTCTATTTCCCGGACTTCGGCAATGTCATTGTAGGCCGAGGGGGTGTAGGCTTTTAGGTACTCAAAGGCACGATTGCCGTTTCCCAGCAGGGTTTCCGCGATAATGGCCCAGCCCTGAGTGTGACAAAAGATAGAGCCGTTTTCCTTGGAGCCTTTTGGGAAGAGTGTCGCTTTGATTACTGAGGGATCGGCGAATTCGTAGGGTTCACAAACGGTAATGCCATATTTAGTTGCAAGACGATTGTGAACTGATTCCATTGCTTTTTTGGCTTTTTCTTCCGTTGCGTGACCACTGAAAACCGCCCAGGATTGTGGGTTGAGCCACAACTTACCTTCGTCGCATTCTTCAGCTCCGAATTTCATCCCATCGTCACGATAAGCGCGCAGGTAATAGTTGCCGTCCCAGGCATATTCGTCTATATTTCTGTCTAATGTCGTCAGGTTTGCGGTGCCCCATTCCACTTCGGAAGGTTTGTTGAGCCTTGCGCAGATTTCAATGTAGGTTTTCAATGCATAGCGTAATTGCATCGCCACAAAAACCGTTTCACCTTTCTGCCCTAATTCCAGACAGTCATTCCAGTCGGCGAGCAGTCCACAGGGCAGATTGTGAGCGCCGCTTCGTTCCAGATTAAATTCAATGGCGCGACGTAAATGTCCCAGCACTGTGGCTTCTCCTTTGTCAGCAAAGGGTAGAACCTCGTTGTAAAATTCCACATTACCGGTTTCTTTCACATAGGCCGGTACTGTGTTGAATAACCACATACAATCGTCAGAACGATATTCTTCTTCTTTGGGAGCTTTTTCTTTGCCGGGATGGTGGTCAAAAGGTTTTACAACCGGCATGGCGCCACCGGTAGAAACCTGTCCCGTAATCATGAGTCTCAGACGGTTTGCTGCTTCATCCGGAATGTTGTGCAGCACGCCCAGAATATCCTGCACAGTATCCCGATAGCCCAGCCCGTCTCGCTCTCCGCTGTAAACCAGACTGGCTGCCCGTGACCATGTGTATGTCATCATAGAATTGTAAGGATTCCAGACCTGCAGCATATTTTCAATATCTTTATCAGGAACTTCTACCTGCAATGCTGAAATACGATTGTGCCAGTGATTGCGTACTTTTTGGAATTCCTCTTCGATTTTGCCTTCGGGTTTCAGGCTTTCAATGGCTTCCCGGCCTTCGCCGTCGGCTTTGCCAATACCCATAACAACAGTGAAGGATTGACTGGTTCCAGGGTCCAGTTCCATATCAATTTGCAGAACACCGCAACCGTTCCCGGAAACGGCTATGGAATTTGTACATTGGCCCTTTTTAACAACTTCGGGGTTGTGATAGCTGTTATAGGTGCCGATGAAAACATTTTTGTCAGTGTCATAACCAGTTGGTTCTGCGCCAATCAATCCCAGGAAGGAATGGCGGCAGGAGTCGCCTTTGGTAAAATCTTCTGGGGCATAGGGCAGATAAACATTCACACCATGATCAAGAATATTATTGATGACCTTCATGGTCAGGGTATATTGTGAATATTGCAGGTTGAGAAAATCATTGTTCAAAATCCAATGTCCGGCGTATTCCACATAAGTAAAAAGACGCAATGTACGCTTTTTGTCATCCGTGTTACTGATTTTTATCTGCCAGCATTCATGGTTTTTTCCAAGAGGAACGAAATATTTAGTTTCAGATTTTATCTTTGAATATTCCGATTCGATGATAGTGTATCCGGTGCCGTGGCGGCAGATGGATTTGTATTCATCAAGAGACTTGCCTACCGGTTGCCATGCCGATGACCAGTAATCGCCGGATTTCTGGTCGCGGATATAGAGATTGCGACCCGGTTGATCAATTGGTGTGTTGTTAAACATCAGACGCATGAATCGTCCCTGGGCGGCAGATTTATAAAAACTGTATCCGCCGGCATTGTTGGTGATAATGGCGCCATATTCAGTAGAACCGAGGTAATTGCTCCAGGATTTCGGTGTATTCGGACGCTCTATCACATATTCTTTATTTTTATTATCAAAATGTCCAAATCTCATTTAATTCCTCCGAGATTATTTTTTTAGGCATAGGTCGCAAAGTTCGCAGATAAGACGCAGAGTTTATAAACAAACTTTTTTCTGAATTACCTTTGCGTTCTCTTCTCACTTCGCGTTGAATTTAAAAGTCCTCAGAATTTTTTTTCATATAATCAAGCAATTCGTCGGCCTGTGTGAACGCCAGGGCTGTGTAAGTATCTGCTGCACCGTAATAAATGGCAATTTTTCCGGTATCGGCATCACAAATATTCGCACAAGGGAACGCCACATTTGGCACAAAGCCCACGGTTTCATAGTCTTTTTCGGGTGTCAGCAGATAGTCCCTGGTTCGGTAAAGCACTTTTCCGGGATTATCGATGTCCAGGAGTACTGCACCAAAGCTGTAGACAAATCCATTACATGTGCCTGAAACGCCATGATAAAATAAAAGCCAGCCTTCGGTGGTTTCGATGGGGACCGGGCCGGCGCCGATTTTGGTGCCTTGCCACCACCCCTGGCCGCCTTTGCCCATCAGCCATTGATGATTACCCCAATGGACCATGTCCGGGCTTTCACTGATAAATATATCGCCAAAAGGAGTATGGCCGCTGTCGCTTGGGCGGCTCAGTAACAGGTATTTATCCTTAATTTTTCTCGGAAACAGCACACCATTACGGTTAAAAGGCATCAAGGGGTTCGGCAGGCGGACAAAGGTTTTGAAATCTTCGGTTTTGCCCAGTCCGATAGAGGCGCCGTGCATATCATCACACCAGGTGATATAATATCTATTTTCAATTTCGACAAAGCGCGGATCATAGCCGTAACTGATGGGTTTTGGATTACCCTTTTCATCCACCCAGTTGATTGGGTCCGGACCAATTTCCCATTTCAGGGCATCTTTGCTGCGGCCGAAAAAAAGTGTTGCGCGGCCATTTTTCTGATCACCCCGAAAGACACCGGCAAATTCACCGTCCACCGGCAAAACTGCGGAATTATAGATGCGGGCTGCTTTGGAAATCGGGTTCCATCCGATGATCGGGTTTTGGCTAAAGCGCCATACCGGTCCGGGGCAGCCGGCCGGTTTGGGTTCCCAGGGAATATTCGGAAGGGCCTTTCCGATAATTGTTTTTGTCATCAATTGTTCCTATTCATTCAAAGTGTGATTTTTTATGGCTAAAAAAATTATGCAACGGCATTGTCAAGTTTACGGCGTTCTGCCAACTCAGCTTCAATAATTTCCACTTTTTTGTCATTCAGCGGATAAAAGAATATAATGACTGCTGATAAAAGCCCAAAAGCAGCGGGGATAATGCTGAAAAGAGCGATCAGGCCTTTTAAACTGCTGGCGGTTTGGACCTGGTTGGGTTCAAAGCCCACTCCAGACATGAGTTTGAGCGCGACAAAAGCACCGATAGCCCAACCGATTTTTTGAGACATGGTGCTGGCTGAAAAGACCAGACCGGTGGCACGGCAGCCGTTTTTCCATTCCGCATAATCAGCTGTATCAGCATACATGGCCCATAATAAAACGCTCATGGGGCCTCCGGTGATAGAGCCCAGAATTTGCATAAAATAGATTAGCCCCAGTTGTCCGGCGTCGAGGAAATAAAAACTGGCAGTACTAAGAATAGAAATGATAAAATAGACTAAAAATATTTTTTTCTTTCCAACTCTTCGGGCTATCCAGTTGATTATAAAAACACCCAGGAGAGAGGATATTTGACCGATGGTATTAAAGGCTGAAACCAGGGCTTCAAAACTGTAGGTTTTTCCACCGAGAAGGCTGACTTTTTGTTCACCGATAACATATTTAAAATAATGGGCTGTAACACTGCCACGAACGGCCACAAAAAGAATAAAGGTTAATGTTCCCAGCAGGAGAATGACCCAGGGACCGTTGGTGACCAACTCTTTCAAGTCTTTGATCACTGAGGTTTTCTGTGATTTTGGTGGGTGGACCCGTTCCCTGGTTCCTTTAAAAGCAATGAGAAAGAATATTACTGCTGCGATTCCATATATTACAAAAGACAATTGCCAGCCCCGGGCGTCATTGCCTTTTCCCAGGCCTTTTACCATGGGCAACAGGGTTGCGCTGACAATAATTCCGGCTGCATAGGCAAAGATAAATTTGATGGAAGATACCGAAGTCCGCTCGTTGGAATCGGCAGAAATTACTCCAAGAAGAGCAGTATAAGGTATGTTGATGGCCGTATAAAGCATCATAATGAGTATGAAAGTGGTGTAGGCCCAGATCATTTTTCCGGCCATGCTAAATTCTGGAACCGTAAATGTGAACACACCAACAACGGCAAAGGGAATGCAGAGCCAGAGCAGGTAGGGCCGGAATTTTCCCCATCGTGTGACGGTCCGGTCTGCAACAACGCCCATCATCGGGTCATTGATGCCATCCCAAATTCGGCTGACTAAAAACATGGTTGCTGCCGCACTGGCGGGAATCAGAAATACGTCGGTGTAAAAAAAGGTAAAATACATCATGAAGGTTTGCCAGTAGAGCACTGAAGCCAGGTCACCAAATCCATAAGATAGTTTTTCAGTTAATTTTAATTTTTGCGTGTTGTTTTCCATTTTTATAATCCCCTTATGTTGATTGCCTCTTGATGAGTTCCGTTGGTATAATTTTATGTATGATTGTTTGTTTATTATTTTTAATGCTGTCTAACAGCAGTTCAGCCGCAACTTTGCCAATATCGTAAGCCGATTGATTGACTGTTGTCAAAGAGGGTTCGATCATGGCGCCGGTGGGATTGTTGCTAAAGCCGGCCAGGGCAATATCATCGGGAATTTTCAAACCGGTTTTTTTGATTTCCTGAAAGGCGCCAAAGGCCACCGGGTCGGTAACTGCAAAAATGGCATCCGGTTTAACCTTGCATCTCTTATATAATGTTAAAAAACCGACCTTGCCGTCTTCTTCATTTAGGCCATTTTCAACGACCAATTCCGGGTCAAAGGGAACTTTGTTGTATTCAAGAGCTGCCTTGTAACCTAAAAATCGCTGCTGGGCTATTTGCAGATTTGAAAACCCTGCCAGATGAGCAATACGCCTGTAACCTTTTTCCACCAAAAATTGGACTAAATCAAAAGCGGCCTGGTAATCATTGGTAGAGACGCTGGAAGCCGGTATTACAGAACAGATTCGGTCAAAGAAAACCAGAGGTATTTTGTTATCAAGGACCTGTAAAAAATGGTCAAAGTGTTTTGTTCTTTCGGAAATGGAAACCATTAATCCGGCAATTCTTTGCTGAATCAGGGTTTCAACATTACGAACCTCGTTTTCATAATTTTCATTGGACTGGCAGATGAGGATGTTGTATCGGGCTTTTTCCATGACGTCGGAAATGCCGGCCATAATCTCGGCAAAGAAAACATGCCTTACCTGAGGTACCAGAACACCGATAATATTGGATTGACCTCGCTGTAAACTCTGGGCGATAATATTGGGCCTGTATTTCAGTTCCCTGGCGGTTTTTCTGACAATTTCTCTGGTCCTGACGCTGACCTCGGGGTGATCGCTCAGGGCCCTGGAAACGGTTGATGTCGATAAATTGAGTTTATTAGCGATGTCTGTGATGGTGATTTTCGACAAGTTTAAAATTCCTTTATTTTTGCGGCGACAAACAGTTTTCGGGAACGTTTGCGATGTATAAAATAAAACTTTTTATCGGGTTTTGCACGAAAAATTTTTATAGGATTTTTTCCTGATCTGAAAAAATTTTGACAAAGTTTCTACCAATTTTTGATATCTGAAAGGGCCCAAAACAATTGTCCGGCGGCTATTCGATAATCAATCTTTTTGAAGGGTTTTGGGCCTGTCGATCTTATTTATGGATTATAAACCCTGAATTTTTCGCGATTTAATTTTCCTGATTCCTTGAGGTCTTCCTCATTCCAGTTACCGTCGGAAGCTGAGCTGGGATAGAGTACAGAACAGCTTTCATCTTTGTCCGCTAGAGACCATGTGACCCAGCTGATTTTGTGTTTTTCCATCCAGTCGATCCAGGCATCAAATTCAGCAAAGTCCAGAGGGCCATCACCCGAGGCTTCCATACTGGCGCATTCCGATACAAAAAGTGGCAGACCTTTGGCCAGGGCATAGTCCCCACGCTCCCGCAACCATTGTTTATGAGTGCGGGCATAAAAGTGCAGACTGTACATGATATTGTCAAATCCTGTGAGCGGGTCATCAGCCGCAAGATGAACATCCTGGTCCCAGTGGGGACTGCCTACCAGAATGATATTATCCGGATCAAACTGCCGGATTGCTTGAATAATTTCCATGGAATAGGCTTTCACTTCTTCCCAGGAATTGTGAACCGGTTCATTAAAAATCTCGTAGATGATGTGGGGGTGGTGACCATATTTTTTTGCCATTTTGGAGAAAAAATCAACAGCTTCTTCCCTGAATATCTGATGAGAATGCCAATCAATGATGACATAAATATCCTCATTGATTGCCCCATTGATGACAGCCTCAATTTTTTCAAGGCTAAAATCAGGATTTTGAAAATAGGCGTTTTCGCTATTGACACCGACGCCCAGGGCTGTTCTGACGACAGTCACCTTCCAGTCTTCTTTCAGCCATTTTACTGTGCCTTCATTATAAAATCGAGGCCACCAGTTGTGCCATCCATAACTCAAACCACGCAGAACTATCGGGTCGCCTGTTCTGTTGACGAGCTGAACCCCTTTGACCTGCAATTGTCCATTGGTCTCAACAAAACCTTTTTCACAAGATGTTAGAGATAACACTATAATCATAGTGGATATCAATATTTTGGTTTTCATCATGTTTGCTCTCCTGTTTTAATGGGCTAATATCCTTCACCGATAATTTTGTCGAACCAGTTCTTTTTGAGAAAAACCGAAGTCAATCCAATAATTACCAGGCAAATGATGAAATAAATCCATTGCAGCGTTACCAGGTAAAGAGGCATGGCCACCAAGGCTGTCTGCCAAATAATCCCGACAAATATATTGACCATGTCCCGTTTAAAGTGACTGTCATTGACAAATCCAGGATTTTCTGCCAGGACCAGGTCGTGGACCGGTTTCCAGAATCCCCAGGGGCGCACTGATTTATAGAAACTTTTCAGCGTTTCCTGATCAGCAGGCGGGGTCATTTTTGTGGCAATAATACAACCAATTATGGATATGATCAGTGTGATTGGAAAATAATACAGCTGATAGGCACCGGGAATAATTTTGGCAAAAATCAGGGCTGGAACCAATCCGAAAACCATTCCCCAGAAATAACCGTGGCCGTTGAAGCGCCACCAGTACCATTTCAAAATATTGGAGGCCATGTAAGCGCCCCAAAGCCCGCTGACAATCCATTTCAAAACAGAGTCAATATTTTGGGCCATGACCCCTAGGACCATGGATATGGCCACGAGGATGATTCCGAACAATTGGCTCATTCTGGCGATTTGTTTGCCGCTGGATTTTGGATTAATATATTTCAGATAAATATCATTGACGATATAGGCCTGGCCGGCATTGAGTGTACCGGAAAAGGTTGAGACAAAAGCGGCAGATAGGCCAGCTATCATGAGGCCCAGTAAACCGACCGGAACAAATTCATTCATGGCTGAGGGCAGAATCTGCTCGAAATCGATTTTTCCGCCAACAATCAGGTTCATTCGATCATAGAATAACAGGCCTAAAACAATAAAACCGGCGATCATCATATAGCGAAAAGGCATTAAAATGACGGAAACGGAACCGCTCATCATGGCAGCTTCTTTGGGGTTTCTGGCCGAAAGGATTTTCTGCATATCGTAATTGGGTGCAGGCCCGGCAAGGGATACCAGCAGGCCTTTGAATACCATCATCATCATAAAAACAGCAAAGAGCGAGTAGCCGTCGGATTCAATGACAGCATTGACCTCATTGATAATATGAGTCCAGTCAAGATTGAGGCGAATGCCAGCAAAAGGATTGAGCCAGCCATCGGGAACATTGAGGTGCCCCACTGAACTTAATTTGACCATGGCAATAATGCCGACAACGATCGCAGAAATTGTAATGATAGCGTACTGTATGACATCGGCCCATACAATACCGGACATCCCGCCGACCAAACTGTAGACAGTGGCAATTAGAGTAAAAACAACGCCATAGACATGCGGGATATATTCCGCAGGAATGATATTGGGATCAAAATGAAAGAGGTTTGCCAGAAAATCCCAGGGCAGGAATATCATGAGAAATTTTCCCAGGCCGATAAAGCCGTAAGCCAAAAATCCCAGGCAACTGATCAATGCGAAGATGACAACAATGATGTGAGAGAGTTTTGTGCCCTGACTATCGCCGAACCGGGTCTTGAGCCATTCGGCGCCGGTGGTCACACCGGATCGTCTCAGCCACATGGATAAATAGACCATCAGAAAAATCTGGTTGAAAACAGGCCAGAGCCAGGGTATCCAGATGGATTTTAATCCGTAAATGAAACCGATGGTGACCAGCCACATGGTCCCGGAAATGTCCAGCATACCGGATGCATTGGAAAGTCCCAGCATGTACCAGGGTAGCCGATTGCCACCCAGCAGGTACTCTTTTTCCCCCTGCTCTGCCCGTTTTTTCATCATAAAGCCAATGACTGTAATGGTGGCGATATAAAGCAGAATGATAAGAAAATCAATCAGTTGCAATTTCATTTGGTACTCCTCAATGTTAATTTTCCCTCTTATTCTCAAGAATTTTGACTAATCTAATGATAAGAAAAATTAAATGAAATAAAAATAAAGAATTGTACATAACAGTTGAAAATTCCAGAGGAGATATAATGGATTTTACCAATCCTCATATTGGATATCTGAAAAAATCTGGGCGGTATCAAAATGTACTGGAAGGGGCTATTGAAAGGATCACAAAAAGAAATTTTTTTAAATTAAAAATTCAAATAAGCTTGTTTGGGGGAAGATTTGTAATCAGAATGACTTATTGGGAAATTTCTTTTGTGAAATTTTAAACCACAGCTGCGCTTCCAATAAAGTTGTGAAAACGCAGCTGTGGGTCAGGACTATACACCAACCGGTTTTTTTACAACCATGTAAATTTTTTTGACAGGATCAAAGTGATAATAGGTATTTCTGTAATGGAAATATTTCCGGCCGTTAATGTGTAAAACAATATGATCGGCTGGTAAATTACTGATACAGAGACCTATGGGTGCTGATATTACTTTAAAGCCGCTGACACCTTTTCGGTAAAAAAGGCCATTGTGGAAATATATCTTGCTGCTGCCGTGGATCAGGGTCTTGTACCCGGATGGCAGGGTGCGAATGCGTACCACTTTGGCATGGGGCCCGAAATAGGCCAAGGATTCGGACGGAATACTCATTATTACAAAAGAAAAAACAAGGACAATGAGAAATTTTTTTGATTTAACCATGATAACATCTCCCTAAATAATTAAACATTTCAAAATTCTTTACTGAGACAGCCAAAGTTTTTCAATGTTAAAGGGAAAAATGCAAGGTTAAATGAACTTGTGACAGAGCTCACAAATTTAACACGGATAAGTTTATTTCGCTTCCTCGTACATTCGATAGTGAGTTTCTGACATCCCCAGTTTTTCATAGGTTTTCCGGGCGATGAAATTTTCTTTTTCCACATAGAGCCGAAAGCCGCAGACCTTCTCCGATTCTGATAATTTTTTGACGTGATGATAAAGAGAGGAATACACCCCCTGGCGGCGGAATTCTTTTTCAACATAAACTGACTGTATCCACCAGAAAAAGCCATTGCGCCAATCGCTCCATTCAGTGGTGACCATCAGTGAACCGGCGATTTTACCATCAATTTCAGCCATCAGGTAGAATCCCAGGCATGGATTTTGGATCATCGTTTCAACCCCTTTGGTGATGATTTCTTTGTGAAGTGATTTGTTTTCTGTTTCCAGTGCCATATTGATGTTGAAGCGGGCAATGGTGTCAATGTCTTTTTCATTTGCTTTTCTAATTTCCATATTAATCGACCTTTTTGTTTTATTATGACTTGATTTTGTGTTATTTTACTGTTAATTCGATTAAACAACAATCAAATATAATTGCTTCAAATTTTAAAAAGGAACATCAAATGAAAAAGTTTTTAGTTTTAATTTTTTTAACGATAATCCTGACAGGGTGTCAGTCAAAATACGCCGGTGTCCCCAGGTTCTATGAAAAACTATTGGATCGGGCCTTTGTCAAGGCAGGTGAGAATGCCTCGGAAATGATGACTGCCCTGGCGCAGACGCCCATGGAACAAAAGGAAGCAATGGCCTTTCTCATCAGTTATATGCCGGAGATGGATTTAAAGAGTTTGCCTGCTGATTTTTTATTGGAAAACGTGGAATACGCCTATAGAGCACGTGCGAAATTTCCCTGGTGTGCCGCTTTGCCGGATTCTGTTTTTTTCAATGAAGTTTTGCCTTATGCCAATATATCGGAAGAACGGGAGATGTGGCGAAAGGACTTTTACAACCGGTTCTCCAAATATGTGGAAAATACCGATGATATGCTGAAAGCAATTTTTATCATTGCCGATACAATCAACGAAGAAACCGGTGTGGAGTACAACACAAAACGTTCCCGTGTGGACATCAGTCCGCTAAAAGCCATTGAAGAAAAAATGGCCACCTGCACAGGCTTGTCCATCTTGCTGACAGATGTTTACCGTTCTGTTGGTATTCCTTCCCGTCTTGCCGGAACGCCGATGTGGACCAACTATAAAGGAAACCATACCTGGAGTGAAGTGCTGGTGAATGGCCAATGGCATTTCATCGAATATTACCCCGACACACTGGACCGGTCTTGGTTCAATGCTGATGCCGGCAAAGCTGATCCCGACAATCCATTGCATTGGATTTACGCCGTGTCCTATAAACCAACAGGAGAATTTTATTACGCCAGTGGCCTGTCAAACTATCTGGTGGGCAAAATTGATAAAGAGCTTCTTCCTGAAAGACTGCGAAAATATTATGATCAGGAAAAACACGATCTGGTGAAATATGAAAAACCCTATGTTCACGGTGTGAATGTCACTCAGCGATATATTGATATTTATAAAAAGGATATGGAAAAAATGGCCCTTGCCAATGATGAACTATGGGCTGGTTTTGTTGTTTTGAAAAATAAAAATGATCAATCAAGTCATTCCAGAATTAAATGCCGGGTGGAAGTCTACCTGAACGATGAAATGGTCAATTTTGGTTATTCACCGAAAGAAACCGATGACCTGAACCAATTTCTGAAATTAAAACTGAAAAAGAACACCGATTATAAAATTATTGTGAAAAATGGCGAGCTGGAAAAGGACCATGTTACCGGTATTTCAACCCAGGAACCGGACGACCAGGAATTTAAAATCTTTTTAGGGTTGGAATAGTACAGGGGCCCTTTTGGATCATCGAAACAGGATGAAATCCCTGTGGCCCATTTTTCTTTTTGGCTGGGGCCAGGCAATGTAAACTCAACAATCTTAGAATTTGATTTGGGATAATTTAAATTTTTCTATCCTAACATTTTTTTGTTCACGCTTAATTCCATAAAAAATAAGTTTTTTTTAAAATCCTCAGGGCTTATTTTTCCACTGGTAAAAAAAAGATTTGAATGAAAAACAAAATTCAAAATAATCAGATGAGGTACTCTGGCCGGACGACAAATGTTCTTCGGTCGTTTATCTGCGCCTGCTGATATTCTAAACAATATTCCCAATCGATATATTCTAAAGTCCCTGGATTTAATTCTGAGGCAAATTTTTATTTAAAAAAAGGAGAAAACCTATGGTCCATGCCAATATTTTACAGACTATCGGGAGAACACCCTTGGTAAAAATCAACAATATGATCTATAAACCGGGCGTCAATATTTATGCAAAACTGGAAGGTTTCAATCCCACCGGAAGCATCAAAGACAGGATTGCCTGGCGAATGATCCAGCAGGCCGAAAATGCAGGCGTGCTGACCCGGGACAAGGTTATCATAGAACCCACATCCGGCAATACCGGAATCGGACTGGCCATGATTGGGGCGGCCAGGGGATATCAGGTGGTAATCGTCATGAGCGAAGGGGTCAGTGAAGAGCGTCGCAAAATTCTGCGGGCTTTCGGAGCCGAAGTGGTGTTGACAGAAAAAAAATATGGAACTGACGGAGCGATATGCAGGGCGAAAATGATGGTGGCTACAGAGCCGGATAAATATTTTTTCCCGAACCAGTTTTCAAATGAATACAACAAAATTGCCCATTACAAGGCTACCAGCCAGGAAATTTGGGAACAAACCAATGGCGAGATTGATTATTTTGTATCATCAATCGGGACTTCCGGCACTATTATGGGCGTTGGCAAGGCGCTGAAAGAAAATAAACCATCGATCAAAATCGTCTGCGCCTATCCTGAAAAAAACCATTATATACAAGGTTTGAAAAACATGGAAGAAGCCCTGGTACCTGAAATCTATGAGCCGGATCAGATTGACGAGAACATCGTTGTCAGTTCTGAAGAAAGCTTTGAAGTGGCGCGTCGAATTGTGAGAAACGAAGGTATATTCGTCGGCATGAGCAGTGGTGCTGCGATGCTGGCTGCAATGAAACTCAGTGAAAAAATCAGCCGGGGAAATATTGTGGTGATTTTCCCTGACCGTGGTGATAAATATTTAAGCACCGGTTTGTTTGGGTAGGTCCATTGTCAATAGTTGCAGAGGGTAGGGCCTTCCTGATATTTTGAACTGATCAATGGTGCACTCACAGATGATTGATCAAATCCATGGGATAAGAGATGATGATTTTAGCCCCGTTTTTTACCAATTCTTCCCTTTCCCTGAATCCCCAAAGGACGCCAACACCAACCATGCCGGCGCTGAGGGCTGTCTGCATATCGATACCTGAGTCCCCGATGAAAAGCATCTGCCCGGGAGCGGTCCTCAATTTTTTACACATGTCCAGGGCGACCTTCGGATTTGGTTTTTTCTCTTCTTCAGTGGATAAGCCGGCAACGATTTCGAAGCAATCAGGTAACAATCTCCGGACAATTTTTTGGGTAAATTCATCGGCTTTGTTTGATAGTATGCAGAGTTTCAGGTTGCGTGATTTCATTTCTTCTATCAAAGATGTTATGCCGGCATAGGGTCTTGTCTGGACCGTACAATGCTCACGGTACAGAGCCACCATTTGGTCATAAACATTTTTTATGGTCCGATCATCCCGAACGGTTTCAGGCAGAGAAACTCGTACCAGATTCATAATTCCTTTCCCCAGAAAATTTTTGTAGGCTTCTACAGAATGATTTGGAAAATGATGGGTAAGCAATATGTGATTCATGGAATCTGCCAAATCTTCCAGAGAATTTACCAGGGTACCATCCAAATCAAAAATTGCACCTTTTATATTCAGGTCAGTATTCAAATATTTCTCCTTTGACAATGGAAAACCGGTTTGCAAACTGATGGAGTCAATTGACATTCAGGTTTGACTGCTAGCAGAAGCACTGTGATTTTGGGTTTTTGAAGAAAAACCGGATGGGACGAGGAATGAATTAATTTCTGTTCCTGACATAGATGTGCTTAATTCGTCGGTTTTCGACGTCTCTTTCATCAATTTCAAAATGGACTTTCAAGGATTTAATCAGGGGCGTAAGTTTCTGAAATCCATAGTTTCTTGGGTCAAAATCCGGTTTTTTTTTCATAATCAGGTTGCCGACTTCTGCCAGGAAAGCCCAGCCCAGGTCATCGGCCAGATCATCGATCGTTATTTTTAACAGATTGATAAATTTATCGTCAATGGCATCAATTTCATCGTTTCCATGTGGCGCTAAACTGGGTGTGCTGGTTTTGGTTACCGGTGTTGTGCCGGCCTGTTTTCTTCCACCGGACTCAATGATTTCTATATAGATGAATTTGTCGCAGGCTACGATGAAAGGGCCGGGTGTCTTTTTTTCGCCAATTCCAATGACCAGCATTCCCGATTCCCGCAATCGTGTCGCCAGTCTCGTGAAATCGCTGTCACTGGAAACCAGGCAGAACCCGTCAACTTTTTGGCTGTGCAGAATGTCCATGGCGTCAATGATCATGGCTGAATCGGTAGCATTTTTCCCTGATGTGTAGCTGTATTGCTGTACCGGTGTAATGGCATGTTCCAGCAAGGCCGGCTTCCAACCGGAAACTGTCGGTTTGGTCCAGTCGCCGTATATCCTTTTGATCGTCGGTGTTCCCAGTTTTGCGATTTCATCCAGCATGCCTTTGATATTTGAATAGGGAATGTTGTCCGCATCGATGAGCACGGCTAATTTTAAATCGTTTTTTTCTCTCATGGGTGTACTTTCATGGTTCTGACAAAAGAAATTGTCCGGTTTTTTTCGATTGATAAAATCATGGTGCAATTTAATCAACTTTAGGGATTTATCAACGCACCTTTTTTTATAACATCAGTTCTATGTATGATAATTACTCAATTATTTTTTAGCAGTTATCCCATGAAATATCTCATTGGAGACAATTTCGATTGTCACTTTTCCAGGTCCCGGACGATAATGGGAATTATCGTCAACAGTTGGAATCTTGTCCTGCATGGCTTTTCAAGAGGCGATTTGAGCGGTTTTTTTATGAGGCAGGCTGGTGATCATTTCTAAAGCCTTATTCAGAGCATCATTGAAATTATTAAAAATCAATTCTCTGGCCAATAATTTTTCCATATGGTATTTCTCAAAGTCCTGCATGATTTCATTGTTGACACCGGAGAGAAGGACTTTAACGCCCTCTTTTTTTAATATTTTGATGGTGCCCTGAAGGTTGCGCAACCCGGTCTGATCGATGAAGGATACATGGCGCATACGAATAATCAGCACTTTGCTTTTCATCCCCAGTTCTTCAATCAGTTCGGAATACCGTTTGGCCGAACCGAAAAATAAGGGGCCGCTGATTTCATAGATTCCCAGTTCATCGGGCAATGCAGAATAATCTTCAATGATGTCGTTATCGACAATGTATTCGATGCGGTTTTCACTGATATCAGCCATCCGTTTCATGAATAATATTGCGGAAAGTACCACACCGACTTCTATGGCCACTGTCAGGTCAACAAAAACAGTCAAAAAGAAAGTGGTCAGCAAGATCAGGATATCAAAATAAGAGCCTTTCAGAATAGAGATAAACGACTTCCATTCGCTCATATTGTAGGCAACGACAATGAGAATACCTGCCAGGCAGGACATGGGAATGAGTTTGGCCCATTTTCCCAGAAAGAGCATGATCAGCAGTAATGTAATCGCGTGAATAATGCCGGATATCGGTGTTCTGCCCCCGTTTTTGACATTGGTGGCAGTGCGGGCGATAGCACCGGTGGCCGGTATGCCGCCGAAGAAGGGCGTGACGATATTGGCGATTCCCTGGGCGATGAGTTCGGTATTGGAGCGATGCTTGCCACCGATCATACCGTCGGAAACAACTGCTGATAATAAAGACTCGATACCACCCAGCAGGGCAATGGCCAGGGCTGGTTCCAGGTAATTTTTGATTTCCAGCAGATGAATTTTGGGAATATTGAAATCAAATCCGCTGGGAATATTCCCGAAATAAGTTTCGATTGTGGCCACATCCAGATGGAAAAAATGGACAATTGGAGTAATGACCAGGATGGCGATAAAAGAACCGGGGATTTTAGAGACGAATTTTTTTGAAAATACGGATATAGCAATGGTCACGACGGTCACAATCAGTGCAATCCGGTTAATCTGTCCCAGTTGGGAAAAATAAAGGACCCATTTATCATAAAAACCCGATGGTACATTATCAATGGAAAGGCCCAGAGCATCTTTGATTTGAGTGGAAAAAATCACCAGGGCAATGCCGCTGGTAAAGCCGACAACCAGGGGGTGAGGAAAATATTTAAGCAAAGTACCCAGCCGGAAGAGGCCAAAGAGCACCATAAAAATACCGGCCAGAATCGTGGCGATGATCAGCCCGTTGGTGCCGTATTGTTCGACGATACCGTAAACAATAACGATAAATGCACCTGTAGGCCCGCCGATCTGAACACGGCTTCCGCCCAATAAGGAGATTAAAAAACCGGCAACAACCGCTGTGATAATTCCTTTTTCCGGCGAAACTCCGGAGGCCACGGCAAAGGCGATGGATAATGGAAGGGCGACAATTCCGACTACAATTCCCGCCAGTATATCACTGTAAACCTGATGTTTGCTGATTCCGGTTTTGAGTATCGTATAGAGTTTTGGTTTAAAAATGTTGTTCATTTCATATCTCACTATTGATTTGTTTCTGTTTCGAATCGTTTTAAAAAAATCTGATTTTAAATTTATTAAAATTTTTTGGAATAATTACGCAAGTTTTTTTAAGATTTTTTAATGGGGGTGACAAAATAACCGGAGTCAATTGAAAAAGTCCCGAACCTTGAGAGATTCGGGACTCAAACTGAAAGGGAATTTACCGGTTGAGGGCCCTGCTTTGTGAATGAAATAATCGCTTTTAGTGCAGGGCTCTGTCTGCCTTTATTTTTGCCGAATACGATAAAAGGCAAAGGCCCCAATAACAATAAAGGAGATCATCGGCAGGAAATAGGAGTAACTGACGCCAATAAGGTCAATCAGTGCTCCCTGCAGTGGGGTGATGATAGCGCCACCCAGGATGGCCATGATCAGGCCGGATGAACCGACTTTGATTTCTGCGTCGGTGAGTCCTTCGCTGCCCATTCCGAAGATGGTTGGAAACATCAGGGACATAAAAGCTGAAATGCCAATCAGTGAAATGACACCGGCCATACCGCCAATAAAAATAACACTGAGTGACAGCAAAATAGCCATGGCCGACGCAAAGAAGAGAAGTGTT
This sequence comes from Fidelibacterota bacterium, assembly GCA_016934035.1. GTDB lineage: Bacteria > Fidelibacterota > UBA2242 > UBA2242 > JAFGTP01 > JAFGTP01. The sequence continues at coordinate 187,653 of JAFGTP010000040.1, forward strand.
TGAACTTTGTATTTTTTCATCAGCGCTGTAAAAACCCAGCGTGAAGCACCAAATAAGACCAGTGCCCCGGTATGGTACCGCAGGGCTACTTCCGGTGTCACTTGCAGATGTTCCGGTATATAAAAATTGGTGTAGGTCCAGACGGTGATCTGGGCGCCGACGTAAAAGAATTGGGCAATTACGGCAAAGGTGTAATTGGGTTTTTTGAATAAATCTTTGAAGGTCCTGAAAAGGTGAATGTGGTGACTGTCATCAGAAACCGAGGGCATTTTTGTCATGGCAATGAGGACCCAGACCCCAACCAGGATTGCAGCAATGGAGAGGTAGGGAAAAATGACAATGGCCAGGGTGTCCGATATCTGGTGTTCTGCAATATGGATATTTCCCGCTTCGTCCAGGGGCATTTTTGCCATAATTAAAATCTGGGCCATCAATATGCCGATTACAGACCCGATGGGATTGAAAGATTGGGCAAAATTCAGGCGACGGGTTGCTGTTTGCCGGGGACCCAGAGCCAAAATGTAGGGATTGGCATTGGTTTCCAGAATGCTCAGGCCTGACGCCAGAATATAGTAAGAAAGGCAGAAGAAAATAAATTTTTGGGTCAGGGTTGACGGGTAGAGCAGGAAGCACCCAAAGGCGTAGAGGCCGAGTCCCACAAGGACGCCGGTTTTGTAGGAAAATTTGCGGCTGATGGCTGCACCTGGCAGAGCCATACAGAAATAGCCGAAATAAAAGGCAAACTGGATCAGTGAGGCCTGAAAGGTGCTCAATTCTCCAAAAATCGCCTTGAAAACCCTGACCAGCGGATCAGTGATATTGTTGGCAATTCCCCACCACATAAAACAACTGGAAAGCAGAATAAAGGCAAATAAATATTTCTTTTCAAGAAGGACTGGTTTTGCTGTATTTGTGTTCATAAAAATCCTATTCGCAATGGGTTAAATTGAAAATATTTTTCATAGGCTGCCATTTGGTGTCGGAATCCCGGGTCAACCGTTGCTGATAAGCATCCATCAGCCTTTCCCATTCCTGTTGGCGTGGTAAGGTAGATAAAATGGCCATTTGCTTTTCCCAGTCAAAATCATGATCAGTCTCAACAATCATGAAGAGACGATTTTCCCAGCGATAGATTTCCATTTCCCGAATACCCACGGTCCGAAGGCCCTGGGGAATTTCCGGCCAGATGGTTTCCGGTGAATGCCAGATTTCATAGTCAGCAATTTTATCGGGAATATTTTTTAAGTCCAATGTCAGACAGTGCCTCATTTTTTCCCTTTCCTGTTATTATGGGTGATTTTCAGCCCGGCACAATGCAGTGCAGAGGCTGTATTATTTTTCCGGTCAACTATTAAATTTTTTGACGAGATCACGCAATTCATCCAGCTGCTCGTCGGTCATACCTTCCGGTTCAAATCCGGCGGATTTACAGGCGAACCAGATTTTAGCGGATTTACAGGCGATGTCAATATTGTCAAAGGTGTCGATGACGTCCTTTCCAATGGCAAAAATACCGTGTTTTTCCCAGACCACAATATCATGGCTGGCAAATTGTTCGATGGTAGCGTCGGCGATGGTCTGGGTTCCAGGCAAGATATAGGGAACGAAACCGGCACCTTTGGGAATGAAAACCATGGTTTCGGGGTGCATTCCCCAAAGGATTTTATTGAGAGCTTCGGAACTTTTTATTTTCGGGTTTTGGGTCAGTGCTATGATTTCGGTGGCATGGGTGTGCATCACAATTGTTTCATGACTGCCTCGTTCAGCAATCATGTTGTGAATGCCCAGATGTGAGGGAAATTCCGAGGTGGGACGGACCTCTTGGTCCGTGGCTTTGACTGGAATGTAGCCATGACCGTCAGGGGTTATCTGGATGAAAAGCCCGTTGTCTGTGGCGGATACAGCCACATCCTGCATGCGTTTTCCCGTACCGGTCATGTAAAAACAGGTGTCTGCCAAAGCCGGAAAGGGCTTGTCCAGGGGGTGTACTTTTGGGTTGCTCACAAGAGCAATCGCATCAGGTAATTTGACGGAAATGTTGCCGGCATTTTTTTCAGACCAGCCTTTTTGAAACAGGATTTCGGCGACTCGCTGAACATCCCTTAAGATTTTTTCGATTTCGTTTTGCTTGGTAAATAAATTCATAGTTTCAGGGTTTCTTTCTGTTTGTTATTTAATTCTTTTTATAAGGAACGGGAGTGACGGCCGGCGAAGGCGCCACAATTTGATAATTTTGGCAGGTTTTTTCCACAGCCTCGTCAATAGAGGAATAATTGCCGATAGCGACTTGCCCGAAGAGGGATGCGCCCAAAACTGTGGTTTCAGTCTGATTGGATATTTTGACGGGAATTCCCAGTCTGTCAGCCCTTAACCGGTTCCAAAGATTGTTTTTTGATCCGCCGCCTACCAGAACCAGGGCCTTGGCTTTAAATTTCCCCGTCTTTTCCAGCAATTTCAGGCCCTTGGCGGTTTGTTCGGTCAGGGCCTCCAGAGCCGCATAATAGACCTGGGCCCGGCTGGTTTGTAAGCCGATTCCGGTGATAGCACCCTGATGATTGACAAAATCAGGGGAAAGACGGACCCTGCCGCTATAACCGAGGTTTTCGGCGTCACGGATCATGGTTTCATAGACATTTTCCTTTAGGTCGCAATAGAAATTTCGCTTGACCCATTCCAGTATTCCCGATGCCAGCCATTGGGTACCGCTATTGATCAATCCGGGAAGGGCATCAAATTCATTTGTCAGCCCGGCCTGCAGGTTTTTGTTATTCAACTCTCCATAACGGCAGCGGGCCATGAGAATTTCCCAGGTACCGGAACTTAAAATCGGTTCATTTTCGCCAACCCCGGAACCGATCAATGCGAATTGGGTGTCATGGCCTGTAAGCACCACAGGAATTCCGGCAGGAAGTCCTGTTTCTCTGGCGGATTTTTCGATCAGGTTTCCGGCGATAGTTCCGGCTTCCCTGATTTCAAAAAATTTGTCAGGAAGGCCCGTAGCGATCAGAATACCTTTGGAAATTTGGCGATTTGAAAAATCGGTGAGCATCGATGTTCCGGCCATTGTCATATCATTGACCAGCCTTCCGGTCAGTCGATGGACAAAAATAGAAGGTATGAAAAGCCAGCCGGCCATTTTTTCGATGATATCCGGTTTATTTTCTCTAAACCAGAGGAGGACATTAATTGTATTGAAACTGAAGGCATTTACGCCATTGATTTGATAGAGTTTTTCCAGGGGAATATAGCGGTCGATGTGACGCATGATGGGTTCAGTGCGTTGACACTGCCAGGAAATGACCGGATAGAGCAGATTGCCTTTGGAGTCCACAGGAGCGCCGTTGACCCCGAAGGTTGTGACAGTCAAGGCGCTGATTCGTTCGAAAGCAATTTCGGGTAGAATCTGGTGCAGGCAGGTCATAAGTTTTTGCCATATTTCATCCACATCCCAGATCAGGCCACCCGGATGGAAGGGGTCGGGTTGGGTACCATTGGGCAGGGCATGAATGGCTTCGATTTTTCCGGTGCTGTTTATGGCCACTGCCCGGACATTGGTAGCGCCGATATCCAAAACGATAATGATGTCTTTTTTCAGCATAAGTCAATTTTCCGGCCGCAACGGTCCGCATTTGAATCTTAATAAAAAAGCCTCTTCAGCGGACCGGGCGGAAAGGTTTATCATCATTTATATAAAGCCCCGTAGGTTTGGCAGGCGCGGTAATCTGCTCCTTCGATGTCCATGCCATGCATGCTCCAGGCGGAGGGGCGATAGATTTTTTCTTCCGGAATGTTGTGCATATTTACCGGAATCCGCAGCATGGAAGCCAACGTAATCATTTCCGCACCTATATGTCCAAAGCTGGAAGCACAGTGGTTGGCTCCCCAGTTTGCCATGACTGAGTAGACATCTTTAAAAGCTCCTGAACCGGTCAGCCGCGGTGCAAACCAGGTGGTGGGCCAGCTGGGATCTGTCCGGTCACACAAAGCCCGGTTGACTTTTTCCGGTAAATCCACGGTGTACCCCTCGGCAATTTGTAGTACTGGTCCCAGACCCTTGACGAGATTGATGCGAGAGACGGTGATGGGCATGTTGCCTCTTGTCAAAAATTCAGAGGAAAAACCGCCGCCTCTGAAATATTCCCGGGTTGCCGGGCACCAGGTGGTGGCGCTCATGCATCGTTCCACTTCTTCCTTTGAAATTTCCCAGAATGGTTTTATAGCTGGTTTGCTGTCAATTTCCTGCTGACCGGAAAAATCAACGGCTGAAGCGCCGGAATTAATGAGGTGAATGAGGCCCGTTTCAGCAAGGCCTTTAGGCTTGTGGCCGGAAACCCGCTTGATGGCTTCCGGGCTCCAGTAGGTTCGAATATCGGAAAACATCTGGGCTGTGTTCGTCAAAAGGTAGCCAAAAAGCATGACCACTCCGTTCAGTGCATCATTTTCTGTGGCAACCAGGTATGGATTGCGGGTTCCGTTCCAATCAAAGGATGAGCAGAGTATGGCCTCCATGAAATCACCATTGGGCTGATAATCGGTCCACTGGCGCTGTCCCTGAAATCCAGCCAGCAGGGCATTGTGACCATTGGCCTCTTCTCCAAAACCCTGTTCTTTCAACCTGGGATTGCCAACCATCAGGTCGCGCGCGATCATGGCCATTTTGACCACAATTTTCCACTCTTCTTCTTTTCGTTCCTCACTTTTGGGATTGGCGTTATAATCTTTACCGGGTTTGCAATATTTTTTCACCCATTGGTAAGCTCTTTCATATTCCTCATGATCATAGATACCTTCATTCATACGACGTAAAAATTCTGACATGTCTATATATTCATTCCGCATTCCCAGGTATTCCTGAAAAAAGTTCGGGTCCACAATGGAACCGGCAATTCCCATGGAAACCGAACCCATGGAAAGATAGGATTTTCCGCGCATAATGGCGACGGCCAGACCGGCTTTACTAAAGCGCAGGATTTTTTCTTGTACATCCTGGGGTATGCAAGTGTCGTCAGCATCCTGTACATTCTGGCCGTAAATGCCAAAGGCTGGCAGGCCTTTTTGATTGTGTCCCGCCAATACGGCAGCCAGGTAAACGGCGCCCGGACGTTCAGTTCCGTTGAATCCCCAGACTGCTTTGGGCGTATGAGGATCCATATCCATGGTTTCACTGCCATAGCACCAGCAGGGGGTCACAGTCAATGACACACCAACATTTTCCCGTTTAAATTTTTCAGCACAGGCTGCCGCCTCAGCTACTCCGCCAATTGTAGTATCAGCGATGATACACTCCACCGGTTGGCCATTGGGATATTTCAGATTGGATGAAATCAGTTCTGCAGCTGATTTGGCCATGTTCATGGTTTGAATTTCCAGGGATTCACGGACTCCGCCTAAGCGACCGTCAATAGTGGGACGAATGCCGATTTTTGGATAATGGTTCATATTTTTCCTCTTTTCTTGTATTCGTTTACATCATTAATGCTTAGGGATAGAAATTTTATCTTTTTTTTTGAATGATTAGACTCGAATAGGGTAAACCTAAGCCTGACTATTGTCAAGAATATTATTAAAATTCATGAATTATCCAAGTTTTTTTCTTGTAAAAATAAACTAAAACCGATACATAAATCACTCATCGATGATTCAATCCAACACCTTGTTTTTTTTGATTTTTTTTCTCTTTGAAATATTTAGTTGCCAGTTGGCCATTTTTTAGGAATTTGTCAATTAGTGAAGGGTATTATCAGGTTCCTGGTCCCTATAAAATTGTTTTTCAGATGCAACACCCCCCCCCCCTTTATGTTGATGGGAGGTAGACCAGGATAAAAAATGGGTCCTTAGTTGTCCGGTGCTAAATTAGCGGTTTATGCATGGTGGATCGTAAGAGAGGCAGCAGTTAATTGTTTGAAGGCCCCTGAAATGTCAGGTATTCCCGTGTTCCGATATCCAAACCTTTACTATACAGAACAGCTGCGGCCGGGCAAATATTGACACATTGCTGGCAGGCAATGCATTCTGTACTTTGTACTCTTTGGTTTTTTTTCATGTAATCCAGAAGTCTGATATTCATTGGGCAATGGGCTTCACACAATCCGCATTCAGTGCATTTTTCTTTTTCGATCATGATTTTCCAGATAGAAAATCTCGCTCCGATTTTCATCAGCGGTGGAATCGGGCAGATATATTTGCAAAAGGCTCGATTGTCCCGAAGTAGGACTGCCAGGAATATGGCAATGATGAAATAGAAAAGGTTTCCGATGACCAGCCATTGAAGTTCCACTTGGGTCTGTTGGTGAAAGTTTCGTTTTTTGAAAACAAACCAGATGGTCATTACCAGGATAAAGGAAAAGAAGAGATGGATGTATCGTAAGATTCCAGCCTTTTTAATTCTGCCGTTAGCGGGTTTGCTCCAGGGCAGAAAATCGATGACCATGGCCGTCCAGCAAGCCCAGCCACACCAGCCCCTGCCAAATAAAAAGGTGCCGGCAGTTTTGGCGATGAGATAATGGATCACCGGACCGGAAAATATGCCGGCCAGCAAATAGAAAAAAAATCCTTCCAATTGCATATTTTCCCGACCCAGAAACCCCAATACACCCAACAGATAGAACCCAATCAGTAACTGGCTTACTTTTCGGCCGATGGTTTTGTTTTTTCTGGGCAGCAGACCAAAAAGCAGTTCCCCTAGTCCTGCCGCCAGCCCGATATAGCCAAAATTGAATAGAAAAAATGGATGGCCTTTCGTCTTCCAGAATATGATCCCCAAAGCCAGGAAAAACAGGAAGGTGATGATACTCTCCCGAATAATTTTATTCTGTTCCCGGTTCATGCTTTCACTTTGCTGATGATCCAGGCAGCGAGAATGCATTCCAGGAAACTTAAAGGAATTGCGAAAACCAGTAAACTCAAGGGCAACACATTCAAATTGCCGATCACCACCCACATCATGATAAAGCCTGTCAGCCAGGCTAAAAAGGCGGTTTGAAGCACACTAAACTTTTTCATCATAAAAAAAATGGCCATGGCAAACAGCAATGACCAGACTCCCCACACGATGCCATTGATAGGAGCCGATGGAAAGATGATTCCCAGGTCTTTGTAATGGTCCACCCAGTAGGATTTGAATAACAGTTCATTTCTGACGAATTCTGATAAACTGATCCATACTGTTGCCAGAAAAACAGGTAAAATTAAAGTTTTAAGAAATCTCATTTTTTCCTCCTTTTCTATAAAATATTACAAAATCGGGTCTTTGCAAAATATTCTGCGTTTGCAGGCTTTACAAAATTTTCCCATCCAGACTTCATCAAATTGACGCATAATGACGTCAACCAGATGCGGATTAGTGGTTATTAAACCTGCTTCAAAATTCCGGGTGTTATCACTTTTGATTCCCAGCCCGGCGCCGGTGAGATTGGCGGAGCCGGAGTAGGCAAATGTTCCATCAATGATGATCTGCTTGAAATGGACTCGCGGACAGAGTTGATATTCTATTTTTTCACGAAGTTTGTATTGATCAAAGCTTTTCTTGAAATTCACACCCGGTTCTTTGGCGTAGAGGAGACGGATTTCCACATTCTTTTGGGTCAGATCGTTTAAAACGGAAAGAAATGAAACCACTTTGTTCTTTTTGTGAACATGCAGGTCTTTGATATCAGCCGTTCCAATCCAAACAAAGGACCTGGCCCTGGCCACTGGCTCAATGACCTCACTGTAAAGTTGATTGTTTGTGATAAATTTCAGAGACATTCAGGTACCTTTTTTAGCTACTACAATATCGCGACGAATGGATTTGTCCACAAGGTGTTCAAATTTTGTGTAGGGTTCCGCATCGAGTACCCTGAATCCGTTCTTCTTAAATATTTCATTCAAAATATCAAAACCCACGACGTAGGAATTCCAGGCTACCACAATGACGCCCCCCGGTATCAGCAATTTGTACCAATCAGGCAGGCTGAGGTCAAGCAACTCTGAGGGATTGCGTGTGACGGACTTAAATTTTTTACCGACTGTATTTCCATGGGCGATCCCGTAGGGCAGGTCGCCGACGATGAGATGCATACTTTCATTTTTAAAATAATCTGAGACATTTTGGGAATTTCCACAGATCATTTGAAATTTTTTATTTGTTTCTTCGACGTCAAATTCTTCCCGGGTTTTTGCATAACTGAACTTGTACTGGGTAATAATTTCTGTTTTCTGATTGCCCCCTGATTTGTGTTTATCGAAGGTATGGATGAATTTTTCCCTTTCCAGGTATTTTTTGAAAAAGATAGTTGCCTCATGAACAGACTTATGCTCGATTTCCACACCAAAGACATTAAAGCCCTGAATGATTCCCTCAAACATTGTGGTGGCTTTTCCGGCAACCGGATCCAACAAGCGAATTCTGTCTTCATAGTGAAAATCGCTGGATAACAATGCCACATTCACCATCATGCGGGTAAACTGAACATTGGTTTTACCGGCATATTTCAGCAGTGAACTGATTTTTTCATCCACAAATTCAAAAGGGGCTCTGGCTATTGGCCTGAGTAACATAGGATCGTTGCTATTAACTTGCTGAAACAGGGCGAAAAAAAAGGACAACCGGGAAAGTATTTTTATATCGGATTCAGTCAGTTCTGTTTCAACTTCGAAAGTGAGGTAACGGAGATCAGCGATTTCTTCAGCCTGAATTTTTTCACTTCGGGTTTGCAGTCGGTTACAGGCGATTTGCAATTCAGCCAGCGCCAGTTCCTCAGAGGAGGTGTAATAGGCGCTATTGGCTCCGGGATGTTGCAGGATTAGATATTTGTTCATCATTTTTTCAGCTGTTTGACTGAGATTCACCTTAAGTTCCTTTTCAGTTTAGGCGGTGAGAATGACATGGTCAAGATAGATGGCTTCATAAAAAAGATCTATGATTTTCAGTATTTTGAGGATTTTTTTGTATGTCCTCAATCAGGTTATTTTCAAAAAGATAATTGCGAGTGAATATCAGAGGCATGAGTAGACGAGTGTCAGAAAGAGCCTTTGCATCGTCTAAATCGTTTCTGATATACACATCATTTAACATTTTTAAGAAGGTTGTTGTTAAAAAGTTGGCGACTTTTTTGTTCTGACGCCCGGTCATCTTGGCCATCTACATCCTATCCTTTTTCCATTTTGTGTTTATATTTTCCCCAAAAACTGGTCTTCCGGTAATGACTATTAAAAAGCTTTTGCCGAAAGGTTTTCTGGTCTTCAAAGCCATTCCAACTATCGATATAATTCGCCATTACATCCAGTTTATTCAGATAAGTGATGCCATAGGAATAGATTGTGGAATTGGCGCGTTCAAGGATGGAAATCAACAATCGACGGTAAACCAGACTGCTGGCTATAAAGAGTTTTTTTTCCTGTAAAAATTTGGCCACCGGAACATAAGAATTATAAAAATCACCATTGATGGTTTCATAATGTTTGTATATGTAATTGCAGGCCTTTTCATCCGAATTGATTTCTGTGATAAAATGAAAATTTGTATAATCAAATTCCTTATCATGACTGATTTCTTCCAGTTTATCAGAAATAATTTCAGCCTGCTTTTCTGCACCGATAACATCCAGCAATTCCTTGAGTTTCTGCATGGAAGGTCTCGATTGAAACTGCTTTTTCAGCATTTCAGCCAAAGGCTTAGTTTGATTTAAAGCTTGATAAACCCGGACTAATAACTTTTCCTTTTCCGATGCCATGAAAAGAGTCTTGGGAGAGATTTTTTTCAGCCATTGCAGGGCTGATTCAAAATCGTCATTTTCATAATAAAGCTCGGCGATATCAATGAAGGCTGCCGGATTTGGTTCTCCATTATGCCATCGCAATTGAATATAAAGGTCCATATTTTTTAGTTGCCTGGCCAGAGAAAGGACCTTCAGATGGATGGAATTGTAAGGAGATTCGCTAATTTTGTAAGTTTCACATTCTTGAAATTTTTGTAAGAGATTGTGCAGACTTTCATTCGGCAAAAATTCACAGGCACTGTCAAATAAAACATGGCGGATACTGTAATCATCCTTTAAACCAAGTTTGTACAATATATCTACAATTTTATTTTTATCTTCAGATTGTTGCGCGTATTGCACAAATAATTCTTTGGCCTCATCAGTAAATACATCTCCGATAAATCCGTTGGAATCGTCGCAACTTTCAAAAATTTTTGTATCAGCTTCAAAAAAATTCTGCAACATCAGCAACCCGGTCATCGGGTCACTTCCTGAGTTTTTTAACATCTTTAATAAACCCGACAGTCTTTTGGCATAATCACCAGACTGGCCCCGGAAATAAAATTTTTTTGATCCTTTGATTTTTGCCAATTCTAATTTGTACTGCTTTAGTATATCTTTCGGTTTGGCAATCAACTGGGCGATCAGATTGCGGGCCTCTTCGGAATCTTTTGATAATTCCATCAAGGCGTCTATTAACCGTTCTTTTGATAATTTTTCAAGTTTTTGCTTTGCAATTGATTCCATGAATTATCCTCATGATCTCTCATTTATCAAACAAACCGGCCATCATCCCGGGTATCGGGTAGTTTTTTGACATTTTGTTCCAGCCAGCCGATTCTGACGTTTTCACGTAAATCAAAATCAGGTACATAGGGTTTTATATCCAGAAGCGGGGTCCCATCGACAATATCCATATCTATTATATGTAACATATTTCCTTCCACTCTGGCAAGCCGGACAATGGACAAGCCAATGGGGTTTGGCCGACCCGGACCCCGTATTGCGAAAATGCCGCGGGACTCATTGTCCATGTAGGGCTTTGTTTGTAATTTTACTTCTCTGATCAGATGAAAATTGAATAATAAAATGATATGAGAAAAACCCTCCAGGTCTTTGAGCCCATCGGCATATTCCGGAAAGATCTCAATCCAGCCGGCAATATTTTTTCCTGCCGATGGCTGTATCGGTGTTCCTTTTGGTGTTTTGAACGGCGAATGAATGATGCCGATGGGTTTAAATTTCAATTCTTCCATACGGCTAGTTTTTGATTCCTTCCAGATATAGCAAAAATGTATATTCCTGAGCGGTTTCACGATAGGCTTTGAATCGGCCGGAAGCACCGCCATGGCCCACCTCCATATTACAGCGCATGATCAGCAGATTTTCATCGGTTTTGTGCTCCCGAAGTTTCGCGCACCATTTGGCCGGTTCCCAATACTGGACCTGGCTGTCCCAATATCCGGTGGTGATGAAAATATTGGGATACGCCATTTTCTGAACATTATCATAAGGGGAATAGGATAGCATGTAATCATAATATTCTTTGATTTTCGGATTACCCCATTCATCGAATTCAAAGGTTGTCAGGGGAATGGTTTCATCCAGCATGGTGGACACAACATCAACAAATGGAACAGCAGCAATGACGCCATTCCAGAGTTTCGGTGCCATATTTACAATGGCGCCCATCAGAAGTCCTCCGGCGCTGCCACCTTCAGCATAGAGATGCTCCGGTGAGGTATAGTTGTTTTCGATGAGATATTGACCGCAATCGATAAAATCTGTGAAGGTGTTGATTTTTTTGAGTAATTTCCCATCTTCATACCATTCTCGACCCATTTCCGAACCGCCGCGAACATGGGCTATGGCATAGGCAAAACCGCGGTTGAGCAGACTTAGACGGCTGTAACTGAAAGTCGGGTCCATCGAGTAGCCGTAGGAACCGTAAGCATAGAGCAGAAGCGGTGCTTTACCGTTTTTCTGAAAGCCCTTTTTATAGATAATAGAAATTGGAACTTCCACTCCGTCACGGGCCTTGGCCATAAATCTTTCAGAGGTGTAATTATCCGGAGAAAAATCCTTTTCCAGCACTTCATCCTGCTTCATCAATTGGCGTTCTTTGGTTGCCATGTTAAAATCGTAAACACTGCGTGGTGTGGTCAGAGATGTATAGCCATAACGTAAGGTTTCGGTTTCAAATTCCGGGTTGTCACTGGTCCATGCCACATAAGCCGGATCATTGAATTCCAGGTAATAATCGGCGTCATTGTTCCATCTTTTTACACGCAGCTGAATCAAACCGGCTTTTCTTTCGGTAATGACGAGGTAATTTTTGAATATATCAATGCCTTCCAGCAGAATATCGTGACGATGAGGAATGACTTCTGTCCACTTATCTTTCGTTGGTTTGGTGATGGGTGTTTTCATCAGGCGGAAATTTTTGGCCTGATCATTGGTCCTGATGTAAAAATAATCACCAAAATGGTCCACATGGTATTCCAGGTTTTTTTCCCGAGGCTGGACCACTTGCCATTGGCCGTCAGGGGTATTGGCATCCAGGAACCGATACTCGGTTGACAGGGTTTGGTCGGAGCCGATGATCAGGAATTTTTTGGATTTGGTTTTGTAGATGTTGCAGGAGAAGGTTTCATCGGTTTCTTCAAAAACCAATTGGTCTGTGGAGGGCTCTTTTCCCAGGACATGTTTGTAAACCTGGAAGGAACGTAGTGTCTGGGGGTCTTTTTTAGTATAAAATAAGGTTTGGTTGTCATTGGCCCAGGTTATTCCGCCGGTTGTGTTTTCAATCTTATCAGCAAGAATTTCACCGGTTTCCAGGTTTTTGATATGGATGGTGTACTGACGACGGGAAACATAATCGGTCGAATATGCCAGCAGTTGATTGTCCTCGCTCACTGCCATTCCTCCTATGCGAAAATACCCGGCGTTTTTGCCCATTTCCGGACCGTTGAGCATGATCTTTTCTTCGCCAAACTGGTCATCTGCCATTACCTTTTTACGGCAATAAAATGGGTAGTCCTCGCCTTTTTCAAACCGGGTGTAATAGGAATAGCCGTTTTCCGTAACAGGCACAGAATTGTCGTCCTGTTTGATTCGGGCGATAATTTCTTCATAGATTTTTTCTTCCAGGGGTCCTGTTGGCTTCATTACTGATTCACGATAAGTATTTTCCGCCTTTAGGTAATCCAGCACATCCTGGGTCTGGGCGTCTGGTGTTTCTGCATTTTTCTGTTCATCGGACAATCTCATCCAGAAGTAATGATCCAACCGGGTATCATCATGTATGGTGATTTCATAAGGAATTTTTTTTGCGACGGGTGGTGCAATGGTTTCTTTTTGCACGGTGCAATTCATGAGTAACGGAATGGTTAACAGAAAGATTAACTTTTTCATTGGATACTCCCTCCATTTTTGTTTTCATTTTAATAACAAAATATAATGGAAAGATATTAAATTCAGAAGATTTTCAAAAAGAGAATGATTCAAAATTGATTGGGTTTGTTGAAAAACAATTCAGTTGAGAAAAAAAATATTCAACTTGTAACTTTTTTTAAGGCTTGGTATATTGGGACTATGAAAAAATCAGAAGGCATGATTGGGGTTTTTGATTCCGGTTTGGGAGGAATTACAGTTTTGGCTGAAATAGCACACCAGTTACCTCAGGAAGATATTATATATTTTGGCGATTCCGTTCATGCACCCTATGGCAATAAAAGCCGGCAGGAAGTCATGGAACACAGTGTGAAAATCTGTGATTATTTTGCTGAAAATCACTGCAAGGCCGTCGTGGTAGCCTGCAATACTGCAACAAGTCTGACAATCCGGGAGCTGCGCTCAAAGTACAAATTTCCCATTATTGGCATGGAACCGGCTGTGAAACCGGTCTCTCAGCATCATAAAAATATACTGGTGATGGCTACGCCCAATACTTTGAAAGAACTCAAGTTCTTGGACCTGGTAAAAAATCTGGATATAGATGACAAAATGATAAAATTGGCCGCTTTGGAATTGGTGGATATCGTTGAAAACCGCTGGGAATTTCGGGAAGAAGCAGGGAATCAAATATTGCAATATTTCACCCGGATTGATCTCGACAAAATCGGTGCAATTGTTTTAGGTTGTACACATTTTAGTTTTTTTCGGGAAATCATCGAAGAAATGGTAAACCCGGATATTTGTGTGGTTGATGGAAATTTGGGTACTGCCAGACAATTAAAATTTGTTCTTGAAAAAGAAGGGCTCATACAAAAATCGGACAGGCCGGGAACAATTATTTTTCAAAATTCCGATGCGGGAAAAATTTCTCTGTCTGAAAAATTATATATTCACCAGTTATCAAAATTAGAGGGGAAAAAGTGATCGTTCTGAAGCAATTATTATTGGATCTACAATATGACACCCGTGGCGAACTTCCGAATTCAATTCGTGAAATAAAAAACAATTCACTGGAAGTGATGCAGGGGGATCTGTTTGTAGCCCTGGTTGGTGAACAATTTGATGCCCATGATTTTGCCGAAAGCGCTGCAAAAATGGGTGCCGCAGCCATTGTGGTGGAAAGGTTTCTGCCGTTGAATATTCCCCAGATAAAAGTGAAAAATACCAAAAGTGCCCTGGCCTGCCTGGCGGACCGGTACTATGAATCACCAACAAAAAAAATGAAGCTGGCGGGCATCACCGGCACAAACGGGAAAACCACAGTTGTTTATCTCTTGAAAAAAATTTTTAAAACTGCCGGATTTAATTATGGCACTGTCGGCACTTTGGGATATGACATCAATGGTGAGGAATTCAATACTAGTCTGACGACTCCCGACAGTTTGAAACTGCAACAGATATTCGCAGCCATGGTGGCCCGGGGTGTGACCCACGGGGCCATGGAGGTTTCCTCCCACGCCATTGATTTGCACCGTGTGGATGCCATTGATTTTGACGGTGTCGCCTTTACCAATCTGACGCAGGACCATTTGGATTATCACAAAACAATGGCGAACTATGGACGAACAAAAGCAAAATTGTTTGATAAAACCAGGGGGTTCAAAATCGCAAATATTGATGGGGAGTTTGCCGGTTTTTTTCTGGAAAAAGAAAATGTGATGACCGCTTCGATCTCCAAATCTGCAGATTTCCGATGGCAGGAGGATGTTCTTTATAAAAATGGAATTCGTGGCACTATTGAAACGCCGGCTGGTTGCATACAAATAAAATCCGCACTCACCGGGAATTTTAATTTACAGAATATTCTGACGGCTGTGGCTGTTGCTGTAAAAATGGGAATTGACAACAAAGCCATTGAAAAAACCCTTCAGACCGTCGATTTTATTCCAGGCCGATTGCAGGAGGTTAGGAACCCTGCCGGGATTCGCATTTTTATTGACTATGCCCATACGCCTGACGCCATTGAAAATGTGCTCCAGTCACTTCGGGACCTGGTGCCGGAAAACCGACGCTTGGTTTCCCTTTTTGGCTGTGGGGGTAATCGTGATAAAACCAAGCGGCCTAAAATGGCTGCGGCGGCTGAAAAATACAGCGATTATTGCATACTTACATCAGACAATCCAAGATTTGAAGACCCCATAGAAATTATAAATGATGCTAAGGGGGGATTTAGTGGTGATATACCGGTAACCATTTTTAAAAATAGGAAAGAAGCCATAGAGTTTGTTCTTGATACAATTGAAGAAGGTGACATTTTTGCAATACTGGGCAAGGGCCATGAAAACTATATTGATATCAAAGGCCTTCGATTGCCATTCAGTGAGGAACAAATTATTATGGATTATTATGAAAACAATTTATGAAACAATTCCGAGGGATATAACCGGCTGGAAGATCACAGTTCTTGGGGCAGGACGCAGCGGATTGTATGTATCGTTGCTGCTGGCGAAAAAAGGGGCGGCTGTTGTATTGTCCGATTCCGGAAATGTAAAAATAGAAGAAATCCTTCAAAAAAAAATAGAGTTTTGTAAGGTGAAACTGGACCTGGGCCGGCATTCAAATTTTATTTTTGAGGCAGACCTGGTTGTCACCAGTCCGGGAATTTCAGACGCCAGCCCGGTTATTCGGAAGTTTCAAAAGCGGGGTATTAACATTGTTTCTGAGATTGAAGCCGCCTATTGGTTTTCCAGGAAAATAGATATCATCGGTATCACTGGATCCAATGGCAAAACCACCACCACCTCCCTGATCTATGAATTGTTCAAAAACAGTGGATATAATGCCTTCTGTGGCGGTAATATTGGCAAGTCATTCAGCGAAGTGGTCCTGGAAGCTGAAACATCCGATCCTGCCAATTCGATTTTTATCTTGGAACTGAGCAGTTTTCAGCTGGAACGTATCGTTCATTTTAAACCGAAAATATCTCTCTTTCTCAATATTTCAGATGACCATATGGATCGTTATGAAAATCAGCCGGAAAAGTACCTGAAGGCCAAACTTCGTATTGCAATGAACCAGGGGAAAGAGGATTGGTATTTTTATAACAGTGATGATAAAATATTGTGTCAAACTATTCCGAGTAACTGTAAATCAATGGCTTTTGGGTTATCTGAATGTACAGACATTTATTTTAATGATGGTAAGGTTTATTACCAGGATATGGCAGTCATTCATGTTGATCAATTGAAGCTGAAAGGCCGACATAATCTTTATAATATTCTGGCTGCCCTGCATGCAGCCCAGATATTTCATCTCCCTCTGGAAATAATTCGAAAAACCCTCAGGGACTTTGCTCCGGTGGAGCATCGTCTGGAATATGTAGCGACGATTAAGGGGGTGGAATATTACAACGATTCCAAGGCTACCAATGTGGATTCGGTCCGATATGCTTTGGAGAGTTTCACCAAACCGCTTATTGTTATCTTGGGCGGGAAGGATAAAAATTCGGATTTTTCAGAATTGATACCCAGTCTTCAAGCCCATTGTAAATTAGCCATTCTAATGGGTGCTGCAACGGAAAAATTGCAAAAAATTCTGACGGGGACCTTGCCTCTGATCCAGGCCGACAGCATGGATAATGCTGTTAAAATAGCTACGAAATCGGCTCTAAAGGGTGATATCGTGCTGCTGTCTCCGGCCTGCGCCAGTTTTGATATGTTTGATAATTTTGAACACCGGGGCAGGGTTTTTAAAAATTGTGTCCTGAAGTTGATTGCACATCATGATGATTGACCTGAACAAAAAGCAAAGGATCCATTTCATCGGCATTGGCGGTATCGGTATGCGGGGGCTGGCAGAATTGATGCATCACTGGGGACATGAGATTTCCGGCTCTGACCTGATGCAATCGGAAAACACAGAATATTTACAACAAAACGGTGTGACAATCACTCCCGGCCACCGTCCAGAAAATTTAAAACAACCTGATCTGGTTGTCTATTCATCAGCTGTTGGCGAAGACAATATTGAACTTCAAAAGGCACGCAGTCTCGATGTACCGGTCATCAAACGGGCCCAAATGCTGGGACTGATCATGCAAACAAAAAAATATGCCATCGCCATCTGTGGGACCCACGGAAAGACAACTACGACATCCATGGTCAGCTGGGTTTTTGAATGTGCTGGCCTTGACCCTGTTACATTAGTGGGCGGGGTGGACCGAAATTTTGGCAGTACCACCCGGATTGGCCACGGAGATTTGGTCATTGTCGAGGCTGATGAATTTGATCGCTCCTTTTTAAAATTATTTCCGACGCATATCATCATTACAACCATTGATCATGACCATTTTGAAAATTATGGGTCCATTGACGAGGTCAAAGGTGGATTTTTGGATTTTATCGGTTTATTACCGGGAAAAGGCAAGGTTTTTCTTTGCGGGAATGATTTGAACAGTCAGGCAATATCAATGCAAATTGACAGACAATGTATAACCTATGGCATTGATTGTGAAGGTGATGTGATTGCATCAAATATTCAGACATTTGAAGATATAACTCAATTTCTAGTTCGTGAAGGTGAGAGTTGTCATCGGTTTTCATTGAAGGTGCCGGGCCGGCATAATATTCAAAATGCACTGGCTGCCATTGCTGTCGGGAAAGAATTCCAAATTCCGATGAACACAATATTGAGTGCCCTGGCCGGCTTCAAAGCAGTGGAACGACGAATGGACATCTTGCACCAATCCAATGATTTTGTCCTGATCGACGACTATGCCCATCATCCCACAGAAATTTCTGCCACTCTCGCGGCAGTAAAAGCTCGCTGGAATAGAAGGACTCTTGTGGTATTTCAACCCCATCTTTATTCCCGGACAGCCAATTTTTACAGAGAATTTGCCGGGTCTTTATCTGCTGCCGATATTGTGATTGTTACGGGCATTTATCCGGCCAGAGAATTGCCGATCGCCGGTGTTACGTCCAAAATGATTGTGAATGAATGCAATAATCCGGATAAAGTACATTATATTGAGGATAAATTCAGGGCGGCTGATTTCATAAAAAGGATTTTTAAATCGGGTGATGTGGTCATTACGATGGGTGCCGGTGATATTAACCGAATTAATTCGAATCTATTATCCTGGCAGTCTACAGACAGTCAGGCAAATCTTTAATCTGCTTTAACAGTATTTCCAGCTTTTCAATATCAAAATGAAGTGCATTATCTCTGATTGACTGACCAAAATCAACGATATTGTCAGCCTGATGAGCTTGTCCCAGTTCTGCCAATTCACTTCCAAATTGTTGAATATCTGAGAGAATCATCCTTTTGATCAATTCTGCGGATTTTGGAATAAAGGTGGTTGTCAGCTGCTCCCGAAGCTGTTGCGGGTTGATCACTTTGTTGATATTTTCCGATGGATTAATTCGTTCTTTCCTATCGATGATTTTTTCAAAGGGAAGGTATGTCATTAGTATTTTATAGAGTTGGATATTGTCCACCGGCTTAGGAACGTAGGCATCAAAAAAACTGATTTTTTTAATATTTTGCCCATGAAAAGTGGGGGATGCTGAAGAAGCGATTATGGGAATATTTTTTATTTTTTCTATTGATTTTATTTTTCTGGCGGCTTCATATCCGTCCATAACCGGCATATGCAAATCCATGATGATCAAATTTGGAAAGACCAGTTCTGCAATCATCACCGCTTCTTCGCCGTTAATGGCGGCAATGCTTTCCAGGTTGACAGTTTTGAGAAGCGCCTCCAGAAGTTCAATATTGGACTGAATGTCGTCGACAATCAATATTTTGGATTTGGCAAATCGGATTGCTTTGATGTTAAACCCGGAATCTGGGGGCCGATTGTTTTCTTCCGGTGGTATGACAACATTGTTGAGGGTAAATCCAAAAATGCTGCCTTTGTTTTCCTGACTTTTTACAAAAATTTCACCTCCCATCATTTCAACAAGTTTTTTGGAGATATTCAGGCCTAACCCGGTACCACCGTATTTCCTTGTGCTTTGGCCCTCTTTCTGGCGAAAAGATTCAAAAATCACCTGCTGGTCTTTTTCGGGAATTCCAACACCGGTATCTTCTACTGTAACCAGCAGGTCCAGGGAATCTTCATCTCTTCGCTGCTGCATCAATTTCACCCTGATATGGCCCTTTTCGGTGAATTTAATAGCATTGCCCACCAGGTTCAGAAGAATTTGCCGAAACCTGGTTTCGTCCAGCATGAGAACCCTTGGAATGCTGTCATCAATTTCTACAATATAGGAGAGGGATTTGTCCATGATGTTTTTTCTGAAAATTAGTTCGATTTCATTGAGAATTTCTCCAGGTTTTACCGGTTCGTATTCTATTTCAAATTTTCCTGCTTCGATTTTGGATAAGTCCAGAATATCATTGATCAGTGTTAGAAGACTTTTTCCCGAGGCTTTAATGGATTTAAGGTAATTTTGTTCGATTGGGGTTGCAATCAAATCCGAAAGTAATTCACTAAATCCGATGATGGAATTTAAAGGGGTGCGTATTTCATGGCTCATGTTGGCCAGAAAGGTGGATTTAGCCGCGTCCGCCTGCTCGGCTTTTTCTTTCGATATTCGCAGATGCTTATTGGATTCCAATAGTTCCTGGGTTCTTTCCCTGACCTTATCCTCCAGAATTTGTCTGGACTTTTCCAGTTCCAGTTCGATCTTCTTGCGGTGTTCAATTTC
The DNA here is from genome assembly GCA_016934035.1 of Fidelibacterota bacterium. GTDB lineage: Bacteria > Fidelibacterota > UBA2242 > UBA2242 > JAFGTP01 > JAFGTP01. Next base: position 207,505 of record JAFGTP010000040.1, read on the forward strand.
ATGGACATATTTCAAATTTAATTCAACAAGGCCCTGGTTTCGTTTTCGGATCGCATAAGTTTTATATTGATAAAAGCTTAATACAGCCACCAAAACAATAAACACTGTGCTGATTTTAAACCCTAAGGTATTCCAAAATGGCGGTGCAATATTCAGTCTGATCGATGTCCCGATGGCCTGCCATTGCCCGTCGGACTCCAGGGTTTTAACTTCAAAGGTATATTTCCCGGGATGAATATTTGTATAATAGGCTGTGTTTGAATTTTTTAAAATATTCCATCGGTTATCGAAACCGTGAAGTTTATAGAGATATTCGGTTTTTAATCCTCTGATGTCAACTGACGAAGTAAAAGAAAAACTGAACATGTAATCTTTGTGATTTAAATGGACGGCTTTTGCCAGGCTGACCGGATTGGCCAGTTTTTCCGGATGTTTTTTGAAATCCAGCACCTGATCAAAAAGTTTAATTTGGGTTATGATGACTTTTGCGGATACCTTCTTGGTTTGCCGTAGGCCCGGATTGAAGAGATTAAAACCTTGGATGCCGCCAAAATAAAGGTTTTCACTTTCATCGCTAAAGGCTGCTTTAATGTTGAATTGATCGCTCTGGAGACCATCCAGACTCATGAATTTTTCCTGCTGTCCGGTTTTGGGGTTGATTTTTAAGAGGCCTTTTCCTGAACTTACCCACAAATTTTCGAAACTATCTTCCTGAATGGCCATCATTTTTTGAGTTGGCAAATCTGTTTCGACCCATTCGAATTGAACGGAAGAAGAATCATACCGGAACAGGCCGTCATTGGTGGCAAACCAGAGGGTCCCCTCTTTGTCTTCATGAATGTCATTAATGAAATTACTGAAACCATGGCTTCCGAAAAGGGGATTATTGTAGTAGTGCCTGAGCTGGTTTTCAGTCCCGTCAATTTGGTAAAGTCCTGATGATAAAGTGCCGATCCAAATATTGTTTTGACTGTCCTCCAGAAATATGTTGTTATAGTTATACCATTCGTAGTTATTATATTTTTTCAGTTTATCGGTAGTATGGAAAGTCTCCGAATCTGGATCATAGGTCACAATTCCTTTGTCCGATGAAGCCGCCAGAATATTGCCGGATTTGTCCTGGTAAATATGGCGTACGACACTGGTGGGTAAATTACTGTTTTCCGATGTGTAGATTTTGACGGTGCCCTTTTCCGGATTTATCTTAGTAATTCCGCCGAGGTAGGTTGCGATCCAAATATTTTTGTCTCTGTCAATCATCAGATGCAAGACGTAATTGCTCGAAAGGGGATAACGGGAATTCTCAGCGGTGGTCAGATATTCGAATTCTCCGGTTTGTGTATCAACGATATTGATTCCGCCGCCGTCGGTGCCAATCCAAATTTGACCCTTTTCCGGTTCACAAAAGGAAGTCACCAGGTTATTATTGAGCCCATAGAGAGTATTGGTGGAATAATAATGAGCGAAAAATTTGTTTTTATACTGAGCATAATTGACGCCACCACTATGGGTTCCAACCCAGATAAAATCCTGATCGTCGCAAAAAATGGATTGAATGGAATTATGGCTGATGCTATGGGGATCACTGACGTCGGATGAAAAATTTTTAAAGGTGTATGAATCGGAATAAAGGCAGTAGAGACCGGATGTTTCTGTACCGATCCAGATATTGTCATCGGAATCACATTCCAGAGACACAATATAATTATCATTTAAAGGCGAATTGGCCTTTGTGAAATGGTTAATGATTGAAAAATTGGAATCCAGTTGCAGCAACCCGATCTGGTCGGTGCCAATCCAGATGTTTTTATGATTGTCCGTGATGATTACTCTGATAGTCGTATTTGGAATTTCATAAAGGGCCTCAAAATTTTCAGTTGCCAGGTTAAAATAAGCCAGGCCGACACCGGTACTAACCAGCATCAATGTATCACTGACCAGACAGATGGAATTAATGACATCAATGGTCCCGATGTTATAGTTATCATTCCGGTGAATGATAAAATGGGTAAACCGGTCCTGTGCCGGATTATATTTTCCGATTCCGCCGCCACTGGACCCGAACCATATATTTCCATTGCGGTCTTCCAGAATATCATTAATATTGTCGTTCGTGATTTGAAATAATACAGTATCAAGCACCTCAAAACTAAAGTATGGCTCATGGGCAGCATTTTTGGGTTGCTTTGGATTGAAACCCGACAACCTGAGGACTTCCTTCCCCTGATAATATTCAATTCGTGATGAATCACTGACATGATAATTCCTAAAGGATTCCGTTTGCCTGTCGTATTGAGCCAGACCGCTGCCGTATGTACCAACCCACAAAGAATTATCCTGACTGAGAAACAGTTTCTTTATGTAGTTATTGGACAAGCTGTTGGGAAGCGATGCATTATATTTAAAAACAGTGGAACCATGACCGTCAAATCGATTGAGACCATCCTCCGTAGCGATCCAGATAAAGCCAGTGGAATCCTGCAATATATCATTTACATGGTTGTTGGAAAGGCCATCATTTAGGGTAAGATGGTTGAACTTTAGATTACTGATACTTGAAAAGGCCCAAACCTGGAAGATGAGTAAAGTGATTAATATTTTCAGATTTTTTTGAACCATCTGATATAATGGGTATTTTTTTTAAATTTCGCAAACAGAAAAGCCCTGATTAATATCAGGGCTTTGTTTGAAGTTGTTATCTTTTTTTATTTTAGATTTTTTATAAACTCGATACCTTTATAAATCGCCTGTTTATTGATACCGATGAGTTTTTTATTTTTGATTACCTCGCCAATTGAATCAATGACAATTTCCTGGGACATGAGTTTGAGTTTTTCAATCATGGCCCCAACGATTACCATATTGGCGATTTTAGTAGTCCCCAATTCATCTGCGATTTTAGTCGCCGGAATTGCAATGACATGCAGGTCATTTCTTTTAGGGGCTTTATTAATCAGGGATGAATCGTAAAAAATGTATCCGCCTTCCATAACATCCTTTTCAAATTTGTCAATGGACGGCAGGTTCATGGCTACCAAGACTGTGGGCCTGTCAACCACCGGAGATCCGATTTTCTTGTTGGATAAATGGACACTGCAATTGGCCGTACCACCCCGCATTTCAGGTCCATAGGAGGGAATCCAGGATACTTCAAAATCATGGCGCATACCCATTTCAGATAGCACGATACCCAGGCTCAGTACGCCTTGTCCGCCAAAGCCGGCGATTTTGATTTCCTCATGAAAATCTTTGCCGGAAAAATTCTGAATGATATCTTTATTGATTTTAGATTCTTTGATATCGAGAATAGTGGGAATTTCTGATAACGGCAGAAGATGTCTTTCTTTAGATTTTCCGGGGAAAGTTGCAGAGATGTCTTTTTTTACTCCGAGAGGGAAATAATCGGCCAGTACTTCTCTGACCCATTTTTGAGCATCGACCGGAGTCATTTTCAGATTTGAAGGACAGGCGGACAATACTTCAATAAAGGAAAAACCATTTTTTTCAATCTGAATTTCCAGGGCTTTTCGAACAGCTTTTCTGGCCTGACGAATGGATTTAATATCCCCGAGCATGACTCTGTCAACATAAACCGGTGCCTCCAGTGTGGCAATAATTTCACTCATGCGAATTGGATAACCTTCATTTTCCAGTGTTCTTCCCAGCGGGGTTGTCATTGTGGGTTGGCCGATCAGGGTGGTCGGGGCCATTTGGCCTCCGGTCATACCATAAATCGCATTATTGACAAAAAAGACCGTAATTCCTTCACCGCGATTGGCTGCGTTGAGAATTTCCGCGCCACCGATAGCTGCCAGATCACCATCTCCCTGGTAACTGATGACTACGCTCTCGGGATTAGACCTTTTCAGGGCGGTCGCTACCGCTGGTGCGCGGCCGTGAGCTGCCTGCACATTACCGACATCCATGTAGTAGTAGGCAAAAACACTGCATCCGACCGGACTGACAAACATGGTTTTTTTCTGGACGCCAAAGTCTTCCAGTGCTTCAGCAACCAGTTTGTGCAATATACCATGACCGCAACCCGGGCAGTAGGTTGTTGTTAAAAAATCGTCACCTGCTTTTCGGGTGAAAGCATCATAAAAAGCTTCCGGTTTTCTTAATATAGTTTTACTCATAATTACCTCATTATTGTTATGACTTTTTCACGCACTTCTTTGGCTGTAGGCACAAATCCTCCCATCCTGTTATAAAGATGGACTGGTTTCTTGCCTTCCACAGCCAGCCGGACGTCGTCAATCATCTGACCATTGCTCATTTCAACTACCAGAAAAGAATTAATTTTTTCTGCCAGTTCCTTTATTTTCAATTTTGGAAAGGGAAATAAAGTTATTGGTCGCAGCAAGCCGGCCTTAATACCTTCGGAGCGGAGTTCATTGACTGCTGACTGGGCCACTCGTGAAGAAATGCCATAGGCAACCAGGACAATGTCAGCATCATCGGTGCGGTATTCTTCGTAGCGGACTTCCTGTTCTTCAATAATCGCATATTTTTTCTGAAGTTTTTGATTATGGATTTCCAGGTCATGAAAGTCCAATTCAATGGATGTCACGACATTTTTATAGGTTTCGGGAGTGCCTTTGACGGCCCATTTTTTATCGGGTACTTCTTTGACCGGTTCCGGAATGACTACCGGTTCCATCATTTGGCCAATAAACCCGTCGGCAGCCACAATAACCGGGTTGCGATATTTGTCTGCCAGTTCAAAGGCCAGCATGCCCAGATCACACATTTCCTGTGCTGAATTTGGGGCCAATACGATATTTTTATAGTTGCCGTGACCGCCGCCTTTGACCAGTTGGTTGTAGTCACTCTGTTCCGGACCGATATTTCCCAATCCCGGACCACCTCGCATAATACTAACGATGACACAGGGGAGTTCTGCTCCGGCACAATAAGAGATTCCTTCGGCTTTGAGACTGATTCCCGGACCTGAAGAGGCTGTCATGACTCGCTCGCCAGCCGCAGCAGCGCCGTAGACCATATTGATTGCAGCAACTTCACTTTCAGCCTGGACAAAGGTGGCTCCGGCTCTTGGAAAATACTTGGCTGCAGCGTGCGCAATCTCGCTCGCCGGAGTGATAGGGTATCCGTAATAGGCTGTACATCCGGCCAGCATCGCACCTTTTATAACAGCTTCGTTTCCTTTTAAAAATTGTTTTGCCATGTGACCTCCTTATTCTGTGATTTCTTCTTGGCAGTTGGTGCAAAATTGTTTGCCGGGATGGGTTTCCCGGGTAAATACTTTGTATTCACCGCCACAGTTTTTGCAATAGGCGAATTCTGTCCATTCATCCCAAATTTTATACACAGAAATGGCGCCGGGTTCGGGACAGGAATAGAAACAGGTCCCACAAGCGGTACAACCTTCTCCTACATATACGGTCGGGTGGTATCCGTGGCTGTTAAAATCTTCTGATGGATAAAGAAGATCAAAAGGACAGGCTTCGATACAAAGCCCGCATCCTTTACACTCTTCCCACCGAATGATGACTTTGGGGTTCTTTTCACTTTTACTCATAATAATCTCCGTCAATTATATTTCTAGAAATGCTTTTTTAAATTTCTCAATAGACTTTTCAATTGTTTTCATGGGCACACAGAAGGAAATTCGAAAATAACCAGGTTTTCCAAAACCAGTTCCGGGCGTTGTTAATACAAGGTTATCTTTTAAAATATTAATGAATTTGATATCATCAGCAATAGGGCTTTGCGGAAACATATAAAAGGCCCCTTCCGGCCTGGCAATTCGATAACCGATTTTGGTCAACTCATCAAAAAGAAAATCCCGTCTTTCTTTGTATTGGGAAATATCAACAGTCTGACCGAGTACGTGAGGAATGACCCGCTGCATCAGGGCTGGTGCATTGACAAAGCCCAGGGTCCGTGTACAAAAACTGGCAGCCTGGAATATTTCATCGGCATCTTCACATTCGGGGCTGATGCCCATATACCCGATCCGTTCTCCTGCCAGAGAGAGGTCTTTGGAAAATGAGGTGGCAACAATGGTATTACGATAAAATTTGAAAGGTGAATAATAAATACTGTCATCAAAGATGATATTTTTGTAGGGTTCATCCCCCAGTATGAAAATCTGAGAACCGAATTCCCGGCTTTTTCGGGTCAAAATTTCAGCCAGTTTTTCATAGGTTTTTTGGGTATAAACCCGTCCGGTGGGATTGTTGGGTGAATTGATCACGACAATTTTAGTTTTGGTCGTGATTTTTTTCTCCAGGTCAGCAATATCAGGCAGTAATTCATCGGTTGTGTCGGCGACGACTTTTATACCCCCGTGGTTTGTGATGTAAAAAGTATATTCGGCAAAATAGGGCGCAAAAACAATGACTTCATCCCTTGGATTCAATAAGGTTTTCATGATAATATTCATGGCCCCGGCTGCACCGACGGTCATAATTACATGGTTGGCTGTAAAATTTATACCGGATTCTGAAGATAATAATTGGGCAACCGGCTCACGGGTTTCCATGTAACCGGCATTGGGCATGTACCCATGTAAAAAAGGTCGGTTAATAGAGGCCTCCCGGACTAGGGCTTCCTGAAAAGCCTGGGGGGCCATCAGGTCCGGATTGCCCAGGGAAAAATCAAATACATTTTCAGACCCGTATTGCTTCTTCAGTTCAGCCCCGGCGATGAACATTCTACGAATCCACGATGCGTTTTTAATACTCTCTCGGATTTCTTTTGCGATAGTCACAATCCCTCCCAAGATATCGACTATTTAACTTCTTCGTAAGCTTTGCCGTAAGTGGCTAATTCTTTTAAAACGATGGTGAGCATTTTCAGCACCGTAGACAAACCCACCACAGGAATGGTCATCAGCAAGGTGTCCACAATTTCATTTTTAGAGGCCCCTGCCCGAATTACTTTGGGAATAATGATTTTGATGGCTTCCGGAGCCGGTGAATTCACCTGAATGGCCAGCATAATCAGCTGGCGGGTTTTTTCATCCAGGGAGGCGCCCAAATTTCCTACTAATTTCTGATAATTTTTGAAATCATCTTTACGGTGTTCCATCATAAAGGTGAGGCCGTCTTTGTCCAGGTCTTCCCATTTAAAATCGTCATTCATCATTGCCTCCGATTATTTAACTTCTGTCAGCCAGTGGTGGTTGTCTTCAATGTCACCAACCTGAAGGGATGTCAGATGTTTGTATAGTTTTTCCGTAATTGGACCGGGGGTTTTGCCCTGGTCATAAAATCTAAAGGTTTCATCATTGATCAGCATTTCACCGATCGGTGTGATGACCGCAGCTGTTCCACAGGCGCCCACCTCCTTGACTCTGCTGATTTCATTAATGCCAAAAGGACGTTCCTCGACTTTAATTCCGAAATCTTTTTCAGCGATTTCCATAATTGACCGTCGGGTAACACTGGGTAATATGGCATCGGATTTCGGAGTCACAAAGGTGTTGTCATTTAAAATAAAAAAGATATTGGCAGCTCCCAACTCTTCAAAGTACCGGTGTTCTTTGGCGTCGAGATAAACCACTTCAGCATAGCCTTCCTGCCGTGCCTTGGTGACCGGCAACATTCCGGCTGAATAATTTCCGCCGGCTTTCACATGGCCAATTCCATGGGGAGCAGCCCGGTCAAAATAACTTTCGGCTTTGACTCTGATGGGCTTGAATCCTTCTTTGAAGTAAGGTCCTACGGGAGACACAAAAACGGCAAAGAGGTACTCCGGGGCTGGTTTGACGCCAAGATTGTGCCCGGTTCCGATTAACATGGGGCGTAAATAAAGTGAAGCCCCAAATCCGTAAGGAGGTACATATTCAATGTTGGCTCTGACCACCTCATTGATCCCTTTCAGAAAAAGATCCAATGGAACTTCCGGCATCATCAGCCTTCTGGCAGAATCCTGCATACGTTTACCGTTTTCTTCAGGTCGAAACAAATAGACTTTTCCGGAACTGGAACGTTGGGCTTTCATGCCCTCAAAACATTGCTGCCCGTAATGCAGCGCTGTGGCGCTCTCTTCGATTCTGATATAATCATCTTCCACAAGTCGGCCGGATTCCCACTGGCCTTCTTTCCATCTGGCATGAAACCGAAAAGGGGCTTTTCGGTATCCAAAATCCAAATTTTTCCAATTGATTGATTTTAAGTCCATTAGATACTCCTGGATTCTATTTTTATTTCAAATTCAATATGATTTTGACAGGCTTTCTCAAAATTCAAAAAAATGAATGAGTCAAAGGGTATGCCATAGAAAAAAGTTTTTTCCGGAAAAAGTAGATGTTTTTCCTCATCAAAATAGAAATTACTGAAAAAATTTCTGAAGGGTTAAATAGAACCTCATTCTTGAATTTGGAAAGGTTGCAAACACACATTTTTCAAAAAGTAAGAAAATTGAATCTGTTAAAATTGGCTTAAGTTGAAGAAATCAATTTTTTATTGGTCTAACTATATGTAAAAATAAAAATTAATAGAAAATTTTTATGAAACCTCAAAATTTGGTAAAGGAATTGCAACAGTATCGGGTCTAAAGTGAAAAATACCTTAAAAAGGAGGAATTATGCACAAGAAATTATTTATTCCCGGACCGGTTGATGTACGTCCTGAAGTGCTGAAAGCAATGGGGACACCGATGATTGGTCACCGAACCAAAGATGCAACCGAACTGCAAAAAAGTGTTTCCCAAAAATTGCAAAAGGTTTTCCATACTGAGAACCCGATCCTGCTTTCAACTACCTCAGGAACTGGTTTAATGGAAGGCTCCATTCGGTCGTTGACAGCCAAACGAGCAGTAGTCTTTTCCGTTGGTGCTTTTGGCGACCGCTGGGCGGAACTGTCTGAATCCAATAATGTCCCGACAGACCTGGTCCGTTCAGAATGGGGACAGCCGACGACACCTGAAATGGTAGACAAGTACCTGTCCACTGGAAAATACGATGTTTTTACCATCACTCACAATGAGACTTCCACCAGTGTCATGAACCCCATGGAAGCCATTGCCGAAGTCAAAGCAAAATATCCTGATGTACTCTGGCTGGTTGATTCTGTTTCAGCCATGGGCGGGGCCAAACTGGAAGTTGATAAACTTGGTATTGATGTGTGCATTACTTCTACCCAAAAGGCCTTGGGGCTGCCCCCGGGTATGTCAATCTGTTCCGTCACAACAAAAGCACTAAAACACGGCGAACAGGTAAAATACAGAGGCTCTTATTTAGACTTGCTCCAATTATATGAATATGTTGAAAAAAAACCTTATCAATATCCATCCACACCATCACTTTCTCATATGTTCGCCCTGGATTATCAGTTAAATTATATACTCAATGAAGAAGGACTGGAAAACCGCTATTCCAGACATCTGAAAATGGCAGAAATCACACGGGCATGGGCCAAAAAACATTTTGATACTTTTGCGGCAGAAGGTTATCAGTCCGTGACACTGACCAATGTTGCCAACACAAAGGGTATTTCTGTTAAAGACCTGATTGCCAGAGTCGGCGAACGTGGCTATTTGCTGGCCAATGGTTATGGCGACATGAAAGAAAAGACCTTCAGAATAGCCCATATGGCTGATACAACAATCGAAGAACTTCAGGAATACCTGATGGTCCTGGAAGAAGAAATAGCTAAATTAAAAAGTTAAAATAATCGATAATCAAACCGCCAAAATCAGAGACCAGCGCAGGTGACATTGTTCAAGAAGGAATGTGTTCTCTGGAAGAAAGCGGATCATTGGGAGAGAGCGCAAATGAAAGTACTATTAAATGACGGACTGAGTCAAAATGGGTTGGAAATTTTTGAAAAAGCTGGTATTAAATATGATAAAAATCACTATGAAGGTGATGAACTTCTCGAAAAAATCAAACATTTTGATGGAATTCTGGTGCGTTCAGCAACAACGGTAACCAAAGAAATCATTGATGCTGGAATAAACCTTAAAGCCATTGCCCGGGCCGGTACCGGAATTGACAATATTGACCATGTTTACGCCGCATCAAAAGGCATTCCTGTACTCAATACTCCGGGAGCAAATTCAGCTTCGGTTTCAGAACTGGTTTTCGGACATTTTTTCAATCTCGCCCGGTATATTTCTGAATCCAAAAGGACTATGGCCCTGGGTGAATGGAATAAAAACCAGTACAAAGGCTACGAACTGGCGGGAAAAACCCTCGGTGTAGTCGGCTTTGGAAGAATCGGAAAAATTACGGCCGGTATCGGATTGGCCCTGGGAATGAAAGTACTCGCATACGATGTCATGAATATCAATTCCGATATGAATGTCAAAGTGGTCAGCAAAGAACAGTTGCTCAATGAATCGGATTTTATTTCGATTCATGTGCCGAAACTGGATAAACCCTTTATCGGAACTGAAGAATTAAAAATGATGAAGAAGAGTGCATTTCTTGTCAATTGTTCCCGCGGCGGTGTTGTGGATGAAACCGCATTACTGGAGGCACTAAACAACGGAATAATCGCCGGTGCAGGTCTTGATGTATGGGAAAATGAGCCCCATCCAAATTCGGTGCTGGTGAAACATCCGAAAGTTTCCGCTACCTGCCATATTGGCGCCAACACTTATGATGCGCTGGACAGGGTTGGTATCGAAATCGCTGAAAAAATGGTTGCAGAATTAATGAAATAAAAAAATAAACGCAGAGATCGCAAAGTATGCACAAAACACGCAGAGAAAAATATCAAATTTCTCTGCGTTCTCTTTGTCTCTGTGGCAAAATTAAAAGGAATAAAAATGGTAAAAATCAAAGGTTTTAAAGGAATTCGACCGAAAAAGCAACTGGCAGACAAAATTGCATCTTATCCCTATGATGTAATCAATTCCCATGAAGCCAGGGAACTGGTTAAAGGAAATCCCTATTCTTTTTTGCATGTTGTCAAATCCGAAGTCGATTTGCCCCAAAACATTGATCTTTATTCGGAACAGGTATATCTCAAGGCGGCTGAAAATTTGAAAAAAATGGTTTCGGAAGGCTGGATGATTCAGGATGAATCTGAAAAAATGTATATCTATCGTCAGGTAATGAATGGTCATGAGCAGTACGGCCTGGTTGTAGACTCATCTGTTCAGGATTATCTCGAAGCAAAGATCAAAATCCATGAATTGACCCGTGAAGCCAAAGAAAAAGACCGCATCAATCACGTCAAATACACTAATGCCAATACCGGCCCTGTGTTTTTGACATATCCGGGCCAGGATAATATTAATAAAATTGTTGCTGAAATCGTTACAAGTAAACCGGAATATGATTTCACTGCCGATGACGGGATCAGACATACAATGTGGGTTATTGATGACAAATCAGTGATTGACCAATTGGTTGAAATTTTTGCTCAGATTCCTTTTACTTATGTAGCTGACGGCCACCATCGCTCCAAATCAGCTGCAATGGTGGGGGAGATGAGGAAGAAGGAAAATCCATATCATACTGGTGAGGAAGAATACAACTGGTTTTTGGCAGTGATTTTTCCTGATAATCAGTTAAAAATTCTTGATTACAATCGTGTCGTCAAAGACCTGAATGGTTTATCCGTAGATGGATTTTTGGATAAAGTGCTTGAAAAATTTGAAATCGCACCCACTGATTGTATGGAAGATGCCCGGCCCAAGGATTACGCCCACTTTGGAATGTATCTGGATGGCCAATGGTATTATCTTCAGGCCAAAGAAAGTATTTATGATAAAAATGATCCGGTCGAGAGCCTGGATGTTTCCATTCTATACAATCATATATTGGTGCCAATACTGGGAATTGGCGACCCGCGCACCGATGATAGAATCGATTTTATCGGAGGCATTCGTGGGTTGGCTGAACTTCAAAAACGTGTAGATAGTGGCGAAATGGCTGTTGCTTTCGCAATGTATCCAACCTCGATCCAGCAATTGATGTCTATTGCTGATGCTGGTCAGATCATGCCGCCGAAATCCACCTGGTTTGAACCCAAATTGAGAAGCGGTTTGATCCTTCACGATTTAGACTAATGGAAGCTAAAAAAATGACATACCGTCCGGCCTGCTTTTTAAAAACAGGCCGAAGGTTTTATTTTTATTGACGATGAATTTGACATTTTTAATAGATATGTCAGATAATTGTCCATTTTTTTATTAAAAACCTTGATTATCCAGAAACTATATAATAAATTTTCCAGCCTGAATATGAAGATAAAAAGAAGTTCTTTTACTGAAGAAAAACAAATAGTTAGGTCTGAATTAACTTGTAAAAGTCTCGAGTTAAACGAAGAGGGCCTGCAGGATCCTGTAAGAGTAGAAGCAAAAATTGCACGTACCGGCAGTTGTTTGACAGTTGAATGTAGTATCAAAATTAAAACGCACTTTAACTGCGACCGTTGTCTGGATGAATATGATTCAGAAATTTCAACGATAGCAGAATTTGTCATTACCAGTGACCATCACATGGTTGCTGATACTGATGACATGGTTTTTGTATCAGCACATGAGGATGAAGTGGACATCAGTCCCAATATCAGAGAAGCAATCATTCTTGCCTTGCCATACAAAAGATTATGTAAAGAGGGTTGCAAGGGGCTTTGTGCTTCCTGTGGAAAAAACCTCAACGAAGGAAGTTGTGATTGTAAAACCGAAATAACTGACCCGATATGGGAAAGATTAAAAGAAATAAAATAAATGGAGGATTTTAACATTGGCATTACCAAAAAGAAGAATATCCCTGTCTAATAAAAGAAAACGTAGAACCCATTGGAAATTAACCCCAACAAATTCTACCAAATGCGCCAACTGTGGTGAACAGAAATTGCCCCACAGAGCATGTCCCAGTTGTGGATATTACAAAGGCAGACAGGTAATCGAAGCAAAAGAAGCATAGGCTTTTTATCAAAGAATATTTTATTGCTTATTAAACAAATAGTTTTTACTTTCACAGGAATCTATAATTATTTGTTTTCTAAGCAATTTTTTTATAGGGGATTTTATGAGTAAAATAGTGCCCACTATTACTGCTATTGGTAAATATGTTCCTGAAAAAATACTGACCAACAAAGATTTGGAAAAAATAGTTGATACCACAGATGAGTGGATTACAACTCGAACCGGTATTAAAGAGCGAAGAATAGCTACTGCTGATCAGGCTTCTTCTGACCTGGCCGCAGAAGCTTTCAAAGATATGCAGGCAAAATTTGGCGTTGATCCCAAATCCATCGATTGCATTGTTGTACCGACGGTCACGCCGGATATGTTCTTTCCGTCTACAGCTGCTCTGATTCAGAAAAAAATTGGTGCCGTAAATGCTTGGGGATTTGATTTATCCGCTGCCTGTTCCGGATTTTTGTATGCTCTGGAAGTGGCATCCAATTTACTTCAAACCGGCAAATACAAAAAAATTCTGGTGGCCGGTGCTGAAAAAATGAGTTCAATCACTGATTATACTGACAGAAATACCTGTGTTCTGTTTGGTGATGGCGCCGGAATTGTCCTGATCGAACCGACCACTGATGATACAGGCATCATTGATATTGATCTGAAAATGGACAGTATCGGAACTGAGTTTTTATATATGAAAGCCGGTGGAAGTGCGAATCCCGCCAGCCATGAAACTGTTGATAAAAAATGGCATTATGTTTACCAGGATGGCCGTCCGGTTTACAAATATGCCGTCAGCCGAATGGTACAGGCAGGTGTTGATATGGTCGAAAAACATCATTACACAGGTCAGGACCTGAAGTTGTTTGTTCCCCATCAGGCCAACCAAAGGATTATCGAAGCCTGTGCAAACCGTCTCAATCTTCGCGATGATCAGGTCTTGTCAAATATTCACAAATATGCCAATACAACTGCTGCCACTATTCCTTTGGGACTGGCAGATGCTCTGGAAGAAGGACGTCTGAAAAAAGGCGACCTGGTTCTGCTGACAGCCTTTGGCGGTGGATTTACCTGGGGTGCTGCCTTATTGAGATGGAGTATCTAATGAGTAAAACCGCATTTCTGTTTCCCGGCCAGGCATCCCAGTATGTTGGAATGGGAAATGATTTATACAATAAAATTGACGATTGCCGGAAGTTGTATGATCTGGCTGATGAAATCTTTGATTTTTCATTGATTAATATTTCTTTTAATGGGCCACTCACGGAACTGACGAAAACAAAAGTTACCCAACCGGCAATTTTTGTTCATTCAGTTGCAATTTTTCAGGAACTGGAAAAAAAAGGATATCTGCCCAATGTTGTTGCGGGTCATTCACTGGGAGAATACTCTGCTCTGGTGGCCGCCGGTGTCCTGTCCTTTGAGGCTGGATTGAAACTGGTAAAAATTCGTTCCGAAGAGATGCAGGCCGCAACGGAAAATTCTGAAGGGACTATGGCCGCTATCATCGGTCTGGATTATAATGAAATTCTGGCTGTGATGCAAAATTCCGGCATTCCGGGAATTTGTCAGATTGCCAATTACAATTCACAACAACAGATTGTTATCAGTGGAGAAGTTGCAGCTGTCCAGAGTATGATGATGGAACTGAAAGAACACGGGGCCAAACGGGCCATTGAACTTCCTGTTGGCGGTGCCTTTCATTCTCCCTTGATGGAGAGTGCGCGGCTGAGACTCCAGGAGGCATTGAACGAAACAGATTTTAACAAACCGAAATATCCTATATATTCCAACGTTACCGGTACAGCAACCTCGGAACCCGAAGAAATAAAAAACCGTTTAAATGAGCAGCTGACTGAACCAGTTTTGTGGGTTGATACCATCGAAAACATGGTCCGGGAGGGCGTTGTAAATTTTGTGGAAGTGGGTCCCGGAAATGTGCTTCAGGGTCTGGTCAGGCGCATCAATAACCAAATCAGTACCAGTGGCATTGCAACCTTTGAAGACCTGGAGAAAATCTCATGACAATCGATTTAAAAAATCAAGTATATATAATTACAGGCTCCGGTCGTGGAATCGGATTGGAAATTGCCAAAGCCTTTGCGGAAAACAATTGTACTGTGATATTATCCGACTACAATGAAGATTCACTGGCTCATGCCCAAAAAATTTTTGACGAGTCAGGATATCATTACAGGGCTATTGCCTGCGATATTACAAAAGAAGACCATGTTGAAAATCTGGTTGACAAAACCTTCAATGAATTTGGAAAAATTGACGGACTGATCAATAATGCCGGGATTACTCGTGACAATCTGCTGATCAGAATGAAAAACGACCAGTGGGATGCGGTGATTGATACCAACCTGAAAGGGGTTTTTCTCACATCCCGGGCGGTGGCAAAATATTTTCTGAAGCAACGGTATGGCAAGATTATTAACATTGCTTCCGTAGTCGGATTGATTGGTAATGCCAGCCAGGCGAATTACTCATCATCCAAGGCCGGTGTGATTGGGTTCACCAAATCCATTGCAAAGGAATTGGGCAGCAGAAATGTTACAGCCAATGCCATTGCCCCTGGTTTTATTGAAACTGAAATGACTCATGTATTAAGTGATAAAGCAAAAGATGAATTTTTAAAAAACATACCGATGAAACGCCCCGGAAAACCGAAAGATGTTGCCAATGCAGCACTTTTTCTGGCATCGTCAATGGCCGATTATATCACCGGCCAGGTGCTGACAGTTGACGGTGGCATGGTAATGTAAATCTAAATGGAGGAAAAAATGGATTATTTACAAAAAATCAAAGAAATCACTGCAGAAAAACTTGGTGTTGATGAATCAAAAGTAACTGAAAATGCTTCTTTTATTGATGATCTGGGTGCCGATTCTCTGGACACTGTTGAACTGATCATGAAGATGGAAGAAGAATTTGACTTGGATATTCCTGATGAAGAAGCAGAAAACCTGAAAACTGTAGCAGATGTCGTAAAATACATCGAAGAAAAATTAAACTAATTAAAAAATTCGGTCCAGTTATGAAACGTCGTGTCGTCGTTACAGGAATCGGTGTGGTTTCTCCAATTGGTAACACCATCGATGAGTTCTGGAAAAATATTCTTGAATGTCGAAGCGGTGTTGATATTTTAAAAAAATTCGATACCGAAGGACTTCGTGTAAGAATAGGTGCAGAAGTCAAGGATTTTTATCCTGAAAATTACATCGATCCGAAAGATGCCAAAAGAATGGACATTGTCTGTCAATTTGCAATGGCTGCAGCAAAAATGGCGATTGATGACTCCAAACTAATGGAATTTAATTTTGATCCAGCCCAGGTTGGTGTGGTGACCGGCAGTGGCATTGGCGGAATCAACAGTTTTGAAGAACAGCACACACTGATTTCTACAAAAAAAGCAAAATTCGTCAGTCCTTTTTTCATTCCGATGATGATTGCCGATATTATACCGGGGCATATTTCCATGGCTTACAATTTCATGGGCCCAAACTATTCGGTCGCCTCGGCCTGTGCGACTGCAACCCATGCAATCGGTATATCTCTGAGGCATATATTGTCAGGGGATGCTGATGTGGTCATTACCGGTGGCGCTGAAGCCAGTATTACACCTCTTGCTCTGGCCGGATTCACCAACATGAAAGCCCTGTCCGCCCGAAATGATGATCCGAAAACGTCCAGTCGTCCATTCGATAAAGACCGGGATGGATTTGTTATGGGTGAAGGTGCCGGCATCCTTGTTCTGGAAGAATTGGAACATGCTCTCAGGCGAGGTGCCCCAATTTACGCAGAACTGGCCGGATATGGTTTTTCCGGAGATGCACACCATTTGACAGCTCCTCATCCCGAAGGGACTGGGGCATCCCTGGCTATGAAACGCGCCCTTGAAGTTGCAGGTCTGAGGCCTGAAGATATTCAATATGTCAATGCACATGGTACTTCAACGCCGCTTAATGACAAATATGAAACTAAAGCTTATAAGACAGTTTTTGGGGATCATATAAAAAAACTGAATATCAGTTCCACCAAAGGTGTGACTGGACATCTTTTGGGAGCAGCAGGAGCTGTTGAAGCGATCGCGCTATCGCTGGCTATTCAGAATAACATTTGTCCGCCCACAGCAAATTATCAGACCCCTGATGAAGAATGTGACCTTAACGTTACACCCAACAAACCGGTAGAAAGAGTCATCAAAGCCGGTCTCAGTAGTAACTTTGGTTTTGGTGGTCACAATGCGGTTATTGCAATGAAAAAATATGAGTAATTTTTTTCAAAGACTGAAATTAAGATTTTTTCATAGACATACCCCATCTCAATTAGAATTGAAGATGGGGTATAAATTTCATAATGCCTGCCTGTTGCAGCAGGCACTGACCCATAAGTCCATTACCGAAAAAAATTACATGTCCTACGAACGCCTTGAATTTCTCGGCGATGCTGTTCTGGAACTGGTGGTATCAGAATTTTTATACTTTCGTTTCCCCAAAAAATCCGAAGGCTTTCTTACGAAAACCCGGTCTTCCCTGGTCAATGCCAAAACCCTCTATGAATTGGCTGTCACCCTCAATATTGCAGAATTTTGTATTGTTGATAAAGGACTGGAACTCTCCAATTCTCCCAACCAAACTAAACTTTTGTCTAACTTTGTCGAGGCCATTATCGGTGCAATCTATCTAGATCGCGGTTATGACAAAGCCAGTCATTTTATTAAACGGTGGATCATCGACAAAAACGACATCAATGCAATCAGTCAGTTTAATTATAAAGGACAGCTGATTGAATATTGTCAGAAAACCCGAAAAAAATTGCCAAAATTCAGCGTCGAAAGCGTCAGCGGACCGGACCATGAAAGAAGTTACACCATCAATGTCATCATCGATGATGAAATTTTTGGCTCCGGAAGCGCCCGAACCAAATTGGGGGCCGAGCAGGAAGCGGCGGAAATCGCCCTGAAAAAACTTCAGAGCCAGTTTCAGTAGCCTTGTACTAAATTCATTTGTAATCCAAAGACCTATCTTTTAAATTCAACTTCAATTGGAGGTTGAATATGAATAAGACAAATCGAAATTTACTGGCGCTGTTGATTGCTAATGTTCCGGCCTTTTCGCTGCTGGTCTGGTATCGACTGACCCATGAAGAAGCCTTTACAATATCCGATATGTTAATTTATCCGCTGCTGGTTGGTGGCGGATTAAGTTTGCTCATACTTTGGCTCAACAAAGTTCTGTTGAAATCAACTTTTAAAAAGACCTTCAATCCCGCCAGAGAATCTGTTTCTTCAGATCTTGTCATGGCGGTTATGTTGACACTTCTATTCTTTTTTCTCTATTGGGTTGAAAAAATCACAGTGTACAAATGGTTTCCACAAAATAATGTCGCCAGTGCAGAATTGATTGAACTTATTCAGAAAATTGCCTACAACCCGGCTCTCATGGCCCTGTGGATGGGACCTGTAGTCTGGATCGGTGTGGCTGTTTTTGAAGAATTGTCCAGGGCCTTTTTCCTGAAATGTATGTGGAACATATCTCAAAACAAATTCTGGCAAATTTTGGTTGTTATCATTTCAACGCTTATGACCATGGCTGTTCACCTGCACCAGGGAATAGCGGGAATGATATCTGTGGGGGTCATGGGGCTGTTGCTGGCTTTGTATTTTTACCAGTTTAAACGGATTTTACCTCTGATCCTGGCCCATGGATTTTATGACGCCATTCAGCTTTTTGTCCTGGTTTATCAGTATCGGTAATTTTCGTCATGAAGACTCTTCTGAGCAATCAAAAGACAAAATATTAGTGATAATAAAACAGGATTTTTTATGAAAACTTTAATTTTAAATGGAAGTCCCCGTAAAAGTGGAGTAACTGCTCAGATTTTGGGACATTTTTCAGATTTGTTGCAGACCCGCTCAGAAATAGAAAATATTTATCTTTATGCCGAGGAAATCAAACCCTGCCGAGGCTGCTTAAAATGCCGACCTGATAAAACCTGTATTCTGCCCCATGATGCAGCTCATGATATCGCCTTTAAAATTAATGAATCTGACCTGCTGATCTTTGGTTTTCCAACCTATTGGGGCAATATGCCCGGGCCCTTGAAAAACCTCTTCGATCGCTGTGTGCCGGTTTTTGAATATATTGAAGGCTTTCAGATAAAAAAAATGCAAAAAGGGAAAAAAGCCATTATCGTCACATCTTCTTCAGCCCCCTTTCCCTACAACCAGTTACCTTCACAAAGCCGTGGCGCCATTCGCTCGATAAAAACTATTCTGAATGCCGGCGGAATTGAGACGATCAGAGTGGTCAACATTGCCAATTCTAAAAACTTTGACCAAAAAAGAGCGAGTGTTTTTGAGAAAATCAATCATTTTATAAACTGGAAATTTTAATGATTGCTCCTTTCGTAACACCATGGAAATAAAGAAAAACCTTCAGGATATAATGAACAAGGAGGCCGGGCGAAATATTGCCTTCAGAGGCTTTTTTGATAATAATCCTGTGGTGGATTTTGATGTCATCGAAAATTCTGCCATTTTTTGGGGAAATAGCGACCATCTTTGGGCCCACCTGGTAGCTGAATCACCGGAAGAACTCTACAAATTACTGAAATCGTATCATCGTAAAACCCCCTATTATTACTCGGTAGAAGATTGGATGATACCGATTATTTTGAAGTTTGGTGAGGCTGAATGGATCATGCCAACCAACCGCTATATTTTGAATGCTGACACCCCGCTACCGGGTCCTGCTCAGGAAACTGAAGGCATCGATATTTCCCAATCGGAATATCTCTACATCAATTCTGATTATCAAAAATATATATCCATTGAATATATTCGGGACCGGCTCCAAAAGGATGTTTCCGCAGGTGTTCAAAAAATGGGACAACTGGCAGCCTGGGGGTTGACTCATGATGATGGCGCCATTGGATTTCTTCATGTTCTGGAATATTACCGGAAACAGGGCCTCGGAGAAACAGTGCTGCTTTCTCTGATACAGCAAAAAAGAAGAAAAAATATGCCCGTTTTCTGCAATATTGTGCCGGAGAACAAAGTCTCTGTAAATCTGGTCACGAAAACCGGTTTTCGGTTTGACAGGTCAGTCACTTGGCTGAAAATAAATATAAAATAATTTTAAGGCAGACAAAGATGAAGCGATACATATTGACCCTCCTGTTCACCTTGACTGTTGCATCCTGTACCCAAAAGCAGATGTTGGCACCTTCAAAAGATTATATTCTCTGGTATGATCAGCCAGCCCGAATCTGGGAAGAGGCCCTGCCCCTTGGCAATGGCAGAATTGGTGTCATGGTTTTTGGGAAAACCGCCAATGAACGGATCCAACTCAATGATGACAGTATGTGGCCTGGAAATCCCGGTTGGACTGAGCCCGCTGGCCGGCCAGAAGACCTTGAAAAAATCCGCCAATTACTCTTCGAAAACAGAAATGCGGAAGCTGATGCCATGTTTGTTGAAAAATTTTCGAGAAAAAGCATTGTTCGCTCCCACCAGACTTTGGGCGAACTTTACCTGGATTTTAAACATAAAAATATCAGTGAATACCGCCGGGAATTGAATATTTCCAGGGCAGTGGCCACAACCGCCTACAGGGCAGAAGGACAGTGGGTCACAGAAAAGGTTTTCGTTTCCCACCCGCATCAGGCGATTATTATTGAAATAACATCGGAAGCCGAAGAAGGTTTGAATGGACGAATCCGGCTGGACCGTCCACTGGACAAAGGTCACGCAACAGTTACGGTCAGTGCCACTGATGATATGAGACTGGTCATGTCAGGCGAAGTCACCCAGCTTGGCGGTGTATTTGACAATGAGGATTTTCCCATTACGGACGGTGTGAAATTTGAAACCTGCCTCAAAGCAGAACATGAGGGCGGAGAAATTATTAATGGCCAGGACTTTCTGGAATTGAGTAATGTGCAAAAAGCCCGGTTTTACATCGTATCCAATTCTTCCTATTATCACAAGGATTACAGCCGTCAAAACCAAAAGCAGTTGGCGCTTTTATCTGAAAAAAAACTGAAGCAATTGGAAAACGCCCATGTTCAGGATTTTCAGCGCTATTTTTCCCGTGTGGATTTAAAATTAACGAATGACCAAAAAGACTCCCTGACGACCGATAAACGGCTGAAAGAAATCCAATCCGGGGGCCTTGACCTGGCTCTGGAGGAATTACTGTTTCAATACGGACGGTATTTATTGATTAGTTCTTCGCGTGAAAATACACTGCCGGCCAATTTACAGGGGTTGTGGAATGAGCATATTTACGCACCCTGGAATTGTGATTACCACCTGAACATCAACCTGCAAATGAATTACTGGCTGGCCAATGTGACCAATCTGATGGAATTGAATTTTCCGCTTTTTGATTATATCGATCGATTGATAGAAAATGGCCAAAAAACTGCGCAGATCAACTATGGCTGCCGGGGGTCCTTTATTCCACACGCAACTGACCTTTGGGCGCCAACCTGGCTACGGGCACCAACAGCTTATTGGGGCTGTTCCATAGGCGCGGGCGGCTGGCTGATGAATCATTATTGGGAGTATTTTGACTTTACACGGGACACACTTTTTTTAAAAGACCGAGCCTTTCCGGCTATTCAGGAAGTGGCGCAGTTTTACAGTGACTGGATTATTAAAGATCCCCGAGACGGGAAATGGATATCCGCTCCTTCAACTTCGCCGGAAAACAGATTTATCCATGAAAGTGGCCAGTTGGTAGCCACCTGCCTCGGCAGCGCTATGGACCAACAGATCATCGCCGAAATATTTGATCATTATATCCGTTCCTGTCAGATTCTGAATATCGAAGGGCTTTTGCTGACAAAAATCATACAGCAACGGACACAACTGCGCGACGGATTTATTCTGGGCAGTGACGGCCGAATTCTGGAATGGGACAGGGAATATGAAGAGCCGGAAAAAGGTCATCGGCATATGTCGCATTTATATGGATTTCATCCGGGAACGGCAGTTCAGCATGACCGGAATCCTGAATTGATTCAGGCAATTCGCAACACCCTGAATTACCGATTGGCCCATGGCGGCGCCGGTACTGGTTGGAGCCGGGCCTGGTTGATTAATCTCAGCGCCAGATTATTGGATGGAGAGATGGCCCATGAGCACATTCAACTGTTGATCAAAAAATCGCTGTATGACAACCTGTTTGACGCCCATCCGCCTTTTCAGATTGACGGAAATTTTGGCTATACGGCCGGAGTGGCTGAAATGCTGGTGCAGTCCCATGAAGAAGATACACTGCGATTGCTGCCGGCTTTACCTCATTCCTGGAAAAATGGCCATGTCAAAGGGCTGAAAGCCCGAGGCGGATTATTGGTTGATATTTACTGGTGTGACCATGTATTGAAGGAAGTTTTAATCCTGTCTGCGTTCAAAAACGAATTTATCATAAAATACAAAGACATGACACATTCTGTAAAAATGAAAAAGGGAGAAGTCTTAAATTTGCATTCCAATGATTTTTAAAGAAATCTGAAAGAATTACAAAAAAGTCCAGGTAGGAATTTTTAGTGAAGTGTTTTAAAAATATTTGATATTCAAGTCTTAAATAGTCACCTGGCTGATAATTTTACCTTGTTTCTTGAAAAAACTGAATCCTTAAAATACATTTATTAAAGTTGATTTTTTTGAGTCATCTGAAGATACTATTCTTTTGATTGAATAAGGTTTGCATTATGGTAAAAAAAAGAAAACCACTCATTCCCTTTGACAAGTCGCCATTGTATATTGCCGGATTATATATTTTCATCAGTATTCTTTGGATTATCTATTCTGACAAAGCGGTTGAAATCGTTGCCGGCTCCTCTTCTACAACCCTGTCTGTTTTGCAAACCGCCAAGGGCGGGTTTTTTGTCATTGCGACAGGTCTGATGCTCTATTTTCTGGTACAATCCAGAATGAAAAAATTGCGATTCAGTGAAACAAGATTTAAAACCCTTGCCGAAAATACACCCGATGCCATTGCCTGTTTTGATCTTAAAGGACGGTATGTTTATGGTAATTCGGTGTTTACAAAACAGATTGGAATTTCAGACAAGGAACTTTTTGGAAAGAGCCTTCACGAATTTGATTTCAGCAATGACTTGATCCAAAAATGGGAGGATTGCTTTCAAAAAGTCGCAAAATCCAAAGCTCCGGTCCGGATTGAATTTCAAACAGTAAAAAATGAATGGTTTGATTTGATTGTTGCACCTCAGTTTTCAGACACAAATCAAATAATATCATTGGTCGCTTCCGCCAGGAACATCACCGAAAAGAAAAGTATGCAGGAACAATTGCATCAATCCCAGAAAATGCAGGCCATCGGACAATTGGCCGGCGGAATTGCTCATGATTTCAACAATATTCTGAGCATTATTATGGGCTATACAGACATGGCTGTGGCCAGGGTTGGGTCCGATGAAACTTTGAAAGAATTTTTGATTAATGTACAGGTTGCAGGAGACCGTGCCCGGCATCTGGTCAGACAGATTCTCTCTTTCAGCAGGAAAAAAAATGAAAATATAGAACCGATCCTTTTAAGCCCCGTTGTGGCTGAAACAATCGGATTGCTGAAAGGCACTTTACCTTCAACCATCAATCTTACCTATGATATTCAGGCGGACACGCAACCTGTTTTAGCAAATTCTTCCAATGTCCATGAGATTATCATGAATCTGGCGACGAATGCGCAACATGCCATGGACGAGAAAGGGAATCTGACTATCAATCTATATGAAAAAAAAGTTCCGGAAATAGAACAGGGAATTCTCGGTCCGATTCAGCCCGGAATGTATTCAATCATTGAGGTCAAAGATAGCGGTGAAGGTATCAAAAATGACAAGATACAACGGATATTTGAGCCCTTTTTCACAACGAAAGATGTTGGCAAAGGTACAGGTCTCGGTCTCTCTGTGGTATTTGGCCTGATGCAATCCTGGCAGGGTAATATTCAGGTGATCAGTAAGATTGACGAAGGGACCCTTTTTAAACTCTTCATTCCAAAAACAGAGCAAACTTTTAGAGAAGAGCCTAAGAATCGGAATAGATCGGAATTGAAAGGGGGAAATGAACGGATTTTGTTAGTCGATGATGAAGAGGCAATTGCAAAAATGGGGAAAAAAATGTTGGCTCTGATGGGATACAAGGTGACATCAGTCTCTGACAGCTATGAAGCCCTCTCTCTGCTAAAAAATAACATTGAGGATTTTGACCTGTTGATATCCGATCAAACCATGCCCGGATTGACAGGAGAAGAATTAGCCAAAGAAATATTGAGGGACCATCCGGATTTTCCAATCCTGCTCTGCTCCGGATTCAGTACCAAACTAGATGAAGCCAGGGCAAAGGAAATCGGTTGCCGCGGGTTTGTCCACAAACCCCTGACCATTGAGGAATTATCAGAAAAAGTCCGGGATATATTAAGTTAATATTCCATTGAATATAAACTGGCAATGATGATTAATATAATCAGTATGACAAGAATCCCAAAAAACAGGTACCGCAGAATTTTATTCCTTTGGGTGTCAACAATGGGAATATAGGTCATTTTTCCGGGAAGCCTTTTCAGGATTTAAAAAAATCAAGAATCAAATAATGGAGATAGGATGTTTCTTCCTCACTGAGTCCGGCACCAAAGGTAAACAATTGCGTCCTTGTTTTGATTGTGATTCCCCCAGAGCCTAAAATTCGGGTTAATTTTTTCAGCCAGGTCAATTTTGACAAGTCCGGATGATTGTATAATTCAATATTGCGATGATGGCTCATGTTTTTAAGGTCATTGGTATTATGAACAATATCAATAATTTCACTCACGGGAACTTGCAACAGAATTTTTTTTCGTATACCGCCTTTTTCGATCAGGATTTCATGGCTGGAAAAGGTGGCAATAAATTTATTTTTTTTACTTTTAATAAAAGAAATCAAACCGGAAATCAAGGGAATAAGGATGAAAAATAAAAGAATAAATCCGATAAATATGAAGGAAACAGGCTTTGGTGTATTGGTATTTTTAAAAAAGGGTAGAAGATATCTTGCCATAAACATAAAAAAGACAGCAGGAATTAAAAAATTGAACAAAGTAATCAGTTTTTGTCTGGCTTCAGGATGGTGATTCGCAGTAAATGAGGGGCCCTTTCCACGTGGCTGTTCATCGGTTCAGGTTTTAAAGGACCTGAATGTTGGAGAGGGTTTACTTTTATTTTTTCTGTAAAGCTATAATCCGGGTTCTTGGGCTGAAGAGTTTCAACAGGATTTGTGGTATGGTCTTCAAGATAATAATTTAAAAACTTTGACAAAAAAATGGCATGTTCCCGTGCCACAGCATAGAAACCGGAACTATATATTTGCAGATCTTTTCCGGGACTGGATTTTTTTAGTGAAAGGGTGTAGGTGTCCGCTGAATCGGAATCACCCGGGACCAGCCGGAAAATCAATTTGTTGTATCCGTAAAGGGGATAGGAGATTTTTTTGACCGGAAAGATGAAAAATATTTTTTTTATGATGGTCCCGCTGCTTCGGTTGATAATATATCCTGACCTGCCAAACATCAATCCGCCACCCACACTGGAAAAAACCAGGCCCATTCCGAAAATGACCAGATAATGCCACGAGACAATTTCATCAGCATTTTGAAAGGGAATAATTTTCAAGCCCGACAAAAGCATAAAAATTCCTGCAATGAAAAAGGGCAGTCCGAAAATCGCCAGACAGCCTTTTTTGGGAAAAATTTCCAGTCTGTCCGGGTCAGAAAGGTGAAAATCTGCGGGTAGTTTCATATTATGGCTTCCTTGGCAATAAAGCGTTAATTTTTAAATAGAAATTAAGGTCTGTAAATTCAAATGCCAAATTTGAATTTTGTTTGGTATTTGTGAACTTGTGATGAAAATCTAATGAGTCTGAAATTCAATTGTCTAACCTGAATGTTTTTACTGATATGGATTTTCCAGGCGATCAGAATTGCACAGGCTTCATTGACCGAGGCAATCTGTAACGCTGGTTCTTCAATTAAACAAATTATCACCTTGCAATTCCTTTTTGTTTTGAATAATATCCTAAAGTAATTCTGAGGAGGATTTTCATGAGACAAATTGTATTTTTATTTTTGATGGTTCTAATGGTCAGTAATTGTCAAAAAAAGGAGAAAACCGGGACGCTGCAACAACCTCAGGACATGGCCCGGGAGGTTGTAGAAGAAACTTTTCGAACCTGGCAATCCTACAGACAATATGCCTGGGGCCATGATGTACTGCGGCCGTTGACAAAATCTTACCAGGATTGGTACGCTGAACCTTTGTATATATCACCTATCGATGCCTACAGTACCCTCCATTTGATGGGATTAACAGAAGAAACCCGCCGGATTGAAAAATATGTCGTGGATTCCCTGGATTTCGATAAGGATATTGATGCGAAAATATTTGAAGTTAATATTCGGATTCTGGGAGGATTACTGGCAATGTATGAACACTCCAGGAATGAACAGGTGCTGGATAAGGCCCGGAATTTTGCCAATCGTATGTTGCCTGCTTTTGACACCAAAACCGGCATTCCCAAATACTGGGTCAATCTGAAAACCGGAAAAGCCCGGGGGGATACCGTCAATGTTGCTGAAGCCGGAACCTATACTTTTGAAATGGGATTATTAAGCTATTATACCAAAGATGCAAAATATTACCAGGCCGCCAAGAGAGCAACTTTAGCCATTTATAAGCGTTATTCCGGCCTGGGACTGCCCGGAGATGTCATAGATGTGGAATCTGGTGAATGGGTCTCCTCCAGCAGTCATATTTGCGCCGGTGTTGATTCATACTATGAGTATCTGTACAAGAGTTTTCTCATGTTTGGTGATCCGGACCTGGGGCAAATCTGGGAAAAGAGCGTGGCTAAAATCCATCAGTATATCGCTGAAGAACATGATGGAAAACTCTGGTATGGCAGAGTGGATATGCACACGGGAAAACATATCAGCGCCAGTATCACGCTTTATGATGCTTTTTTTCCGGCTATTCTGGCTCTTTCCGGTGATATTGACCGGGCAAAAAGACTGCAGGAAACCTGGAACTGGCTATGGAACAGCTTTGGACTGGAACCCATGGTTTATAATTATAAAACCGGTCAGCCGACCTATCCGGCCTATGATTTAAACCCTGAAATCATTGAATCAGCTTATTATCTTTACCATCTGACCGGAGATAAAAAATATTTAAAAATGAATATAAAATTTTGGGAAGATATTAAAAAATATTGTAAAACTGATGGCGGTTTTGCATCCATTGAAGATGTGAGGACAATGAAACAAAAAGACTACATGCCAACCTTTTTCTTTGCTGAAACGCTGAAATATCTTTATCTGACGTTCACACATGATCAGGGGAAATTTGATTTTGACGATCATTTATTTAATACTGAGGCCCACCATTTTAAAAAAAGCAAT
This sequence comes from Fidelibacterota bacterium, assembly GCA_016934035.1. Taxonomy (GTDB): domain Bacteria; phylum Fidelibacterota; class UBA2242; order UBA2242; family JAFGTP01; genus JAFGTP01. The sequence goes on from JAFGTP010000040.1 coordinate 234,813, forward strand.
TTCGATTACCCTGAAGCCAAAATCAGATTGGGGTATTGATATGAGAAGTTTTTTAATTTTTTGTTTATTGTTTGCCTGGGGATGCCGGAATATTGAAAAAGGAGAAAACATGGAAACATGGAAATATGAAATAATGGATGTAGAACAGGCCTTTTGCGATATGGCGAAGAGTGAAGGGATACCCCGGGCCTTTATTCATTTTGCTGCAGAGGATGCAGTGGTAATGAGGGAAGAAAAACTGTTCACCGGAAAAACTGCTATTGCAGATTTGTACAACCGGAATAAAGAAAAATACAGCAATGTGACATTAACCTGGAAACCGGATTTCATTGATGTAGCAGCCTCAGGCGATCTTGCCTACACCTATGGCCGATATACATTTACTTCTGTCGATTCTGCCGGTTGCGAAAGTTCGAGTGAAGGAATATTTCATACCATCTGGAAGCGCCAGGTTGATGGAAGTTGGCGGTTTGTCTGGGACTGATAAGGTTGCTGTTATTTCGGTTTTTTCATTAATTGAAGATCAAACAGAGGAAAGAACCAAAAAATGTCAAACCCGGCACGGTACCCGGCAGGATTTTTAATAAACGTGTGCATCTAAGCTGCCCTGGGATTGCCTCAACTTAAAGTGTTCAAAACAGGGAAAAATCATCTTCAAAATGAAATTTCCTAATGGATAGTACGATTGGAAAAGGATAAACAAGTTGACATACTTTATGGTTCTTTTTTAAATTAAAATTTCTGTTAATAGTGGAGGTGAGGTTATATGAAAAAATATGCTATTGATATTAAATGGGGATTTATTTTCATTGCAGTGACCCTGCTTTGGATGGTTCTGGAACGGCTTTTGGGGTTCCATGATCAGAACATTGAGTTACATACCATTGTGACAAATCTGTTTTTTTTTCCGGCTGTGGCCGTTTATGTCTTTGGAATAAGAGACAAAAAGAAAAATTTCTATCAGGATGAGATGACTTATTTCAGGGGATTTAAAACAGGCTTGATCATGACGCTTGTGGTTACTGTTTTTTCTCCTTTGACACAAATCCTTACTGTCGAAGTGATCACACCGCATTATTTTTCCAATATGATTAACTTTGTAGTTGAGTCCGGTAAAATGACCCAAATTCAGGCAGAACAGTATTTCAATCTAAAAAATTATACTCTGCAAACTCTTGTATTTTCTCCTCTAATGGGTTTGGTAACGGCAGCTGTTGTGGCTGTTTTTTTTAAAGAAAAAAAATAGGATTTCAAGATGGAAATTAAAACTCCTGAAGATTATCTGGCGGCCCAACCCGAAGAGTATCGAGAAAAATTAGAAGAATTGAGATCAATTGTAAAAAAAACGCTGCCGGAATCAGAAGAACTCATCAGTTACCAAATTATCAGCTACAAATACATTTATATGCTGGTAGGCATTGGCGTGAAAAAAAATTATTGTAGTTTTTACACCATGAACCCCAATCTGGTGAAGCGCTTTGAGCCTCGTTTAAAAGATATTAAATTTTCTGGCGGAACATTACATTTTCCCCTGGACCGACCCCTGCCCCATGATCTGATACGAGACCTGATTCATGCGCGAGAAAAAGAGAACCTGCTAAAAGCTGAACTGAACAGGAAAAAATGAGGGATTTGAAACCATTGCAATTTGAGACAATCCGGACAGTGGATGATAGGATCCTCAGGGAATTTTTTTATCTTGCCCTGTTTGTACCACCGGGAGAAGCCCCTTTGCCGAAATCCATTATCGACGAACCGGTTTTAGTTAAGTACATCGAAAATTTCGGGGAAAAGGAGGGGGATCTGGCAGTAACAGCGAAGGATAAAAAGATACTTGGCTTGGTTTGGGGAAGGAAATTCAGGGCTGATAAGAAAGGCTGGGGATATGTGGACGACAAGACTCCGGAAATAGGAATTTCTGTGCTGCCGGATTACCGGAATATCGGGATCGGGACTGTTTTACTGAAGCAAATCTTTCAGGCCTATAGGGATATCGGTATCCAGGCAGTCTCTTTGTCAGTGGATAAAAGGAATCCTTCCCTTCGCTTATATGAACAGACAGGATTTAAAATTATCGGGGAAGAAGACAATGCTTTTATCGGGTTGAAACAATTATGAATGCCCTCAAAGCCAGTCCCAAAGTCCCAACAGGCAAAGGATTTAATGTCAAAAAGCTGTCCATGGGTTTGAGTTGTTTTTTTAGCCTGGTTTTTTTATTGATGGCAATGATGATGTTTAATTACGGGCGTTATTTACAATCATTTCCGATTTTAGGAATTTCTCTGATCTTTGTACCTGCTTTTCGAAATTTCCTCAGAAACAAATTTAAACAAAAAATTACCTGGCAAGTTTTTGCCCTAACCGGATTTTTGCTTTGGGGGGGCATGATGGCTACAGTATTACTCTTTCCAGCTGATTCTATCTATAAAAATGAAGATTTTCGTCAAGAACTCGATGACCTTTACAATGATAAACTGGCAGAGTGGCCAACAGATTTTGAATCGGTTTATGTAAATACAAAATATGGAAGAATCCATGTCATCGTCAGTGGTCCGGAGGATGGTTTTCCGGTTTTGTTGTGTCATGCCTCAGCTTTTGGTGCCTGGTCTTGGAAATATAATGTCGGCGAACTGAATAAAAAATACCGCACTTACGCTGTGGACAATATCGGTGAAGGTGGTAAAAACCGAATGCTGGCGCCGTATTATATTCCGGTTAACGGGCTGGAAATAGCAGAACTTTATACGGATATAACAGAAAAACTGGGAGTGAAGAAATCCCATGTTATCGGTGCATCCATAGGTGGATATATTGCCACCTGTTATGCACTCCATGCACCTGAAAGAGTGGAAAAAATGGTATTGCTGGGGGCCATGGGATACGGTTCGATTTTGCTCGGTACAATTACAATGACCCTGGCACAGGGATTTCCGCTTAATGCAATCCAGAAAGCAACCTTCCGCTGGGCCTATGGCGATGATGATGAGTTGGAACGTGCTTGTGGGCTTTGGTTTCGCAGGTATATGAAAGGTTTACTGCCGACACCGATTTCGCCGAAATCCTTTGTACCGGATCAATTGCGAAGTATTCGGTCTGCCACCCTTGCCTATTTTGGGACTGAAGACAGGATGATTGGTGATAAGTGTGCCGCTAAAAAACTGGCTGAAAATATTCCGATCATTGATATAAAAATTGTCAATGCCGGGCATATGATGGGAATCGAAATCGCCGATGAAGTAAACCGGAATATAATGGAATTTTTTATAAAGTAACCCTATGACATTGATATTGAAATTTTTTTATCTCGGTCTAAGGGCGTTTTTTTTGATGAACCTTATCGGAAAAACACGAAAATACCACTGTTTTCATTGCCTTCATAATTGATTAACCGGGAACCATAGCTGCCCCAATCCTGAATGTGGGAAAATTGGGTAATATGGTTGACAATTGTTTCCCCTCTGACTATGAAGGCTGTCGCCCCGTAATAGTCCGGTTCAAGAGGTATTTTTTCAGCGTTGATTGAGATTGTTTCCTCAGCCTCATCATTTTCGACATAGGTCTTTAAATCATTCCAGGTAAAAAAGGCAACACTGTCCTGATTGGTGCTCAATGTCACGGTAATCGATCCCTCTCTTGTATAAGTATGTGGAGTATTTTTATATACATAATCAGCCCTAAAGCTATTACCATCAAAACTGCCTTCATTGAAATTATAAATTTCCAGGGTGTTGTCGACATCCCAGTTTTCACTATGACCATTGGAATATTCCCGTACATAGTAGCAATGGCATTTGATTCGAACTTTGCAAGACGTAAAATCAGGTGGCGATGTATGCTGGATTTTCAGTTTCAAATCAATGTGAGATTTCCCGTCATAAGGTGGTTCCCCAAAACTGTTTACGACAACTACTAAAAACTGACGCCAGTTATTATCATAAAAATCCTTTAAATCCGATAGGGTCACGGCTGCGTCTCCATTGATCTGTTCACCCAGAAAATGGAGTTTGCTGTTTTTGACCCCAAATACAATCACAGCAAGACCATTATCATTGACACCGTTACTTATGGCATCAATTAACAGGTTATCACCATGGGCCAGTTTCGAGTAATCGAGGTCAACCAGGAAAATTTTCGCAGAAAGATCATCATAGCCATCTAAATCAGAGGAGTAAAAAGTATGCTCTTCGTGCTGGTCATCATCAATTTTCCAGGTCCTGCAAATCACATCGGAATCCAGAAAAAAAGAATCATTCACTTGGTATACTTCTCCATCGACGTAATCATGGAAAAAACCAGGCCACCACTCGGCCAGCAATCGGTCTACAGTGCAGATTAATACTGTGGGCGCCGGGGTCCCGGTTCTGATCATTTCATAGGTTCTGGCAGGACCTTTTATTCCATAGGAAGGATCATCACTCAGGTATTTGATCACAGCTGACATGCCCCGGCTGTGTCTGTCAGGACCAAAATATTGATCCCGGGCACCGGTACAAAATCCCCTGAAGGGCATCATTTCATTATTTACAAAGCGCCTGGGTGCAGTAAAGGAAGCCGGGTCTGTAAAAAATTCCTCTGACCAATGATGAATGGCTGCTGCCAGCCAGTAATAATCCCTTTTCATTATAAACTTTTTAACACCGCCATAAAGACACAAAAAATTTAAAACCAGTTCTTTTCCTATATCTTGTTTGAGGTAATCTATCTGGTTACTTAATAAACTGTTTTTATTGATAGTTAAGCAATAATTCATATCTTCCGAATCCAGGATACCGCTATAAACACCCTGAGCATGTGTAAACTGGTTGGACATTGCCTCGCTGGCCAGCACATTGACCTGTATCGGTAGTATATGATTATAATTGTTCCAGGAAAATCCCAATTGGTCGGTCGCAATTTCACAACAACTTATCAGCAGCTGTTTTATTTGTGGTACATAGGATTGCATATCTTTCGGGTAATTGATACTAAAATTATTATGCTCAATATTTGACTGATAATTTGTTACTCCGCAGAAGCGGACCTGATTCCCTGACAGTTTTTTCGGCAATCCCTGGGTACGGGATAATTCATATTCACCATAATCCTGTGGTGGTATTTCGCAATTCAGAAAGCCGCTTGAGTCCGAAGCCTGGAAAAAGACATAATTTATCAGTGAATCATCCTCAAACAGACACCAGTTTTGCGTCCCCATGACGATATAGGAGTCATCAGACAAGGTTTCCAAATATCTGATTGAAAGTCTCAATGATTTAAAAAAAGATGAAGGCAGTCCTTCGATGATGATTGAACGGGTAACGGGGTTTTCGCTAAAAATATCCTCCTCATCAGCAGTGACAGTCAACTTGACAGGTGAAGAGAATGTTCCTGCCGATATGGTTAATACAAGGTCATCGATTTCCAGAACACCGCCAGTCTCGTCAATAGTTACGGTTGCATCAGCTTTTGGATTTTTTTTGGAAGAAGCCGGATTGTCGTCACAAACCATGACTGATGTCATTATTAAAGATAGCAGCAATCCATTGAGGCAAAAGCTCTTATATCTAAAATGGTTCATGATATTCCTTTTCTTTGTTTCATAATTGTAAATAGTTGATGGGTCTCAAAAAAACAGATAATGTATTTGATCTTCTTATACTTAAGTTTTTTTAAAAAAAAGTTAAATATGTTTATTAAAATATTAAAAATGATTGAATATTTCAATTTATTTGAGATTTGTGGTTGAGGATAATTTGTAAAATAAAAAGCCTTCGATAAACATCGAAGGCTTTTTATTTGAATTCACCTTCCGGATTTATTGGAAGTTTTGAAAGGCCTAATGTTATTATTCGTGATTATTGGTATACTTCACAATAATATCATTGCGCAGTTCCAAAAACATTTTCGTCACTTCTTGCATCTTTTCATTGGAATATTTCGTCAGGTATTCCTGTGCTTTTTTTGGATTTTTATGAAAAAGTCTCAAGGCTTCCTTTTCTATTTTTTCCTGGTCCTCAAAGAGTTTTTCCTCCCAGGGATTTCTGACAGCCCAGACATCTTCTCTTATTTTTTGAAATTTCAAATTGGCAAGGTTGTCTACAAAATCAATAGCCCAGCGGGCGGAATTCTCATCATATTTCTCGGGATTATAGTTTTTATAGGATTCATCCACAGAAAGATTTCCTGCGTAAATTGGCACATAGGGGCTGAAGTAGGGATTGTCCAGATAGACCCAATAAACGCCGCCAATGGGATCCGGCAACCAGTTCCGAAGTTGCAATACCATACCATAATGGCCACGGTGGCGGGCGACCGGGCGCCGATAGGTCATCTTCAGTAAGGTCCGCAGGTCGCTTCCCGGGAATGGGGTGGCCAGAGGGCTTTTTTTATAGACGCCGACGCTGTCAAAAACCAACCATTCCGGCCCGGCGGTCATATCGTATATGGTTCCTTCGAAAGTTGAACGCTGGAATTTGATCACATCCGGTACTGAAATTTTTTCTTCCGGTTTGACGGCAAAGGGATAAATGGAAAGAGGTTCCACCACCTGATAATAAGGCTGAATTCCTTTGTAGGGGTCATCATTCATAAAACGATCTGGCCATTTTTTGAAATTTGGTGCAAAAGTCTGATGGAAAAGCCAGAATCTGCTGGTAGCGTATTCTACTGCACAAGTTGGTGCATAAGTTTCCTGCCAGTTGAATGCCTTACCGGAATGGGGATCATACCAGCCACGATCAATGGCTTCCTGTATGTAATTTTCAGATACCATAAAGTTGGTTGTATCACCGGCATCAATTTCCTTGATAATGCTCCAGTTGGGAATCATGGTCGCCTTATCTGCGGGAAGTTTTTGGGCGGCCCAGATAGCACCGGATTTTCCGCTGTCTTTTTTCCAGCCTTCACCGACCCCAAAACATTCAAATACCCAGATTTCTTCTGTATCAGCAATGACCAAAGCTTCGGAACCATCGCCGCTGGAAGGCAAAAACCCGTACTCGGTCATCAGATGGCCGATGAACCGGGTGGCCGGTTTGGCTTTTTTGAACCGCTGCAGGGCAAAAATCTGGGCCTGCTCGATGGTCATAATGGCGTCGCTGGTTTTACGGGTACAGGTAAGTTCGGCCCGTTGGGTGGTGGTACTTTCGCCGATTCCCAACTGATATTCATTTATGTGGGAATAGGCAGATTGGAAATATTTGTAAGTTATTTCTACCTGAGGAATGTATCCTAGAATTTCTCCGTCATCATAAAGACTGTTTTGGGCATCCTGAATACCCCGGTAAACCGGAGCCTTTGTCCCGGGTTTGAAAGTCTGGGACGGCACAACAAAAATTCGTGAATCCTTACCGGTATCGGTGTGGGAAATGATCACGGAACCATCAGCCGAGGCGTTTTTACCGACAGCAATAATGGTGCATGGAAACAGATCGGATTGTAAAAGGACAAATATTGTAAGTATAAAACAGAAATTTTTGGACATTTCTCCCCCTTTCAAAAAATTCAGTCAGTTTTCTGATTATAATAAAATCGAAAGTATAAAACCATCTTTTCTTTTAAGAAATTTATTCACCCTCACCCTTAACTTTTACTTCACCTCATATAACTATTGTCTATCCGATACTTTTTTCCTACTTTTTCCTGAGTAAAAAATTTGAGGACAAAATGAAAGTTGAGATTAAAAACATAAGTATAAGTTCAGTTTTAAAAATGTCGTTTTTAACATTGCTGACGACGGGGACTATTTTTTTTACCTTTGTGACATTGATGATACTGAAACTGGTCAATAATCTGGGGGCAGACTGGAATGAAATCAGCGATTTGGGCATAGCAACTATGACTGAAATGACCTTGGGGAGTATCTTAATGTCCTCTTTTTTATTAGGTGTATTAATATCTGTTGGCCTTGTGTTCTGGATTTCAATATTGGTGATTGCCTATAATTTTTTTGCCAGTCTGTTGGGTGGAATTGTGTTTGAAATTGAAGATAAATCAAACATGTAGTAATCATGTTTTTCAGTCTTTGGCAGATAAATTTTAATGTGTTGTTTGAAAAATAGTATAGTTTTACTCTGTTTTTAAAGCGTACATGACCTGCTGTCCGCTTGTTTTTAAGGGGAGCAGAAGGATTAGTTTAATTTCAAAAAAATCAGGAAGAAAAAGATTAATGATAATTATTGACCAGGACAGTCGAATTCCTAAATACCGCCAAATCGTTCAGGAAATCATAAAAAACATTAAAAATGGCGAGTTAAAATATGGTGATCGGCTGCCTTCCATCAACGAACTCAAGAGCACGCTGGATGTAGCCCGCGACACAGTGGTAAAAGCCTATAAAAAACTCAACGCCACCGGTGTAATATCCTCCATGCCCGGCAAAGGTTATTACATTTCTAAAAATATTCCGGATATAAAACACAGAATTTTTCTGCTGTTTGACCTGTTTCTCCCTTATAAAAGAACAATTTTGAATTCCTTTCTCGAACATATTGGCGATCATGTCCTGGTCGATGTTTACTTTCATCATTATAACAAAAATTTGTATAAAAAACTGATTTTGGAAGCCCTTGGAAAATACACAGATTATGTCATCATGCCTTTGGAAGAAAAACCTGAACAACAAACATGGTTTAATCATACTCTGGGAAAGCAAAACACCTATATTCTGGACGTCGGATTAAAAGAATACGGCTACAAATACCCGTCGGTATGTCAGGATTTTCGCAAATCCTGGTATCATGGATTGGCCCAGGTGAGCAGCCGATTAAGAAAATATGATGAACTGGTACTCGTGGAATATAAAGCGCCCATGAGTCAATATTCTGCGCCCCATGACCTGGAAATGGTGCGGGGTTTTAATGAATTTTGCCGGGATTTCAAATTTAAATCGAGGATTATTCGAAATATAGAAGAAGCAAAGGTGGAGAAAAATAAATGCTATGTGGTTTCTGATGATGATGATCTCGTGATGATGATGCTGGAAGCCCGTGAAAAAGGATTTGAACCGGGACAAAATGTGGGTTTTATTTCACACAATGATGAGCCCCTGAAAAGTATTGCCGGGAAAAATGGAATAGCCACTATTTCCACGGATTTTTATGAAATGGGTAAAAAAATGGCGGAGATGATCACTTCCGGAGATAAACAACACCATATTAATCCGTCAGGAATTATGGTCAGAGATTCCATTTAAATGGGATTGAGTTCAAAAGGACCTGTTGAATTGTTGCAAAAGCTGGTCAATGTAAATTGGCAGAAGCCATTCTGTTTTTCTGGAACTTTACAATGAGCAGGTAGCCTGCAGCCATCAAAAATATCACAATACCATAAACCCATCCGATGGGTAAAAAGATCAGCAATAAATAAGCAAGAACAGCCATACCGGCCACATATAGGATTTGAGGCATTTGGGTATTGATATGGTCAATCGGCTGGATCTTACAGGCAGCTGCCGACATAATGGCTTTGTCTGAATAGGGAATCAGTTGGGCACCGAGTATTGCACCGGATATTGTGGCGGCCACGACGGCATAGATGACAGAGGGTTCGGAGCCGGCTGCCATCTGGGCGGCAATGGGCATGATCAGAACCATGGAACTCCAGCTGAAGCCGCTGGCGATTGTTACCAGGGCTGAAATAATGAAAATAAACAGGGACAGGAATTCCGGTGTAATAAAATTTTTAAAAGCATTAGATATAAAATAGCCGGTCTGCAGATCAATAGTTACCAGCTCCAGCCCTTTGGCCAGAATAATCACCAGCCCGGTTGGCAGTAATTCTCTGATGCCTTCCCACAGCAGGATTGAATATTCTTTTGGTTTTAAAATACGGTCTCTAAACATGAGAACGGTCAGAATAATCAGGGCAATTATGACAGAGAAATTCAAGACATCAATGGATGGAGCATTCCCAATGATGGAAACAATATTCCCGCGCTCAGCAGCGGGTGTCGCCCAATAGCCACCCACAAACATACCCAGTATGGCTATGATTAGGAGGGCTGAAAAAGGGACCAGCATGTCCCGTTTTCGGGCGGATTTTTTATGTTCTTCAATTTTACCGATTTTACTATGGATTTGTTTGGTATAAAACCAATGACCGAAATAGGCCACCATAAAGACGAATATAATATTCAGGATTGTAAAAATATGATAGGGAAGGGAGGCAAAAAAGGTTGTAACTGGTGATTGGTCAAGAATGCCTTTGGTGGCGCCACCGATGAGGGAAATTTCAAAAGCCGCCCAGGTGGAGATCAACGTGATTGATGACACTGATGCGATGACATCGATAAAATAGGCCAGTTTAAAGGATGAAATATGGTTTTTGCGGAAAACCGGACTCACTGATGCGCCGGTGATCAGGACATTGGCATAATCATCTATGAAAAGTGAGATACTAATAAAAAAAGCTGCCAGTCTTGATTTTCGGCGGCTCTTCAGTTTGTCTCCCAGGTAATGTCCCAGTTTGTCCGAGGCGCCGGTTTCTGCCAGTACACGAAGGATAGCTGATATTGCCAGGATAAAAAAGGTGATTTTCAGCCGTTCTGCGTCGGTGAAACTGTTGAAAAGATAAATTGCGAATTGTTTCAGACCGTAGATAAAATTTTTGCTGAAAATAAAGGCTCCTGCCATGACGCCAAAAAAAAGGGCCCAGTGGACTTTTCGTGTTTTATAGCAAAGCAGCACTGTAATGACTGCCGGCACCAGCGACCAAATGCCAAAATTTGTTTCCATAGCTCCCGTCATTTAAATAAATAATGTTTTTTGTTTGTTAAGAAATTTCATATCCATCGTCTTTGAGTTGTTTTTCTTCATTTTCGGTGGCAACTTTGATGTTATTGCTGTCCATTCCATGAATTTCCACACCTTTTTCGGTCAGTTGGGTCAGGTATTTGATGATGTCCTTTGTAATGATCTGCCCGGGAATCAGGATTGGAATGCCAGGAGGATAGGGAACAGCCATAACCGTGGCGATTTTTCCTTCGGCATCACGGATATCCATCAATTCTCCGGTGCAATAAAAGGCATGTCGCGGCAGATATTTCAGGTCTGAGAGCACCAGTTTGATATCATTGTCCCGCAGACTGGATTTTGACTTTTTCCCTTTTCTGGAGAGTGATTCCAAGGCGAGAAACAGCCGGTTTGTTTTTGAGCGCGTAGTGCCAATGGTGATCAGCAGTGTAATGGTGTTAAAGGTGGATTTTTCAATCTGAATTCCAAAATCTTCACTCAAAGCGGCTTCAATTTCATTGTTGGTATATCCGCTTTTGGATATGTCGATGGTTATTTTTGTATCATCATGACGAATATTGTCATCTTTTATTTCACTGGAGATGAGGTCTTTCAATTCCAGAACGGAAAAACCATCCAGTGAATTAATAGACTCTTTCAGGTCCTTGGCCAGATCCAGGGCATGGGAGAGTAGTTTGTAGCCTTCCATGACCATTTGCTTACGGGCTACGTCCAGGGATGCAATCATTGGATATCCCGGAGAGGTGGAGGTGTACATCATATAATTTTCCATGAAAAATTCTTCGATACTTTCGAAATCGGGATCGTTGACATGAAGCATGGAGGCCTGTGAAAAGGCACTCATGGTCTTATGAGTTGATTGAGTGGCATAATCGGCGCCGGCGGCCATGGCGGTGGGATAATAACAATGGTGGAAATTTGCGTAACCAAACCAGGCTTCATCCACAATGACCTTGATGTGACGTTTATGGGCTTCTTTCACGATGGATTCAATGTCATAGATCAGTCCGTCATAGGTGCAATTGGTGACTATGATGGCTTTGACTTTTTTCCCTTTGTTCAGGGCCTTGTCCATACTTTCGATCATCCTTTTTTTTGGGATCGGCCCAAAAATACCGTATTTATTATTTACTGAGGGCAGCATGTAGATCGGTTCGGCACCGGCGGCCACCACACTGTAGTGCACGGATTTATGGCAATTTCTGTCCATGAGAATTGCATCGCCGGGTTTGACAATGGTTTGAATGATGATTTTGTTGGAGGTTGATGTGCCATTGGTTACAAAAAAGGTCTTTTTTGCCCGGAAGGCCTTGGCGGCCAGGTGCTGTGCCCGGTCAATGACACCGCCGGGTTTTGGAGAAAGCAGGGAGTCCAGCGAGGGTACGGATACCGATATATCCGATGCAAACATATTATGTCCGAAAAAATCGTAATAATCTTTGACCCAGGGTGAATTTTTTACTGAATCACCGGAAGAATGTCCTGGGGTATGCCAGGAATCATTGGCTTTGTTGGCGTATTTGACCAGTGCATCAAAAAAGGGCGTCTGGCTCTTTTCCTCAATGGCTGCGAATATTTTTCTTTTGATGTCATCGTAATCAAAATCCATTTTGAAAAAATATCCGCTGATCAGTCCGTGGCCTTTGATCAGTCGGGGGTCCTTGTGACGAGTGAAGAGAAAGATATCGACTTCCGGCCTGAGACGTAAAATCTCTTTGAAAATTTTTTCTCCGGTGACTGTTGTTGAATTGTTTTGAGAGGTGTGGACTTCCCAGTTGACCAAAACGATCTGAATGTCTCCATCTTTGATAAGATAATCCAGGCCTTCAGAAAAGAAAAGGGTGTCGACAATAGACAGGCCTCGCTTTTCTAATTCATATTTACTTTTTTCACAAATTTCCTGACTGCTTTCAATAAGTAATACTTTATATTTCATGATCTTAATCCTTTATTTGGCTTTCAAAAAATCAAGCAAATTTCAAGCCTGCAATATTATGAAATATTTTTTATGTTTACTAACCCAAAATCATTAAATATTTAAAAGGAAATTACAAAACAAAGGACCGGCTGAATGTGGTGCGCTGTTTATTAAGAGATGACGAATTTTTGCTTATGCCAAAGAATTCTGGCATTCTTACCGATGATGGGCAATGGATTTTGAATAGATTCATATTTTTAAATTAGCGGATATAAAGTAATGGTATTTTTAAAAAAAAATAAATAATTATCTTGACAACAGAATATTCGTTTAATAATTTGCCTCGTAAATATGCGGTATTAACAGGTTTATGTTATAAAAAATAGGCAGTAGACATTTATAGTTCAGAGTTTTGAATTGGCAATAATGATTACGGTTTTCCAAAATTTTTATAATAGAGAATATTTTATATGATTGGAAATAGAAAACGAAGATTAGTGTTTGGTATTCTGTTTTTTTTGTTAATAGTGAATTTTCTGTTTGCCAAAAAGGATTTAAAAATTCAAATACCGGAAAATTCAGAATACCAGGTGGAATTGAATCGATGTACGAAGGGTAATCGGAATAATGATGGAAAATTTATCGATTTTTACTTTAAGTATGATTCAAGTTCTGGATCAGTTTTTTATCGGAGTGAAAATGGCTGGACTCTGGTTCCTAATCAAAATACCAGCAAAGCTATTATTACGATTGAATTGGATGTCGAAGAAGAACATCAATTACTGGAAATGCTGACAACCAGGCAAACGATTGTAAAAGATAAAATTCTGATGGTCAGTGATTTTCTGGGTCGGCTTGTGGCTGATGAAAATTACAATGTGGAAATAATGGAGCGGAACTCAAAGTTGATCAATCATAATTTGATTTATTACAGGATTTCCGGCCTGGGGCCCAAAGTCCCTGAAGAACCTGAAATAGAAAGAATTTTTCTGGAACAGCCCAAGGAAAACATAGTCCAGGCAGAAAAAAAAGAAAATCCTTTTTTTAAATTGATTCGAAATTATGTGCCTGAATCCTTTGATTATAAACAAGAAAATGTGTTTGTCGATTTTGAAGCCGGTTTGATAACAATCAGGGAATTAAAACTAAAAAATCAGACTGCTTATTTTGATTCTGCTATTTGTGATGAAATACAAATTTGCCTGAAACATGATGATTTTGTCAATCTGATAGATTTTGAAGCAAAAAATGGCAAGGAAGAACCCGAGTTTGATTTTATCATGAAAAATGAGTTGAGAACTTCCATGTTTCAGATTCAGACTCATCAGGATGATATTCACCTGGTTTCTCAAAAATTTGGCTTCAGCAGTCTTGTTCCGGCAGTGGTTACGGAAAATATAGACCTTTCGGTTGATGTTTTTAATGAGGATTTCAGAATTGAACCCGGAATAATGGTAAATGGCAGGATTCTATTTCGTGCATCTGCGGACTACTGTAAAGAGATACCGAATTTGAATATTGGGACACAACAAACTGACATGACTTTTCTCCCGATTAAGGAGTTGTCATTATCAGATCTGAAAGTATTTTATAAAAATCAGGAAATAGCCGATTGGACCTTTGGCGATTCACTTTATAAATATCAGGGTATTGAATATTGTTTTAAATTATTGGATAATGAAAAATTTAACAGTGATTTGGCCGGAAAATTGAAATTTGAGAATTTTTCCAATTGCAAACTGGTCGCTACCCCAAAATTCATACAGTTATGCCCGGATTTTATTTTGACAGGAAACTCATTTTATGAAAAGATTGATATATTTCCGCTGGCCATTACCCTGAATATTCCTGCTGAAGAATTTCCCATTACCTTTGATCAGTTAATGGACCATTACGGTCACGTTGATGATTTTCGATTGATGGTGGAAGAGTATATTTCGAAAAATAACCAGTACAGTTTTGACAGAAATCAGAGTTTAGATAAAAAAAATCAGAATTTTAAGGTCACCCGGAATTTGATAAAAAAGGATTTCACAGTAACATTAAATTTTGATGTTCTTCCTGAAGAGGAAATATTGCTTAATTATTCTGTAATTCCTTTTAGTAATCCCCACAAAATTGAAAACCATTCTGAAAAAATCGGCGGCGATCAATTGGTTCTGAAAAATGTTTTATGGCCGGTAGAATTGATGGAAGAAGATGGTTTGTATATCAATCTGGAAGCACCTGTCGGTTATACTTTTGCGGATGGTGCAAGGCTTCAGACCCTTGCCGTCACAAAAGGAAATACAAACCCCTTTATAAACTTTTTTAAAATCCAAATTGACAGGATTTTAGAATTGGATTTAAAGGAATTTTCAGAAGGGGACAGACTGGATTCTGCCAGGGTTTTAGAGGCTCTCAGCAAACGGTTGCAGCTTTTGAATTCATCAGAAGAATAGCCGGATGGAATGGTTCCTGGCATTCACTTCCGGTTATTAAAAAATTATATTAAGAAATCGGCAGGGTAAAACCGAAGGTGGACCCTATTCCGATTTTTGATTCAGCCGAAACTTCACCCCCGTGCTTTTTAATGATATTTTTACAGATGAAAAGGCCCAGGCCTGTGCTCTTTTCTTTTCCCGTTGGATTAACACCGGCTTTTCCGAATTTTGTAAAAAGTTTTTTAAGATTTTCTTCCGGAATTCCCAGCCCTTGGTCCGTTACGGTTATTTTTAGAAATTTATGGCTTTTTTTAATTTCAAAAATTACCTCGGTACCGGGGTTTGAATATTTAATGGCGTTGGATATATAATTTTCGATAACTTGTAAAATACGGTCTTTGTCAATCTCGATTTCCGGAATATCGCTGTCTATTTCCAACTTTACCCGAATGGATTTTTCTTCCCGCAGGTGCTTTGTGTTCTCAAAGTAATCAGTCACCAGTTTAACCAAATCTGTCGGTTGTTTTTTGATTGGCATTTCACCGGATTCAATAGCGCTGACATCCAGCAGGTCATCGATCAATTTACGCATTCGGTCGCAATTCCTTTCGATGATTTCCATGGTATTTACCTGGGCTGAGTTAAATTCACCCAAAAAGCCTTCTTTCCACAAATTGATATGGTATTTGATAAGATTGACGGGACTTCTCAAATCATGGGCAGCAATACCCAGAAACTGGTTTTTAAGTTCATCTAATTCCTGAAGTCGTTGCATAATCCTGCTTTTTTCTACGATCATGCCAAGATGATTGGAAATCTGGACAAAAATACCGACATGGGCATTCTGGTAGGTGTTTTTTTTGCGGGAAGAGAAAAAAACAAATCCCTGAGGTTTGCCCAGAGCATAGGTGGGACAGGTCAAACTGGATTTCATACCTTCTTCAAGTATCAGTTTTGTTGAATGGGAATGAGGATGCAGATGTAAATATTCTTCCAGGTCATTGAGAATACGGGGTTCACCGGTTTGAAGTATTTTTTCCAGGCTGGACCCCTGCAATGGCGCCCAATAATCGCGTGTCATTCTGGATTCGGTGGAATCCGAACGAAACCAGCAGGCTTTTACAATTGTTTCATTTTTATCCAGACAGGCTACACCGATTCGGTCAAAGGGAATCAGGGACTTGAAGGATTCAAACATGTGGTTGCCGATGTCATCCAGATTGATACCTCCGTTAATTTTTTCAGTCAATTTGAAGAGTCTGTTGGATTGTTCCAGTTTTTCTTTGATGCCGGAGGATATTTGCTGGATCAGTGCTCCCAAAGGATCTTCCGGGTTAAAATGAATGTTGTAATCGCTGTTTTTTATTTTTGTTAATGCATCAATGTATTGGTCAAAATTTTCCATTTTCCCTCACCCTGAATTATTAAAAAAAGTAGTCCAAACTGATGAAAATTCCAATAAAAAAATCCTTCCATTTAACCCAAACAAAAATGAAATTTTTCAACCATGTAAAATGGAAGGAACCCATGATTTGGTGTGATGTACTATTGGACGGGCTCTAGGATTTACAGGCCCTTTTATAGATGATGAATGGGGTGGATTTCAGGGCTGGTTTTGACGGAATCATAATTATTTTTAATATTTAAACCGGGATATTCAGCGTCAACCAGATTGATGATGGTGTTTTTGATATTTTCTTCGTTCAAAGGACAGCCGGGAATATCCAAAACCGGACAGAAGAGTTTTTCCATGTAAAGGTATTCTTTTAAACTGTATAAATTGGAGGTTGTGTTGGCCAAACCGGGATTGCCGTAGATAGCGCAGTTACCGATAGAAATAGCCCCCAAGGCTGTGCGGGCTGCATTTTTTACCCAATAACTTATGGGATAATTAGCCATATAACAATCGAGCGGATTCTTAGGTATCCCGCCTTCCAGTGCTAAAAAATAAGGACCTATTTTTCCTGAAATGTAGCGTTTCATGAGTTCAACAGCAATATTGAAAGGCGAAGTATATCCTTTAGGATACATTAATTCTTCAATATTCATAATCAGTTTTTTGGGTGAACGATTGGATAGGTTCATCATTGAAATAAAACAACCTGAGCAGGTTTTTCCTTTCAGGTAAATGACCGGCGGAATTTCGGAAAATTTAAATTGACTTAATAACCCTTCAACTTTTGGTGGTAAATTATTAATTCCATAAGAGATTTGTAGTGATGATGCCAATAAAAGATTATTTTGGTTTGTCTGTTCCATTTAAAAGTTCCTTATTTATTGAATTAAATTAGATGTAACTTGTTACAATTAGCAAAATTGATACCACTGAAGTACTAATTTTTATAAGGAAAGTAGCGGCAGAATGGTGGTTATTTTTTGAGTTAATATTTAAAAAAAACGTTCTCCGATAAAGAGAACGTTTTTGGATGAATTTTTTTTATTAATATTATTCTGCCATCATTAGCTGAATGTCATTTTCAACATCGGTTGTACTCTGCAGTTGGAAGGCTTCAATCAATACTTTTGTCACATTAGGGGAAAGAAATGCCGGTAAAGTGGGTCCCAGTCTTACCTTTTTAAATCCAAGAAATAGCAAGGCCAATAAGACTGCCACCGCTTTTTGCTCATACCATGCGATGTCAAAGGCAAGCGGCAAATCATTAATATCTTCTAATTCAAAGACTTCCTTCAGTTTCAATGCAATTACTGCCAGGGAGTAGGAATCATTACACTGGCCGGCATCGAGGACTCTCGGAATACCGCCGATATCGCCAAGTTCCAGTTTGTTATAACGATATTTCGCACAACCGGCAGTCAAAATGATTGTGTCCTTTGGTAAAGCCAGGGCGATATCTGTGAAATATTCTCGGCTCTTGTGGCGTCCATCACAACCGGCCATGACCACAAATTTTTTAATAGCACCGGATTTCACAGCACCGACGACTTTGTCGGCCAGCGCCATGACCTGGGCGTGGGCAAATCCGCCGATAATTGTTCCTTTTTCGATTTCAGTAGGAGGCGGGCAGGTTTTTGCCAGGTTGATAATTTCTGAGAAGTCTTTTTTTCCATCGACTTCTTCGATGTGTTTGACACCGGTAAATCCAGCATTGCCGGTTGTGAAAATGCGATCTTTGTAGCTCTCTTTGGGGGGAACAATGCAGTTAGTAGTCATAAGGATTGGGCCATTGAAGGTTTCAAATTCGGTGTTCTGCTTATGCCAGGCATTGCCGTAATTGCCCACAAAGTGGTCATATTTTTTAAATTCGGGATAGTAGTTAGCTGGCAACATTTCACTGTGAGTATAAACATCGACTCCGGTGCCTTTGGTCTGTTCCAGTAATTGTTTCATATCCTTCAAATCATGTCCTGAGATAAGAATGCCGGGATTATTTTTGACACCGATATTGACTTCTGTGATTTCCGGGTTTCCATAGGTTTGGGTATTGGCTTTGTCCAGTAATGCCATTGTTGTCACTGCAATTTCACCGGCTTTCATAACCATTGCGATCATTTCATCAACAGAAAGGTCCTTGGTCATGGAGGCCAGGGCCTCAGCAAGAAATTGATAGATTACAGGATCTTTGTATCCCAGGACCAAGGCGTGGTC
Organism: Fidelibacterota bacterium; assembly: GCA_016934035.1. Classification (GTDB taxonomy): domain Bacteria; phylum Fidelibacterota; class UBA2242; order UBA2242; family JAFGTP01; genus JAFGTP01. The sequence goes on from JAFGTP010000040.1 coordinate 253,488, forward strand.
TCCGTAAGCGGCGATTCCTTTTAATCCATAAACCAACAATTCCCGAAGTGAGCGAACATCTTCGTTTTCAGTTGACAAAATACCGATGGAAGCGGCTTTAACAAAATAGTTTTCCTCCGTTTCATGCCAGGTCACTGAATCGTGATTTAATCCTTTGATTGAATACTTTTTTAACAGGTCATCTCTTAATGCCAATGCTTCATTAATTTTTATGACAAATTTGGCATCGTCAAAATTGGCGTTGGTAATGGTCATAAAAAGGGATTCCATGATAAATTTACCAATATTATCATCTACTTTTCCCGCTTTTTCACTGATCAGAGAAATTCCTTTTAAAGTGTGGACTAACAAATCCTGCAAATGGGCAGTTGTGTCCAGTTTTCCGCATACACCTTTGACGGTGCAACCCTGATTTTTTGCAGTTTCCTGACATTGATAACAGAACATGCTCATAATTAATCTCCTTTTTTTGGGCAATATTTTGTAAATTGCCCTGACTTTGTTTTAAAGTTGGGGAAGCCTGGTGCTACTACGCCGGCTTCCTTTTTTATTTTGTCGTTAAATGTTTGATAACTAAAATTTTCACTTTTTTGTCTGAATTATTTCTGAAACCATGCAGTGTGGTTTTGTCGCCCTGTACCATGGTTCCGGCAGTGATTTTTTTCACTTCATCGCCATATTCAAAATCCAGTTCACCTTCGCTGAGAAAGAAGGAGACTTCCATACCGGCTGTGTGTTTTTCAATATAATCACCGGGATTCAGACTCATTAAAATCGCATGCGTGTGATCGGTTTTAAGCAATTCTGCTGCTTTTTCGATAGTTGGAATGGATTTAAATTCCGGTTCGAAGTCAAAATTTTTGGTGTTCATTTTCATCCTTTCGAATCCAATTTAAATTGGTATATTTTTGATAAGTTGTCAATTTTTTACTTCACCTTTTATTGAAATAACTTTTACTTCCAGTTGCAGGTTGGAATTGGCTTTTTCCAGGGCTTGGCGGACAATCATCTCAATTCCACCACAACAAGGTACTTCCATTCTGACAATTGTGATTGATTTTATATCATTGTTTTGGAACATCAATGTTAGTTTTTCGATGTAATGGTCAATAGTCTGGTCCAGTTTCGGGCAGAAGTTTACCAATACTTTACCTTTGATGAAATCCTGATGAAAATTGGCATAAGCGAAGGGCGTGCAGTCAGCAGCAATGAGCAAATCTGCCTTTTTCAGGTAACCGGCCATGGGATGCATCAGTTGCAATTGTGTCGGCCATGTTTGGAGTTCCGAGGGCAGGGGATCAGGCTGAGGTTTAGGTTGAGGGCTGTAAATTTCCTTAAAGCTCATGGGTTTTGAACCGGGGCACTGGCCGGTGGCGCAGCTCTGTGGTTTTTCTTCCAGTTGGGGAATAGGCAGATTGTGTTTCTTCAAGACTTCAATAGCAGTATTGTAATAACCAAATTCGCCATGATCAAAGAGGTGTTTAAGGTGGGCTTTGATGGTATTGGTACCGGCTTTGATGATATTTTCTTCCATGACACGACGTTCATCATAGGGCAATGCTTCCCGTTCTTCCACTTCGATCGCATCCTGAGGACAATTACCGATACAGGCGCCCAAACCGTCACAAAAAAGGTCGCTGACCAGACGCGCTTTGTCGTCAATCATCTGTAAAGCGCCTTCAGGGCAATCGGGAATACAAAGGCCGCAGCCGTTGCATTTTTCTTCATTGATTCTGATAATTTTACGTTTCATTTATTCCTCTCAGTCCAGTGATTAAAGTTCTTCATTAAGGGTTATCGATTTCATGAAGTTTAATAACTTAATGCTTTTTAAATCATTGTAAATCTGCTGGGATATTTCATTTAATCTGGTGCCGAAAATACAATGTGAAAACTGGCAGCGGTCTTTGCCCAGGGGACAATATTGCAGGTTGACTTTGCCTTCGATCGCTTCATAGATGTCAAGCAAGGTAATATCTTCCGCAGCCTTGGCCAGCACAAATCCGCCAGCCGGGCCTCGGACTGAATGAATAAATCCGGCTTTTACCAATCGCTGAAAGATTTTTGCCAGGTGCGCTTCGGAAGCAACCAGAATCTTAGCCAGGTATTTGACATTGACCCGCTCCGGGTTTTTGATGGCCACGATTGCGATGCCATGCAGTGCTAGGGATGATCCTTCTGAAATATTTACTAAACTGCTCATTAATGAGTCCTTTTTTTGTTTTAATCTTTATTTCGGTATTAAAATACTTAAATATAAAATTAAAGGCAAGAATTTTTTTTGAATATACAATACTATATGATTATTTCTGTCTGTGGATGATTACCGTGCGGAGTAACTTCTGTCGATCAACAGATTGATACCAGTGACGAATTCGTTTTCAGCCAGGAATACAATGGCAGGGGCCACTTCTTAGGGTTTATCCAACAAAGATCGTTTGTTTTGCTGGTGCAGGTGCTTTGATGACCATAAAGGTCAGATCCGCATTACTTTCATTATACCAGCAGTGCATGATGTCTTTGGGGCTCTCCACCAGGGTCTTGGCGGATACGATTTCCTTTTCATCACCGATTTGCACCACGCCTTCACCTTTCAGTACGTAAAAGGCCACATCCACCGGGGTAATATGCTTCTTCAGTGATTGTCCCGGCTTGAGATTGATGATGGTTACCATGGCGTGTTCTGTTTTGTAAAGGTTTCTGGCATCCACATTGTGAGCAGTGTCCATAATTGGCGTTTCTGATAATTTTTTTGTAATGATCACATTAATACTCTCTATGTTATTAAAAACTATATTTCAATTTTACATACAGCATGTCATTATCGTCATACTGGCCAAAGCGGCCATCATCGCCGAAAAACAAATTGGCCCCTGCCAACAGTTCAAAGCCATCATAGAGGTCATAATATATTCTGGGACGCACCAGCGCATCATTGTTATTCAATCCGACATAGGAAAAGAGTTCCAGCGTCAGGGTTTCCCGCAAATATTCTTTTCGCATCAGAAAGGTCAGTGTATTTTCATATTCATCCTGGTCAATCATTTCGTCATAATCCAGAATAGCCTGCTGAACAAACTGGCCGCTCATGTTGATGTCAAAAATTGTGTAATCAATGCCCACCAGATAGTGAAGATAATTTTTTTTAGTAACCGATTGTTCGGCAGCCGGGTCGGCATTATTAAAATATTTCCCGGCATAAAAAGCACCTTCGCTACGTAGAACAATTGGCCCCAGTGTGCTGCTGAAACTGCCGCCGGTAATGGTGAGTCGGTGATGTTGGGGCGTCACTGTCAGACCGTTCAATTGTTTGGTTTGGGGATCAATGGTTTTGGTAATGTGCATGGTGGGATCGTCATCCCAGGCGTAACCAGCCATTATCTCAAAATCAATGGCGGAGGTAAGGGCTGAATATTTGACAAATCCTTCACTGTTTTCCAGGGAGCCTGCGATTTCCTGACGGGAATAGTCGAATTGAGGTATAACCGGAAAAGGCATTTCCGGCCGCCAGCGGGATGATTCATCGGGCATTAGTGTTGGCGTAAAGACTGGCAGCCAGACCCATTCAAAGGTTTGATTACCAAGATAATAATTTGCCTTCACAGCTGTGACGCCCATTCTGATTTCCTCGAAATCCGGCAATAAAAATTCACTCATGTCTTTGGGTGAAATCATGTCAGTAATAAACACGCCATCAGCTTTTCCCCAAATTATTTGCTGTTTTCCCACTCGCAGGTCAATGGCATTAAAAAAGATGTCCATGTATGCCTGACGCAGCCCGATATCCTGACGTTTGTCACTATATTGGTAAATATAGGGATTGGCCTTGAAGGAAACATTGCCCTTGTTGTGCTCGATGTTCAGGTTAAAAGTGTTTTGAATGATGGAATATTCACCGCTATTACTCAACAACGCGCCTGTGTAATTCCGCACATACCCGGTCATGAACAGGTCCTGACCAAACATTGCTGTCGTCAGCATAAGCAGCGTTAGTAAACTTTTGGTGAAAATTTTCCTTTTCTTGTCCACTATATCCCCCGTTTCATCATACGTTCGGTAAACCAGGTGTCCGGAATACCGGTGTCGATTTTCAGGTCTGCCAGTTTCATGTCAGTGGTATGTTCCTTCTGAACATTCTGCATTTGGCTGTTGGTAATGATCCAGTATTCTTTGATTTTTTCGTATTCTTTCACACTCAGGGTTTTGAGGTGCTCGCCATCTTCGTCATAAAATTCCTTTTTGAGGCCGATCCATTTGTTTTTAATAATCCAGGTGACTGTGCGGGAGTACATATAATCTTCCTCTTTGGGAATGCTTTCCACCACATAGCATGGCTGGCCGTCGATTTCTTCTTCTCTCAATAATTTGTGAGTGTCTTCTGACGGATGACGGTCGCCCAGATCATCATAGGTGAAATCCGATCCCATGAAATAATCGCTCTTGCTGTCACTGGAGATGCGTTTGACTCTTTTCAGGGCCGGCAGGTAAATCCACTGATCATCATCCCGCCCTTCTTCATCATAACTCCAGTTCATAAAAGAAGTATTGCGCACATCCGCGGGAGCAATAAAAAACATGATCTTTTTTTCTTCCTTGCCAAAATCTTTGATATACTGCTTGATTTCACGGACCCGCTGATCGCCACGGGAATTGATCAGTGTCATGGTCAGGGTACCTTCCTGGTCTTCGCCTGTGGGACGGTTATAGACTTTTTGGATGATTTCCAATCCGGATATTGTTTCCTGTCCAAATATTGCCAGCGGTAGCAAAAAGGCGGCTATGAAAATGACTGAAAAATGTTTTTTTGAGTTCATAATACTACTCCTTTGATGAGTTTTTTTGGAAATAAATGTTTGAAATTACCAACACCAGGTACATGACCGAAACGGTACCTAAAAAACTGGTAAACATGTTCATGGATACCAAAGCACCGAGTGCACGGTTTGGTGGAAAAACAGATGCCAGCAGCACCAGAAATCCGGCAATGACCACAAAAGCGTTAAATGTGATAGCGCGGCCGGAATGCTGCATGGTTTTCTGACCGGTCAATTGCTGGTTGCCGGTTTCCTCAGCGTAAATTTTATATCGCTCAATAAAATGGACCGCATAATCGATTCCGATTCCGATGGCAATGCTGGATAGCAGCGCTGTTGTGGTGCTCAACGGAATATTAAATAATCCCATGACACCGAAGCTGATGATTGCAGTAATGGAAATCGGAATAGCGCCGATCAGGCCGGCAAGAAATTTTTTAAACATTAATGAGAGCAGAAGGATCACAATGCCCAAAGACAACACCAGGCTTTTGACCTGTCCTATTAAAATGAGATCGGTAAAAACCAAGCCTTTATAACCGGACCCGGCATAATTAACCGTAACGCCTAATTTTTCCAGGGCCGGCAGATATTCTTCGATTTTTGCGATAGTGCTGTTCAGGGCAATGGAATTATCACTTTTCAACTGAAAAGTCAGATTGGCTTTTTGATAAGTGTAATCCACCACTTTCCAGAGATTTTCCGGATCGCCGGACATTTCATACAGCAATAGATACTGGGCCACCATTTCTTTGGTGTCAGGAATGACATTGTATTGATTGCTGTCCGCATGCATGACTTTATTCATGCGGCGCAGATAATCGGTCAGGGCCGAAGAGTTGCCCACAACCGCCAATGAATTTTCCACGTTCTGCTGTAACCGGTCAACTGCTTTCAGAACGGCCGGTTCTTTGAATGCATCGGGATTGTCAGAATCGAGAATGACGTTCAGGGTTGAGGTGCCGCCAAAATTTTTATTGATAAAAGTGTCCGTGCGCACAATGTCGCTGTCCTTTTCGAATTTGTCGAGAAAACTGGAGTTGATCCAGACCTTTGTGGTGCCGAAAACTGAAAGTGTGATAATTATAATTGTCGTGAATAATGTAAGGGTTTTGTGCTTCACCACCTGTGACGCAATGGCGGTGAGGAATTTATTTTCATGCTCTTTGTTATCTGATTTTTTGTCTCTCCAGCGTGGCAGGCCAAAAGCCATTAATCCGGCCGGAATCAGCAACAGTGAAAACAGCATTGCTGCCATTACGCCAAAAGCGGTGAAAAGGCCAAAATATTTGATGGGATAAACATCCGATGTTAACAGGGAAATGAACCCAACCGCCGTGGTTACTGACGTCATGACCACCGGCTTCCACATTTCCTGCAGCATATTGGTTACGGCAGATTTTTTATCAGCGGAAGGATGAATGCGCAGAAAAATATGCAGATGGCTGTATAGATGAATGCCGTCGGCGACACCAATTGCGATCAGCATCACCGGAATCATTGTGGACACGGCGTAAACCGGAATACCAAAGGCTGCCATCAGTCCAAAGGCCCAGATAACGCTAAACAAGACCACCAATAATGTAAAAATACTGGCTTTGACACTACGCTGAACAAACAACAGAACCGCAATGATGACCGCAATGACAATCGGTACCATGCGTTTCATATCTCGTGGTCCGAGATACGCCATAGTACCTTCCACAATGGGCCGGCCGGCCACATAGAGTTTTTCCGGGCCTTCAAATTTTTTGGCCAGATCCAGCAGTTGATGGTAAAACTTCTGAGAGAAAACATCGTCTTGAATCTCAGCAATGATCACGGTGACTGTTTCATCTTCATTGACTAAACGGCCAAAGACCATTTCATTGTGCCGGACATTGCGCTGAATTTCCTGAAGTTTTTGGGGTGTATCAGGCACCCGATCGTAAAAGGATTTTACTTCCAGGCCATATTCAGAGCCCACAATATTATCTGCAGTATAAAGTGAAATGACATCATCTTTTTCAATTTCAGCCATTTTCTCCAGGTTTTTTGTTAAGTCTTTTACTTTTTGTAATGTGCCGGAATTATACACACCCGCTTTGTTTTCAATGGCGATGATAATGCCGTCCTGAATGTTGAACCATTCTTCCGCCTGGTTACTGTAAACAAAAGCCGGATGGTCCTGCGGCATGTATTCGTCCAGATCGGTTTCCATATGGGTGTTTTTTTTCATTATCCAAAAGAAAACCAGTGTAATCAGTAGCAGAATAATCAGCAGGGTTTTTGGATATCGAATCATTTTATTCAACAATTTGGTCATATTTTCTCCTTTAAATAGTAAGTATTCACTCACAAATTTTTCAAAAATTTTTATTTTGTCAAAAGATTACCAATACTAATCCAAAGTTTTTTTCCCTCCCTGGTAAGGTCAAAAGCGTATTCAGACAAGCGCCATTCTGTGACCAGCAATCGCAAAGAACCGGTGAGGACCAGGGTCAATTGCTTTTCTGATATGTCATCGCGAATAGTCCCGGCCTGCTGTCCGGCGCGAATAATAGATTGTAGGGTGGCCTGGTTTTTTTGCATGATACTAAAAACTTTTTGCGATAGTTTTTTGTCATTCTGAAAGATTTCTTCTGAAAATATAACTGCGGCGAGGGCCGGATTGGTTTTAAAATTTTTAAAGGTATTAGCAAAAATGGTCTGTAAATTGCCTACGGCATCTTCTCCGCTGGCGGCATTGAATTTTTCTCCCATAGTGCCGATTCTATGTTCAAAACTGGTCAAAATACCCAATAGAATGTCTATTTTGCTATTAAAATGACGGTAAATTGCCCCTTCTACGATACCTATTTTTTGGGAAAGATTTTTGATGGTGAGTTGTTGAATGCCTTTTTCAGCGATCAGTTGGATAGCGGCATTAATGATTTCTTTTTGTCGGTCGGTAAATTCCATTTTGTATCTCCAATAAGTAAATGTTCACTCACAATATACAATTCAATTTTTCAAAAGTCAATCATTTTTGTAAATTTCTTTTCATCAGGAATTATCTGAATTGGTTTGATCTCCGATTAGAAATTTTATATAAATCTTTATGAATTATTTTGATTGATATAAATGAACAAGTTTAGTCGCAAAATAGGATGTTTTTTTATAACTTTTTTACCCAGTTTACCTATCGATAATCAAACTCTGACCCCAACATGCTATGGGGTACCAGATAAACTAAGGTCAAAATGATGAACGCAATCAACACCCAAAACCTGGGATTGTGATTTTTACGGGCTTTCCAAAGTGCAATTCCCCAAAAAATCATCGCCAGCAGGGTTTTATTATCGGTTAGATCATGTCCCAGAGGCCAGCCGGTCCAAAAGGCGTCAAAGGCGAATTTCTGGACGATTGGTCCGAGAATAATTCCACCAAGTAATAAACTGAAGCTTGTCACCCGTGTCAATTTATCGGTACTGACATTTCTGAAAATCACTTCCAACCCAGCTCGTGTTGAAACCAGCATGGCAATAAACATAAATAAAATATGTGGAATCAGAATATATGCTGGCACATTTCCTTTGAACCGAATGATAATTGGTTCGTCGCCTATCATTTTATCATTCAAATAGACTTTATAAACACGCTTTCCGGCGAGTTCGTTCAGTGTCGGTAAATAACCCACGAGACTTTCATTTTCTCTTTCCAGATAGATTTTTGTTGACCATTCATCATGGCTTTTCAGCCGTTTGTGGACAAAGTATGCCGTAATATTTTTATGGTTTGTTTTGATTTTGATTGGGACTTGTTTGCCTACATCATAACTACGATAAAATTTATAGGTAACAAGAGAATCCGCAACAATCTTTTGCCCCTTTACAGGATAAGTTGGTCCTGTTTTTTTCTGATATACAACAAATACAAGGGTAAGAATAATGGATATTATCCATAAAATTGAAGAACGTCTGAGCATGAACTTTCCTTAAGATTTATCAGGGTTTATAATTTTCCGTCAAAATTCTCACCACCATATTGGCCTGATGTGCTGCTGTGACCATAACTCGGGAAGAAAGTAGGCCGGAAGAAGCATTGGATTCGGTGAAAAAATCACCACAAACATAGATATTATTGGCGATTCTTTTTGTCTGAATGGAATTGGCTGATTTGAGTCCCGCCAGTCCCGATGCGGCTACCAGGTATTTTGAGGAATATTGCCTGTCCTGAAATTGTTGAATCAACATGGTTTTGGCTTCTACAGTGTCAAAGGCTTCAACAATGACATGACAATCCTTAAAACATTTATAGATTTGCTCTTTTTCCAGTTTTTGATTATGTATTTGAATGCATATTTCAGGGTTAATTTGCATCAAGTTTTCCAGTAGAGCGTCTGTTTTAAGTTTTCCAATGTCCTTTTGAAAATAAAATTGACGATTGAGGTTATTCATTTCAACTGTATCAAAATCCACAAGAACGAGATTTTGTACGCTTGCTCGCACCAGCATCATGGCGATATTGGAGCCCAAACCTCCGCAACCGGCGATACCCACTTTTTGATTGCCCAGTTTTTCTGTCAGCCCAGGCGGATTTTGCAGGAAAAGTTTGCTGTTCATCAACCTCCTCCTACGGGTAAATACAATAATAATTCATCATTATTCTGTAAAATATAAGACAAATCTACTTGACTTTTATTGACTGTTGTAATGATATATTTCAGATGTTCAGGATTTATTTTGCATTCTGTCAAAAATTGTGAAATAGTTTTTGGGCCGTCCATTTCCACAAAACTATGATTGGTTATTCCAATGAGCTGTAAGTGGGAGGTAAACTCAATTTTTATTTTCATATTTTCTTTCGAATTTTATATTTGAAGAATGTAAAAATTTATTTTTCAAAATAAAATTATAAATTCATTTAGTATAAAAATTTTGCAGTTTTTATTAAAGTATTTATTGAATGAATTTTTACAGGAAAGTTGAATTATTGATTAAATTAATTTTACTGAGGTGAAAAGGATTGGAGATATGATGGACAAAAAATTGGGTTACTTATTTTTTCTTTTGATATTGATTGTAAAGGTTGAAGGTAGTTCCGGAATTAGAATTATTGCTGGTGGACGATATGACGATATGCGAATGTGTGTTGGTTCCGATGCCGGTGTTAAGGGCGGTCCTATTGCAGATATCATGTATATCCGGAGATTTGAATTTAAATCCGAAAAAAATCTGGTTTTGGAAATTCCGGTTATGCGGCCGATTTTGTTTGGCACCGCTTTTAAGATGCTACAGTTTGAGCCTGCTGTATCGGTTCCCTTCATCAGGCCGATTAATAGCCGAAAATCCCTGGTGATCGCACCGTCAATTGGGTTGAGTTTTCACTATGGCCCGGATTACAAAGCTGATTTGGATAACAGGAAAAGGGATTTTTTTGCTTTGGGTCCATATATGGGTGCCGTGTTCGGTGTGAAGGTTAGTCAAAATAGTGGAAAGCCTAATGTTTACGGTTTGCGACTGTTTTATACACCGCTTTTTTCATCGGAATCGAACTTGTCTCCGGGAACAGTTTTGGGACTGGCCCTGGATTTTAGTCATTGGCTTCAATAAATTTTTGGAAATGGAAACCTTGATTCAATAGGAGTAAAAGAATATGATATCCAAAAAAGAATTTGGCAGGACCGGGCATCAAAGTACACGGGCCTTATTTGGGGGCGCCGCTTTGTGGGATGTGACTCAGGAAGAAGCAAATAAAGTTTTAGATTTATTACTGAATTATGGGGTTAATCATATTGATACAGCAGCAAGTTATGGCGATTCTGAATTACGGATTGGCCCCTGGATGAAAAACCACCGAAAGGATTTTTTCCTGGCCACTAAAACAGGAATGAGAACCTATCAGGAAGCCAAAGAAGAATTGCATAAATCTATGGAGAGATTGCAAACGGACTATGTTGACCTCTGGCAAATGCACGTCCTTGTCAATCAGCAGGAATGGGAAAGAGCCATGGGACCCGGTGGTGCGCTGGAAGCCTTTGTTGAGGCCAAAGAGCAGGGATTGGTTCGATATCTGGGAGTCACAGGACATGGTCTGGCTGCTGCCAAAATGCATTTGGAATCTTTAGAGGTTTATGATTTTGATGCCGTATTACTGCCCTTTAATTTTATCCTGATGCAAAATGGAAATTATGCAGAAGATTTTTGCAGGCTGCAGGAAAAATGCCTTGAGAAAAACGTTGCCATCCAAACCATTAAATCTGTGGCTCGTGGTCCTAAACCAGACGATATGGGGGGATATACAACCTGGTATGAACCCCTGGCAGATCAAAAGGCGATTAACAGCGCGATCGCCTGGGTTTTGGGAAATCCTGATGTATTTGTGAATACGGTTGGTGATATTAAAATTCTGGAAAAAGTACTTAAAGCTGCAGAAAAATTCTCTTTCCCGCCAGATGACGACACAATGATAGCAGAAATTGAAAAGTATGGAATTAAGCCATTATTCATAACTGATGAAATCTAATTTTTTAGAGAGTTTGAATAAGTAAAAAATAAGGCCACTGATCCAGTGGCCTTATTCGATATTTAATTGGTTTAATTTTTAGAAATCCAAACCCAGAGAGAAATAGTATTTTGGTTTTGAAATGGTATCCATATCAAATCGCCAGGCTGTGTCAAATTTTAAAACAAAATATCCCAGGTATATTCGTGAACCAAATCCAAATCCGCCAATCAGGTCTTCAAAATAATATCCACGGGAGTTATTGTACCCGAAAGGCTGAAATTCCTTTCCATACCAGGCTGAACCGATATCAATAAAAGAAACCCCTTGTATTCCGCCCAGAATCATCGGTACAGGAAAACCGATTTGCATATATTTTATCAATGGATACCGGAATTCAATGTTGGTCAGAAAATATCGGGTGCCTTCTCTTTCATAATAATCAGCACCTCTGACTGGCGTGACAAATTTGGAAAAGTAAATATCTTCAACATTGGCAAAATTATGGCTGCGGTTGTATTTGGGATTCAGCCACATGGATTCGCCACCCATAAAGAAGCGCTGGGCATTTTTACCTTCACTGATTCCAGTGGATAGTCTGAATGCGAAAGAGTAATCCATGTTGAGTTTGAAATATTTGCGAAGGTCCAGATCCAGAGTTACAAATTCCAGGCTTTTTTGATTGTATTTTGGCGAACCGGTAAGGTCAATCCTGTATCGGGTTCCGTCAATCGGATTGAGAAAGCCCCACATGGCGTTGTCGAATACCCAGGCTGTTCTGGGTAAAAGTACATTGATGTTATTATTGTAAAGCGCCCGGCCTGTTGGTATTTCGATATACTTCTGTTCAACGGCGTAAAGGGTTGTGGCATATTCCATACGGCTGAAGCGGCTGATAGGTTTGCTGACAGATAAATCCAGACCGTAATTTCTTAATTTCCACATATAATAAAAGCTGGAAGAATAGAAGTTTGCAGAATGAAAACCGGTAATTGAGTAGTTGGTCTTTTGGGTCAGGTATTGATAATTAACGTAATAATCGCTGTTTTCCAAATCAATGTACATTTCTGTTCCCAGAGCAAAGCGATGGTTACCCAAAACATCACTGAAAGAGAATACCGTGGTGCCCTGTAATCCCCAGAAGGTACTATATCCGGCCTGGGAATCAACCAAATCCAATGTAAATTTTGTTTTATAGGTATTGACAACGTAGTCACCATCTTCATCGATGTATTTGGTTGTGTCTTGGATAGAAACCGTATCATGGATTACTTCCTCAATCGGATTGGTATCCAGTCCAAAAAAAGTATTAGAAAAGTCAAAACTTGAATATTCTCCACTGGTGAGCATATTGATTTTGTTATTCAATACCGGTAGTTTTTTATCGCCAGCCAGAATATCGATTTTTGGATTTTTCCATTCTTCCTGCCTCTGAATTGCATATTGTGTTGGCGGAATTATCGAAACATCCATAGTTTTTTTATTTGGATTGGCGATGGCATATATGTCGTACCCATAGTCGGCATAACCGGAAAAATATAACTTGGAATCATCGGGCAACAGGGAGGGGTGAAACACACCTGTTAGCACATTTGTCAAAGCTTTGGTTTCCCTTGTGTCCAGATTGTAAAGGTAAAAATTGGAAATTCCATTGTAATCTGAGGTGAAAATTATGTTATTTTCTTTGTTCATTCTGACGGGATAATTTTCATTCCAATTGCTTTGAGTAATTCTGAATATATCCTTTGTTCCGGTGTTTAAATAAAACAGGTCTGTCTGATGATGAGTAAAGTTTTTAATGAAGACCTCTTTAATATTTTCTTCCTCTTCAAATCCTCTTTGGCTGGCAAAATAGATGTATTGATCGTCAGAAGACCACGAGGGTTCGTAATCGGAATATATATCAGAAGTCATTCTATTCAGGATTTTCGTATCAAGATTGTATGTGTAGATATCACGGTTTTCATCTTTTAATCCGACCATAGATATTGTGTAGTCCGTATTGGCAAAATCAGGCGAGTATATTTGTTCCAGTTCTTTGAATTGTATGACCTCCTGTTTTTCTGTTGCCACATCAACAATGATCAGAGCATCAGAACCACCGCTCTTTGTCGCCAGTACAATCTTTTTTCCATCATAGGACCAGCTGAGTTTCGGTGTTAATAATTTCAGTTCTTCAGTCTCCGGTGAGCGCTGTCCCTTTAAAAGTTTTTTGATAATTTTTCCATCGAAAGCATCAATGATATAAACATTGATATAACCTGTTTTATTGGAAAGAATTGCTAACTGGGAACCATTGGGGGATACTGCCGGCGCAGAATTGAAATAATTATTCCATTTTTTTTCATTGGTAATTTGAATGGCGATGTCGTCAATATTATCCCGATTGGAAACATCAGGCCAATATTTTTTTTTGAGCCATTTGTGCCAGTCCTTTGTCAATTCTTCTTGGTCTAGCCCGATGGCTTCCTTGAGTCCCTTGTCGACGTTTTTGAAACTTTTCATCTGTTGCCAGATTTCACCTATTTTTTCCACGCCATATTTTTCAGCAATGTAATTGTATACCGACTGGCCACCTTTATAATTAAGATATCCGTTAAGATATTGTATCGGAGGAATGGAGCCGTTGTAGGCAATATCCCTCAGAATCATGTCGGCTTCTGTGTCCCATCCTGAAGAAATATATTCAGCAATACCTTCATGCATCCAGAGGGGTATGTTAAGTCTGATTCTACCGGAAATCAGGTTTTGGACGCTGCCACCATAGATGAGGTCGTTGATGACGACATGGAGCAGTTCATGCCGAATGACGTGCCAGAATTCATGATAATCGCCAGTAAATTGGACCACGGCCCTGTTTTTGAACAATTCGGTAAATCCGCCGGTCCCTTCTCCCAGCTCACTTAGGGTGACATTGGTTTGTTGAAAATCATTGTGAGAATTGTAAATGATGAATGAAAACCTGTGACTTAACCGCCAATTGAAGAGATTGCATAAACGCTTGGTTTGTTCTTCAATAATGGGGGCAGCAAATTCTGCTAATTTTTCACCGCCCTGGTAAAAGTAAATATCGTAATTTTCTGTTTGAATAAATTTCCAATCAAAACTGTCATAAGTAACTTTATTTTTTCCATACTGTCCCAAAGCCATGGAAAAGAGTAGCATTAAATAAGTCAGCGTGATAATTATTTTCCGCATGCGAATCCTTTTCGAAACTATAAGTAATTTTCAAATATAGAAATATCTTCCTGCGAAAGCCTGCCAATTTTTTTCCTGATAATATCGTTTTTGACAGTAGCAAACTTCATTTTAATAAAGGAAGGTAAGAGTAAATTGGCAGATTCCCAATCTTTAATTTGATAATCTTCGCCGGATAGGTCCTTTTTTGAAGATATCTGTAAAATGATCACGTTTTTTCCGGCATTGTACTTTTCCGGTGAAACAATCAGGGCCGGTCTTTTTTGGGGACTGCTATTTGCAGAAAAAGGAAAATCAACCAGGACGATATCCCACTTTTTATAAACTATTGTAGATTTCGTCTTCATCATTATCCCAATCCAAAAATGATTCTTCGGTTAATTGCATGATCACTGCCAGGTCATCTTCTTTGATTGTATCTTTCAGACCACTCATGTTCTTTTCGATATACTCATCTAACAGTTCGGCAATCAGTCCGCCGATAGTTTTTCCCTGTATTGATGCGATTATTTTCAACATTTTTTTCTTCTTGTCATCGATCCTTATACTCATTACACCCATGATTTGCTCCTTTTTTTTTGATAAAATTTTTTATGATTGGTTAAAAAAATCATTGAATTTTTTTTCGAAATTAATAATGTCTTCGGATGAAAGTTTTCCCAAAGGTTTTAGGTGTTTTTTATGGACCGTGGAAAAAACCATTTTAACAATTGCCGGTTTGGGCAGGTTGGCTTCCCGCCAGTGAATCAATTGATAATCTCCGATCTCTTTTGTTGCGTTCAAATTGCTTGTAATAAATAAAACAATAATATCATGTGTTGCATTGTGTCTCTCTGGTGAAATGACCAGAGCTGGCCTTTTTCTGTTTGTTTTCAGATTTATTAAGACAATATCCCATTTTTTTAATTGCATTGTTTCTTCCATGGTTACATCCTGTTATTTGTTATTGTTATACATCAGGAAATTAATACATTGAATTTTATTTGTCAATTCTTACATGTAAACATTTTTACAAAATATTTTTATTTGAAGATGTTTTTTAACAATTTAGTTGTAAATTTAAACAGATAAAATGCGAAAGGAGCATTTATGAAAAAAAATAGAAACAGATTGGTAGAGGGTGTCAGTTTGATAGCCCTGGGCTTATTTATTCTCGGAGTCCAGAGAAATTGGTTTCACTGGGATGATATTTGGCCTTTTGCCATGATCATTCCTGGTCTGGCCTTTTTTGTTGCTTATTTCAAAGAAAAACAGTTGGGCCTACTAATGCCGGCCTCAATTTTGACCATTATCGGAATATTTTTTGTCTATATGGAAGAAAGTCACTGGAATAATATGGATGAATTATGGCCCATTTTTATTTTAGCCCCTGGTATTGGTTTTTTTACCATGTTCTTTGCTTCCGGAATGAAAAAAGATTTCTGGATACCTGGGACAATTTTGGTGACCATAGGTGTTTTATTTATGGTTGAAGCCTGGCAGTTCCTGCATTTCTGGCCGGTTATTCTCATCTTAGTGGGGTTATATTTTATTTATTCCGGATTAAAAAATAAAGAAAAGAAAAATGATGACGGCGAAAACCATCAATCTTATGACTAACGAAGAGTTTGAAGCCATCTGCACACGCTGCGGAGCCTGCTGCGGTGCTTATGACGGTGACCCCTGTGAAGAATTGAGACAGGGAAATGATGGTCTCTACTATTGCAGGGTTTATAAAACCCGGCTGGGTCCGCATCATACGATCAAAGGACTGGAAATGGATTGTGTTCCCATTACTACAAAATTAAAAGAAAGCTGGGTTGGTGATGAACTCTGTGCCTACAAGAAACTGTTGAAAGAAGGAAAATTGTAGCGCTAATATTTACGTTATTTATCTTGAAAAGCACTTGAGAAAATTCAAAATACTTCTTGTGATTCTTTTCAGTGAATGTTTCCTTTTTTATCGATCTGATTATTACCGTCAAAAATAACAGAAGTTTAAATATGAATTTTTTGAAAAAACGATATCATCTTTTATGGCTATTGCTTCTTATCAATGCATCATATGCAGGAAATATTGATAGTCTGAGATTTGAAATGGCTAAAGCAGGCAACAATCAGGATAAGAGGAAATCGTTATACAAAAATATTGGCAATTATTTTCATAAACAAAGAAGTTATGATTCTGCCTTTGTCTATTATTCAAAAGGTATTGATATCTGTAAAAATCCAGCGGATCTATTATTTTTTTATAAAAAAATCGGTAATGTCTTTGTCGATTCCACCAATTACAATGAAGCTATCGTTTATCTCAATAGAGCCCTTGAGATCAATCAAAAGGTGCAAAGTTATGAGGATTTTCGTGAGGCTTATAATTTACTGGGTATGTGTTATGGATTGTCAGACAATCTCGACGAAGCGATTATTTCATTTAAAAAAGGCCTGGAATATAGCCTTCAATTGAACGATAGCAGCTATATCGGCTATAGTTATTATAATATCGGATTAGCCAATCATTTTAAAGGCTTGTATGATAATGCTATTGAAAATTTTATAAAATCTGTTGAATTCCGGGAAGCAATCGGTGAAACCTCTACATTGGTTGCATCCCTGACTTCTTTAGGTGAAATATTCAGATTAAAAGGAGATTATGAAAAGTCAGAAGATTATTATATAAGAGCTGTATCTCTAAAAAGGACAATTTCCAATAAAGAAACCTTGGCGTATTTGTACAGCGAACTCGCCATGGTTCATAAAATTCAAAATAATTACGATCTTGCCTTTGCATATATCGATACAGCAATGGGGTACTGTCAAGAGATCGGGTACAAACGTGGGATAGTGACCTTAACCAGTTATAAAGCTGATATAGAAAAAATACTTGGGAATGTTGATGAAGCAGAAAAATTGTATAAACAGACAATCCCTGGTTATAGGGAAATCAACTTTGAACAGGGAGTTGTTCAGTCTGGTATTTCCATAGTTGAAATTTATATTGACCAGGGTCGATTCAATGAAGCAACATCATTACTGGCTGAAATAGAAAAAAAAGCGCAACAAAATAATCTCCTCGATGAAAGTACCCAAATCGCTGAACTAAAATATCGAGTTAACAAAAACCTGGGAAAGGATAAAATTGCCTTATGGGATTTAGAAAATTATATCATGTTGAAAGATTCTCTGTTTAACATCAAAAAAGAAGAAAAAATTCTGGAAGTCGAAACCAGGTATCAAACGGCAAAAAAAGAAAAACAAATTGAACTTTTGGACAAAGAAAACCAGATCAATCAACAAAAAATCATTTCCAGAAATTACCTGCTGTTGTTGCTGGGAACAGTATTACTATTTATCGTGGTCTTAGCCGTTTTGATTATAAAACGACGGAATATTGCCGCTGAACTGGAAATTGAAAAAAATCGACACAAACTGCTACGATCCCAGATGAATCCTCATTTTATTTACAATGCACTCTCTGCTATTCAGAATTTTATCTTGCAAAATAATCCGCTGGATTCTGTGACTTATATTTCTGAATTTTCTATTGTCATGCGAAGGGTTTTGGAAAGTTCAAGAAGTGACCTGGTATTATTGAAAGATGAAATTGAATTGGTGAAAAGTTACCTGGCATTACAAAAACTTCGGTTCAGTGGCGTTTTTGACTATAAAATTATCTGCCAGGATGAAATTAATCCTGACATTGTAAAATTGCCTCCGATGTTGTCCCAGCCCTTTATAGAAAATGCGGTTGAGCATGGCATGAAAAAAAATACCAATGGTGATGGAAAAATTGTTGTAACCTACGCTTTTGACAATTCAAATCTGACAGTAATCATCGCAGATAATGGAGCAGGTATCAATTTAAAGGAATCCGATCAGATTAAATCACATAAGTCTTTTGCCACTCAAATCACACGCGAACGAATTGAAAACATAAAAAAAACACTGAAAATGAATATTAAATTTGAAATCGAATCCGAAGACCAAAAAGGAACGATTGTTAAACTTAAAATTCCGCAGAAAAGGTAGTATTATGAAGGTTGTAATTATAGACGATGAAGCCCATGCCAGGCAAAGTATTCGTGTGATTATGGAATCACAGTTCAATGAGATTGACATTTTAGGAGAAGCCGGAAATGTAGCAGATGCTGTAAAATTGATTAACAATGAACAGCCAGACCTGGTTTTTCTGGATATTACCTTAAGGGACGGCAGTGGTTTTGATGTCCTTCAAAAAACAACCAGCAAACAATTTAAAATTATTTTTATTACTGCTTATGAGGAGTATGCAATCCAGGCGATCAAATTCAGTGCTTTTGATTATATTTTGAAACCGCTAAATCCCAAAGAATTAATTGATGCAGTGGAAAGGGTTCTAGCAGAAAATTTAATTCCCGAAAGCATTGAGGAGAAACTCAATACATTTTTTACCAATCTGAGTAATTCCAATTCCTGCAATAAAAAAATTGTACTGAAAACCTCTGATAAAATTCATATCGTTGATGTTAATAATATTATTCGTTTTGAATCGGATAATTCCTATTGTACGATTTTTATAAATTCAGGCAAAAAAGTAGTCGTATCGAAAAGCATTAAAAGTTATGAAGAATTATTGGCCAATATGGGGTTCATGAGAATACATCAGTCCCATTTAATTAACTGTAATTACATCAGTTATTATGAAAAACAGGATGGAGGTTCATTGGTAATGTCGGACAATTCCAATATACCTGTATCCAATCAGAAAAAGCCGGTTTTGTTTGCTTATCTGGATTCGTTGTAAAATCGAATTCAAAAGTAACCCAGCAGAATTCAAATCCAATCTTTTCAAATTCAAATCTGCCCACAATTTATAAAATTAAAGGCATATATTAAGATTGAAAAATCTTAATAGTTGAATGATTATGGAGGAGAATTATGATAAAAAAATTTTTTGCAATTACATCTCTGGTTTTATTGATGACAATATTTCATACTAATTGTGAAGATACGACAACCGGTTTAAAAGATGTTCCGGTTGAGGGAATTGCGTTCAGTGATTATGAATATTCCCTTGAGATTGGGGAAACTGTGAAACTTTCACCCATAATTTCTCCGGAAAATGCGACAAACAAGAAGGTATATTGGAGCAGTTCCGCAGGAGGCGTCGCTACAGTTTCCAGCGATGGTCTGATTACTACAGTTAGTGACGGATTTACAATTATCACCGCCAGGACAGAAGATGGTGATTTTGAAGCCCATTGCAATATTACGGTAACCCCGGATGAGGTAAACGTCAATGGCATCTCATTGGATATAACACAGCATACTTTGAACATCAATGAAACTGTTCAACTGACAGCTACTATATATCCTGAAAATGCAACTGATCAAGAAATTGCCTGGAGCACTTCTGATGCGACAATAGTTACAGTATCAGCAACGGGACTGGTTACAGGTGTCAGTGCCGGAACAGCGGTGATAACAGCAACAACAAATGATGGTGGCATTACTGCTGATTGTGTAATTACAGTATTTGGTGTCGGAAAATTGACTGAAATAATGACAAAAGGATTTCTAACTAGTCCAGGGCAGGGAGCTGGAGTTGATCTGGCTGTAGGGCCGATGGGAAATCTCTATATGGTTTATATTGCGGAAGATGCATCCCTTGATTCAAAAGCCGGAGTTGATGTGTGGGCCTATACCGGTAGTTGGACGCAATTTGGTGGACGAGTGGCAATAACTGATGATGAAGCACATTCACCAGGCATTGCTGTTGACGTTAATGGGGGAGTATTTGTATCACACCTTTATTATGATGATATCAATGATTCAAGATATGATGCAATATGTGTTGCTTCCTCGACAGGAGGTTCCTGGACATATTTAGGTACTGGAAATGGCAGTCCGATAAAAGATGGAAGCAATAAACTGAACCAGGGATCAGAATTGGCATTCAAGGACGATGGTACGTTAATGGTCGCTTCTATATATTATGGTGCCGGACGGGTATATTATTTCGATGGAGCCAACTGGCAATCCTACAACGGCTACAAAACAAATAATAATAGCAGTTTTTGGAGCGGTGGAATCGAAGTGAAATGTTACGGTAATATACCCTATATCAGCATAAGAACATCAAGTGGTACGGGAAAAACAGGCGTACTGGTAGGAAATGAAACAAATGGAGTTTATGGACAATGGGAATGGCTGGGAAACTCCTATGCTAATTCAAGCAATCAGGATTGTAGTTTCCAGGATGAAAAAACTAGTGAAGCATCCCTTGAAATTGATTCTGAAGGTAATATTTATATTGCATACAAAGCCTTATTTAACGGGAGTTGGTATGTTTTTATAAAAAAGTTTGATGGCACAAATTGGAGTACAATTGGTAGTTGGGAAATCGATAATGAAAACCAGGTGGATGCGGTTGTATCCAATGATATTGTTTATCTGATAATTGCGAAATATGAAGGTGGTATTGAAATATACAGCCTCACTGAAGTAGGCAGTTGGACAAAAGAAGTTGAATCTGAGCCGGTAGATATTTACTATAATTTTGATGCAGTTGCAGGTGTTAATGGTGAAGTTTTTATCGGTTATGAGTGTACTTATAATTATAAAGGTCAGGTTGGTGTTTATCAATTTACACCCTATAAGCCATAAGTTTAGTAGGATAATAAAAACTAAAAACCACCTATGATTTTTTAAGGGTGGTTTTTTTATTTCATTATTTACTTCTAATCAGGAGGTTTTGTTAAATTTTTCCTTGCTGGACTAATTTTGCAAAGGTTTCAAATGAGCGGTCATAAGTCCTTTCAATATCCTTTGGAAATGCACAGGCAGGCAATTCCCTCATTCTGAGATGGTAGACCAGACAATCACAGCATACACCTTTTTTTGAGCATCCAGGATAAGAACAATTGCATCGGACCAGATTTGCTGATTTTTTACATTCCATGAATTTCCTCTTTGATTCTGTAAAAAGCCTGGGATGGCTGGTGAAAGGCTTTGCGGCGGGCGATCAGCAGAAAACTTATCAGAGAAAAAATCAAATAGGCAAAGGAGATGCCCAATGCCAGCCAGAAGTATAGAAAATCTCCCTTGGTATGGGCATAGGCAGGCAGATTGATTGCTAAAATAAAGGGTATGACTAAAGGAAATGTTATACCTGTTGAAAACATATAATCCGAAGCAGCCGGTGTTTCAAAATCCGGATCAACAACTCTCAGCAATGCCAAACCGGTTGGCATAGTACCTGTACTGGCCCCATAGATCAGTAACATTCTGTCAAATTGATGGTCTTTATAAATTCTTGAACAAAACCATGGTACAGTGACGATGACCGCAAAACCTGCAACAAGACTTGTAATAATAATAGGAATGATATATTGCCATAGAACTGCAATGGATATAGCACCGATAGACGCTGTTACCATAAAGTCCACAGAAAAACCGGTTACCCTGTTGAGCATTCCGTTATCCATGATGTAATTGATTTTAAAAAGTTTGAGTACTGACTTTACAACAATGGCCATCAATGCGGAAAACACAAAATTGATTCCCCATAATGTATTGCCCAGATCGACTCCGGTTTGACCCAGGAGGGATAAGCCAAAAGTAATGAGTTTTAGAAGTAAAAAACTTAATAAATAAACACCAAATACCATGGCAAAATTCAGGGTTAGTGTATCAATGGCTTCAGATTCACTGGTGAGTTTGGATCCTTCGGGAGTGGAATCATTTTGTTTAAAAAGTCCTGTCCGGATGCCTTTATCTTTGATTAATTCCAATTTTTCCTTTGACAACCATTCTTTTTTAATACCATAATTAATTAGCCATACACCACCAAAACAGGCATAGAGAAATCCGATGGCTGCAAAAGTCAAACCCACACTTCCGGCCCCTTCAAATCCCATGGTTTCCCAGTTTTTGCCAATGGCAAAAGATTGTCCGGGACCCTGGGCAAATCCCAGGGGAACGAAAAAACCAAAAGACGGGAACAGGTTTGGATAATGAGTTTTAATTAATATGAAAGTGACCAGAAGTCCGATAATTGCCTGTATTGCATATTGAAAAATCAATGATATTGAATTTGAAAATAGTGCGGGTTTGTGACCTTTTTCCCTGACTGGATTATTTTTTAAGGTCATGGCGATGAAAGATATGCTGAGAAAATGGTATACAATTGTCCCCAGATTATCGGTAGAAACTATATCCATGTTTGCAAAGAAATTATAAAAAACCAACAGGAAAAATCCTGCTGTCAGAGAATTGGGTATCAGATATTTTTGCAGAAATTTAATTTTGTATCTCAAAAAAGTTGCAAGTAGCAGAGAAAAGGAAATAATTCCAAAATCAATAAAAAAATCCCATTGAAAGTTCAAAATGTCCTCCCGTTTTTTATTTTGGCCAGATTACAATACCTTGTCTGTTGATAATCTGGTTTCTACCATTTTTTGAAACCAATGCTCTGTTAAAATAAAAATCCTCCACAAAATCATATTGCGGCAAAATGACCTCTTCGCCTTTTGCATTAATATATCCCCATTTACCCAGATGGTAAAATTTTGCCAGTCCGCAATGAAAGTCTCCTGCGCTTTGATACTTTGGTTCTATTTTAATTTCACCCTTTAGGTTGATAAAACCAAAACCCTTTTCTGATTTTATACGAGCTAATCCTTCGGAGAAATTAAAAGAAAAAATATAGTCATTTGGAATGACAATTTTCCCTGCTTTATCGATGTATCCCATTTTTCCTTTTAAAGCAAAGGGTGCTAAACCCAGTTTAAACTGGCCGACAGCATCAAATTTCGGTTCAATAATAAAATTCATGTTTTTATCAACAAAACCATATTTAACAGATGTCGGAAATAAAAGAAAGGTTTTAATTTTTCCAACTTCTGCCAATTCTTCTGAAAAGGATGAAAGTCTGTGAAAGGGTTTGTTGATTAAGGTATCGCCGGTGATAGATAAAAATGCATCATTTTGTCCAATGGGAATAAAACCGAGGCGGTTTTGGATTTTTACTTTAGCAATATTGTCAGAAAAAGAATTGGCTTCAAGAAAATTCGGCATAAAAACATAATTTCCTCCTGCATCAATATAGCCCCAATCATCATTCGTTTTGACTGCGGCCAGACCCTGGGAAAAAGGTTTTGCATCATCAAAAAGTGGTTCGATAACAATATTTCCTGTGGTATCAATAAATCCATATCGGTCTCCCAGTCTGACTTTACCTAGGCTTTCATGAAAGAAGTCCGCTTCTGTAAATTGGGCGGGTATCAGCACTGTTCCGCAACTGTCAATATAACCGTATTGGTCCTGGATTTTTACCGGGAAATAATAATTTTGGGCTGATAGGAAGGATGATAGTGTGATGAGTGTGATTAAAATTTTTGTTTGTTTCATAATATCCCCATATTTTCAAAGTTTAATATAAACACTTCAATGAGAAAATAAAAGACATGGTTAAAAGAAAAGCCGACTGAAAACAGCCGGCTTTTTGAAGAATCCTTAATGAATGATTGGATTAATTGACTTTGATTTCGATTTCTTTGGGCTTTGCGGTCTCAGTCTTTGGAATAATAACATCCAGAATGCCATTTTTGAATTCTGCTTTGATAGCGTTTTGATCGACATTTTGTGGTAACCTGAAACTGCGCTGAAATTTTCCAAAGGAAGATTCAATTCGGTGATAATTTTTATTTTTTTCTTCTTTCTTACTTTGTTTTTCTCCGGAAATTGTTAATACGTTTTCTTTCACGGTAATAATTACATCCTTTTTTTCAAGACCCGGAAGTTCAGCATGAAACTGAAATTCGTCATCCAATTCTTCAATATCAACATTAGGAGTAAATTTACTTAAATATGAATCTTCGCCATTCCAGAAATCATTAAGATAATTGTCGATTTCATCATTAAAAACTCTCAGGTTTCTTGTTGGGTTCCATCTTATTAAGCTCATTTTAGCCTCCTTTTTTTGTTTTACTTTACATCGGTCTAACTCCCAATTCTTATACCAAATAGTGTAATCCATAAAAATTGTCAGCCTTCAACTGTTTTTTTGACGGAAGTTAGTCCATAATGGTCTATCTGTGCAGAAATGTCATTAAAAATCGTCAAATTTTCGAAAATAATGGCAGGCACGATTTTTCTTGTCACGGTTTTATGTTTTTTAATATCAAATAGAAAAATTTAATTTACGATTATTCCGATAGGATTTAATTTGATAAATTAAAAAAAATGATTAGTGAGGAAAAATGAGTTACAAGAGAGTTTACCTGGATCATAATGCGACAACACCCATACATCCTGAAGTTAAAAAATACATGGTTGATAAGTTTGATCTTTTTGGCAACCCGTCAAGTATGCACGAATTTGGTCGCGAAGCACGACAGGAAGTTGAAAAAAACCGCAAAATTATTGCAGATTTTATCAATGCCAGCCCGGATGAAATCATTTTCGTCGGCAGCGGATCAGAAGCTAACAACACGGTCCTGTCACTTTCTGCATGTCCTTTAAAATCCTGTAATATCAAGGGATTGATAAAACCAAAATTGATAACATCGAGAATAGAGCACCCGGCAGTGTTGGAAACGGTTAAGTGTCTCAATGGAAAATCTGCAGAAGTTGAATATGTTGACGTCGATTCTCAGGGAAAAATAAAATTAGACCAATTGGAGGCAATGCTTCGGAAAGAACAAGCACTCATTGTCTCCATAATGACAGCCAATAATGAAATCGGAACCATTCAAAATATCAAAGAAATCGCTGCTTTGGTTCATCAATATCAGGCCTACTTTCACACCGATGCAGTACAGGCTGCCGGTAAAATTGATATCGATGTGAAGGATTGGGATGTTGATTTTTTAACACTTTCTGCTCACAAAATTTATGGACCCAAAGGCATTGGCGCCCTCTATATCAAAAAAGGTGTACCCTTCTGCCCGCTTATTTATGGTGGCCACCAGGAAGAAGGACGACGGGCGGGCACTGAAAATTCGCTCGGAATCCTTGGTTTTGGCAAAGCTGTGGAAATGCGAAAAATCGAAATGAAAGATGAAGGGATACGGCTTTTAAAACTGAAAAACAAACTGAAAGCAGGCATAATTGAAAAAGTGTCTCACACCAAGGTGGTGGGACACGAAAAGGATTGTATTCCTGGAACACTAAATATATCCTTCGAAGGTGTTGAAGGTGAGTCTATTCTTCTTTATCTTGATCTCATGGGTATTGCTGTCTCAACCGGCAGTGCCTGTTCGTCAGGGTCTTTGGAACCCTCTCATGTAATTTTAGCAACAGGACTAGATGCTGAATTTGCGCACGGTTCTATCCGTTTTAGTCTGGGCAGAGACACAACGGAGGATGAAATCGATTATGTTTTAGATACTTTGCCGGGGATCATAGGTAAGTTGAGAAAAATGTCAACAAGAGAATTAAGGAGTTGATTATGAGTGATTCAAATTGGGTTTATACAGAAAATGTAAAAGACCATTTCATGAACCCGAGAAATATTTTAGATAATATTGAAGAGTATAAGTATGACGGATATGGAAAAACCGGAAACATTCAGTGTGGAGATGAAATGCTTTTTGTTATCCAGGTGAAAGATAATATCATTACTGATGTGAAATGGAAGACCTACGGGTGTGCCAGCGCAATTGCTTCTACCTCCAAACTTTCTGAAATGGTGGTTGGTATGTCGCTGGATAAAGCCTACCATATTTCTCCGCAGGATGTTGTAAAAGCACTTGGTGGATTACCGGATAAGAAAATTCATTGTTCGGTCCTTGGCGATCGGGCGCTTCGTGCTGCTATTGATGATTATTACCGAAAACATGGAATGGATGATAAAATAGAGGCGCAGAATGCAAAGGTTGTTTGTAATTGTATGAATGTAACGGATAAAGATATTGAAGATGCTGTACTGGAAGGAGCTCGTGATTTTAAAACCCTGCAGGAAATGACAAAATTGGGTACAGTATGTGGTGAATGCAAAGATGAAGCCTTGACAATTATGGAAGAATATATTGAAAAATATTTTGATTGATGCTTTACAAACTAATAAAATGAAGGAGGCCTTCAAATCAGCCTCCTTTTTTATATTTTGACAAAATTGTAATTTAAAAAATCAGCGCATTGGATAAACCATCCCAAAAACCTGTCCGATAGAATACGATCGAATTGCATTTTTCTAAGTTCGAACCAATATAAAAAATAGTCTCTTAAGAAGAGCACTGTCAACGATAATTTCTGTTAACTTATAATAGTGTAATAGAGACTAAAGGAAAATTTATTTGCAGGACAATATTTTAAATAATGCTAAAAAATTAAGTTTAAGTGTTTCTGGAAAATAACAATGCCGGCTTAGAGGGCAATGCCGGCATTGTGTTGGGTATTATTTAAAGAAATTATCAGACAATTGAAATTTCTCTAGGTTTAGCTTCCTCTGCTTTGGGTATTGATATGTTCAAAACACCATTTTTGAATTCAGCCTTGATTGATTCCTGTTTAACATTATAGGGAAGTTTGAAACATCTTTGAAATTTCCCAGAGGTGGTTTCAATTCGGTGAAAATTGCTTTTTTCATTTTTCTTTCTGCTTTCTTTTTCACCCCTGATAGTCAGAATGTTATCTTTTAGGGATATTTTAACATTGTCTTTCTCCAAACCCGGAAGTTCAGCATGAAAATGAAAAGCATCATCATTTTCTTCGATATCAACACTGGGATTGAATTTGGACATAAAGGAATCTTCGCTGTACCAAAAGTTTTTTAATAAGTCATCAAAATCCCCGGTTGCGTTGGCTAAATCGTTTCTTGAATTCCATCTTACTAAACTCATAATCAACTCCTATTTTTTTCTAGTTATAAATTTCAATTTGGTTCTCATTTATTGAGTCAGTATTCCAAATGACATTGATGAAAATGTCAAGTCCTATACCATGAATACTCATCCAACAATTTGACACAATGGATTGAATTTATGACTTTGAGTATGTTATAATGTTCTATTACTATGACAGTTGTTGAGCAAATTTTGGCAGAAATATGAAAAGTTGACGGAAAAAGTTAAACAGTGCATATTTCCAATATAGAATATGAGTTACAACAATACTTCAGTAGCCCCGACTGATCGAATATCCAGCACATTGACAGATTTTTCTCCAAAAATTGGCGATATATAATTGACAAAATCAGGTACTTCTTGGTCCGGCAGGAATAATTGAATTGTACCTGCAAAACCGCCGCCATGGACGCGGCAGGCACCGTCCCCAATTTTTTTTAAGAAATTCTCTGACAGGGCCAGCGCCAGACTGACATCCTGAACATGAATATTTTGAGTTGAATAAATATTCTGAAGATACTTAAAGGATGAGTTCCCGGAATCATAGATAATATTTAAAAAAGTGTGGATATCGGTTTTATGCAATGTTTCAATAATTGCGTCTACCCGCTTGTTTTCATTAAAAAAATGGATGGTGCGCAGAATTGCCCGATGGTTGTATTTGTTGTGTATTTCAGGTAATGCCTTCAAAAATTTTTCCTGATCAATTTCGCGACAAAAGTTGGCATCAAAATGTTTTGCAATTTCTTTCATTTCAGCGGGTATTGAAGCGTAATCATCTGTCAGATCAGCATGACTGGCTCCGGTGTCCAGAACAATCAGCTTATAACCGGTTGTAGAAAAATCAAAATTTAGATGGGTCACAACAGGACATTCAGGTTCAGCAAAATCTATAGATATAATATTGCCAACAGCACAGGCCATCTGGTCCATGAGTCCGCAGGGTTTTCCAAAATAGATATTTTCCGCATATTGACCAATTTTCGCAATTTCTTCTGGATGAAGTTTACCTTCATTGAAAAGATTGTTAAAAATTAATCCAATTAATACTTCGATTGATGCGGAGGAACTCAAACCCGATCCTTGTAAAACGTCACTTGTAATGGCAGCATGAAATCCACCGATTTGGTAACCCAATTCTTTAAATCTGGCAGCAATGCCACGAATCAGGGCATGGGTTGTTTCTTTTTCTTTTGGATTCACTTCCAGAAAATCCAAGTTAACAGTAAAAGGATCAGAAAACCCTTCAGAATATAAAGTGATTGTATTGGAATTGGTTTTAGCAACAGCAGCGATGGTGTCAAGATTAATGCTGGCGGCCACTACTTTGCCATGATTGTGGTCTGTATGATTGCCGCAAATCTCTGTTCTTCCCGGAGAACTGAAAAAACGCAATTCGCTTTCTGGAAAAAGACTTTTATATTGCCCTGCAAGACGTTGATAGCGGTTTTCTTGTTTGCAGACCAGGTCTTTTGAATAGATACTGTCGAGTTTAGAGAAGAGCATTTTTTTGTAATCCTTTACATTAATAAAAGTTTTTTCCTGTCTGGGTTCATGTCAATTAATTTATCTATCTTCAAAAAAAGATCCAATTGATTTTATAATGATATTGGATTAGTTTAAACGATTACAATGTTTTGAACTTAGGAATTATTTAAATACCAAAGAAGGGTATAATGTACCCCACTCTGGTATTCAAATTCTTAGATTTTCACCAGGCTTTATGGAGATTAAATAGTATACCTGCTGCCAAGTAACAAAACCCTGCGCACACCAGCGAGATGGAATATCCCCAGGAAAATGCAATCAATAAAACAAGTACTGCACCAAGTGTTGAAGCTGCACCATTGACCGCAAATCCCCAATCAATTAATGCGCCGACACGGGATCCGGCTTTTGGGAAAGGCATACCCATGAAAAAACCCAGTGGTGCTATTAATAGGATTGTTGATAAAATTCTTAAAAATAATCTTAATCCTCCCAATAAATCGACCAGGGCCGGGAATAAAATAATATTCAGCAATAACCAAAGGAATATCATTGCAAAAGGAAAAATTGGGTTAAAACGGGTTGAAAACCGGCTGCCAATTCCCGAAAACAACAACAGGCTGATCAAAACACTAATTATACTGAAGATTGTTGAACCTGTCAGAAGTGCATATTGCTGAATTAAAATGACTTCCACCATCATAAATCCCAAACCGATCATAAAAAAATAGATCCAGGGAACCAATTTTAGTTTTTCTTTACTGAAAATATAGGGTACCAAATTGACAGGAATAATTACTACAAAAACAATTATCAGAATGATGGAGATTATAACTTTTGAGAGGGGAAAGCCAAAGAATTCATAGGGCAGGATTTTATCCAGTTTTTGTAAGGAAAAATTTTTCCAAAGACCCATCTGGGCAGCAAAGGGACGATTATCTGTGGTAGGTGATATATCAAAGGGAGCCTGCGCTGCGGCTGTTCTCCAGCCCTTTTCGACTATGTTGAGGATCAATGGATCATGTAAAGAATCGATGGTGACAGGATAAATGGGATAAACCCAGTTGTGTTCATCCATTCTGACATGGCCGAAAGCATTTTCAATGATATCCATTGAAAGGGGTTGTTTTGACATCAGGATGATTTTTCGTCGCATATTTGGCAAGTTGTAAACCGCATAATGGTTTCTGGGAGTTTTTACTCCTAGTCTGATCAAGGCATCTTGGACCTCGGAAATCAATCTTGGAATGTAGAACTGATGCTCCATCATCAGGAATCCAGTTGGTGTCAGGCTCTTCCAGTAATCCATAAAGGCTTCAGTGGTAAAGAGATAATTTTCCGCCAGAGCAAAACTTCCAGAAGCCATTGCGGCAAAGGAATTGGCACTGAGAGAATAGATCAGATCAAATTTATTTTCGAACTGTCGCACATATATTCTGGCATCTTCTGTTACCACTTTGACGCGTGGATCTTGGTAGATATTACCGGAAAATTCAGCCAGATACCCTTTTGTCATCAATTGGTTTATATGAGGAATGACTTCAACCGCATGTATTTCCTTTGCACCGTATTGAAGGGCCTGCAATACATCTACTCCGCCACCAGCGCCTAGAGAAAGAAAACAGCAGTCTTTGTTCAGATCCATGAGATATCTGACATCAATGCCAAAATCATAGAGTTCAGAATCAGGCTTATTGAACTTGCCATCAAAGCCATAGCAGGGAGAATTGGCTGCATTGTCAATATTGATGCCCTTGTAATTTTCAGCATAATTATAAATTTTTATTTTTGCGATGGCATCCCAATGACTGTATTCAATTTCTGCCCGCTCTTTTCTCTGGACCTGTAACATTTGCTCTGAGAAAGGAATGGAACCCAAAATAGCCAACATTACAGCGACCGGAATAATTTTAAAATATTTTTTAGAAGCCAGAAAGGCTGCCAACAAAACAGGTAGGGGAACGAGAAATGTTGCTGCCGGAGTGCCGATTAAATTCATCATAAGGATAATCCCAATGATGCCGATACCGGCAGAAATCATATCTGCCATATATAGTCTGTCGATATCTTTATGATGGATTTTGATGATAAGCGCTAAACCAATTCCACCCAAAAAATAGGACGAGTTTAGAATAAGGATTGCCGCAAGAAGTTTCAATACCATCAGGGCATCACTAAAAACCTCTGTAAATTGAATATTTAACTTAAAAATCAGAATCGGACCCAGAAACATAGCTACGGCGGTGAGGACCAAAAGATTGGGAAAATTACTTTCCCGATTTAAAAATTTAAAAAATCGCAGTGATAAACTTCCCAGGCCCAATCCCAAAACAGCTAAGGATAAAATCAGAAAAGCAAAAGTATAGAAGAATTCTGCGGAAAATATGCGAGTCCAGGCCATTTCCATAGCAATCAAAGAAATTGATAAA
Organism: Fidelibacterota bacterium; assembly: GCA_016934035.1. Lineage (GTDB taxonomy): Bacteria > Fidelibacterota > UBA2242 > UBA2242 > JAFGTP01 > JAFGTP01. Next base: position 284,685 of record JAFGTP010000040.1, read on the forward strand.
AGGCTAATGGTTAAATATTTGTTATACTTCATTAAAAACTCCCTCTTATTATTAATTTTCACTCAACTATGAGAACAGAATCGTAAGTAATGTTGTCATGGATCTGCCAGATTTAATTGTGAAAAAGAATAAAATGCTGCATTAGGAAATAAAATGTGTACTTTTATAATTAAAAGATTGTAATAATGATTTTATTTATCTTAAATTTTGAGTGCTTTTTGCGGGTGTAGTCCAATGGTAGAACATCAGCTTCCCAAGCTGAATACGAGGGTCCGATTCCCTTCACCCGCTCAAGTTTTTTATTTACTCCTGATTTTATTTTTTTTAAAACTAATTATTTTGTATCAATTGTTTCTGCCGGTCAATATACTGGGTTTGTGATTTTTTCCTGATTAAAGGTAAATATCTGCGCAATCTGAAAAATTTTCTATCTTGAATTTATATCCATTAGAAATTAAACATTGGGGGATTGCGTGGGTGCTGGACAAGATTAGTTCACGGGCCATTTCACCAAATCGTTGAATTAAAAGAAATTTCGGTACAATTAATCTTACAGGCTTTTTCAGTTTTTCACCCAGAATCCTGGTAAACTCATTGTTGGTCAAGGGATTTGGTGATACGGCATTGACTGGGCCGTAAATATTTTCTTTGGCAATGATAAAGTCGATAATTGGACCCATTTCAACCAATCCGATCCAACTCATCATCTGTTTACCGTCACCTATTCGGCCCCCAAACCCGAATTTGAATATAGGTAACAGTTTGCCAAGTATGCCACCTTTGAATGAAAAAACCATTCCCAGCCGCAGGTTGACAGTACGGATGCCGGATTCAGCAGCTGGTCGGGTACTCAGTTCCCAGTGTCGGCATAATTCTGCCAGAAAACCCTTTCCTGGTGGTGAGTTTTCGTCTACCTTTTGAATAGTATTATAACCATAAAAGCCTATTGCTGATGCAGAGATCAATAATTTAGGTTTTTGGGGAAGTGATGCAATTTTTTTGGAAAGTATTTCTGTTGACTGAATGCGACTGTTTCTCAGCTTATCTTTTCTAGACTTGGTCCATCGTCCTGCACTGAGGTTTTCGCCCGCCAGGTTGATGACAACATCAATAGGCTTGGTTTTGTCAAAATGAATCGTCCCTTCATCAGGAGACCAAAAGAATGGTTCCTTTTGTCGGTTATCACCTCGTTTCATCGGAAACACCTGGTGCCCAGCAATTTTGAAGTATTCGCTCAATTCACTTCCAATGAATCCCGACGCGCCGGTAATGAGTATTTTCATTATTCGATCAATCAAAAAGGCAGCCTGTCGAGCTGCCTGATTTTATTCCTTTTTAACTTAGTCTAAGTTTTTTCCAATCATCCTTCATGCGTTCAATATCAGAAATCCAGTCTTCTATATCCTGTTCATGTTCCAGTTCTTCATTGAGAATCGTGGTTGCCATTTGATGGGTCGTATGGTCTTTGCCGCTGGTGAAATCTGCAATCATTTTATAGCGGTTAATGGCACATCGCTCTCCGTTTAGGTTTTGCGTCAGGATGGCTTCCACATAGGGGTCATCGGGTACTTCATAGGCACATTTACTTAGTTTCATCCAGTCGGCTGGAGTGAGGACTGGTTTTCCACCCAGCTGAATGATTCTTTCTACAACCATGACAGCATGGTTCAATTCCTGGTTGGCATGAAGAAGTAGTTCGGGTTCGATTTCGCTTCTCATCGGGCCTTCCATCATTCGGGCGCCAATCCAGTATTGATAATAAGCCAGCCATTCTTCACAGAGCGCTTCATTTAACATTTGAAGTAATTCATCAATGTTGAGATTGAGAATTTCTAAACCTCTTTGTCCCATATTTTCCTCCTTTTTTATTATTTTCAAAATATTAATGACAGTTATACCATAAGCAAATTTCATGAAAAAATCAATTGATTTAATATTTTTTATGAGTTATTATAATGAAATTTTATTTTTAAAAATATTGTAGAAATACCAACGTTTTCTTTGGATTACAACCCTCATCGCTGGGAAACAGATTTTTATATCGATTTTATTCAAGAAAGTGGCGTTAATTAATGTCAATCATTGGAGAGGACCATTTTTTCAGGGGGACCATTGAGAGACCTGCTGAAACCGAGTAACATAATAATACCGGGCAATTTCAATTCTGAACAATGCAGTATTTTCTGATTTCAAAAAATCAGACATATAGGGATGCCGCTCCCAAAGCATTTTTTGACCCAGTGACAATTCTTTCTCCGATTTTAATTCCTTTGCTGTACCGATGATGGTCACTGCTTCAATTTTATCCATATCATGAGAATAGTCTGAGCGGGTGTCAACAACCACTGAAACGTTTGGACTTTGGCTGAGAAGCATATACTTTCGTGTTGCTGTCGGCGTGGTAAAGAAGAAATTTTTTAAATCATCGGTGTAAGCATAGGCTACCAGTGATCCATAGGCCAGTCCATCACCCTGGGTGCATAATACAGAAAAGCGCTGCCCTTGCAATAGGTTGCGAATTTTACTTTCAATATCTAAAAAAGTTGCTGTGACGTCTGAATCAGGTCTTTCCTTTTGAATCATATTGCCTCACGTATCAAAGTCAAAGGTTAAAAAAACATGAAATAAATCCTGCAAGGGTGAGATTCCAAGATGACTTTTCAATTTTTCCTGTTTATTTTTCAGAATTTCAAAAAATGCCCAATGATCCTTCAAACCAAATCAGGTATTTACCTTTTTTCCCGTACCAGTGAAATGGTATGGTTCATTAGTTCTTTTCCGCCACTGGGGCCATGGCCGGGCACAACGATTTTCGCATTCGGGTAAGCGGCCATCACCTTTTCAACCGTTGCGTCCCATTCGTCTACCACGGCATCGCCTAGATAGCCCAGGTGTTGGGAACCAGCGGATTTTATCAGGCATCCGCCGAACAAAATACTATCTTGAGGCAGCCAGACTACAATGTTGTCAAAACTATGTCCTCCGCCGTAAAAACGGCATTCAAGTTTTTTGCCATAAAAATCAAGGTCATAGACTGTTTCAAAACCAATATTTGGAACCTCCAGGGAATCTTCCTGACATTTTGCAATGGTGAGATTTGAAGCGATGGACTTTACTCCTTTATCATGCAAAAATTCCAATCCTCCGATACAATCTGTGTGAAAATGGCCGGCAATGTGCTTTTCTATTTTTACGTGCATGCTATCCAGCAGATAATCATAGATGACCCGGGTTTTTTCATTGTTAACAGGCGTATCAATCATTACGGCCTTGCTGTTTTTGATGATGATCATGCCATTACTGGGAAAACGGCCGAATTGTTCGCTGTTTTCCCAGGTAGTATGGACATAGACGGAATCACTGATGTGAATAAGTTCAACATCCGGGTGAAGCTCAAGGGCCTGCGCCAAAAGTGTCATGGATAAAGAAAGTAAAAAATTTATTGTCAATGCTCTCATGATTATTCCTGAATCAGTTAATATAAATTTATAAATTTCAGCCCAGAGAGTCATTAAAAATTTCAGATGGTTCCCATAACTCCCGATGATTGCTGGGATTATTTCGAATCCAGTGATGACTGGAAATATTTTTCCCCCATGATCATTGTTGGCCAATTTACCAAATCTTCAATTTTTCCGCCCCAATTGGTATAAAGATGACCCAGCATTTTTTCTTTTTCGAATTGCAAACTGTATTGGATTAATTTTTGCGATGCCTCGGCATTGTGCCAGCTGCAAGGCAAGACCCTGAACCCTTTTTCAATAAACATGGGAATAGATGCGTAGGTATCCCTGGGTTCATAATGCCAGTCACAGATAATAATATCTTTAGGGACCCTGTCAATGGCCGGCCAGGTCCCATTGGCAGATGCTTCCCATTCACCGTAGTCAATCGCTTCTGCATTGATAAAACGATCGCCCCACATGAACATTTCAACTCCTTTTTCTTTGACCAGGTGGTTGTAAATGTCATTCACTGCTTTGGCGTACATTTCTGCCGGATTCTGGTCTTTGGTATTGATGGCGTATTCCGATTGCAACAGAAAGACCTCATCCATTCCAACATGCATGCCATCCACCTGGAAAGCGTCGATGAGTTCGTCCATCAATGGAAAGACAATCTCATATACCCGTGGATTGGTGACGTCCCATTCACGGCAATAGATTGAATCATTATTTGGATAAGCTCCGGGTGTCAAATCCAGTTCAGGGTATTCTGAAAGCAATTTGAATGTTTTATCGGCCCAGGACTGATGACCCACACTTTGGAACTGAATGATCAGACGAATGTCATTTTTACGACAAAGGCGGGCAAATTTTCGGGCTGCCTCTTTTGTAATAACATCGTTTGTCTGGCGCAATTCCGGATGAGACTGAAATTCAAAATGGTAGTCCACTTCCAGTATGATAAGATTGATTCCCTTTTCTTTGAATCCGGAAAGATTGTCCCCGACTTTAGCCAGATCTTCATTGTTATTAAAATTCAGTAAATGGACTGCCTGCCAGTAATCACCCTCGTTAGGCCCGACTTTTTCTGTGGAACAATTGACTATGAATAAAAAAGAGAAGAAAATTGAAAAATTTTTAAGGATTTTCATGAAAACCTCCTTGCATAAAAAATGTTAAATATCACGAAAGCCCTCAAAAATTATGGTGGAAAGTAAGAAAAAAAAATAAAGAGTCCAAGTTGAAATTATTTTTATTCCCTCAATCTTCATTTTATTCCAAATCCTGATATTATCTTTGTTCTTTCTACAATATCTGCCTACTTTTGAGGAGTATGGTATTATTTAATTGTGAGTCAATTATGAAAAAAAGTTTTGTATTCTTGCTGATAAGTATTTCGATACTTGGCGCCCAAGCCCCCAAAATTGATTTAAGTTTTCGAGTAGAAAAAGCAAGCCGAAAAGAAATTCGGTACAAAGCCCTGGCCAAAGTCAATGATGAAATAACCGATAATCAGCAATTATTTGATATTCAATATTATAATCTTGATATGAAAATCAATGTGCGTAATCCTGGCGTTATTGGCAGGATTTTGGTTGTCGGAGAAGTTGTCAAAGAACCGATCAGTGAAGTGGAATTGAATTTTTGGCAGGGACTCAGTATTACAAAAATCTATGCTGCCGGCCGGCCAATGAGGGAATTGAATTATCAGTGGTCCGGGGATATTGTGAGGGTGAATCTCGATTCTGTCTATGCTCAAGGCGGTCTTTTTAAATTTTACCTTGAATATGCAGGTGATCCAAGTGACAATCCCTATGGATATTTTGCCTTTGATGCCTACAATGGTGAATCCCTGATCTGGACTTTAAATGAACCCTATGGCGCCCGGGGGTGGTTTCCCTGCAAGGATGTTCCCTCGGACAAACCGGATTCAATGGATATTCGGGTGCAGGTCCCGAAGGGTTTCATTGTCGCATCAAATGGTAAACTGGTCAGTCAAAAGGACACGGTCAATTCAACCATTTTTCACTGGCAAGAGCGGTACCCCATTGCAACCTATCTGGTTTCCCTGGCCATTCATCCCTATGCGCAGTTTTCGGATTGGTATATCTTCGGTGATCAGGATTCCATGGAAGTCCAATATTATGTGATGCCGGATCATTATTCATCCAGACTGAGCGATTACCGTAAAACAGTGAAAATGATTGCCTATTATTCGGAGATTTTTGGCCAATACCCGTTTATCAATGAAAAATACGGTCATGCGGAATTTGGTTGGGGGGGCGGCATGGAGCACCAGACGATTACCAGTCTCGGTGGCGCCTCAGAATTACTGATCGCCCATGAACTGGCCCATCAATGGTGGGGAGATGCGGTGACCTGCCACCAGTTTCACGACCTATGGCTCAATGAAGGTTTTGCCAGCTATGCTGAAGCGCTTTGGTATGAGTACGAATACCCGGACTATACAGCCAGTGATTATCAACTTTATTCAGAATATTTTGGTGATGGTACCATCTATGTCGAGGACCTGAATGGCAGTGAGCCTCTATTCTCAAAAGGGCTTCGATATGACAAAGCCTCCTGGGTACTTCATATGCTACGGAATGTGGTCGGTGACAGGCAGTTCTTTGAGATTTTACAAACCTATTATCAATCCGGCAAATTCAGATATAAATCAGCGACAACTGAGGATTTTATAGAACATTGTCAGACCGTTTCCGGATTAAATCTGGACCAGTTTTTTCAGCAATGGATTTTTGAGGAATATTATCCTGACTATCATTATTGCTGGAACTCCGCTGAAGTAGATTCCGGGCATATTGTGCATCTGACTATTCGGCAGGAACAGACCAACACCGGTTTATTCTGGATGCCCATCGATGTACGGGTTTCCACGCTTCAGGCCGATTATGATTTTCGGGTTTGGGATTCTCTGCAGGTCCAGCAGTTTGATCTATATGTGAAAGATGACCCGAAACTGGTGGAACTGGACCCGGATAACTGGATTCTGAAAAAGGTCAAATTAACAGATACAAGCATTGTCAAAGAAAAACAGATTAATGATTTTCGATTGTATCAAAACTACCCAAACCCTTTTAATCCGATGACAACTGTGGTCTTTAACCTTCCGGTGAGAGCAGAAATTCGGCTGAATGTTTATGATATTCTGGGCCGGCATATAGATATGTTGGCAGATGGTATCCTGAATGCCGGTTTTCATCGTGTAAAGTTTGACGGGACTGGTCTTCCTTCCGGCGTTTATATCTGCAAATTTGAATATGGCAATCAGACAAGATTTAAAAAAATGGTACTGATGAAATAAAAAATAGTATTAAGGTATTTTTGTTATTTTTGAATATTTTTATATTCTGATATATTTTTGGAGAGGTCTATGGTATATCGGATAACACAATATCTGGCTGTCATGATAATTTTATCAGTCCATTTATTTTCCGGTGACTCATTGATAGTCGTCGGAAGAGTGGTGGACCTGGCCGGTCAGCCGGTTTTTCATTTGACCGTTGAAACCGGGGGAATTTCAAGTTTAACCGATAACAATGGTGAATATCAGCTGGTTATTCCCAATAGTTGTTTGCCGGTTGATGAATTTAAGGACAATCCTGAGGTGATTCAGAACGGCCAAATCACAATTTTTAATTTAATCGGTCAAAAAGTTTATGAACAGAAAATCTGCAATCAGTTGCTCAATCATTTTACCTTACAGGGAGTTGCAGATAACGGAATAAATTTGGCCTCAGGTTTTTATCTGGCTGTTTTAAGGGTTGGTAATAAAATTGTTCAAAAAAATAAAATTTCAATTATTGATGGAAATATGAGTCATGCAAGATTGTTTGTTGAACCGTTTAAGCAACTTCATTTATCAAAATCTTTAGCCTATACTCTGGAAATATCAGTCAGAGGGGCCCATATTTTAGATATTGAAAATCAAACTGTCGAAGTGGATTTAAATGAAATGACCTTAACCGGGGAAGTTGAAACGATTGCAGTTGATCGGTTTCCGACAGCTGGTTTTTCTGTTGCAAAGGGAGAAAATCAGCGTCACATTATTTTTGACGCTTCGGTTTCTGAGGATGATGACAATCGGTTAAAATATCGTTGGGATTGGGAAAATGATGGACTGTGGGATACCAATTTCATGATCAGCTCACAGCAGGAACATCAATATCCTTCATCGGGTGAATTTGTTGTCCGGCTGGAAGTCAAAGATTATGCTGGCCAGACCGATGATACCACTCAGACAGTGTCCTGCTCCAATACGGTACCAATGCCGATTTTCAGCGTATCTCCGGATTCTGGATATCTTGATACAGAATTTTTGTTTGACGGAAATCTTTCTTTGGACAGTGATGAAGGGAATGAAAACCTGCAAGTACGATGGGATTTTGAATCCGATGGCATCTGGGACACAGAATTTTCCAGCGAAAAAATCTCCAGTCATCGTTATAATTCTGCCGGGCTGTATCTTGTGACAATGCAGATTGTGGATTCAGAGGAAGAAACCGATGAGGCAGACCGTACCATTAAAGTGCATTATGTCTATGATCATTTTGTAACCTTGCTGGATCGCTGGATTGTCCAATTGTATGGATTTCCAGGCAATGGATGTAATATGGTGCCGGAAAACGTTAAAGTGGAAAATTCCCATCTCTGCCTTGAGGTTACTTTTAATGACAATGCTACACTACCCATGAAATACAATGGCGGAGAAATCGGTGATACCACTTTTTTCACTTACGGTTATTTTGAAACCAGAATGAAACCGGGAATTATGTCGGGTTCTGTTGGCTCTTTTTTCCTGATGAATAAATTTGAAATCGAAAATTGGGAACATAAAGAAATAGATATAGAATTCATTGGCAAACACCCCACCTCCATGCAGATGACGACCCATGACTACCAGAATGGCGGTCTTGACCATAAATTCTCAACCACAACCAAGGACCTGGGATTTGATATACGGGAATGTTTTCATGATTACGGCATTCTTTGGACACCCGACAGCGTTTCCTGGTTTGTTGACGGAAAATTATTTCATACAGAAACACAATATGTGCCCCATGAACCTCTTCATATCAGAATGAACAATTGGGCCGGTGATATGTCTGTTGATGGAATAAGTCTCTGGCTCGGAGAAATTGATGAAAGTCAGATTCCCACTTCTGTGGAATACCAGTGGATTAAGATTATTCCGATTACCGAATATTTTAATAATGATTGATTCTTTTATGTTAAAAATATTAAGATTTATTTCCAAATTCATTCTTTTTATTTCTCGGATCTTGTAAACAGGGCCAGGCAATCAATATTTTTAAATCGGAACTTAAACTTTTGACAATTAATTAGTTTTTCCGGCGGCAATGATTTTCAACCCGAGATGATGGGGAGTCATTGTCGCTTTTTTTTAATTTCTCCATTTTAATAGTTGAGAAATTGCTATTAAATGGGTATTAATAGGATAAATGAATAATAAAATTTAATATTCTGTTTAAAGGGAGGAGTTATGTTTGATTTTAAAAATGACGGCAAAAAATTAATGTATCTGGTGACGGTTTCTATTTTAGTATTTTTATTTTTTCATAATTTTACTGAGCCCTTTCGCAGCCATCCCAACAAGATTATGGAAAATACTGTTCGAATATTAATATTTGTCCCTTTGCTGGTTTTCACCTGGATGAAAAAAGATTGGGCACGCCAGGTTCTCGGTGGATTGTCTGCTTTTCTGTTTTTGACTGGATTTATTGCCCTTTTTTACTTCAGCAAATTATACAATGGTCTGGGCGGCCTGTGTTATCTGATTGTCCAGATATCTTTGTTTTCCACCTTTTATCATCTCCTTTTTTCAACGGTGTTGAAGAAGTTTGTGAAAGACCAGTAACCAGAAGATATTATTATTTCGGCCCTGAAAAGGTACACAATGAAACCGGAAGAATATTTTCTTTGGATCATTCCTGATGCTCTGTAGCAGTTTTTTTCAGGAAGCCCCAATCAACTTTAATAAGATTGTATTCAGGTCGAAGGAACCGCCGAAAGAAAGTAGGATTGCCGGTTTAAAAGTCGCCTGGCTTGCTCGAACACCTGCTTGCAGCTGATGCCATCAGTTGCGAAGTAGATTCGTTTAGTTATTTTAAACAATTGGGTAGAATTTCTAAAAAATCTAAACATTTATCATAGTTCAATTCATAGAAATTTACACCAAGATTTATAGTGTCAAAATATATTTGCTGATGTTCTTTGTAGTATTCTTCAGAAGGTATTTTCCAGAAGTTTTTTCCTAAATTTTCTACGATAAACCATTTCTCTAATAATCTTGCAATTCTTCCGTTGCCATCTCTAAATGGATGAATATGAGCAAATCGTAAATGAATAAAAGAAGCATAATAAAAGACTTCTGATTTTGATAATTTTTGGGATAGTAATTTATAAATTTCTTCGAATAAATTAAGCATATGTTTTTTTACAAATTCCGGTTCTACAGCCATATAGGCTAATCCTGATTTTCCAAAAACACCTACCGGTTCCAATCTATAATGACCTCTTTTACTTTTTATTAATAAAGTTTCAGATAGAATTTTATGACAATGGAGCATGTTATCTTCTGTTAGATTATTATTTTGAGCAAAATCATATGCTGAAATTAAATTTTCTATTTCTTCAATTTCTTTTCCGACTTTAAATTTATCCTTATTCATTTCATAATTCATGAATGAATTTATGTCAATACTATTTCCTTCTATATTTGATGAATAAATTGCGGAGGATTTTGTCAAATATTCAAAATTTCCGCGTTTATCTGAGAAGTCAAAATTGTCAATTAGTGATTCGATTTTATTTCCGATTTTTTTATTATATTTATCAAAATATTTTTTATCTAAATAATCCAATTTATCCCCGATTTTTCACTTTGATAATTTAATAAATTCTGGATATTTTTGATAATCTTTTTCCAATACTTTTTATTCTGAATAGCAAACAAGTATTACCGACGCCGAACGCCGAATCGTTATTAGCCAAATGTTCAGACAAGCCTCTTCTCGGCAGTTCCGTCTGATTACAAGTTTCGATTTGACAAAAAAGCCTTTCCAAATTATTCATCAAAATGGAAAGAACAAAGGGGAAAGTGTTGTCAAAATTAAAACAACCTTTCATGGAAGACCTGGAATAGCGTGGATAGGGCAAAGTCACCCTCCTCCTCAAAGCCAAAATCCACGAAGAAGGCATCCTTACATGCCCCACCTGTGGCCGGTGTATGGCACTCGTCAGGACCACCAGACGAAGAAGAGCACCGCCACTCATAGATTTGATACCACAGATCACT
>JAFGTP010000041.1 GCA_016934035.1 Fidelibacterota bacterium
ATAGAAATCCCGAAAATATTTATAATCTCAGGGTCAGGGTTCCAGTGAATATAGTTTAATATCATAACTTATGTTTCATTTATGTAATGTCGCACCCAGCTTTGCGCCCAACGTTGAGTATATGCAAAGTAGGCGATTGCGGGCTTCAAACTTATCAAACCGTTACAACTTTGAAGCGGGCTACAGCCCTTAAATTTGTTACTATCACGCCTATTTTGTATATACATTGTTAGGTGGCATTTTCCTTTATCGTATAACATACATTTTTTGATTTATCATATTATCTAATTACAAAGGATAAAAGTTTAAAATCTGAGACCTAGAAAAAACATTGGTATCGGTGATATATAAAGTGACCCCCCATCAACTTTTTTGAAACTCTCGGGTTTAGGATTAATTAAATGATAACCGACAAACCATTGAAGATTTATAAATAATGGTAATTTCTTTATTTTAAAATCAAATCGATATCCATATCGAATTTCAGGGGTCAATCCAAAACCATTATATGTTTTATTTTTAATGGTGTCTTTACAATTGAAATACTGTGGGTCTATTTGTATTTCAGCATGTAAATTTCTCCATAAATATTTTCTATATCCTAATTCTAAAGTCAAAATTTGCTCAGTCCCGGGATATTGTATAACGTTGAGAATTTTAGGATTTGTGTAACTTACTCCAACAATCAGTTCATTAGTTTCAGAAATTTTTCGTCCATATTGGACAATAAAAATATCGCCCATTGGTCCAAAGTCAATGGAATTCACTATATCAATCTTATTTATTGTATCATTATGCTGAGCACTCAAATCCAGAGTGTTTAATACAATTAATGTTAGTAAGACTAACTTTATTTTCAAATTCACAATTATCATCTTTGTATCATTAATATGTTAACTGTTATTGTCGTTTTTGGATTCATCACAGGTTATAATGCCACACAACACCTTTCCGACGCAATATTGCGTATAACCGATTCTCTGGGAAGTGCGTTTGATAGCAGGATTTGGAGTTATTGCGAACATCAGGGCCTTTGGGTTAAAAAACGATTGCGCCACAAGTTATTGGATTTCAGAGTTCAAAATCAATTAAAATTTTACATAAAAAAGAAGAAAATCAGAAAAGAAAGAACAAAGCCGGCGCATTGCAGGCGGGCCTGGGAAATTTATCCTCAATTAAAATCAATTTCCCAATAGAAACCGGGTACCCGGAAATAAATGAGTCCTTAGCTGAAATCAAACTGACGTTATTGACCTGATTTTCAGACCTTATCCGTTACTTCACCAGCAGCATTTTCCGGTATATCCGATGATTCTCAGAGTCTAATATATAGAAATAAATCCCGGCCGGGACCCTATTTCCCTGTTCATCGGTTCCGGACCATTCGATCCGGTAATTGCCGGCAGGCCGGTATCCCTCGACAAGGGTTGTGACCTTTTGTCCCCGAATGTTATAGATTGCCAGCTGGACCGGGCAGTTTTCAGGTATTGAATATACAATTTGGGTTGAGGGATTAAAGGGATTGGGAAAGTTTTGAAACAGCTGAAATACAGTCGGAATATCTTCTGTTTCATCAATCTCAACAGGTTCCAGGACCTTGACCTGGATGGTTTTTGCAACAGTTGCTTCTCCATCGGAAATCTGAATATCCAGGCTATCCTCGCCTGCCCAACCCAAGGATTCAAAAATCAGCCAACTCTCTCTGCTGCTAGTCCCGACCAGGCCGGATTCAGAAACAGAAACAATAAGATCAGCGAATTCATTATCCACATCCGAAACCAATGCTGACATATCCAGGGAATCCTTTTTTCCGCTGAGTATCATCATAGAATCCGGAAAACCCGCCATCATCGGCGGATCGTTCACCGGCAGTACCCTGAGCACCAGGACAGCCGCCACAGAACTGTTATATTCATCCTTTGCCGTCAGAGTAATTTCCTCAAGGCCGAAATAGTTTTCCTCCGGAACAAAATAGAGGACAGAATCCACCGGAGACACCAGCCGGACCTTTTCCGCCTGAAGCGTTACGGTCAAGGGGTCACCGGCAGGATCACGAAAAATATCATAAAGTTTCAGACTTGAATCGATCTCATCTTCATTAAATTCCAGGGTGTCAATTGATTCTGACACCAATTCAGGAGGTGAATTCAAAATCCGCAGATATTTGGCAGCTGCTACAATCAGCCCCTCATCTGTCCGAATCATCAGTTTCGGTGTATACAATCCCGGATGTACAAACCGCCAGGAGGTATTGGGGACATCAGAATCCACCCGTCCATCATTGTCAAAATCCCATTCCGGCTCCTCGACCGTCGTCGTAAAATCCACATTCAGCGGATTGTTGCCCAGAGTGTCAGAAAGTTCAAAATTTAGGGTCCTCTCTTCCTTTTCGCCATGATATTCCACTGCACCCATGTCAAGGCCTTGAAAAAATCGTTCCTGGCCATATAAATCAACACTTCCAATTGCCAGCCCTGTGGTATCGTCATCCCCGGAACCGATGCAGGGAGACCAGGGACAAAGTGAGTAATCAGCCAGGTTTATTTGCGGAAAATCCAGGATATGCGTAGTTCCCAACGGATTTTCGCTTTTGACACAGGAATGGTTGATGTAAATATGGTCGGAATCAGCCGGATTGAATTCATCACCGCACTGATTCCAAAGGATGGAATTGATCAGATTAATTCGACCATTCTGATTGATATTAAGAACGGGCTGAAGTCTGTCCGGGTGAAAATTATCCACAATGGTTGCATTGATAAAATCAACCGATCCTGAAAAAGCATAAAGCACTCCTTTTTCTTCAAGTTCATTTTTCGCAATCAGTGTATTTCGAAAATAATTGCTGCCATTGTAGGAATTGATCAGGGCATTATCTTTCGCCAGTGTCAGACTCACCGGGACCTGATTGTCCCTGCAGATAATTCGATTGCAGAGCAATTTCGAGGCGATGTTGTAAAACAAGATGACGGAATTATTTTTGAGGGTGACATCCTCCATTTGAATGGTCACGCCGTTGAGTGCTGATATCACCCGCTGGGTTTTTACATTGGAAATTTGACAATGGTTCAGCACCGTAGTCACCGGATTTGCCGCAGTTTTCTGGGTCAGAATACCGGACCAGCCGACCGTGGTATCCGTGGCCCTGAACGTAATGATGCTGTCCGCACTTCCCAGGGCCTCCAGACTACCGTAATTTTTGATCTGGTAATTTCCCTGAAACTGCATTTCCACACCCGGCTGAATTATCAATTTTCCATTTTTCGTAATGGTCACATGATCCAGCACCTGCACCATATCACTGTTCAAAATCCGGGTTTCATCGATGGTGCCATAGAGTTCATTGCGGGCTTTGACAAAAATATAGTTCTCCATCACTTTGGTTTCACTGACAAAACCGGAAGAATCCACAATGGTCAGGGTGACATTAAAAGGCCCCGGATTTACATAAACATGGGTCGGATTTTGGGCGTGGCTGGTATCACCATCGCCAAATTCCCACAACCAGGCCACGGCATTCCCGGTCGAAAGGTCTTTGAAAAGGACTTCCAAAGGTTGCAGCCCCTCTTGCACATTGGCGGTGAATCTTGCTGTGGGAATTGCCGGTTCAATAAAAATTACGGACCGATGGTTTTCATCAAAAAGCATATCTTCAGGATTGAGATTATTCAGCACATACCAGCCGTCTCCGGAACCCGACCACCCCCAGTTAATATGAAAAAAATCCCTGTCTTCCTGTTCCCAATAGCCGTCAAAAATAAAGGCATGTCCTCCGTCATCTCCGCTGCCGGCATAATAGACCGGACGGTTTTCGTATAATTCTGTGTACAATTCATCGATCCAAATCGATTCGGTCATAAAGTCTTTATACCGCATTCGGGTTTGGTCTGAATAATTAAAATTTTCTTTCAAAATGAGGGGTACCCAACTGGAATAGGCCCCGGAACCTTCCGGACCATAATCCATTTCCACGGCAACTCCCAAATCATAGATCAGCCTTGCCACGGCATCCTGCAATGAATCCGCATCCTGGGGCTGGAGAATATTTTTCATGATTTTCCAATGGTAGGTGGAATCAAATCGGGCTGATTGTTTGCCATAGATTTCATGAACATAGGAATGCTCTCCGCTGCCGCGAGCCGGATATTCCCAAAATTTCATAATCTGCGCCATGGCAACTGCCACACAACCGGCCGGAACATGGTTGTTGTAGCCTCCTGTTGCCTCAGAATCTTCCGGACAAAATTTATTGTAGGGATATTCCTGCCCCCATTTTGTGACCAGCAGTGGATCGATTTTCTCTTTTTCGGTAACCCGGTGCAGTGAAGCCGCTTTTCCCATCCAGATTTCCTGTGTCCTGGCATTGCTCAGTTTCTGCTGCCGGATTCGCATAATATGGGATTGATAATTTTCCAAAAATTTTTCCAGAGGCCGATTGTCCCCTTCAAAATTCAGTGTTCCGGTTAAGGAAAATCCGATCACCGGAAAAGCGGCATCTTCAGCCGCCAGAATGATAAAACCACCCTCGGCAAAATTTAACTGATAAAGGAGCGCTTCACCTTCCATAAAACTCGTGGTAAAGGATGAGATTTGCAGGTTTTTCAGGCCGATTGTGCGCATAAAGGCAACTGCATACTTTTCAGCTTCTTCCCTGTCGACTTGCGCGGCGAATAGAACAAAAGGTAACAATAGCAGGAATAGGATTTTTTTCATATTTTTTTCCATAATTTACTTCAACAAATTTATTGTTTTTCTTCAAGTTTCCAACTGTTTAGG
Source organism: Fidelibacterota bacterium (assembly GCA_016934035.1). GTDB lineage: Bacteria > Fidelibacterota > UBA2242 > UBA2242 > JAFGTP01 > JAFGTP01. Next base: position 4,777 of record JAFGTP010000041.1, read on the forward strand.
CAGTCAAAGTTAAAAATTGGGAACAAAGGGTTATATATCATAAATAATGTGAATTCGATCTAAAAAATGGAAGTCAGAAAATCTTTTGATCCAAGTGACGGTAAAAAAAGGGGAAATATTTTACGACACCCTTTTTAAAAGAATGGTCTCAAACGGGACAATCCACATCATGCCTCCCGGAAAATTTCTATGCCATGTGGGGAAACCGTTTCTCCTTTTGATCCTGTCAAAGCAACCCGGACTCAAAAAAAAACCGCATCAATTCACTGAACTGATGCGGCCTCTTATTTTCAATATAAAAGAATATTATTTCATTAATAACATTTTCAAGGTCTGAACATTGTTTTCCGTCTGCAGTTTGCAGAAATAAACACCGGTCGCAACTCTGGCACCGAAATCATTTCTGGCGTCCCAAGTGGCGACATATCGTCCTTCCGATTTTGCACGGTTGTTTTCCAAAGTCCGAATCAGGTTTCCATGGATATCATAAATTTTCAGGGAAACCAGGGTCTGGTTGGGAATGGAATATTCAATACGTGTGGTCGGATTGAAGGGGTTAGGATAATTTTGTTCCAGCGCAAATTCCAGGGCAACTTTTTCTTCATTGTTATCAATCGCTGTTGTGGCAGCCAGAATATTATTGACCAGAGTTTGGAATTCGTTGACCTGTTCTGAAGCAACCACTTCGGGCCAGAAGCCGAAATATATTGCTGAGAAGGTCTCATTCTTTTTCATGACCGCGGAACTTTTGCCTTCGCTGGCGCCGGAAAAAATAGTCACACCGTCAGCATTGGGTTCAGCAAAATCGCCCCAATTGGTCTTATCCAGAATTGCATAAATCAATGGCCCAAAGGTCGAACCGCCGCTAAAATCTCCGGTAATGGCATGACCGGCTACTCCGACCAAATTTTCTTCGGCTGTAGAAGCAGAACCGTCATTGGGGTCGTTTTCTATTGAAGCAATTCCAAAATAATCATAGGCAAAATCACCAGCCTGACAGGTGATTTCAGCTTCAGCAGTTGTCAAAGGATTAGCATAGGCCCAGTCAGGGTCGCCCAGGACCAGGTTGCCGCCATTGTCCAGGTAAGTTCTGAAACCATAGGGGTCTTCTTCATCCAGCACCGGAACCACGGTAGTACCGAAACCAGTCACAAAGACTCTTTGCCATCCGGCATTGACAACGGATTCATGCAGGCCGTTTTCATCATTCATCACCCAGTAAACCGTTTTCAGGTCACCCAGAATATCGTGGTACAGTGAATCATTTTTAGTATCGCCCTGACGAATCACAAGAATGTCCTTACCAGCCGGTTTTTCTTTGATAATATATTCATGATAGGACTGACTGTCTAAGTTTTCCAATTCCCCGTCACTGGCTTTGATAACATAAAAAACCGTGTCGCCTACTGCAGCGGAGATGGTGCCGGTATATTCATCACCGTTGCCGGTGGCAACCATATCAATATATTGTTTCTCACCGGCGCTGCCGATTTTGTACTGAATCTGGGCGGTGAAAGTCTCGCTGTCCAGATCAAAAACATCGGCTTTGACCACTGCTTCGGTTGCATACATATTGGACAGAATGGTTGTGTTTTCAATAAAGGGCGGAACCGCCGTATATTCCACAACAATCTGTAGAATATGATTGCTGGGATTATAAGGGCCTCCGGCAGGATCACTGGTAGCGTGAACGGCATAATAGCTGGCCGGGTCCGGGCCATAGGCTTTCAGGGTGGAGAAACTATACATATCCCACCACCATACCACATTTTCCTGGATTTTTTCCACATCCTGTAAAATGGTTGGACCAGAAACACCATCGGTGACATAACCTACCCACAGTTCCAGGCTGTCACCCGTCAATAATGGATTCAATCCCGGATAGAGCACGTCCATATCAAAGACATTCCATTCCGGTACCCATTCGCCCAGTTCATTGAATTGTTCTTCCGGTTCATGGGCGACACAGGAAACCGTGGCACTAAAAGGTAAAAAGGGCTGAGCGCCCGGGATTTGCACTGTGCCATCACTGCTTTCATAAGCATTTTCAGGCAGGTTTACATAACGACTATCCTCGGTACGGAAAAAACAGGGCCCCCAGAACTGGAGTTCAGCGGTTCCTTCATGTTTGTTCTGCATCATGACTTTCTTGATGTAGCCCGGAGCCAGCAGATTAAATCTTTTGATCACGGTATCCTTCAAACCGCCGACTGCTCCCAAATTTTGCGCATCGGCAAAAACTTCACCGTAATAACCGGCTTCTCTTGGGGGCACAAATCGAAGAATAGTATCCATCACCGCAGTGTTGCCGATTTTGGAAAGGGCAGTGTTTGCTTTTTTCACGGCGTGAATATGATGGAGCAGACCATCTTTTTCAATCACAGCCCGATTTTCGGACCTAGAAATGACCTTTGCATTCATGGCTTTGAAATCCTTTGCAAAACTGAAAGCAATACAAAAAATCATTAAAATAGTAACAACTCTTTTCAGCATAAAGCCTCCTCTTTCTATTGTTAGGTATTGTGGTATTTAGGTTTTTAGGTACATAAATTCTAGTGCACCCCTAAAAGCCTAAACACCTAAATCCCTAAAATTCCATCCTCCTAAAAAGCAATATCCAATCCCAGCCGGTTGATTCCGTCAAAATACTCATGGGCTTCCCAGGCATATTTTATCCATAGATTTTTCTTAAAAATTATGCCCAGGTTGATGCCGCCGCCAAAGGTAAAGGACTTCATCGACCCGTTGACGGTTTTATAAGACACTTTGGGGTCAAAAAGGCGACGCAGATCTGCATGTCCGCCGGCCAGGTAAAACAAATTATCATAATTCCATGTAATTCCCAACCTGTAAATTTCTTTGATGTCCAGAATTTGCCAGTTTTCCAGCGCCAAACCTGCTTTTTGTTTTTCTCCGATCGGATATTCAACTGAAACCGCATAGGAAAAACTCAGGGGCAGGGGAAAATCTTCAGAGGAATATTCAATTTCCACATCCTCTTCTTCAAATTCACCGTCATTTTTTTTCGTCAGCGCCTGCAGCCCTTCGCCTCCGTAGCTGATATTGGGGCCGAAATTCTTGATCGTAAAGGCAAAGGTCAGATTTCCGGGCAAACCGGTGGCATATTTGGCGCCCGCATCAAAGGCGACACCCAGGGCATCCACCTTATCAACAGCCATGGAAATCATCTTGATCCCGCCTCCCACCGAAAATTTGTTGGTCAACTGGGTGCCGTAGGCGACGCCAAAAGCAAAATCATTGGCGCTGAAATAATCCCCGGTTCCATCAGGCTCGTCAACGGTTGTTTCCCGAATATCACCGGATAAAAGCCCGGTGCCGTAAAAAGAAACTACACCAAAGTTAAGCGGAAAAGTCACAGCAATGTTCTCATAGCGGATACCGGCAAAATAATCGGCATGAGAAACAAAAAGTGAATTTTGTCTGATGTCATTGAGTCCCGCCGGGTTCCAGAAAACCACCTCTGAGGAATAATTCAAAGAGGAACTGGCACCACCCATAGCCGATCCGAAAACACCCGGAAATATTTTGAGAAACTGGGCCCCGGCCCTTCCCTGGTCACCATAGGAAAAGGAGAGGCCTAAAATTAAGATTGCAAGAATTTTAGAAAACTTTTTCATATCAATTGATCTCCATTCAACACAGCTCCGTAGAGTAAAAAAGAGTTGCAGCAGATGAATATATTTCCCTGCAATTTCCTGGCGTTCTTTGGGACCCTGTGTTTAATTTTCATTTATTTCACTCCGAAACTTTTGCGGCCCATTATGGTCCGAGAATGATCGCAAATTTACCCACATGTTCGATCATTTTACCATCAATTTTACACTCAATGTGGTAAATATACAGTCCGGAGGTCACTTTCAGGTTTTCAAAATTTCTCAGGTCCCAGGAAACGGTCCCCTCTTCATCAGACGTTTCATTATTGTCCAGCCTGTCATTTTTCTTCAGATGGGCTACCAGATCACCGGCTACATTGAAAATCCGAACATGGGTCACCCCCTCATTGGCAGAGGGTAAATGGCGAAAATCAATATGCTGGGTATACTGGTCAGTGTCCCAATCCGCGCGAATGTAATAAGGGTTCGGGACAACCCGTACATCATCAAGGGTGATTTTCTCTTTTCTGGAAAACATGTTGGTGGTCTGCAATTCAAATTTATCATCGATTTTCAAAGGCCTGGATGTAAAAATATACAGGGTATCTTCACTAGTGGGCGGCAGCAGAGTATCGCTGATTCCAAGGTCCTCATCATTAAAAACAGCATTGAATTTTACACTGAAAGAAACTTTTCCAATACCGGAATCCGGTCTTTGGCTTTCATGCAACACTGTAATTATGTTTTTCGCGTTGTTTAATTGCCATTCCACCACATTGTCCGTGGCTGCTGCAAAATTAGGGTTCCAGGAGCGGCTTTCAATATTGAGACTGCGATTCCAGACTTTCCAGGGTACGGTTTGGGAAAAACCGGGATCACCATACCGATGTTTGAATTCCTCAAAAGCTGAATGGGTCCCTTCTTCAGGGAAAGTAATATAAAAATCATAGGGTTCCAGGGAATTCCCTGTTGCCTCATGCAGAAAGATGCGGTCTACATCTGTGGCCCAACTCCAGGCTGTGGAATCCACAGCCAGTTTTGGCGAAACCGGCGCAATCATAAAACCATGACTGATGGTATCCGTCTCACCGGCCTCCATGACTTCATAAATATAATCCAGAGATACCGAATTTTGGTTAAAACTCATTGCCCCGCTCTTTTCCTTGGTAGTCTGGTCTTTCATCACAATATTGAGATAATTGTAAGAGACCGTGGCGGTCATGGCGGCTTCCAGCATTTCTTTATTGTTCTGATACAACAGAATTCTGCCGGTTCCGTAATTGACTATTCCATAGAGTGCATCGTGGCCCACTAAAGCGCCGGAAAGTGAATCAGCATCCGATAAGGTACCGGTGTACTGTCCTGATAATTCAAGGGTCACACTGCCGGGTATTATGGTGGAATGATTTAATTCTCCAACCCAAACCACACTATCGACACTGGCATTGACATTCTGATTGACCATACTGACCGGCTGGCAGTCACGATCAATGACAATTCCATAATCGGCGATATCAGGGTCCTTGCCAAAAGGATTGTCTGAGAAAAACTGAAATTCATAGGAGTGCCCGGTCAATTTTTTATGTTCGGTTATTCCCCGCAGTATTTTACCGGTTGTATTGCCGGTACCGATGTAGGTTGCGGAACTTAATTCGGGAGCGCCGACATATTCCAGTCCGATATGCTGGGGCCTGACATCGACAATATTTTCATAGAAACTGCTTTCCATTTCGGGAATGTTCATGGTCCGGTTGCCACGGTCAAAAGAAGTCACCGAATAATAATAGGTGATGCCATCCGTCAGGTCATTATCCTGGTAGGAATATTCCAGGCCCGTCTGATTTCCAATGCCATCGGCTTTGTAGGTGACAATTTCAAAAACATCACCAATACCAGGTGTTAGTTTTTGCTGGTCTTTTTCATCCTGAGTAATGATACCATTATCGTCCAGGTCCATATATTCTCCATCACTGATGAGAATGTAAATTCCATTAAAATAGACTTTTACTCCGGACTTGTAGATTGGGCCATAGCTTTTTGCGAATTTTCCGTCATAAATCGTGTATCCGCTCCCTTCAGTCAGCGCATCCAGGTTGTATTCCAGAGACTGGCCTTTGGTTTTATCATAAACCAGCAAACAGAGCGTATCCACCGCCTTTCCGTTGATATCGAGGGTCAGATTACGAAATTCCAGGGTATAGGTGGATTCTTTGAAAATATCATCCACATAGTCATAGTCCCAGGTACTTTTGATTTCATCATCCGTCAGCACCCTGTCCAGTACAGCATGAATATTGGAATTGCCTATTTTGTACTTGATGCCCGCTTCGTATTCTGTCGAATCGTCATCGATATCATATTCCGCCAGAAGTTCCCAGTCCTCCTGCAAGCCGGTTTTGCTGCGATAGACCCGGTACCCGGCAAAATCCTGTTCACCGGTAAAGGGGTCAATAGTCTCTTCCGGAGAATCATCCCAGGAAAGGTAAACGGTGTTGTGCGCCGGCTGGGCTGTCAATTCCGGCGCCGGCGGAGATTCTGGCCCGATGTAGCCGTTTTGGTACTTTTTGACTGCTTCCCGGGTGTTTTCTTTGAGATCAGCAAGAGACTCTCCGGCCACGATGGCAATGGTGATATTGATCTCCTCGCCGGGTTCAAGTTTCAAAAACGGCCCTGAAGCTGCCAACTGCCTGACATCCTGAGCTTCTTCGTAGACTTCAAAGGAATCCTGTAATGCCAGTTCAAAATATTTCAGATGATCGGTTTCATTATCGTCCACATCACCGCCAAAGCCCTCACTTTTTCCAAGATCAGAACGAATCCAGGTCTGAAATCCGGTCAGTCCGATCTGGTCCCATTCATCGGATTCATCTGTCAGACCGTCGACATCATTGTCAATGCCGTCGATGCCGGTATGGACAGAATCCTGGGAAAAATATTTGCGGGGCGTTTCAACAAAAACAGAACCCACATAACCGGCGGAAGTAGACCACCCTTGCTCCTCGCTGTCTGAATCATAGGAATAACCCAGATTCAGGTCCCGGTCAAATCCGATCATATCATCGGTTGCATCACCGACATCATTATCCATGAAATAGCCAACAAAAACATCGTACAGCGGAAAGTCATTCATATTTTTAATTTTATAATTGATATACAAATAATCATCAATACGCCAACTGTAGGTCCGCTGAGTGATTTGTACGCCCAGAGGCTGAACATCATAACCAATCAGCCAGATAAAACTGCCATTTCTTTCCGGAATATAATCACCGAAAACCCCATAGGAATCTTCATCGGAAACAATATCGCCACGTAAATTGCCCAGCCTGTCTTGCCGGAAAGGATCCAGCAGGACCTGGTCGGGGTCCAGAAACGGATTCTTCAACAGCAATTCATGCCGCCGACTGTTGATGTCCCTGTAGTCAAGACGATAGACCGTATCCCTGTCGGCTTCATAATACTGACTTTCTTCCGGCAAAAAGAAAGACCACGGATCCTGATGTTCTTCCAGATTTTTATTTTTCTGGCCAAACATGTACTCACCTTTAAATTTCGGGTCTTTACCATCCGTCGTCCCATTGATTCGCTGGTCCGTCTGCCAGAGTTGGGAAATGGCGCTTTGGTCAGAATAATAGGCAGTATTGGCGACACGAACATTTTTGATAACCCGTCGCATTCTTACAAAATTACCCTCGGCATCAAAAAGGGAATCCATAACGCCCATTTTGGTAAAATTACGATTGACTTCCAGCAGGCGGTCATCAGCGGAATCGAAGTATTCGGAGCGGGCGCCCACCCAAAGTCCGGCACCCCAGACATAATACTGATCGGTACCGCGGGGAAATTCACCCGTCCGCCCGTTTCCCTGTCCCATGCCACTAGGGAAAGTGCCATCGTAATATTCCCAGCCTGGTGGCGGTTCAAAAACACCACTTTGTCCGGTGTTACTGATGGTGTAGGTACCGAAAAATCCGGACCCGATCCAGGAGAGTTGCCACTGGGGTGCTGAGGCTTCGGCTGATTTTCCAAGGGCATCTTTGAAAGCCAACGGCATCGGCGCTCCGGGTTTCAATCGGGCAAAAACGAATGTCAGTAGTAGCAACAGGACGACAAAAATTCGGTATATTCTTTTCATATTCATCAACTCCGTAAATTATAGAAAAAATCCGAAACCCAGAGTAATAGTACGCGGGCTTCCGTAATTATAGGGATTTTTATAATAAATTTTTCTCAGATCCATATGCGCATCATAAGCCTCTTCAGCAGTCTTCATGATCTCTCCGGTTAAAGGGTTCTCACGGCCGACATAATATCGATAGAGGGAACTTTCATACTTCGGATTCTGCCCCGGATCATCGGGTTTTCCGCTGTATTTGTACACATCCGTGACCCGTTCAATATTAAACAGGTTTCTGACATCAATATAAAGGCTGAAAATAGAGAAATATTTTTCCCAGCGAACATTGACATCAAAATGGCCCGGCAGCCGCTTGGAATTGATTTCCAGCGGATTGCCCCGGGAATCTTCTGGTGTATAAGGACGGCCTGTTCTCAGCAATCCATAAATACTGGTATAAGAATATTTAAAGGGTTTGAATCCCAAAACTTCAATTCCTTCCTGAACCGAGTAATCAACCTGTGCGCGAAACTGATGGGTAATGTCAAATTCCAGCGGGTATTCTTTGGCTGGCGTGGGTGCATCTTCACGGGTAATATAGGTGTAATAAAATTCCCGGGAAGAGCTGCCGGAACCACGGGCGTCCAGATATTCATAGGAAATTTCTCCGCCCCATCCCTTGTAATTGCGCAACTTCAGTTTGATATCCATACCTTTTATGGTGGCGAAATCCACAGGCTGCAGTTCCGTCACTTTCACATAATTGTTCTCATACAAGGTATTAAAAATGCGGGTGGAAAGACGGTTGGACTGGTCCTTGTAATAAGCGGCAATTTTCAAACCTACCTCTTTGCTGAAACGATGCATCAGTCCAAATTCATAATATCGGGTTTCCTCAGGCTTGATGTCCGGATTTCCTACCAGGGGATATCCGGCACTGAAATCAGCCATCACATTCTGAAAGATCTCTCCGTACTGGGGTGTCTGAAAAAAATGATTGAAATTGGCAAACAGCGAAGTTTTATCCGATACTGCGAAACTGATTCCAAAGCGGGGACTGAGTTGCATTTTAGCTGATGCACGTTTGCGGTCAACTTCACCGTCATTTTCAGTTCCAATGGGATTATGGTCCGGATCAAAATTATCACCTGAAGGGTCAGGATTGGTTTCAATGTCATAGCCCGGTTCGTCAACATCGATCAGCCCGTCATCACCGCAATCCAGATTCTGGGGATCATAAAGCGCATTGGAATGACTGTGAAAATAATCCCAGCGCAGGCCAAAATTCAAAATCAGGTCTTCATATTCCACTTTGTTCTGGATCCATGCGGCGCTCTTCACCGGCTGCACGTGGTATGAGTCATAATAGGGTTTCTGATTGGCAAACTGAATGTCTGTATAATCCATCCCTGTGGTAGAGATTTCAAATCCGGTATTCAGAGAATTGTAAATATTCCACTGGCTGGTCAGATGAAATTTGGCTTTTTTTACTTCTGTCTGCTGGTCGTGATAGCGGGGCCTTCCGGGACCGTAGGTAAAGACATTGAATATATCCTGGTCCCAATAATAACCATTGTGCAAATCTCCCTGGTAACCCAGCAGGAAATTGGCATCCTTGTCGGCATCGGTCATATAATGATAATCATTGTAATCGGATATATTAAATTCCCTGTAATAGACATGGTTATCATTGGGATTATATTCATTGGCATATTCGGGCAAGAGAGCGGGAATGTAATAAAATCCCGCATTATGATACCGGGAATTCATGGCATTCATTTCAGCTTCCGGGTCATGCCATTCACCATTTAAAATTGTATAATAACCTTCATTGGCATTGTAAAGATAAAAGGCCTGGGTTTCATAGTCGGCATCTGCCAGTTTTGTTCCATCCGGCAAGAGGTAGTTATCCCGAATGGCTGAACTTCCATTTTCATAAATCAGTTTCGTCCACTCTCGGGTTTTAGGGTCATACCAGCCATTGTTGACTGCATCCCGGACCCAGTCCAGCCGTGTGCTGATATAGGTAAATTCATTGTATTTTTCGCCTTCTCCTGAGGAAAATTTATTATAATTATGGTAATAGGAAAGCAGCAACGACCAGGCTGTGTTTTTATTGATAGTCCCAGAAAATTTGGTGCTGATCCTCTCATGGCCACCTTCTGTTGTGTAATAGGATTTCAGCCAGTTACCCATGGAAATACTGTGATTATAGGCTTCACTGTTCTCACGGCTGAGGTCACTGCTCAGTTCAACCTTCAAGTTGGTGTTTTTGGGACGGAAAACAAATTTGCTGATCCCTTCAAACCGGCCACTGTTATTATGGTCTGTTCGAACCACAGAGGGAGAAGCAATATCGCTGTTGATCAGCGTGCCGGAGAAAAAATAGGTCAGGGTCTTGCGGGTAAAAGGGACCGGCCCGTTGAGGCTGAAATACTGTTTTTTGTAGCCGAAATCCAGGTCTTTATCCAGTTTTCCTGCCAGGCCATCGCCTTCTGAACGGTAACTGATAGAGGTCCTCTTGGTGTTTCCCTCTCTCAAAATAATATCCACAACACCGGACATTGCATCGCCATATTCCGCTTCCATTCCACTGAGTTTAATGTTGGCATTTTGAACTGAATATTTATCAATATCCAGTGAGGCGCGATTGTCTACTGGATCATTAATCTTGACTCCGTCAACATAAATGGCAACTTCACCGGTCCGTCCGCCACGCATATGAATGCCCTGATCACGGCCTCCTTTGGTTTCGACAACTCCGGCTGTCTTGGCCAGAAGCCCCTGAATATTGGATACCGGCATCGTAGTGATTTGTTGAGCGGAAATTTTTTCTTCACTGGCAGCCTGTCGGACCTCCACCACCAGTCTGCGGGCTTCAGCGACAACTTCCACGGTTTCTCCCTGCAAACTGGCCGGAGACAATTCAAAATTCAAATTGACCGACTGACCGGGAAAAACTTCAATATTTTTTATATTCTGGGTTGCATAGCCCATATAGGTAACAACCAGGGAATGCTGGCCGGCCGCAATATTGGGGATAACAAACTGGCCATTGGTGTTGGTTGCTGACCCGATGGTTGTTCCTTCAATGATGATATTGGCTCCCACCAGTGGGTCTCCGGTCTGGGCATCAGTCACAGTACCCCTGATCTTTCCTGTTGTGCTTGAGGATTGCGCCATCAGGTAAAAAATGCTTAAACTTAATACAATTAAAATCCTTATCAGTCTCACATGTACTCCAATATTTTTAGACAAATAATTTTCTTTTCAGTCTATAAAATATAGACAAAAAAAATTAAAATACCATTTTGTGTAGGTTAGATATCTTCTCTCCCTTATAGCTGACCCATTCAAAACTAAAATAGACAAATAAAAAAAACAATTTATTTTTTATTTACAAGAATAATAATGGAATATTGATTTTGTGTATTTACAGTCAAAACATGAGTTTAATAAAATCAAATTTAATTTTTAAGAGGAAAAGTCAGAAAAAATAGGGCCTTAGTTGATTTTGGTGATCTTTGAGGTCTCATCGACAATTACTTTTTCTTCCTGGCCACCACCCCTGTATTCCAGTTCACTTTCGTTCCGTAATTCGGCAACGAATTTTTCGGTGATCAAAAAGGATCCCTTGCTGCCAACAGCCAGATAAATATTTGCCATTTGGGCCCTGAATTCCGACAATTCCAGCCCGGCACTCAGAGTCCCTTCAACTTTGAGGAAATAGGTGGTTCCGGTCAAATCAACTTTACTGCCGGTTTTAACCAGCAAATCCATACGGGAGCCGTCGACGTTGCCAACCAGTTTCGAAGACTCTGATATCTCGGCTTTCATATCATGGGGAAAGGTAAATTTTTCCAGACGGGCCTGGCTCATTCCGTCGACATCCAGACGGATCAGTTGCGGCAGTGTCACCTCCGCCTCCAGGATTGCATCTTTATAAAAATGGTCCGGTTTCATTTTGATGACCAGGACGGAATAATTTTTTTCTACAGCCAGAAATGGTTTCAGGTTGACATTGGTGCGAATTTTTACAGCATAATTTTCACCCTGGTTGATTGTGACCTGGAATTTATCGCTCAAAAGAATTTCATTAAAATTCGTCAATGGGAAGTTGATTTCTTCAGTTTCTTTCGAGCCCCATATGACAATGCCACCGGGTGTATTGATCTTTACACAACTTTCCAGAAGGGTTCCCAGAAAAATTATCAGAAGTATTTTTTTCATGTTAAAACTCATTTTTTTCAATGGTACGGCTCCTTTCTTTACAAAAAGGAAGCCGAATTCTTCATAGCTGCCGAAGCTTTTGGTAGAGCCGGGTAGCATTGCCTCGGTTCCAGTTTTCATAGATCTTTGCAAACAACTCTTTTTTGAGGGGAAGATTTTTCAGATTATTTTCCTGGCAAAGTCTAAATATTTCCTTTGAGTATTCCTGACATAACCACTTTTCACCGGGTATTTCGAAGGTTTTGCGCATTTTCTGATATATTTCCTCAAATTTTTCATCATTGACATTACCAAAACTGGCATTCAAAAATTCACAGGGCTGGACTTCACCGGCTGCATTGATATAAAACCGGTCTGTTCCGCCGGCGGTACAGCCGAACATAGAGCTGTCTTCCTCATTGATCTGAGCTGAAATGGCCGGATAATCCCGAAAATTGCGGTGATGGTTGTAACGATGGACCAGGTCCTTGACCCGCTGCAGGTCCGCAGGTGAAAACGGCTCCACACCTCTTTCGAGCCATCCACCGGCAGGTTTTGGATGAATCAACTGGATGATAGCTGCTTTGAATTCCCGCGCCCGCTCCATGATTCTTTCAAACTCACCATTGTAAAAATCCTCTTTTTGCAGGCAAATGTTAAAAGCTACCACAATATCCGCCTTATGACAATTTTTAATAGCTTCTGTCATGGTGTTCCAGGCCGTCTCCATTCCCATAAAATTGTTAAGTTTATCGGGGTCCGAAGAATGCAAAGAAAACATGATGGCAGTGACGCTGAGTTTTTTCAGTTCCTGCAAAGCTTCTAGGGTCACTCCATCTCCGGTAGAATTCACCCAGATTTCTGAACGTCCATCGATCACTTCACAGACCTGCTTCAGGCGATCAAAAACCAGAAAAGGCTCACCCCCTTCTATATTGAAAAAGGCCACTCCCATATTTTGCAGTTTTTGGGTAATTTCTTTTAATATCCCAATATCCAGGTCTTTGCCCTGATCATTCTTTTGGTAACAATGATGGCAGTGATACCGGCAGGCCCTGGTCACTGACAACAATACCGTTGTATTGGGAAATTTTTCATCGAAGACTTTAAATTTATCACAGGCCGTAAAAAAAGCCCTGGAGGGAAATCCGGGAATATAAAGATTCAGTCGAATATATTTTCCGATCCGGATAAATTTATTTTCACTCAGCTGACCAATGAAATAATTCAACCGCCTCAGCAGGCGGTAGGTCTGCCCCAGGTCTAATTGTCCTCGCACCATTTCAGAAAAATAGTGAAGGGCCACTCCCCCTTTGACCCGCAGAATAAACAATAATCTGCCCAAACCTGTTATATTTTTTATTTTCAGCATAATTTCCTCATCGCTCCATTACAAAAATTTCATCACAAATCCGGGGAGAGACCGGCCTTACAGATATCCCTTTTCCTGATACCATTTCACTGTTCGGGCAATGGCGTCATCCAGTGTATATTCCGAATAAAATCCCAGTATTTTTTCCGCTTTTTGGGTGGAATATTCAATATTATCATAAAACATATTGATTCGTCCGCGTGTCAGCAGAGGTGGCTTTTTAAATCCCAGAACCGTTGCAACCCATTCCATCAAAAATGCCGGTGGATATACCAGATATTTGGGAATGATGCGGGGCATTTTCAAGCCAGCCTGCTCACAAAATTTTGAATACAAACCGTACATATTGTCGGAAGATTCATTACCGATAATAAAACGCTCCACTCCCCTGATTTTTTTTTCAAATGCCAGCCGGTAAGCCCTGGCCAGGTCCTTGACATAGATGACATGAAATTTATTTTTACGGGAACCCGGCATGAAAGCCATTCCCGTTGCTACCGATTGGAGGTATTCGTAGAAACCCGAAGAAAATTCCCGCTCACCAAAAACCCAGACAGGTTCCAGAATGGTCAGATTCAGCCCATTAGTTTCTGCAAATTCCGAAGCCAACCGAGTAGCCATGCGCTTGGAATCCCGATAATAGTTCATTTTACAGGGAAATATTCTATCCATGAAATATTTATAATGGGAATTATAGGGAAATGTCTCATTCTTTATGGTATTGGAATGCTCCTCGCCGTAGGACGAAATGGTGCCGGTCATGATAATATGGTCAATCCGGTTTTCAACACATTGTTCCAGTACATTGAGGGTTCCTTTGACATTAGCATCAAAAAAGAGAGACCACTTTCCCCAGTCTCTGACATGGGAAGCATTATGGATCACAAAATCAATACCTTTAAAAGAGCTTGAAAGAGTTTCTTTATGAGCGATATCGCCATAAACAAGCCGGACCTTCATTCCTTTCAGGTTTTCCAGATTACCCGACTGGCGAACCAGGCAAACCACTTCATGGCCTTCTTTCAGAAATAACTCGACAATATGGCTGCCGATAAACCCGTTACCGCCGGTCATTAAAATTCTACTCATCAAATCGCCCCATGAGCAACCCGCAGTTGTGTCCACCAAAACCATAGGAAGTCGTGATGGCAAGGTGAATTTCCTGTTGCACCGATTCCTGAACCAGGTTGAGATTCTGAATGGGCGCCGAAGTCAGGTTGCCATGTATATTTCCCGTTGACAAGGCCATTGCCGTCACGACGGCTTCAAGGGCACCGCTGGCGCCTATGGAATGGCCAAGAATGCCTTTGGAGGCATTGATCAGGGGTTGCCGCTCCGCATCGCCAAAGATTCGTTGAATGACTGCCGCTTCGACCTTGTCATTAAGCCCTGTTCCTGTGCCGTGAGTATTGATATAATCGATTTTGTGACCGCTGGACAAGGTGGCCAATATTTTTTCAATGGGCCTGCCAGACTCATCGATCTGGACAATATTGCAGGCGTCGCTGTTGGCCTGGTAGTCCAGAATTTCCGCATAGATTTTACCCCTGCGGGCTTTGACCTGCTGAAATTCTTCCAGCACCAGCACACATCCGCAACCTTCACAAAATAAAAAACCGCTGCGGTCCAGGGAAAAGGGGTGTGGTTTTCCATCAGCAGCCCGGGTCAGCGTGGCCAGACTGTCAAACCCCCGCATAATGCTGCCGGTGTCATCCTGCAAATTTTCAATACCGCCGGTTACAGCCAGATCGCATTCACCATTTTTGATTTTTTGAAAGGCCTGTCCAATGGCAACCGTACCAGAGGCACAGGAAGCGTTGATCGTATAGCTCTCACCTTCAATGCCAAACAGAATCGAGACCCAGGCTGCAATGGAATTGGGCATGGTCATGGGAATGATAAAACGGTTAAACCGGCCGGATAAAGTTTCGCCGGGAACTTTTATATGGGCCAGGTGCGATTTAAAGGAATTTTGCAGACCACTGAATCCGGTCCCAAAAATAACACAGCCTTTCTGGGCGGATATAATACCGGCATCCTGCAGGGCTAGTTCCGTTGCAGCAACCGCCAACTTATCCTCATCGGAAAGCAGTCTTTTGTAGCGGTTTGCAATGTTTGGCATATCTATTACCGGAAAAGGAACATAAAACCGGGATGTAAAATCAGCATATTCCAAAAATTTTTCAGGTATCGGCCTGGCGAGATTTTGCTGCATCATCAGGCATTTCATGAGCGATGTCCCGTCGTTTCCCCACTGGCCGACAGGCGCAATTCCGGTAATCATCACTCGTCTTCCCATGGTCATACCCTGAGCCTTTTTACCAATTGGTCCAGATACTCTTTCACACTGACAAAATCCCGGGCCCTGATATCAAAAGTTTCCAGGTCTATAATTCCTTTTCCGGTGTGCAGGACATTCCCTTTCTCCGTTATTCTGCCCAAGGGATAAAATACCAGATTCTTTCTGGTTGATTCTAATTCAAAGGCCGGCACCAATGCTTCATTGACGCAAAACAGCAGTTCATATTCACCACATTCTCCAAGAAACAATAATTCTTTTGGCAGAGATAAAAATTTTGCCAGCAGCGTGGCTTTTGCAATAGTTGGTAAATCCTGTACTTCATAACCAACACCATTCAATGATGAAAGGGTATTCAAACCGTTGAAAACGCCATCGCTGGTATCAATGGCACAGCTGGCAAAATCCTTCATCACCCCGGCATGGGCCAGCCGAAAAGGAAATTTTATTTTTATGGAATTCAAAAGGCCGGACCATTTCAGTTTTTCCTCATAGAGTTTCAGGGCTGCTTCAAAATTCCCGGCACCGATCTTTCCCGACAAATAGATTCGATCCCCGGGCCTGGCGCCCAACCGATTGAGTGCCCTGTCCGGCGCCTCCCCAATCACTGAAGCTGTATAGTTCCACCTTTCAGACCGGCCCAGATCGCCCCCGATAAAAGTCATCCCGCAGGTCTTGATGGCATCAGCCATTCCCTGGGCCAGTCGGGTAATATAGTCCTCAGACCAGTTTTCCTGGACGACCAGACTGTGTCCGATATACTTTGGTGTCCCTCCAGCCGCCAGAATATCGCTTGTTGCACCCATAACCATATTCCATCCCATGGCATCGGGCCTATTTTCACGAAACTGGTCCTCTTCAGAGAAATCATCGATGGTAAACAAAAGCTGGTCCGAGCCGGCCCGAAAGGACACAGAATCCTGAATGTTTTTATCCAGGCTTTTACATCTGCCGGAAATGATATGGTTCAAAATACTTAAGATGTTGTTTTCTATCAGCAAATTAACTCCAACTGGTCCTGTGAAAGTTCAATTTTGCAGGGCAGATATCCATGGGGATCACCATCAAATTCCACTTCCGGATTTTGTTTATTTTCATCGATTTCAATTTCGTTGATATAATCCAAAGAGACCACCTGATTGTTGATTATTTTTTTCCCGGAATAGATTTTTTGAAACACCTCGGGCAGGTTTTTCAATTGCATATTTTTAATCATAAGGATATAAAAATTTTTCCCTGTCAACGGTAAGTCATGGGCCACTTTAATCCCCGAGGCAATATATTTTGTCAACCCGACTGAGAGGTTGTGGAGGGAATCTGTCTCCATATTCCGGCCATCGACCTTGATCCGAAATTGATTGGGACGGTAAGTTGCCAGGGTCTTGAGCAAGGATAGAAAAGTTCCCGCATTATCACCGATATATTTTCGAATACCGTTGTTGGCCCCTCGGGCCAGAGTGGCACCCAGTCCCAGATTGGCACAGCAGGCAAAATATCTTACAACCGGCAGTGGGGAATTTAGCTTCTCATGCAGTACAATCCGTCCGATATTGATCTTGCGAAAATTTCCCCGCACCAAGACCTCTAAGGCCACATCAATATCTTTCCAGGGAAGGTCATAACTTTTACAAAAATCGGGACTGGTGCCGGTATAGAGCACACCCAGTTTCGCAGTTGATATTCGCCGGCCTTTGTCATCGAAAAAACCATTGACCACCTTGTTGATTGTGCCGTCACCCCCCACAGCGATAATGGCATCATACTTTTTTTGATTGGCTGCAACGGAATATTCACGGGCTGAATCCAGACTTGAGGTGATTTTATAATCATAATCCACTGCCTGGTTTTCCAGAAAATCAAAAATTTTTTGGAAAAGTTTTTTACTTTTGCCGGACCGTGATCCGGGATTCATGACCAGGAAAAATTTCATTTCAGTTTACCAATCACGTCAAGAATTGTCTCTATCTGGCTTTTCTTCAGTTTCGCTCCGGCAATCAATCGGACGACACCGCTGCCCGGCGGCACCGATGGAGGTATAAAGGGCGTCGTGAGGATGTGGTTTTCATAGAATTTCTGGGTCAGACGAAGGGTTTCCAGCGGACTTTCACAGCGGATAGAAATAATGGGGGCCTTTCCCCGGCTCACATCCAATCCAACCTTGATACAGGCTGCTTCAATTTGTGCTTTTGCAGACCACATTTTTTTCATCAACCGGGAAAAATCCCGGCTGATGATATCCAGAACCTTGCCAATTCCGCATAATATCGACGGTGGCACCGCAGTGGAATAGATCAGTCCGCCGCAGGAATATCTCAAATAATCAATAATTTGCTTTGGCCCGGCAACGACACCGCCGCAGTTGGCGAGGGCTTTACCCAATGAAGCGGTGTATAAACCATCGTATTCATCAATCTGACAGTATTCCAATATTCCCCGGCCCCGATGGCCCATAACACCAATCCCGTGGGAATCATCAATGACCGGAAGGGCATCGAAATCCCGGCAGATTTTTACAATTTTCTCAAAAGGGGCCACGGTCCCTTCGGTGGAAAAGACTGATTCCGTCACGACAAAAATCCGGTCAAAACCATCAGACCGCAGAAGGACTTTTTCCAGGTGCTCCGGGTCATTATGCCGAAAGGGTTTCACCCTGCAGCCGGCTGACCGGATTCCCTGCACCAGCGAGGCATGTACATAGTGGTCGAAAATAATCAGGTCCCCCGGTCTGGCAAGGGCTGGAAAAAGCCCCACATTTGCCTGATAACAGGAAGGGAAAAGGACTGAATCCTGCAATTGCAAAAATTCTGATAATTTCTGTTCGGTTTCATAAAAAAGAGTGGAATATCCCGTGGCAATAGGTGTTCCGCAGCCTGAGGCGCCATATTTTTTAACCCCTGCAATCAGTGCTTCCTTGAGTTCCGGACGGGAGGCAAGACCAAGATAGTCATTGGAGGCCAGGTCGAAATATTTTTCCCGGCCAATCAAAATTTCACCGGCGATACCGGAATGAACCAGCGGATAATAGGGATTAAAATCCAGAAGGTCCGCCAGGGATTTGTCGATAAAAAAACGATCATCCACGGTATTCATCGGATATTCCCGGAAACATCTCTTCCAGTTTGGCACAGAGCGCTGAGATAGTCCGGACTTTTTTAACTGCCTCGTCGGTGATAGCAATATTGAATTCGTCCTCGATGGCATCGACAATCATCAGAAAATCCAGTGAATCGATTTGGATATCCTTCCAGATATCTGTTTCCGGAGTAATATCTCCGGCTTTATCGCTGTTCTCCTGAATCAGTGAGATTATTTTTTGTGGAAAAGTCATCATTTCGTTCCTTCTTTGATTCATTATTAAATTAATTCTTCATCAATGATTCCAATCTTCATGTCCATGGTAGCACCGGGTGGCAAATTCAGAGTCACACATAACCGCACAGATATTACAATCCTGGCATTTTGATCGATATCGAATATCCTTTTTTAATTTTTTTACAAAATCCGGCTCACACAGCAGCGGACGGCATAAAGAAACAAAATCCGTATCTCTTTTTGAAAGCGCATGCTCTATTTCTGTTCCGGACCGAAAACCGCCAACGCAAATAATAGGTTTTGAAGTCAGTTCCCGGGCGATTTTAGCATACTCCAGGTTATACGTCGGTGAAAAAGCAATGATTTTGCGGGACAGCACAGGAGCAGCCAGTTTTTTCCACAGCCAGCGCCGGACCGGATTTTCAGACCTGTACCTGAAATTATATAGGGAAATGATATCGAGAGGAAGACTTTTACCACGGAAAATATTCAGCGCATTTTCCATGGATCCGTAGCTGATTTCAATGGCATCAACTGGCTGAGTATCCAGAAATGCAATGGTCTTCCGGAAACCTTTCCGGTCCTTCTCATCGGCACTGATTTTTATCAGCAAAGGAAAATCCACGCCGCATTTTTCACGGATAGCCGCAATCACACGGTGTAGGAATTCCGTCCGGTTTCCAAAAATGTCCGCACGCCTGTTGATTTTCGGGTCCAAAAACTGGTGAATCAGATAGCCGTGGGCGCCATGCAACTGAATTCCGTCAAACCCTGCTTCCCGGGCATAGCAGGAAGACATGGCAAAATGGTGTATAATCTCTGTAATTTTATCATGGTCCAACATTTGGGGTTCAGATTGAAAATAGGGTGATTTTTTACCCGAAACGCCCCAGACCTTGCCACCTGTCGCTTTGGAACTAGTCTGCCGGCCTGTGTGGGCGATCTGTAATATAATTTTTCCACCTTCTTGGTGGACCCTGTCAGTCACATTTTGGAATAATGGAATTTTGTCTATTTCGTCGATACCGGCCTGTCCGGGGTGGACCGCACGTCCTTCTTTTTCCACAAAAGCAAAACCGGTGATGATAGCGCCAATTTCCTGTTTGGCCAGATACCCGTAGAACTCTGCGTAAGCTTTTCCCGGATTTCCCTTCTGATCACACAGTCCCTCAAAAGTTGCAGCCCGAATGAGACGGTTTTCGAGCGCCAGGTTGCCTATTTTTGCGAAAGAAAAAATCATGGTTTTTTTGCCGTTGCTTCAGGTTCCGGTTTCAAAAACTACCCTTTCACATCGGAATGCAGATTGAATAAAAAGCCGACAAAAACATAGGAAATCAAAAAAAGCACCATGGCCAGTTCTGTATTGTTCAGGGCAATAAAGGTCGCCTGACCACAGGCACAGGCGCGGAAATTGGTTGCCAGCGCATAATAAGTCACTTTACCTTTGGGACTTTTGTAATATAACCAGCCGGTTTGAATTTCCAGAAAAAGGGTGATGAGGCCCAAAATAATAAAGATCGGATTGATCCTGGCGATGATCTGGTTGGTAAAATAAAGCACAAGAAATAAAACTCCGGGCAAAATCGAAGCAAAAATGGCAATGAACCGTGATTTTTCCAGCCCGTATTCTACAACCAGTGTCTTTTTTCCGGCAGCTTTATCGCCTTCATAATCTTTAAAATAGGTATAAAAGGTCATTAGACCATTCATCAGCCAGACAATACTCAGTACAGCCATCCGGCTTTCGGTAAAATAGGGTGCCTGGGTCGGCCCGGAGGCCAGAAAACCAAAGGCTGTACATTGGGCAATCATCAATCCGAATATCACATTGCCCCAGATCCCGCATCCCTTTGCATACTCGTAAATTATGTTAAGTAAAACACCCAGCAGGAGAGGTATGATGGCCACCGGTTCCAGATATAGCCACGTCACCAGCCCGGCCCCCAGCATCAAAAAGGTTGACAGAGTCAGGGCTGCAACAGGGTTTAGTTCGCCGGTCACCATAGGCCGGTGAGGCGCATTGATGGCGTCTTCTTTTCTTCCCAGGTAATCATTGAAAATCTGGTTGATTCCCCAGGACAGGAAGAGCAAAACCAAAATAATACCCTTGCGCTCTTCACCAGGCATGACCTCCACCGTCCGGAATTCTTTGACAATATGTTCATAATGGGCCACACCGATCCAGCCAGCGATGCCGGTGATAAAGGAATAGTAGAGTCGCATGGATTTGATATAGGCCTTGATAAATTTCATTGGTGCTCCCTGAATAATAATGATATTCGGATTTTATTATTTTTAACCTGCAATTTCAAGGAGAAAGATTAAAATAATTCGGAATTTCGATAACTCAAAACAAAAAAAAAGGCCACTCCCATGAGCAGCCTTTTCTCTATTTCTGATTGCCAGCCGGCGATTACAGGGACTATTTTCGCCAGAAGCCGGCTCTTTCGGAAAAATAAATCATGATTTTTTTCGTTGTGATATAGACTTTGGAATCCTTTTCAAAACGAATATAGTCATGGGTCCAGCCGGATTTTGAGCGGGAGGCGTAAAAGGTCTTTTCGCTGGCATCAGCCAGTTTCAGCGTCACTTTTGTTGCTTTTTCATCATCAATGCCATATTCGCTGTATTTTTCCGGGTTACTGGTCTGAAAGCCGGAATATTGACCATCCTCAACGATATTTTTCAAAAAGTTCTCAATTCTGCTTTGGTTTACTTCACCGGTATCAGCGGTAGCAAAGATCCAAAGGGTGTCCGCTTTGGCCAAGGATACGGCAAGGGTGTCTTTGGCCACTGTGATTTCCACCACCTCATCGGCCTTGAGTTCAAAAATGGGTTCCGTTTTTTGTACATATTTCCTGTTTTTCATAAAATTGACGCCCAGCAATATCAAAGCAGCAATCAATAAAAGAATATATTGGGTCCAGGGATTTTTAGCGGCCATAAATTTCCTCCATCATTTTTCTTTTGGCTTTGTTCTGTCTCATTCGGAATAATCCATAGAAAATTACAAGAACGGACGGCAGAAGAATATTCAGCCATTTCCAGAAAGTGCGGCTGGATTTTGACAATTCATCCAGAGGCCTGGAGGTAACCGTGCGTGAACGGATATCAATCAGTTCCTGGTCGCCGGAAAGATAGTCGATACTATTGATTATAAAATTGAGATTGGATTCAATACCTCCGGCGGCCTGATCATTCAGAAATTCATTGTCTCCGACAACAATAATCTGCCCGTCATTGATAGAACCGATAAAAGTCTCCTTTGAATTTTGATCACTACTGTCAGCGAAAAAGGAGGTAAACCCGCCTTGAAAAAGTCCGGCAATGGTCTGTGAAGGCTCAGAAAAATTGTTCATCGCCGGATTGGTGTACTGAGGTGAATTTTTGATGTCCGGCATAATATTGTAGCCTTCGGCCATGGTGTACTGGCCGTACATCATCTGGGGTACCTGACCGGGAGTTATTAAGCCGGTCCGCTCTGAAGTCTTCATCAGAGGGATAAAGGAATCATCACCTTTGGATGAATTGATGGCATTGGTGAAGAACAGTCGTGTTTCTTCCAGGTCTTTGACGATGATATGATCTTCATTGAATTTTTGCACCAGAATAAATGGCGGATAATTGATGGCAGAAGAAAAGGAGAAAAACCCCTGTTTCTGCTGAATCTGGATTTGCCCGCAGCGCTTGTCAATCAGCAGGTCCCGCCCCACAAGAATACCATAATGAGCCAGAAAATCATAAAAATTGGTTTTTAATTCATTGCCGATCCCCTGCTGAAGCTGGGCATCAATACGGGACACGCCCAGAAATAATTTCCCGCCCCGCATGAGGTACTGGTCCAGATTAAAGAGTTCTTCTTCACTGAGGGAATCCGTCACTCCATTTACCAGGAGTGTTGTAATATCTGTGGGAATTTCATTTTCCAGGCCCACATTGCGGACATTGTAGGTTTGCCGTAAAATTTCCTCTAATTGTTCCGTTTTGATACTGGTATTTCCGGTGTAAACACCAATGGTATTCATCCCCACAGCTGTCAGTTTCTTGATGGCGGCTGTCAAGTCATATTCCACACCGGTAGTACTCTGAATGACCGGCAGGGTCTCCTTTTTGTCATTGTACAACAGCACCAGCCCCATGTATACTTTCTTGACTTCCAGTTTGTCATTTTCAATGACCTGTAACTGGATTGGGGGAATCTGATAGGACTGGGCCTCCCGCATGGCATCTTGATCTTCATCCGGATTGATAAATTCAAAATGGAACCGGCCTTTGGAATAGGCCTGGTATTCTTCCAAAAGGTCCTGAAGATAACGGCGGGAATTGGCATATTGCCCCGGCAAATTATCTGAATAAAAAACCCTGGCAATCATACGGTCGTCCAGTTTTCTGATGACGGTTTTGCTGGAATGAGAGAGCGAATACACATTTTCCCGGGTCAGATCAACACGAAAAAAGAGCGAACGCAGGGCAATATTGAAAATAACAATAATGGCCAAAATAAGTAAAATATACGTGATAAACTGTTTTTTATTGTGAATCTGTGTCATGGCTTACCTCCACTTTCTCATTTCCAGAATTCGAATACTGACCAGCAGAAAGAAACTGATCAAGGACGCAAAATAAACCAGGTTACGTGTATCCATCACACCCTTGGTAATATTTCCCAGGTGATAATCGACACTCAGGTACTGTATGGTGGAGGTCAGAAAACCCGGAATAAAAATCAGAATTTTGTCCATAATGAAAAAGACAAAAATGATCAGAAAACCCAGGATAAAAGCCGTTATCTGATTGTCGGTAATGGTGCTGGCAAAAATACCAATAGAAGTATAAGCCGCTCCCAAAATCAGCAAGCCGATATATCCGCAGACCAGGGCCCCGAAATCAAAATTATTGCCCACAATCAACAAGGTGAAAAAATGCACCAGTGTAAATAACAGGGCCGTTCCCAGGAGGGCCAGGGCCGCCAGAAACTTTCCGGTGACAATTTCACTGTCTGATATTGGCATGGTGGTCAGGAATTCCAGGGTCCCGTCATTTTTTTCTTTGGCCACAAGACTCATGGTAATTGCCGGCACAAAAAATAAAAAAGTCAACGGCACAATGTTGAATAATTGACGCAGGTCCGATTGATTGATCAGGAAAAATGTGCTGATAAAAAACCAGCTGTTGATCAACAAAAAGACGATGATGGTGATATAAGCCACAGGCGAGTTAAACAGGGATTGAAGTTCCTTCTTGAAAATTGTACCAACATTACTTCGCATCAGCAGCACCTCCTTCTACCGTCAGGTTACGGAAAACATCTTCAAGACTGACCTTGTGACGGCTCATTTCCAGGATTTTCCAGTTTTTACGATTGGCATAATCAAAAATAATTTCACGAGGATCAATGGTATTTGGGTATTCCAGTTTGACATATTTTAAGGCCTCTTTTTTTTCAATGGTGCTGATCGTAATACTTTCATTCACCGTGACAATATTATGGATATCCTCATCTGAGGCGTTCAGTAGTTCCAGTTCCAATTGAGTATGCCCCTGGAAACTGCTCATCAATTCTTCAACGGTGCCATCGGCAGCAATTTCACCGTTGTTAATAATGATCGTGCGGTCAGCAACCGCCTGGATTTCCTGCAGAATATGACTGGAAATGATCACTGTTTTTTCTTTGCCCAGCGCCTTGATCAGTTCCCGGATTTCCACAATCTGGTTCGGGTCCAGTCCGGTCGTCGGCTCATCGAGAATCAATATTTTGGGATCATGGATAATCGCCTGGGCCAGGCCAACTCTCTGGCGATAGCCTTTGGATAATTCACGAATCGGCCGGTGAATGACTTTTTTCAGACCACATAGATCAATAACTTCCCGTAATCGTACAGGAAAATCTTTGGGATCAATTTGTCTGGCTTTGCTGACAAATTCCAAAAAATCATAGACGATCATATCATCATAAAGCGGATTGTGCTCCGGCAGATACCCGATCAATTTTCGGGTTTCATCGGAATTTTCCGTTACATCCAGATCATCAATTTTCACATTGCCTTCCGTAGGTGAGAGATAGGAAGTTATCATGCGCAGTGTGGTTGTTTTACCGGCGCCATTGGGCCCCAGAAAACCCAGAATCTCTCCATCATTGACGACAAAATCAATTCCTTTGACAGCATCGACTGTGTCGTATGACTTTTTGAGTTTTTCAATTCGAATCATGTTTACCCCTTATTCTTAATTCAGGTTCCATTACTACTACTATTAAATTGTAACATCTTTGTATTCGTAAACATTACTTTTTTGAACCAATAAAAATTTTGTTCCCAAAATTTATATTTTTTTTGTAAAGGCGTGGAAATTTAAAATTTGTAGAGCGAATTTGCAATTCGCTTTTCAAATAAGCCGCCAGGATTATTTGAATACTTTCGAAGTTCCAACCCAAAAAGTCACGCAATCATCAATTAGTCGCAG
>JAFGTP010000006.1 GCA_016934035.1 Fidelibacterota bacterium
ATAGCGATGGAGCAGGGATTGAGATTTGCGATCCGTGAGGGTGGCCGAACTGTTGGTGCTGGTGTCGTCGGCGAAATCATTGAATAAGGAGTAGAACAAGTGCCTGGTCAAAAAATCAGAATTAATTTGAAAGCTTACGATCACAATCTGCTGGACAAAAGTACACAGAAAATCGTAGCAACAGCAAAATCAACAGGTGCAGTAGTTTCTGGTCCTATACCATTACCTACTAAGAAAACTATATACACCGTATTGCGTTCACCCCATGTGAATAAAAAATCACGTGAACAGTTTCAGACAAAAATTCATAAACGATTAGTCGATATCATGAATTCCACTTCAAAAACTGTTGACGCATTAATGAGACTGGACTTACCAGCCGGTGTTGATATTGAAATAAAAGTATAATTTTAGAAGAGTTCAACAATATGCTAGGAATATTAGGAAAAAAAATAGGAATGAGTCAGGTTTTTACCCAAAATGGCAATATAATACCTGTCACTGTTGTGGAAGCTGGTCCCTGTAAAGTTGTGCAGGTAAAAACAGTTGAAACAGATGGTTATAATGCTGCCCAAATCGGATTTGAAGAAAAACCTGAACGTCTGATGATCAAACCGGAAAAAGGACATTTTGAAAAACATAATACCGGATATTACAGGACATTAGCAGAGCTGAAAGATGCTGATCAGGACATCATGGTCGATGGTGCAGAAATAACAGTATCCAAATTCAAAATCGGCGACAAACTAAAAGTCACTGGAACAAGTAAAGGTAAAGGTTTTCAGGGTGTAATGAAAAGACATAATTTTTCTGGTGCCCAGACCACTCATGGTCAGAGTGACCGAAGAAGAGCGCCGGGATCAATTGGTGCCTCCGCATATCCTTCCCGGGTTATCAAAGGCATGAGAATGGCCGGTCAAACGGGCAATAAGAGGAAAACTGTCTCCAACCTGGAATTGGTCAAAATTGATGAAGCAAACAATCTGCTGTACATCAAAGGTGCCGTTCCTGGTGGCAAAAATGGTATTTTAACTATTCGCAAGCAGGAAAAATAAGCATGGATTTCGTTGTTTATAATAAAGAAGGTAAAAAAACTGACGAAATATTGAAAATAGATGATCTTGTGTTCGATATTGAACCCCATGAACATTCGATTTATCTATCAGTAAAGTCAGAATTAAAAAACTTAAGACAGGGAACCCATTCTACCAAAACCCGGGCTGAAAAACGCGGGGGTGGAAAAAAACCCTGGCCACAAAAAGGACGTGGCGTCGCTCGTGCCGGTTCCAGAAGAAGTCCGGTATGGGTCGGTGGTGGTGTTGTATTTGGACCAAAGCCGCATAAATACACTTCAAAAATCAATAAGAAGGTAAAACTTTTGGCCAGACGCAGTGCTTTATCACTGAAATTGAAAGACCAAAACATTAAAGTTTTGGAAGATTTCAATTATGCAGACCACAAAACTAAAAATGTCAGAAACTTGCTGACAAATTTAGAAGTCGATAGCAAAAAAATATTATTTCTAACCTCAGATATAAATGAAAACTTTTATCTGGCTTCTAGGAACTTTCCTAATGTAAGTACACTGGAAGCAGTAAAAGCATCTACGTATACGATCATGAGAAATGACATTGTGCTAATCGATAAAGATGGTCTTTTACAATTGAATGACTGTCTTAAATAATTGATTGGGAAAATGAAATGCAGAAAATTAAATCAGTAATTATCAGACCCATTTTGACAGAAAAAGTCACTCTTATGAGTGAAGATTTGAAAAAATATGCCTTTGAGGTAACTAAGGATGCCAACAAGCTTCAAATCAAGGATGCCATTGAGAAAAAGTTTGATGTCAAAGTCACCGATGTAACCACAATCAATGTCAAAGGCAAAAGAAAAGAAATGAGTGTCAGAAGTGGTGGTAGAGTTATCAGAACCAGAGGTCGTAGAAGAGATTGGAAAAAAGCAATCGTCACCTTACACAAAGAAGATTCTATTGATTTCTATCAAGGAGAAACAGCGGTATAAATCATGGGTATAAGAAAACTAAAACCGAACACGCCGGGACAGAGATTTCAGACATATAATTCTTTTGAAGAATTGACAAAATTCGAACCCGAAAAGAGTTTATTGTCAACCCTCAAAAAAACCGGTGGCAGAAATAATAATGGAAGGGTTACTTCCAGACACATTGGTGGTGGTTCCAAAAGAAAATACAGAATTATCGATTTTAAAAGAGATAAATATGATATTCCAGCCACTGTCAAAGGCATTGAGTATGATCCAAACAGGTCAGCCCATATTGCATTATTATCTTACGCCGATGGCGAGAAGCGTTACATTATCGCTCCACTGGGAATCACTGTAGGCGACCAGATTATTTCAGGTAAAGAAGTTCCTATTAAAAAAGGTAATGCTTTACCCCTGGTAAACATTCCAACAGGTACTGTTGTACACAATGTTGAAATGTATCCGGGGAAAGGTGCGCAGATTGCCCGCAGCGCTGGCTCCTACGCAAAATTAGTGGCAAAAGAAGGTAAATATGTAACGTTGAACATGCCTTCCGGTGAAATGAGAATCGTGCAGAAAGACTGTATGGCCACCATAGGGACCGTTGGCAATACTGATCACGAAAACGTAACACTTGGAAAAGCCGGAATGAACCGTCACAGAGGTCGCAGACCCAAAGTTAGAGGTGTTGTAATGAACCCTGTCGACCATCCAATGGGTGGTGGAGAAGGTCGTTCTTCTGGTGGTGGTCATCCAGTTTCACCCTGGGGTCAAAAGTCCAAAGGTCTGAAGACCCGCAAGAAAAACAAACCTAGTGATAAGTTTATCGTTAAAAGACGGAAAAAATAGTTAGGAGATTACTAAATGAGTCGTTCTATTAAAAAAGGCCCATACATTAATGAAAGTCTTGCAAAAAAGATTCAAAAGATGGAAGAATCAGGCAAAAAACAAGTAATCAAGACTTGGGCAAGAAGCTCAACAATCTCACCTGACTTTGTTGGTTATACAATGGCAGTTCACAATGGAAACAAATTTATCCCGGTCTTTGTGACTGAAAATATGGTCGGCCACAAATTGGGCGAATTTGCAATTACCAGAACTTTCAGAGGCCATAAGAAAAAGTAACAATTAAAAGAAGTTGAGCAAAATGGAAGCAAGAGCAATTCAAAGAAACATAAGACAATCGGCTAGAAAAGTCAGACAAGTCTGCGATATGATCCGAGGCAAAAAATTGGAGTTTGCTTTAAATACATTGCATTTCAGCAATAAAAAAGCATCTCTTCAAATCGAAAAAACGCTGAGATCAGCAGTATCAAACTTGTTAAACACAGATGAAGGCGGACATCTTGAACCTGAAGATTTGTTTATTAAATCAATCTTTGTCAATGAAGGCCCAACAGCCAGAAGATTCCGACCGACAGCCATGGGACGCGCCACGATCATTCGCAAGAGAACCAGTCATTTGACGGTTGTTGTGGCTGAAAAAGATGATAAGAAAAACAATTAAACCGGAGGTCATTTTTGGGTCAAAAAGTTAATCCAATAGGAATGAGAGTCGGATACAACAAAGAATGGAAAAGTATCTGGTTTGACGAAAAGAATTTCAAAGACAAACTCGCAGAAGACATTAAACTTAGAGAATATGTCAACAACAGACTACCAAATGCGGGTATTTCTTCACTTGATATTCACCGAACATCAAAAAAGATCACCGTTGTCATCAATACAGCACGTCCTGGAATTGTCATTGGAAAAAAAGGTCAGGAAGTTGACCAATTAAAAATGGAATTACAGAAACTAACAAACACAAATGTTCAAATTAATGTAACTGAAGTCAAAAGACCCGAATTGGATGCAACTTTAGTCGGTCAGAGCATTGCGCAACAGATTTCTAAAAAAGCTTCACACCGGAAAGTGGTCAAACAGGCCATGAAAAGTGCAATGAGAATGGGATCTGATGGTATCAAAATCCAGGTAAAAGGTCGTATTGGCGGTGCTGACATGTCCCGCGTTGAATCTTTCAGCGAAGGAAGAGTGCCACTCCAGACACTGAGGGCCGATATTGATTATGCCTCAATAGCCGCACCGACAACCTATGGACTGATTGGTATTAAAGTTTGGATCTGTAACGGAGAAAAAACTTCAAAGTAAATTAAGGATTAAGAAATGTTAGTACCACAAAAAGTAAAATACAGAAAGCAACAAAGAGGCAGAAGAAAAGGAATTGCTGTCAAAGGAAGTACTGTCGCTTTTGGCCAGTATGGTATCAAAGCCCTGGAACCCGGCTGGATTACCTCCAGACAGATTGAAGCATGTCGTGTTGTTATTTCTCGTGAAATTAGGAAAAACGGTAAATCCTGGATCAGAATATTTCCAGATAAACCTGTCACCACAACACCCGCTGAAACTCGTATGGGAAAAGGTAAAGGTACTCCGGAATATTGGGTAGCAGTCGTAAAACCTGGTAGAATTCTATTTGAAGTAGAATCAAGTGAAATCGACATTAAAAAACTTGCTGATAAAGTTTCTCACAAGTTGCCGATTAAAACAAAACTTGTTACCAGAAAAGAATATTAGGAGTTAATTGTGAAAAAAGAGCAATTAAGAGAACTTTCCGTTGATGAGTTAAAAGCAAAATTACACGATGATACCGATGCCCTGGAAAATTTACGTTTCCAAAAAGCGATGCAACAGTTGGAAAATCCTATCAAAATCAGAGAAATTCGCCGTGAAATCGCTCAGATCAAAACTGTTCTTCGTGAATATGAAATTGGTATTAGAAAATAAGAAGGAAAGTTATAGATGAGTGCCGAAACAACAAGAAAAAGACTAACGGGTACAGTAATCAGCAATAAAATGGACAAAACCATTGTTGTATCCATAGAAAACAAGATCAAACATCCACTGTATAAAAAATACGTTAAAAAAAGATCTAAGTTCTTTGCCCACGATCCCGAAAACAAATGCAACATCGGTGATACAGTGAAAATTGAAGAATCAAGGCCCCTCAGCAGAAAAAAAAGATGGCGCCTGATTGAAATTTTAGGTCAATAAAAAAGAGGTAACAGGAAATGATTCAAACAGAAACTATTTTGAATGTAGCGGATAACACCGGAGCAAAAAAAGTGCTTTGCATTGGTATTGGCGGTGGCACTGGCAAAAAAACAGCCACTCTCGGTGATGTGATAACTGTTACTGTAAAACAAGCCTCCCCGGGTGGTGTTGTCAAAAAAGGAGAAGTCCAGAAAGCTGTCATCGTTCGCACTGCGAAAGAAGTCAGAAGAAAAGACGGAACCTACATCAGATTTGATGAAAATTCAGTTGTAATCATTGACAATAACAAAGAACCTAAGGGAACACGTATTTTTGGACCCGTAGCCAGAGAACTTCGTGATAAAGAGTTCATGAAAATCGTCTCAATGGCTCCGGAAGTGCTTTAAAGGAGACTGATAAATGCAGCGAATCAAAAAAAATGATACGGTAAAAGTAATCGCCGGAAATGATAAGGGAAAAGAAGGTCGCGTCCTGGCAGTTTATCCCACAAAAAATCGTCTGATTATTGAAGGAATAAACATGATCAAAAGACATACAAGACCGACTCAGGATAATCCCAAAGGCGGTATCATTGAAAAAGAAGCACCAATCGATTTGTCAAACGTTGCTTTGGTTTTCGAAGGAAAAGTGACAAAAGTTGGTTATAAAAAATTAAACGACGGTAAAAAAGTTCGCGTTTCTAAAAAAACTGGCGAACTTATAGACAGCATATAGTTAAGGAGTTATAAGTGTCAGAACAAGCAAAAAAAACACCTAGACTGCTGGAAAAATATCAGACAGAAATCCTATCCCAACTTAAAGAAAACCTGGGATATAAAAATGTTATGGAAGTTCCAAAACTCGAAAAAATAACAGTCAGCGTTGGTGTTGGTGACGCAAAAAATGAGCCTAATTTTTTCAAAATAGTTATGGAAGACCTGGCATTGATCACCGGCCAAAATCCTGTGGCTACCAAAGCCAAGAAGGCGGTATCCAATTTCAAAATTCGCCAGGGAGAACCAGTTGGTTGTTTTGTAAACCTGCGCAAAGAAAGAATGTATGAATTTTTGGATAGATTGATCAGTATCGCTCTGCCGCGTGTAAAAGATTTTTCAGGAATTTCTGACAAATCCTTTGATGGCCGGGGAAATTTTTCACTGGGAATCAAAGAACACATCATTTTTCCGGAAATCAATTACGAAAGAGTTGATAAGATCCACGGTTTGAACATTACAATTACCACCACAGCCAAAACCGATAAAGAAGCTTATGAACTTCTCAAATCATTTGGTTTCCCGTTTAAAAAGAAACTTAAGAATTAAGCGGAGAAAAGATAATGGCTAAAAAATCATTGATTGCAAAAGCAAAAAGAAAACCAAAATTTTCAACTCGTAAAATCCACCGTTGTATCAAATGCGGACGTCCTAGAAGTTATTATCGTAAATTCGGGCTTTGCAGATTATGCTTCAGAGAAATGGCATTAAGAGGTGAAATTCCTGGTGTAACCAAAGCAAGTTGGTAAGGAGAAGATAGAATGCCTGTAACAGATCCAATTGCAGATTATTTAACAAGAATCAGAAACGCGCAAGCCAAAAATAAACCTTGGGTTGACGTTCCTGCTTCCAACGTAAAGAAAAAAATATCCCTGATTTTAAAACATGAAGGTTATATCAAAGACTTCATAATTGTAAAAGACGGGTTGCAAGATTTTTTAAGAATCTTTTTGAAATATGATAAAGAAGGTACGCCTGTTATTGAAGGTTTAAAACGTGCCAGCAAGCCGAGTAAAAGATATTACGTAGGCAAAGACGAGATACCCAGAACTTTAAACGGCCTCGGAATCACGATCCTGACAACTTCACAAGGTATTATTACCGATAAAGTTGCCAAAGCCAATAATATTGGCGGTGAAGTCCTCTGCTATATCTGGTAATCAAAGAAAAGGAGTAATATCGTGTCAAAAATCGGAAAAAAATCTATTACAATTCCTGACGGTGTAAAAGTTGACATTAAAGGCAGCCTGGTATCAGTAGAAGGAAAACTTGGAAAATTGTCCAGAAGTTTCAAGGATGAGTTCAAAATTGAAACAGAAGGAAACCAATTGACCGTTATCCGACCCACAGATACAAAAAATGATAAGGCCTATCATGGCCTGATGAGACAACTCATCGCCAATATGATTTCAGGGGTCAGCCAGGGCTTTTCCAAAGAGCTTCACATCAACGGTGTCGGTTTTTCTGCTGAAATGAAAGGTAATTCATTGATGTTAAACATGGGATACTCACATCCCTATTTAATTACACCATCAAACGATCTGAAAATCGAAATTCCAGCCAACTTAAAAATAAAAGTGAGTGGTATTGATAAACAAAAAGTCGGTCAGCTGGCAGCCAGAATAAGAGAAGTATACCCGCCAGAACCCTATAAAGGCAAAGGTATAAAATACGCTGACGAATTGATCACCAGAAAAGCTGGTAAAAAAGTTGGACAATAAGGATTGAGTCAAAATGAGTAAAAAAACACAAAAAATATTAGGCAGAGAGCGTAGAAAAAAACAGATCAGAAAGAAAATCTATGGTACACCTGAAAAACCAAGACTGGCTGTTTTTCGCAGTTTAAATCACATCTATGCCCAACTGATAGATGATTTGAATCAAAAATCCCTTCTTACAGTATCCGACCTCTCTAAAGAAGTCCGAGCTGAGCTGAAAGAAAAAGCAACCAAAACCGAAACTTCATCAGTAGTGGGTAAAGTTGCTGCCGCAAAAATTCTCGAAAAGGATATAAACACCGTTGTTTTTGACAGAGGTGGATATAAATATCATGGAAGAATTAAAGCACTGGCCGAAGCAGCAAGAGAAGCAGGATTGAAATTTTAATTAATCAAGGAGAATTGGATTGAAGTATATTGATCCCACAAAACTGGAATTACTTGATGAAAAAGTAATAAAAATCAACCGAGTATCTCAGGTAGTGAAAGGTGGTAGGACCTTTGGATTCAATGCTGTGGTAGCAGTTGGAGACGGTAAAGGCCATGTCGGCATCGGATTGGGCAAAGCCAAACAGGTAATCAATGCCATTGCCAAAGGAAAAGAAGATGCCAAAAAGAATATCGTAAAAATTCCAATCATCAACGGTACCATTCCTCATACCATCAAAGTCAAATATGATGGTGCTGTGGTCATGTTGAAACCAGCTTCTCCGGGTACTGGAGTAATCGCGGGTTCAACAATCCGAGCCATAATGGACCAGGTTGGTGTTCGTGATATTTTAACGAAATGTATCGGATCTAACAATGTGCACAACGTTGTCAAAGCTACCATGAAAGCACTGCTTTCACTGAGAGACCCATACATGATAGCCAAAAAAAGAGGTAAGACTGTTCAGGAGATTTTTCAAGGATGAGTAAAATAAAAATCACACAGATAAAAAGTACGATTGGCTATAAGAAAAAAGATAAAGCAACTCTTGAGGCTTTGGGTATCAGAAAAATGCATCAATCGGTAGTCAAAGACCTTAATCCGGCCATCGAAGGTATGATCAAAGTCGTATCACACCTGATTAAAACTGAAAAAGTAGAAGGTTAATCATTATGGATTTAAGTTCATTAACATATGCAGAAGGTTCTATAAAAGGCAGACAAAGAAAAGGACGGGGCAATGGTTCTCGTCGTGGCAACTTTTCCGGCAGAGGACAGAATGGTTATGGACAGCGCTCCGGCGCCAAATCCCGTCCTTGGATGGAAGGCGGCACAATGCCTATATATAGAAGATTACCTAAACGAGGATTTAAAAACCACTTTCGTACAGAATATCAGGTGGTCAATCTTGACGCCCTGAATACCATTGAACTGGAAAGAATTACCATCCAGGAAATGGTGGCAGCAGGAAAGGTCAAATCACTTGATCGTCCTGTCAAAATTCTCGGTAATGGCGAAATTACCAGTGCAAAAACAATTGTGGCAAATGCCTTTAGTACATCAGCACAGGAAAAAATTGAAAAAGCCGGTGGAAAGGTTGAATTAGTATGATGAATCAATTGCAGAGTATTTTCAAAATACCTGAACTGAAGAAGCGTATTCTCTACACCCTGTCTATATTGATTTTAATTCGGGTTGGTGCTCATATACCAATTCCCGGAATCAATACGGAAGCACTAGCAACTGCTATGAGCAATATGGGAAACACGTTGTTTGGACTCTATGATATGTTTGCTGGCGGCGCTTTTAACAAAGCCACTTTATTTGCCCTCGGTATCATGCCTTACATCAGTGCTTCGATTATCATACAGCTACTGGGTTCAGTAATACCTTATTTTCAGAAGCTTCAAAAAGAAGGTGAAGAAGGTAGAAAGAAAATAACTCAGTTGACTCGTTATGGTACTATATTGATCGCTGCCCTTCAGTCTTTGGGTGTGGCGACCTTTCTTTCCAGTCCTGCCATGTCAGTTCAAATGTCCGGAAGAATTGTACCTGTTGTGCCTCATCCCGGTATTGGTTTTACTTTACTAACGATGTTGGCACTGACCACAGGAACAGTACTGATCATGTGGCTTGGTGAAAGAATAACAGAGCGGGGAATCGGAAATGGTATTTCACTGATTATTATGATCGGGATTGTTGCCAGATTTCCCAATGTGATTGTATCAGAAATTACACTGATCAGTGAGGGTGTAAGAGGATTCCTGACGGATGCGGTCTTGATCATTATTCTATTCGCTGTAGTCGCTTTTGTCGTATTGCTCACACAGGGAAAAAGAAAAATTCCGGTACAATATGCCAAGCGCGTTGTGGGCCGAAAAGTATACGGTGGACAGGCGACTCATATTCCATTGAGAGTAAATACAGCTGGTGTTATGCCAATCATCTTTGCGCAGGCCATTATGTTCATTCCCAGCACGTTTGCTACTTTTTTTCCAAACAGCACCTTTATTCAGGCGGTGACCAGTGTTTTTTCGGTAACCCACCCGGTATATTGGATCGTGTTTGGATTGATGATTGTTTTCTTTACCTATTTTTATACAGCGATCGCATTTAATCCCATTGAAGTTGCTGATAATATGAAAAAATCTGGTGGTTTCATTCCTGGGGTCAGACCTGGTAAAAAAACCGCCGAATTCATTGATAATATTCTTACGAAAGTGACTTTACCGGGCTCTATATTTTTAGCGATTGTGGCAATTTTTCCATACATACTGACCAAAGTGATGAATGTTGATTATAATCTGGCCTCCTTTTTTGGCGGTACCAGTATCATCATTATCGTCGGTGTTGCTTTGGATACATTGCAACAGATTGAGTCTCATTTGCTGATGAGACATTATGACGGTTTTTTGAAAAGCGGAAGAATAAGAAGTCGTAGATAGTCAACTACTTTATGATTTATATTCGAACTGAATCAGAAATTGCGAAGCTCAAGGAAAGTAACCGAATCAATTATTTGACGCTGTTAAAACTGGGGAATCTGATAGAGCCAGGGATTACCACCAGAGAACTTGATGCAATTGCTGAATCCTTTATCAGAAGTGAAGGCGGCCGACCAGCCTTTAAAGGTTACAACGGTTTTCCGGCCAGTATCTGTGCCAGTATCAATGAAGAGGTGGTACATGGTATACCTTCTGATAGGATCATTCAGGATGGAGATATAATCGGTATTGATGTTGGTGTCGAAAAAGATGGTTACTATGGCGATGCTGCAATGACCTTTGCGGTTGGTAAAATAACTGATGCCGCACAAAGACTCATGGATGCTACCCGTGAGTCTCTCTACAAAGGAATTGAAAAAGCAATTCTGGGAAATCGGTTATCAGATATTGGTCATGCAGTCCAAAAACATGTGGAAGGTTTTGGTTATTCAGTGGTTAGAACGTTAGTAGGCCACGGAATAGGAGAACACTTGCATGAAGAGCCAGAAGTTCCTAACTTTGGCGTTGCTGGAAAAGGGCCTCTTTTAAAGCCCGGAATGGTTCTGGCAATCGAACCGATGGTCAATATCGGTGGACATAGAGTGGTTACAGATTCTGATGGCTGGACTGTAAGGACCGCTGACCGATCGTTAAGTGCTCATTTTGAACACAGTATCGTTATCACGGAGGATGGTCCATTCATTATGGGTGACAATATAGAAAAAGGTGAAACAGAATATTATGGCAAAAGAAAAATCTATTGAAGTAGATGGCACAATCAGGGAGAACCTGCCCAATGCTACTTTCAGGGTACAGTTGGAAAATGGACATGAAGTATTGGCCCATGTATCTGGGAAAATGCGTATGCATTTTATCAGAATCCTGCCTGGTGATAAAGTAAAACTGGAGCTTTCACCTTATGATTTGACCCGTGGAAGAATAACTTACAGATATAAATAAATAAAATAAAAGAAAGAACCAATATGAAAGTAAAAGCATCCGTAAAAAAAATGTGCAGAGATTGCAGAGTAATCAAGCGCAAAGGTGTTGTACGTATCATATGTAAAAACCCAAAACACAAACAACGTCAAGGTTGATTAGGAGGTAGATTTGGCACGAATAGCAGGTATAGATTTACCAAGTAACAAAAAATCAAAAATCGGTTTAACCTACATTTTTGGTATCGGTGTAACCACAGCGCAATATATCCTCGACAAAGCTGGTGTAGATGGGGAAAAAAGAATCAAAGACCTCACTGAACAGGAAGTCAAACAGATTCGTACAATCATCACTAACGAGATTACAGTAGAAGGTGCCCTGAGAAACAAAGTCAAACAGGACATCAAAAGATTGATGGAAATCAATTGTTACCGTGGCGTTAGACATAAAAGACACCTCCCTGTAAGAGGACAAAGAACCAAAACTAATGCAAAAACTCGTCGCAGAGTATAAGTATTTAGAAAAATTAAAGTAATATAAGGAGGATTGTAATTGCCACCGAAAAAAGGTATCAAAAGAAAAAAGAAAAAGGTCAATCCTGAAGGAATTGCCAATATTAAAGCAACATTTAATAATACAGTAATCAGTTTATCCGATACATTTGGCAATGTTTTTTCTTGGGCAAGTGCAGGAACCGCAGGATTTAAAGGTTCCAGAAAAAACACACCTTTTGCAGCACAAAAAGCAGCCGAAGAAGCTGCCAGAAAAGCTTATGACATGGGTTTAAGAACAGTTGAAGTCAGAGTAAAAGGTCCAGGTGGTGGCAGAGAAGGTGCGATCCGTGCTTTAAACACAGCAGGATTGAAAATCTCTGTAATCAAAGACATTACACCTATACCTCACAATGGATGTAGGCCACCAAAGAAAAGAAGAGTTTAATAGGAGTTTATTAAGATGGCAAGATATACTGGACCAAGAGGTAAAATCGTTAGAAGATTTGGTGAGAACATTTTCGGCAACCCGAAGTATGATAAAATTTTGGAAAAAAAGAATTATCCTCCGGGACAACATGGGGCTTCACGTCGAGCCAGACCTTCTGATTATGCAACGCAGTTGCAGGAAAAACAAAAAATAAAAATTACCTATGGTCTTTACGAAAAACAATTCAAAAGAGTTTACCAGACTGCTGTGAGAATGGCTGGTATTACTGGTACCAACATGATCCAATTATTGGAACGCAGACTAGACAATGTCGTTTACAGATTGGGCTTTGCAGCATCGAGACCACAGGCAAGACAGTTCGTTAATCATGGACACTTTCTTGTAAATGGTAAAAAAGTTGACATAGCAAGTTATTTAGTAAAACCTGGAGACAAAATCTCAGTGAGACAGAAAAGTAAAAAAATGGCCCTCATCCATGAAGCTATGCAGAGTCGCGTGGGAAATCAAACTTACCCCTGGCTATCTCTCGATAAAGCAAAAATGGAAGGTGTTTTTCTTGAAGTTCCTCAAAGAGACCAGTTAGGATTGAACTTTAATGAACAGCTTGTTGTAGAACTTTATTCAAAATAAAAGGAAAAGTTGGCAACTATGGAAAAAATTATTGCAAAAGTGGTTCGCGAAGTTTCCGGAAGTAATTACGGTAAATTTCTGGTACAGCCATTGAACAAAGGTTATGGAACAACTCTCGGTAATGCACTCAGAAGAGTTTTGCTGACATCAATTCCCGGTGCGGCTTTTTCTTCCATCAAAATTGATGGTGTATTGCACGAATTTGCTTCAATTCCCGGTGTCAAGGAAGATGTTTTTGAAATCATCCTGAACCTGAAAGAAGTAAATTTCAGAATCGTCAGTGAAGATCCGACCTATAGATTAGATCTGCATTTCAAAGGTAAAGGTATAATCACAGCCCGGGACCTGGTCAAAGATACCAATGAACTGGAAGTCTTAAACCCCGACAAATATATCTGCACCATGAATGAAAAAGCAGACATGAACATGGAATTGACCTATAGAAGTGGTGTTTCATGGATTCCGGCTGAAAAAAATAAACGACCTGACAGCCCCATTGGAACCATCTTCATGGATTCAATCTTTTCTCCGATTACCAAAGTAAATTTTAAAGTCGAAAATTTACCAGGTACATCCAGGGGAGAAGTATTGGAAAGATTGACACTGGAAATCTTTACCGACGGAAGTATCACTGCTGAAGATGCATTGGATTATGCATCCAAAGTATTGCAACAATATTTTGCTATATTTTCAAAAGTACAGTCCACACCAGTTAAAATTCAAAGAGACAATGCCGATGAAGAGACCGTTCGTGTCCGGAAATTACTACAAAAATCTGTTGATGAGATGGAACTTTCAGTTCGTTCCTATAACTGTCTGAAAGCCAATAATATCAAATCAATTGCCCAGTTGGTACAATTGACTGAAGCCGATATGTTGAAATTCAAAAACTTCGGACGCAAATCTTTGACAGAACTGACAGAAAAATTGAAGAGCATGAATTTGGACTTTGGTATTGAAGTAAACAAATATCTTACTGAAGACGAATAGTAATAGAGGAAAATAATTATGCGACATCAGAAAAGAGTAGCAAAATTAGGCAGAAGCAGAAGTCATCGGAAAGCCTTGATGGACAATCTGGCAATCTGTATGATTGAGCATGGCAAGATCAAAACTACAGATGCAAAAGCAAAAGCACTGAGAAGTTATGTTGAAAAACTTATAACATTGGGCAAAAAAGATTCTTTGCATGCCAGAAGAGAAGCATACAAAGTATTACAAAACCGGGACTTGGTGCATCGCTTGTTCACTCATATTGCTCCCCAGTATATTGACAGACCGGGTGGCTATACACGAATTATCAAACTGGGATTTAGAAAAAATGACAGCGCACCTGTATCGTTAATTGAATTTGTTGATTACAAACAACCGGAACAGGCGTAAATCTAACCGGTTATAAATTGTTTTCACAAATTGACAATAAATTAAAAATGGTAGTATTGATTACTACCATTTTTTTTATCATAAATCAGGCATCAGCTATTGAAAAGTTGACCGGTCAACACGGCCTTTGGATTGTCCGCCACAACCTGAAAACCAAAGCCAGTGTTGATAAGGTCATTGCCGATATTGTAAAATTGAACATAAAACATGCCTATGTTCAGGTTAGGGGCAGAGGTTATGCCTATTATAATTCTGCCATTGAACCCAAGGCGCCTGAAATAGAGCCCTTTTTTGATCCTTTGCAATATTTTATTGAACAGGCATCACAAAAAAATATTCAGGTCTATGCCTGGATTAACATTTATTTACTATGGACTTCGCCCAAAGATCCAAGCAATCAATCTCACCTGTTTTATAAACATCCTGATTGGTTTGATACAATCAGACAGACTCCGTCAGACCTTTCTTTTCGACATATATACCTTTCACCCATGTGTATGAAAGCCAATTTGTATCTTCTCGCAATTATTGAAGAAATAATCGACCAATACCGAATTGACGGAATCCACCTGGACTACATCAGATACTTTAATGAATTAAGCGGCTATCATCTGGCAGGAATTGAGGAGTTTTCATTAAAAAATGGGGGAATAAACAGCGACTTCACAAAATCTGAAGAATGGATTGAATATAAAACTCAAAAAATAGATGACCTGGTAGCGGATATTTCCGATTTGGTAAAAATACAAAGCCGCCCATTGGTTCTGAGTGCAGCCGTCAAACCAAACCCGGTCCAGGCCTATTATGAATATGGACAAAACTGGAAAAAGTGGTTGGATATGGGCTGGATGAATTATGTGGTCTTGATGAATTATGCAGAAAATGTCGAAAATTTTACAGAAAATTTATCACGGGTTCAAAAACAATGTGAACCTTCAAAAGTCTATTGTGGCATTGGATTGTGGAACAAACCACTGGCGATAATTCAGCAGCAGATCGATCAGTCCAAAGCCTTTGGATTTTATAATTTGGTACTTTTTTCCTATGATTCATTTGTTGAAAATAATTGGCTTAAATAAGGAAATGCCCAGTGGAAAACAAAAAAATTGCAATTCGAGAAAAAATGCAGGCTCATAATATTCATGAAATTGGCATTCAAAATTTTATGACCAACTATGAAAAATTTATCAACGGTCACTCATCTTTAATATCCAAAATTAATATAAAAAATCCGGATAATATACTGAATTTGAATGATATACCACAAAAATATGGCTCCTTTGGCGAAAAAGCGCTTCCTGGGACTGTAATGATTAAACTTAATGGCGGATTGGGTACCAGTATGGGATTGAAAAAAGCAAAATCTCTGCTGGTGGTGAAAAACCGGTTAACTTTTCTGGATATCATTGCGAGACAGTCGGAGGCATACAATGTTCCATTAATCTTAATGAACAGTTTTAATACGCAAAAAGAATCCATTGAACTATTAAAAAAATATAAAAAATTGAATACCCAGAAATTACCGCTGGAATTTTTGCAAAACAAAGTGCCCAAAATCGGGCTGGCTTCAAAAGGCCCAGTCCTATATGAAAAGGATGAAAACCTGGAATGGTGTCCCCCGGGACACGGGGATATTTTTATATCTTTATTGACGAGCGATACATTAGAAAAATTATTGAATGTGGGGATCGAATATGCTTTTATCAGCAATGCTGATAACTTGGGGGCGACCATGGATCTAAAAATTTTAGGTTATTTTTCGGAAAAAAAAATACCTTTTTTAATGGAAGTTGCTGAACGGACTGAAAGCGATAAAAAAGGCGGTCATTTGGCAGAAAACAAGCAAGGTTGTTTAATTTTAAGGGAAGTCGCTCAATGTCCGATGGATGAATTGGACGATTTTCAGAATTTTTCAAAATATACTTATTTTAACACCAACAACATTTGGGTGAACCTTAAAAGTCTGCGAAAAAAATTTGCAGAAAAGGATAATAATCTGGATTTACCTCTCATTATCAACACAAAAACTGTTGACCCGCGGGATGAAAATTCTGAAAAGGTTGTTCAACTGGAAACCGCGATGGGATCGGCCATTGAAATATTTGATAAGGCTGAGGCTGTCTGTGTGCCAAGATCTCGTTTTATTCCCGTAAAAAAAACTGAAGATTTGTTGAAAATCCAATCAAATCTTTATAAACTGGACAAAAAATGTAATCTGGTTCCCCAGAATACGGACGTCATCAACCGGTTGATAATTGAACTGGATGATAAATATTATAAGTTGATAGACGATTTTCAGGCCAACTTTGGAGAGGCAGAAATTGATTTTATCGATTGTTATAGTTTGAAAATAAAAGGAAAAATTTGCTTAAAAGGTAAATATAAATTTGTTGGGAATGTGGAAATAATGGGTAATTAAAAAATTCGAGGAGGAAACCAGATGGAAGTGGATTCCATGGAAGGTATTTAAATTGTTGATGGATTATATTTGTATTTTTGGGTGAACGGCAAACCCCAAGATTGGTCCCTCCTCTAAATCTCTATATGAAAAAACATATTTATTGCCTAACAGTTGGTTTGAATATAATAAAAAATTCATAGAATACAAATAAAAAATAAAAAAAATATCATAAGTTAATTAAACTGAGATAAATTCACATATTAATATATTTTTATCTCTGGTAAAATAGTTTAAATTACAACAATATTTTCGAACTAAAAACAGGGTACAGATCATGAGAGAAAGACGTGCAGCACGGGAATTGGTATTACAATCAGCATATGCCATGGAATTGTCCGGAGACACTATCGCAGAAACAATTGAAAAACTGATAAACCCCGCAGACCTGGCAGAAGACCTGAAACCCTTTGCCAGAAATTTGTTTTCAAAAACAATGAACAACCGGATTGAATTGGATGAATATATAAAGGACAAATCGGAAAATTGGGAATTTTCAAGAATTGCCATTATCGATCGTCTAATTCTAAGAATCGCAATTTGTGAATTTTTGTATTTTGAAGATATCCCGGCCAAAGTGTCTATCTCAGAAGCCATTGAAATCGCAAAAAAGTTTTCCACCAATGACAGCGGTTCTTTTGTTAATGGTATTCTCGACGCAATTCTTCAGGAATTCACAAAACTAGACAAAATAAAAAAATAACAGGTTTAAAATGAGCATATTTTCTTTTGTATCCAAGCTGTTTGGAACCTATTCCGACAGACAGATCAAAGGTATTTTACCGATAATTGATGAAATCAATCAGATTTATCCTTCCATGGAATCCCGGTCTATTGAAGATTTAAGGGCCCGCACTCAGGAATTTAAAGAAATGATTCGAAAGAAGTCCGAAGAATTTGAAGAAAAATTACTGGAACAGCGATTGTCCCTTAAAGAAGACAGAAAGCAACTGATTCAATATGAGAACTCCCTGCTTGATGAAATATTGCCTGAAGCCTATGCAATGGTCAAGGAGGTTTGCCGCCGGATGATCGGCCAGAAATGGACTGCTGCAGGAGCAACCATCGAATGGAACATGGTACCTTATAATGTGCAACTAATTGGTGGTATCGCTTTACATCAGGGAAAAATAGCCGAAATGAAAACCGGTGAAGGTAAAACACTGGTCGCTTCCATGCCCATCTACTTAAATGCTCTAACCGGCCGCGGGGTCCATGTTGTCACGGTCAATGATTATCTGGCAAAACGGGATAGCCAATGGATGGGCCGCATCTATGAGGAATTGGGCCTAACCGTCGGTTGTATTATCAATTCCATGTCGCCGGATGAACGAAAAAAAATTTACAACTGTGATATTGTTTACGGAACGAATAATGAACTGGGTTTTGATTATTTACGCGATAATATGACCATGCAGCAGGAACACCAGGTTCATCGGGAATTTTTTTATTGTATTATCGATGAAGTGGATAATATTTTGATTGATGAAGCCCGGACACCCCTGATCATTTCTGGGCCTGTAGCCAGTTCCGGTCATGAAAAATATGATCGACTAAACCCGTCCATTGAATCCCTGGTAAGATCGCAAAAATCCCTGGTCAATAATATGCTTAACGATATTCCTTTGGCAGAGGAAGAGGGTAAAGAAAATCCGGAACTAGGCAAAATTCTGTACATTGCCCAGCAGGCAGATCCAAAGCATCGCCGGCTGAGAAAGTTGCTGGAAAATATGAGTTACCAAAAAATGGTCAAGGAAGCTGAAAAGGAATTTTTGCTGCTTACCAGCTCTAAGACGGGTAAGACAATTTCTCAGGATGAATATTTCAAAGACCTTTATTTTTATATTGAAGAACAACAGCATTCAATCACTTTGACACCAAAGGGTGAAGAAAAATTATCAAAACTGCTCAATATCAATGTTGAAGAATTGATTGTTCCGGATCTTGGATACGAATATGCAAAAATTGATGAAAGAAACGACCTTTCCGAAAACGATAAAGCCAGTGCAAAAATTGATATAGACAGAAAACACTCTGAAATTTCAGACAGGTTTCACAACATATCCCAATTACTTCGCGCTCATGCACTTTACCAGAAAGATGTGGAGTATGTCCTCCAGGATGACAAAGTCCAAATTGTAGATGAATTTACGGGAAGAATTTTACCTGGAAGAAGATATAGTGATGGCTTGCATCAGGCCATTGAAGCCAAAGAGAAGGTGAAGGTTGAAGCTGAAACCCAAACCTATGCAACCATTACCCTTCAGAATTATTTTCGAATGTATGAAAAACTGGCGGGTATGACAGGTACTGCCATCACAGAAGCTGCGGAATTTGAAGATATTTAT
Organism: Fidelibacterota bacterium; assembly: GCA_016934035.1. Lineage (GTDB taxonomy): Bacteria > Fidelibacterota > UBA2242 > UBA2242 > JAFGTP01 > JAFGTP01. Next base: position 19,144 of record JAFGTP010000006.1, read on the forward strand.
AAACTTCCTGTGCTGGAAATACCAACAAATAAGCCGGTTACAAGAATTGACAGGGAAGACCAGATTTATAAAACAAAACGTGAAAAATATAACGCCATTATTCGGGAAATTGAAGACCGTAATCAAAAAAGACAACCGGTCCTGGTCGGTACAACGACAGTCGAAGTATCGGAGACCATTAGCCGAATGCTGAAAATCAGAAAAATACCCCATAATGTTTTGAACGCCAAAAACCATCAACGTGAATCTGAGATTGTCTCCCTGGCTGGTCAGCCTGGCGCTGTCACCATTGCGACCAACATGGCTGGTCGTGGAACTGATATAAAACTCGGCCCAGGCGTAAAAGAAATGGGCGGATTATTTATTTTAGGTACTGAGCGGCATGAGTCCCGGCGAATTGATTTACAGTTAAGGGGGCGATCCGGCAGACAGGGCGATCCGGGAGAATCGATTTTTTTCCTCTCCCTTGAAGATGATCTGATGAGATTATTTAATAGTGATCGAATTATCTCAATTATGGACAGACTGGGAGTGGAAGAAGGCCAGGTGATTACTCATCGAATGGTCAGTAAATCAATCGAACGGGCCCAGAAAAAAGTTGAAGGACGAAATTTCAGCATTCGAAAACATCTGTTGGAATATGATGACGTCATGAACCAGCAGCGAGAGATTGTGTATGATCGCAGGAATTTTGCACTTAAAGGGAAAGACCTCAAAGAGGAATTGTTCGAAATACTTGAAGGCTTTATTGGCAGTATTTTCGATGAAAATAGCGATGTTCGGGAAAAGCCGGAAAATTGGAACTGGGCCAGGATTAAAACGGAGTTTGTAAACACTTTGGGAATGGATTTTAAAGCAGAAGAATTCTACAATAAAAAACCGGAAGACATCAAAATGGTATTCATTGAAAAAGCCAGGGAAGTATATGAAACCAGAGAAAAGTATATTGGTCCTGACCGAATTCGCTTTATGGAACGATATTTTACCACCCAGGTCATTGATGAAGCATGGAAAAACCACCTTTATTCGATGGACCAGTTAAAAGAGGGAATCAACTGGCGGGCTTACGGGCAGAAAGATCCTTTGCTGGAATATAAGGGCGAAGCTTTTCAGGCATTTAGTAGTATGCTGGATGATATAGACCTGAAAATTTTAAAACTATGTTTCAGAACCATTATCAGAGAAACGGAAAACCTGCAGCAGAGAGCTGCTGTGCAAAATTTTCGTACGGTTCATCAGGATGCATCGGGAATGGGACTCTCCGGCAGCAGTGGTGAGCAACAGGTGGGCAAAATGCAGCCTGTCCATGTTGAAAAGCAAGTGGGCAGAAATGATCCTTGCCCCTGTGGGTCGGGTAAAAAATTTAAAAAATGTCATGGAAAAGATTTATAAAATTAATTTTCCATAAACAAAAAATGGCGAAAAGGTTAAATAGTGTTTGACTTATTGTGAAAATAATGATAATTTTCGCCCGTTCTTTGAGCCGTGGTGGTGGAATTGGCAGACACGCTAGACTTAGGATCTAGTGCCTATCGGTGTGAGAGTTCGAGTCTCTCCCGCGGCACTTAATAAAAGGGTTAATAAATGAAAACAGAATTAGAAAAGATCAATGATGTTGAAAGATTGCTGAAAGTTACTTTTGAGTGGAATGAAGTTCAGGGAGACTATGAGCAATTGGTGATGAATTTGAGAAAAAATTTTAAACTGGATGGCTTTCGCCCGGGCAAAGTGCCGGTATCCATTGCGAAAAAACATCTGGCGGCACGAATTCAATACGAATTTATAAACACTATGATCGAGAAAACCTTTGATGAAGCCGTAAAAGATACCGGAATTCTGGATTATATCGGCTCGTCACTGGAAGATGTCAGTTTTGAAGAAAACAAACCCTTGACCTATGATATAAAAATTGAAGTTGATCCTGAAATCGTCCTGCCAGACTATAAAAAAGGACTTAGTGTCCAGAAAAAAGAATATATTATTGAGGAACGCGATATTCAGCAATATATTGATGCTGTCATAAAAGAGAGAGCCGAAATAGAAAAAGTCAGCGGAACAATTGAATCCGGTTATTTTGTGACGGTTGACCTTGTCAATGATCAGGGGTCCCGGCAGGAAGATATAAAATGGGAAGTCGGTACCACGCCACTGGACGGGGATGTTGAGAAAGCATTTATCGGTAAAAAAGCAGGTGATGAATTTAAAGTGGTATTGACAATCAAGAATAAAAGTTCTGAAAATACTGTATTTATTAAAAATGTAGAAAAGCACTTATATCCGGAAATCAATGATGAATGGGTAAAAACTAATCTTGAAACCGTAGACACCCTCGAAGCTTGGAAAAAGCAGATTTATGATTCAATTGCAAAAGAAATGGGCGATCGCGCCAAATATGAATTTGAACAAAATATCAAAAACTGGTTCAGGGATAATATCAAGGTTACTCTGCCCAAAGCACGTATTGAAAATTATCTGGAAAATATGGTCACCCAGTTCAATTACCAACGTGGCGGAAAAAGCAATATCAATCCCGCAGACATAAAACATTTCTATAGACCTCAGGCTGAAGAATCGGTCAGATGGTTTCTGATTGAAGAAAAGATTAAAGAGGATGAAGGTCTGGATGTCACTTCAGAGGATTTTGAAGCAAAAATAGATGAAATGCTAGCCCTGTACCCTGAAGATCAAAAGGATTCCTTCAGGAATATTTACAAACAGGAAAATTATAGAAAACAATTGGAATTGCAGATTTTATCCGAGAAGATTTTTGCCCATATTAACGAATTTGTAAAAGTTGAAATTGAAAAAGTAAAATTAAGTGATTTAACCCAAAATTAACCATGATTCATAATAAACGCTCACCTGAAAATTCTATACTGGTTCCCATGGTGGTTGAACAAACCGATCGGGGTGAGCGGTCCTTTGATATATACTCCCGCCTCTTAAAAGAACGAATAATTTTTTTAGGAACGGTTATCGATGATAATGTTGCCAATCTTGTTATTGCGCAATTATTATTTTTACAATCAGAAGATTCAGAAACTGATATTTCCATCTATATCAACAGCCCGGGCGGCTCAGTGACTGCCGGCATGGCTATTCTGGACACCATGAATTTTATTACGCCGGATGTATCGACTATTTGTGTCGGACAGGCTGCAAGTATGGGCGCTATTTTATTAGCAGGCGGACAAAAGGGAAAACGCAAAATTCTTCCCAACAGTCGCGTAATGATCCATCAGCCATTGGGTGGTATAGAAGGCCAGGCTGCAGATATCGAGATTCATGCCAAGGAAATCATTTCCATTCGGAATCGGATTAATGAATTGCTCAGTGAGATGACAGGCAAAACTGTTGACCAGATTAATAAAGATTCTGATCGCAATTATTTTATGAATGCTCAGGAAGCCTTGAAATACGGGCTTGTAGACCAAATAATCTCCCCTCGAAAAAAATAATCCATTTAAGATAAAAACTTCTTGACTTAGATGTTTCCTTCCTGTTATATTTCTAAAGGAGAGAGGAAATAAAACGAGATAAAGTTTTATTACAAAATTATGAGAGAAGGACAAAATAGAAAATTATTAAATTGTATTTCAAAGGGGTTAGTTAATACAGTTTAGATTTCTATTTTTTTATTATATAATGGAGGATTAGTATGGTGCGAGGATTACATTCCAATAAGCTTTTCACTCCTAGAAAAATTTATATATAGCCAATAAGTGATGAATTGTAATCTGTTGTCTGGTACACAACAGAAGTTCATTATTTATATAGAAAATAGATCGTATTAACTTTAATAAGGAGGATTAGTATGGTACGACGATTTAATTTAATTTTTATCTTGTTGTTTATTCCTTTGTTCCTGTTTGCAGGCGAAGGAAAAATAGCAGGTACAGTTGTTGATAAGGCAACTGGCAATCCCTTGGCAGGGGTAAACATCATCGTTGAAGATGCTGCGTACACCTTGGGATCTGCAAGTGATATGAACGGTTATTATGCCATTATCAGTGTGCCGGACGGTGTTTACACAGTTCGTGCTACTTATATGGGCAAAAAGACCGTGCGTATCTCCAATGTCCGTGTTTCTTCCGGATTAACCACAGAACTTACCTTTGAGCTGGAAGATGTTGTGCTCGAAGGAGAAGTTGTTGAAGTTACCGCCGAAAGAAAACTCTTCAGAAAAGATGCAACTTCCAATGTCGGCATTGCTGATGCGGAACAGATCGAAAACTTGCCTGTTCGCGGCACCCAGGCCCTCATTGAAAACATGGCCGGTGTTGTTGTGCAGGATGGTAATGTTCACATTCGTGGTGGTCGTGATGACGAAGTTGGCTACTATGTCAACGGAGTTTCCACAATTGACCCCACCAGAAACACGCAAGCTGTGCATGTCATTACTGAAGCCGTCGAAGAAATTCAGGTGTTGACCGGTGGTTATACTGCTGAAATGGGTGGTGCCACTTCCGGTATTGTAAAGACTGAATTGAAAGACGGAAGCCCAAAATTAACCGGTTCGGTTGACGTCAGGGCTGATGGCTTTGGTGATCCTGAAGAGGGTAATGAGTTTCTCAATACCTATACTTATGGCCATCAAACGGGAGTTGTCACATTGAGTGGACCTTTAGTTTCTGACAAAATCACTTTTTTTGTTGCTGGTGAATATGAAAACAAAGATGATGGTCTGGTCAGATTCAGTGATGGATTTGAATTCAAAGAGATGATTGACATGAGCCCTTACAATGCTGTAAAGGATACTGTTGATTTAATCTATCCCGATGGTTTTACACCCAAAGAAGGTTTTAAAAGAGGTTCTATGAACGGAACCTTAACCTTTGATTTGCCCATCAGAGTAACTCTGGGTGGCATGTATCAGAACCAAAGACAGGATGTGTCCAGTGCTCCGATGCTGAGCCTTTTGAATGACAGAGTTCCCTATAATGACTATACATCAACCTTGTTAACCGCAAAATTGACCAAAACCTTTTCATCAACTTCATTGTTTGAAGTGAAATTAAGTTATTTTGGATCCACTTTTGAACGTGGCGATGGCTGGTTTGACCATGATTGGGAAAAATATTATGACAGTGCTGCGGTTTATGATTATTCTGCAAAACATTATGATGAACCGGTTGCTTACAGAGATGCCTGGAGGCCAAAGTATAATTATAGCATTCATGGATTTCCTGTAAACAGACCCGGTGCCCCCAATAATTATTATTTCATTGAAAAACAGAATTATATTGGCGCCACTGCTGATTACAAAATTCAGCTTGGTAAGCACCATGAAATTAAAACAGGTATTGACTACAGAATATATACGATCCGATCTTTTGATATCGCACCGTCCGTCATGCAATATGCTGCTACAGATGGCACAATGCCTTTCAAAACCTACGGTAGTATCGATGCTGTTCCGGTAGACCTATGGAACCTCAATGGTGGTGTGGATGCTTATGGATTTGATCTGTATGGAAATGAAATTGATGAAGATAAAGAATACAGAAGTGAAGACGGTACTCTATTAGTCGTCACAGAAGCACCGAAAAAGCCGGTCAATTTTTCTGCTTATCTGCAGGATAAGATCGAATACAATGATTTGATTGTTAACGCCGGTCTCAGACTGGATTATTTTGATGCCGATGACAAAGACCTCAAAGATCCGGAAAATCCTACAGTAGACAAAGATGCCCAGATGTTGGCTGATGAAGCCTGGGAAGAAAGCGGCCCTTTTATTGAATTACAACCCAGACTTGGTTTTTCATTCCCCACAGGCCCGAAGACGGTATTTTACCTGCAATATGGTAAATTCACCCAGATGCCTGAATACAGCAACATGTATACAAGCACTCCCTTCACACTGGCTCGTCAGGTCGTTCGTCAGGGATATTATTTTTTGAATCCGGTGGGCTTTGGTCTTGATCCAATCAGAACAACTAACTATGAGTTGGGTTGGAGACAGCAGATTGCGGATAATGCAGCCTTGGAAGTAACTGCTTTTTATAAAAACATCAAAGGCTTGATTCAGACCATCAAAACCCTTCCGGATCCCGGTTCAGATATTCCCGGAACCTATATGCGTCTGGAAAATGGTGACTTCGCTACCAATAAAGGTCTGGAAATGCGTCTGACTTTACGCAGATCCAACAGACTCCAGGGACAGGTTAACTATACCTATACCGATGCTGAAGGTACGGCTTCCAACAGTACCGCCAACCAGGCTGCCGTGTACAGCAACACCGTATTGCCGACAACTATCAATCCGTTGGATTATTCACAGAAACATACCGGTTCTATCAACCTGGATTATCGTTTCGGTAAAAATGATGGTGGTCCTGTATTATCACAGTTAGGTATTAATTTGCTGATGAAATTTTCAAGCGGACATCCTTTTACCTATGTCTATGCTGATATTGGTGGTCAGGCTGATCCATATACTGCTGGTATTGATTATATGGATGATACAAGAACCCGTCACGCCCTCGAACCGGTTGGTTCTTCAACAACACCCTGGACTTTTACCACTGATTTAAGGTTGGACAAATCCTTTGATATCGGTCGTTTTAAAGCCACCGCTTATATAATTGTCAATAATCTTTTTAACAAGAAAAATGTGCTGAACGTCTATGAATCGACTGGCTCTGCTGATAATGATGGCTTCCTGTCAGATTTGGAAAGATCTCAGAGTACCATCAATAGTTATGGTGGTCAGAATTATATAGATATGTACAGAGCTATTAACCTGAAAAATGGACAAGCCTATTGGAACAGTATTGGACGTCAACTTTGGGACAACCCGAGACAGATCCATTTCGGTATTAAGTTTTCATTCTAATCTTGTGTCAACAGAAAAATTAGCTCTAAGGAGATAAAAATATGAAAAAATTTAAAATAGTGATGACATTATTGATTGTAATAGGTCTTGCTATGGGATTGATGGCCCGGGAACCGGAAGGTTTCGTGCCGACGCCTTTGGCAAAGACAAGTCTGAATCAGACAAACAGAACAATGTCTAATATTTCCAACTGGGGATATTGGATGTATTCAACTGGAAAATCTGCCCAGAAACCCAATGGTAATTCCGGTGGTGTTTATCCCAGAGGAACAGCCGGAGCTATTTATCAGGATGGTCTGGTATGGGGCGGAAAATTCGCTGGCCAGTCAAATGATATTCGTCTGGGTGGTGTTACTTATTCCATCGGTACTGTTGGCGGTTGGATCAATGCAGACGGAACAGCCGCTTCCCCTAGTGACCCCAGAGTTAAAATCTGGCGTATTCGTCCCGATTGGGAAACCCTGACCTATGATCAGGTCCGTCAGGATGCGATGGAACTGAATGAACTGGAAAAACCCGGCGATGTTACTGACGCTATGTGTCAGGCAGTGATCGACCAGTACAAAGAAGACTGGGAAAACTGGCCGGTAGACCTGGGTGCACCCTACATTGATGTCGATGGTGACGGTCAATATAATGGCAATGACTATCCGGGTATTGCAGACGCTGACCAAGTGGTATGGCTGGTCACCAATGACCTTGATCGTACCGCCTGTTTAAGTCTCGGCGGATCCGAACCCATGGGTATAGAATTGCAGATCACAGCCTGGGCCTATGCACAGCCTGGCGCTCGTTTGGGACAAATTGTCTTTAAAAAATATAAATTCATCAATAAATCAGGACAAGACATAACAGATGTGTATGTATCTCAATGGTGCGACCCTGATTTAGGTTCTGCTTCTGATGACTATGTTGGTTGTGACACCACGCTAAGCTTAGGCTTCGCCTATAATGGTGGTCCTACTGATAATGATTATACATCTTTCGGGCTGGCTCCCGCCGCTATTGGTTATGACTTTTTCCAGGGACCACTGGTTGATGGTGTGGCAGGACAGGATGTCAACAGAAATGGTATCGATGATGCCGATGATTACGCTGTCTTTGATTTAAAACAGGTTGGCCCCGGTAAAGTGAATTTACCGATGTCCTCTTTTGGTTGGTTTGCCGCTGGTTCACCGATCTCTGACCCAACACTGGGTGAATATGAAGGCACACTGCAATGGTACAACCTGATGAGTGGTTATAAACCGACTGATGATGTTTTAAATCCTTCACCCTGGACCTTAGGAAACATTGAAGGTAATCCAACCACGAAATTCCCCTTGGCCGGAGACCCGGTTGCAGGGACAGGTTACATCGATGGTGCAGATTCCTATTTCCCTCCCGGTGACCGTCGTATGTGTCTGACTTCCGGACCCTTTAATTTTCCCAATGGTGCAACCCAGGAAGTTGTTGTGGCTGTTGTCGGTGGTCTGGGTGACAACAACCTCAGTTCACTTGCAGATCTGAAACTGACGGATGAAATAGCTCAAACCCTTTATAATAAAGCCTTTGCTGGTATTCCAAAAGCACCCAAAGGACCTGAAGCTGGAGTTATTCCTTTTGAAGATGAAATCATCATTGACTGGGGTTCTAACCTCACCGCTGTTGCAGCTACTGAAGATCCGGTAATTGCCGGCTATGCTTTTGAAGGTTACAATGTTTACCAGTTGCCTTCAGCTTCCTCTTCAATTGATGAAGCCTTGAAAATCGCTACTTTTGACCTGGTCAATGGCGTCACTACCATTATGGGAAAAAAGTTTCTGTCTCAGTATGGGGCTGAAGTCTTAGTACCGGTTCAAAAAGGTTTAGATAATGGTGTAAAACGCTTCATGAAAATAGAAAAAGATTATATTACAGGCAAACCGCTCTACGAAGGCAAAACCTACTATTTTGCGGTAACTGCCTATAACTATAATGCTGCTCCTACTCTGATCGAAGCCCAGACCCTGGAATCTGCAATGATCGGACAGTCCGTCACAGTCCAGGAATCCAAACCGGGTGACCAGATGAGTGAGGAACACGGAAATGTATTTGAAATCACTCACAACGGGCCCAGCGATGGCCAGGTCAGTGTCCAGGTCATTGATCCGAACAAACTGACCGGTGAATCCTACACCGTTTTCTTCGAACTGGATTTAGATACAAACTCTGCCACTTATAATGAATATGTGTGGGGCGTCAAAGATGCTTCCGGCAATGTTAAATTTCACGGCCAGCCTCAGGCAGCTTCCCTGGATGCAGCAACCGACGCACCGATTTTTGACGGTGTTCAGGTCAGAGTATCCGGCCCTGCTTTGGGTGTCAAGGCCATCTATGAAACCGATGCCGATGGCAATATTGTTGACCCAAAAGTAACTCCTTTCTTTGGAGCCAGTTTAGGAACCACCGGATACCTGCTCTCCAACCGTTATGGTGGAATTGACAACGCCGGTACCAGCAGAGATTTTGACCGTTTCAATTACTGGGGAATGGACGATCTGGAAATTGATTTTACAGAACAGTCTCTGACCTGGGATTATATCAATGAAACAGTCCACATGGACCCGGCAACCGGATCAGCCACCTATGCGCCCTTCTCAATGTATCGCTATGTTTTTGCTACCAATACAAAATTGAGATTATTCGCCGGTTATTGGGATGCCGATGGCAGCGGAACATGGAATATGCCCTACAATGAAGATGGCACACCTCAGTGGGAAGGCCCAATCTATCATGCACCCAGTTATGAACCGGTTTATGCCTGGGTTGGTGCCGATGCAAGTGGCATTGAAATTCCCTATGATCCGGCCAAAGAAGCCCAGTATATTGCTGACAATAGTTTACTGACCTCAGCCGGTGCAACATGGGGTGGCGGTAACCATCCGGTTATCCATTATCCCTATGTAACAGCCACATTGTTTACCATGTATCTGGACGGAGCAACACCTCCTTTCGGCCACAAAGTTTATTTTGCACTGAATAAACCCAACACCGACCAGGATGAGTTCACTTTTACCTCAACAGCGCCAACACTGGGTGATGAAGAACTGGCCAAGGAACAGGTAAAAATGATCAATGTTTTCCCAAATCCTTACTATGCAAATAATGATTTAGGTACAACTCGTTTTGATGATTATGTGACCTTTACTCATTTACCTGAAAAAGCAACTGTTAGAATTTTTAGCCTTTCTGGTATTCAGGTACGAGTTCTGGAAAAGAATGATCCGACTCAGTTCCTTGAATGGGATCTTCAAAATGAAGCAGGTCTTCCGGTAGGTAGCGGAATGTACATTGCTTACATCGATCTTCCTGATCTGGGTAAAGAGAAGGTGCTTAAACTTGCCATCATCCAAAAAGAACAAATTCTTGAATATTATTAAGATTAAGAATTTAATTGGTATGATAAATTTAAAAATAGGAGTATAAAATGAGGATTGGAAATACAAATAGGATATTAGCTATATTCCTGATATTGGCAATGACAACTTCGTTGCTGGTAGCAGGCGATCCTGCCCGAGTCGGAACTTCCAGCGGAGACCAGGTAAAAGTGCCGGTGGGAAGCAGAAATCTGGCTATGGGTGGAGCAGATATTGCTTCAACGAAGAATATTGATGCGATTTTTTGGAACCCGGCCGGTTTAGGTGAATTACAATCTGGAAATGTTGCCGGTTTATTTTCCAGCCAGAGACTGATTGCAGATATTAGTACAAACTATTTTGCAATGGGTTTTAATGTTGGTATCGGAGTTCTGGGAATCAGTTTGAAAAGTTTTAACTTTGGTGATATTGATGTAACCACCGTTGAAAACATGGACGGTACCGGCGAAACTTTTAGCCCGACCTATGCAACTGGAGGAATTACTTTTGCCAGAGCTTTAACAGACAAAATTAATTTTGGTGTTACAGGAAAAGTGGTTTATGAAAGTATTCCGAGAGCCAACGCCACTGCGATGGCAGTTGATTTCGGAATTCAGTACAAAGACCTGTTGGATGTAACCGGTTTAAACCTGGGACTATCTGTTAGAAATGTGGGTTCTGATATGAAATATGATGGATCAGCATTTTTGAATGAAGCTGAAGATGTTATACCTTCAGCGACAACTAGTTATACAGACTTTAGAAAAAAACCGGTCCTAGATTCTCCCCTGCCAACAACCATGGATATGGGCCTTTCCTATATTCTTCCTGTCGGCGTAGGCAATTTGACCCTGGCTGGAAATTTTCAGCATAACAACCTGGAAAATGACCAGATCATGTTCGGAGGAGAATTTGAATTCTCCAAGATGTTGTTCCTGAGAGCAGGATATGGCTACACAATGGAAGATGCCGATTATGAAGATCTTGGTGTTAATGTATATGGTTTGTCACTCGGATTGGGATTTAACTACAGTCTGATGGGGGTAAACACTATTTTTGGTTATACCTACAGACCCGCTGAATACTTTGAAGCAAACAATACATTTACAATTGGTTTTGAGTTCTAATATAAATTAGATCTTAATAACAGTACTAGTCTCCATTCGAAAAAGTCCGGCTTCTGCCGGACTTTTTCATTTACTCAAAAAAATTACCCCAGACACCACAATAGAGTTTATAGTGATTTTCAAAAATAATGTCCGAAAATTATAATTATAAACACGAGATAATATTGTAGGACAATTTTGAAAATCGTTTAGTAATTTTGCCGGGAAGAAAAATTTTTCGACTGCGAGGATAATCAAATTTTCCTATCGGATAAATTTGATAAACAAGTAAAATACTTGTTCTACAAATACGCATCGGACATTTGTTTTGCAAAAGTCGATGTACTCTGGGTTTGATTGGCTTTATGGGGTTTTTTAGGTGGGAAAATCGCTCCGGAAAAGTAGATTGCCAAAGTCAAGGGCCCTGGGGGCATTTTGTGATCAATACCATACAACCGGGGGGTTATTCTGGTTGGGTAGTCAAAGTCCTGACGTCAAATACTTTCATGCCAGCCTCTCTGGCGGCGGTGATGCCCATCTCACCATCTTCAAAAACCAGGCAATACTGCGGCTTGACTTTCATGCGGTAAGCAGCGTAGAGAAAAATATCCGGGTTCGGCTTGCCGGCTACCGGGTCATCGGAGGTGATGACAATATCAAAATACCGGGCGATCTGAATGGCTTCCAGTGATGTGAGGACATTTTGGCGATTGCCGCCGGAAGCAACGCACATGGGCAGCACGCTATGGTACTTTAAGACAATATCCACCACGGGTTGCACAGCTTTGACAAAACGCAGCTTTTCCAGGCTTCTGGCGTGTTTTTTGGCCACAAATTCATCCGTATCAATATACTTTTCAATCGAAAATTCTTCCAGATATTTGAGCAGAGTCTCTTTGATGGGAACACCGGCATGTTGTTCCAGCCAGGAGACCGGACAATCCAAATCGTATTCCTGAAAGGTTTCCTGCCAGGCCTGCCAGTGTGCAGGCATGGAATCCACCAGTGTGCCATCGCAATCAAAAATCAATCCTTTTATGTCTTCATCTATTGGTATCATCATGGCTCCTTTCAACGCTGTAAAATACAATTGAGGGATGAAAAAAAACAGGTTAATTCTTGATAACATTTCAGATACTCTAAAATGAATAGCGGAAAAACAGTGGAAATTTATTTTTTAAGACGATAAATATTAGTAATATACTCATTGTGAGAAAATTGAGCCTTTCAGCATTGTATGGAATTGAAATTTAAATTTTAATGAAAAAACTAATTTTAATCGTCATTGTTATTTTATTCCGGGATTTTGCCTTTTGTGATGATACGTTCGGCAAAGAATATTTACATTACAAAAATTCTATTGTAAATATTTTTAGTCTGGAAACACAGAAAGATCTGTTGATTTTTGGTGGCTTTTCTTTGCCGATTGCTTTCTTTATTGATGATGCGGTCAAGGCTTTTTCTCAGGAAGAGGGCTTTTATGGTCGGGATATTTCAAGGATAGGTGATTTGTATGGCCATCGGCTGGGGTATTTTGCTGTTGTCAGTGGTATGGTCATCAGTGATATTGCCATGAGGACCAGTCCGGAGCATTCGCTGGCGTCATTACGCCTCATTGCAGAAGGTGTTTTTGGCGGGCAATTGGTCGTGGAACAATTGAAAATGATTACCGGCAGAGAGCGTCCGAATGGGGCCGATTTCAAGTCCTTTCCCTCCGGCCATGCCGCCGGTTCTTTCGGGTTGGCCACCTGCCTCAACGCCATCTATGGAAAGAAAGTCGGCCTTCCGGCTTATGCCATGGCTGTTTTTGTGGCCACCAGCAGAATTCAGGATAACAAACATTATCTTTCTGATGTCATTGCCGGCGGATTGATCGGAACAATGGTGGCCCGTGGTTTTTCCGGTGAATACCGCTCAAACTGGAGGCTCGATCCGCAAATATCCACACGGGGCATCGGGATGACTTTGAGTATTAATTTTTAGGAAATCAAATGGAACTATATGATTTAGGATTAACGGAATGGTATTTGGATGACCGGCAGGAATTGGAAACTGGTGACCTTGGCCGGGTTATCAGCGTAAATAAGGACAATTATACTGTTCAGAACACCTTCGAGTCTTTTGCGGCAGAAATCACGGGACGCATTCGTTATAATGCCGAATCAAAAATGGATTTGCCGGCAGTGGGAGACTGGGTCAAAATCCAAAAATATGATGAACTGGCTATTATCAGTGATATTTTACCGAGGAAGACAGAATTAAAACGGAAAACAGCTGGAAAACGAGTCGATTATCAAATGATTGCAACCAATATCAACACAGCCTTCATCATGCAATCGCTGGATGTCAATTTCAATATTAATCGCCTGGAACGCTATCTGACCATGGTCCATGAAAATGACATTGAGGCTGTAATTTTGTTGAGTAAAAAGGATCTGCTGAACAATGAAGAACTGCAGGAAAAAATATTGCAAATCCGGGAACATGGGATTATGGAAGAGGTCATTCCATTTTCCAATAAAACTCTGGAAGGGATTGACCGGTTTCAATCAAAACTGATAAGGGGACATACATTTTGTCTGCTTGGCTCATCAGGTGTTGGGAAAACAACCCTGATCAACCGACTCATCGGAGAAAATCTTTTTGAAACCGGAGAGATTCGTGAAAAAGACCAGAAAGGACGCCATACAACAACCATCAGGCAGTTGGTTATTTTGCAATCAGGAGGGATGATCATTGATACGCCCGGTATGCGAGAATTGGGGAATATTGATATTACCACAGGCATAAAAAAAACCTTTAATGAAATTGAAGAATTGAGCAAATTGTGTAAATTTAAAAACTGCACCCATACCCAGGAACCCAAATGTGCTGTTTTACAGGCGGTTGCCGATGGGTCCGTTACTTCGGCCCATTATCAGAATTATCTGAAATTAAAAAGAGAAACCCGGCACAATGAAATGTCCTATGCGGAAAAGAGAAAAAAGGATAAGGATTTTGGGAAGATGACCCGAAAAATTATAGAAGAAATCAAGACCCGGAAAGGCAACCGGTAAATTAAAAAGCCCCATGATGAAATGGGGCTTTTTAGTTGAATTATTTCAATTTGGCAGATGACCCTTTTTTGTGGAGTTGGGCGGAAAACCCAGGGCGACGCTGTTATCCGGGATCGCACCAAAAGTTGCTTCATATTTTTGAATATTTTCCTGCAGAATTTTAACAAAGTTTTTCGCATGAATCGGTGTCATTATTACACGGCTCTTCACTTTGGCTTTGGGTCTGCCCGGAGTAATTCTGGCAAAATCAAATATGAATTCCGCACCGGAATGGGAGACGATTGTGAAATTACTATAGGTTCCATCGGATTGCTCCTCAGGAATTTCGATTTGTAATTGTCTTTTGTTATCTTTCTCTTCCATTTCATTTGCTCTTAATAATCATCGTCGTCGTCATAACTAAAATCATCGTCGTCGTCATCGTCATCGTCATCATAGTCATAATCGTCGTCATCTTCACCTTCATCTTCCGGAAATTCATCTTCCAGGTCATCAGGATATTCTCCTCCCAGTTCATGAGAGAAATTGTCGCTCAGATCAACAACGTCTTCATCCATTGGATAGGCATCATCGTCAATCGCAACTTCATCATCGAAAATATTCCAGGATTCTTGTGCCACGTTTTCTTCCTCCATACTTTCATTTAGTTCTGTATCATCTTCAAACTCGTTCCAGATTTCATTTTTGGTATCAAATTCATCCGGAGTGAGATCTATTTCTTCACTGTCATCTTCATTCATGACCATCATCTCTTCACCATAAACATCAAAATCCAAAAAGTCAAGATCTTCAACAATATCATAATAAACGAGAAGTTCTAAAAAATCGGCGTATTTACGGTTTCTGAATTTCGTTTTGCAATAGGGACAAACCAACGCTTGTCTCAGCATTTCTTCATCTAGTTCTGCTCCACAGGCCGGGCAAAATAAATCGTCCATTTATTCTCCTATTTCTTTCAGTGTTCAATAATCCATTTGCGTGAGAAAAATTTGTATATTCATGTTTAAATGATAAAACCTTTACTGATTTTCTGTGAATATAAGGTTTGCACAATTAGGATTCAAAGGGTTCTTATACAAATATCCTCTCATTTTATTTCAAAATGTCAAAAATTGGGCTCATTCTGAATTAGTCCAACTATATTGCATTTTATTTTTATATGCAATTGTTTTTTTAGATTTTTTTATGCAGTTGAAATTTTGGTGTAACATGCAAAATTACCAGTTAGTTAGATAGAAAAATAGGGGATAATTTTTCATATTTCAAGAAGCTGTGAAAATAATTCCAAATATTTTCAAAATAAATGTATCAGTAAAATCAAGGGTAAATCAAATTGTCAGAATTTACAAAAACCCTTTTTCCTGCAGTCTTGGACCTGCCAATACCCCAAAAGTTCCTTAGTAATAGGCGCTGCGGCTTCTGCCACCTCTTTCTTCGTGCTTTAAATCTCTCAGCACCGGCGCTTTGGCGCGAATGAGGAAAGTCCACTGCTTGCCATAGCCTGTCGGAACATAGCTGAAGGAGTACTCCCAGCAATGTAAATCTCTTTCAACGGAGAACCTTTGTCCGTACAATGTTCGTTTGATTAAATCCATACTGGCTGTGTAGCTGATGTTCCAGTTTTTGGTAAGGTTCAGTTTTGCATTGAGGTTCATGGTAAAGTTTTCATCTTTTGAAAGGGGATTGATTTTAGACAGAGAATAGCGAAAAGTCATGTTGGCGGACCATAACCCGCTGGACTTCTGACCGGATCCGCCGGCCAGTCCGCCCCGGCTTTCTTCATCCGGAGTGTTCTGAAGGGTGTCTTCCTGGGTGGATAACTGGCCTCCAAAATCAGTGCTTTTTATGGAAATTCCGGTGGAGGCGCTGACCTGGGTCATGCGGGGTACAGGAATGCCGTAAAAGGTCTTATTCCATTGGTCTTCACGACGATTCCAAACTTTATTGTATTTATAGGGATCATGGGTCATTGAAATATCCATGTCCAGATTTTTGAGCTTTGTACGTAGTGAGGTTCGAAGGGGAGACCATTTCATGCTGTCGGCCGCAAAATTATGGCTGGTACTGATATTCATCGTCAGCAGATCCAGTTTTTTCTCTTCGCCATCTTTTTCGGTTTTTGACTGGAAACTGTTGCGCAATGAAATGGACATGGTTTTGGATTCTCCGGAAGGAGTGGAGCCGATGAGGGTTGATGCAAAGGGATCATATTTTCGCTTGACCTTGTTGGTGTCCAGATAAGGCGTGACATATTCCGGGTCCCAGCCAAAAATTTTCTGAGTAAAATCAGGACGGTAACTCAAATCTACAGAAGGTGTTAAAACATGACGAATGGCGCGCAGGCTTCCGATTTTTATTGGGAAGAGACCATAAATTTTGGTATTAAGCCCCAATGACATGCTTCCGGTATGCCTGGGGAAAAAACCGGTGCGCGTGACTGTACGGACCTGATTATCAACAAGCACTACCTGGCCTGTTTCATCATAGAGGGGCTTTTCCATTTCAAATATCCAGTCTTCACTAAGATTCATGTTTTGGGTCAGGGAAAAGTAGGATAAGAGTTTCTGTGAGCTGTTTACTGAGATGCTGTTCTGCACGCCGTTTTTCATCTCATTTTTTTCCAGCCACAAAGAATCGGCATTGGTAACTTCAGACTGGTAGTAAATATCCTGTTTATTAATAATCCTGGAATTGACGCTGTAGCGAATTTCATTATACCACCTGGCTTCACTGGCCGACTGTGAGGATCGCAGGGGGACCAGTCTTTCGGTTGATCGTCTGAAAGAAACACTGGGGAAAGTCCTGTTGATATAGGCGATTTTGTTGCCATCTCTGGTGGGTGTTTCTTCTTTTTTGACCTTTGCCTGGAGGTTGATGGTCTGGCTGGCATTGGCGCTCATTCCATAGGGCGTGTTTCGCCAACTTTTTGAATAGGTTGCGTTGCTGATCATCTGTTGATTGAGACGGTCTTCGAGGTCCAGTCCGTTTTTTCGTAGGTATTGATCGTTGCTGACAAATTTGCCGCTGGCGCGAAAGGAAGCGGTGGGAGAAATTTTATGATTGTGGTCAATTGAAACCTGGTAGATTTTTTCCGGACTGGTTTGCCAGGCCATATTGTGGTAGGACAATTGAATTCTTCCATCGAGGTGATATCGCAGTTTGTATCGATTGGTGAGGTTAAAGCGGACGCCCTTTTCATCAAAAAAATCAGTGGTCAGTTTGAAGTCAGTATAGTCATTGGTGGCCCAGAAATAGCCCAATCCGCGTAGGTAATTGCCAACATTGCTGTTGTTGCCATAGGTGGGCATAATCCAGCCGCTGCGCCGGTTGCCGCCTTTGTTGGGAATGACGGCGAAGGGTAAAGCCAGGAGGGGAATATCATGAATATACATGACAATCGGGCGGGCGAAGATTTTATCTTTTTGAATCATTTTCATTTTTTTACTTTGAAAATAGAAATGCGGATGTTCAGCATCACAGGTAGTAAAGGTACCATCATCAATATAAAAGGTTTTTTTGCCTTTCTTTTTGATATTTTCGCCGTAGTAGTAGCCGTCGTCCATATGTGTCCGACCGTCAAAGATTCGCCCGCGCTGGGTTTTGATGTTGTAGACCACTTCTTTGCCGGTAAAGGGCTCCCTGCCTTTTTGTGTCATCGTGGGCCATGAAGCATCTACGGAATCCGAACGGGATGGGTCTTCCGGAAAGGCAAACAGCAGATTATCGTCCCAGTGGACTTCTATTTTTCCAGCTTTCAGCTCTGCGTCTTGGTAATGAACGGAGGCATTTTTCAGCAAGTCTGTTTTCCGGTCGGTTACGTGGTAATCAATGCGTTCGGCAGCATAGATGACAGAAGTATCCATGCTTTCGTTGGTCGAATGAGGGACAAATTCACCTTTGGTGCCGCCGATGATGGAAATTTTGCCTAAGGCTTTTTCATAAAATTTCATAATGACAGTATCACCGCTGGCGCTGTTAGTCCCCTGTAGGATGCTGTCATCTTTGACATTGTAAAAACTGGTGGCCATTCCGGAAACCCGTATGGAATCAATCTTTCCTTTTTCAAAATAAATTTCCATCAGTTTGCCGGTCATTTCATCCCGGACTTCAACTGAATCGGGAAAAGCCTTGAGGGTATCGGCTTTGGGTATGGGTAAATAGGCCATGGAAATAGCAGTGGTGATAGCCCGGCCAATGATGTAAATATGTTGGATTTTACCGTCAACCAGGCCGGCCTGTATCTCATCGCCCTGAAGGTCCTGTTTTTGGTTCACGACTTTGGGATTGCCAGTCAGGCGTACAGTCCCGGCTGAATCGTTGTAATTGGCACTGTCGGCATAGGCGGTAATACTGTCCTGGAAAATGCGAACATTACCGATGGAAAGAAAGGCTCTTTCCCGGTTGTTGCCTGAGATAATATTGCCTTCGATACGATAGATTTCCTGGCCGGTGGAGTCACTTTTGGTCAGCACCGGATCGATAAAGGCGTGTAACTTTTCCTTTTCATTGTAATACAAAATACTGTCGGACTGGAGTATATTATTGTCTTTGCGGTCAATGAACCGGCACTGGGTGCTGGCGATGGTTTTACTCGAATCTGCGTAGTAGGTGAGATTTTGGGCCAGCAGTTCATTGTCATCGGCGGTATAATGGACTTTTCCTTTAGCTTCGACAATATTGGATTCTGTCCAGTATTCCATTTCAGCAGCTGTGATGGTACGGGAGGAATCGACAACCATGGGTTGGCCTTTGGTGAGAATACGGTCTTCAGCGTAATAATAAATCAGGGAATCGGCTGTCAGTATTCGGGAGTCGTGGGTCACCCGGACATTTCCATAAAACTCAATTTCCTCTTTGAAATCATACCAATAGGCCCGGTCGCAAAACAGGTCAACATCACCTTTGTTGAAATGTACCGAACCCGATACTATTTTAACCGTTCCATCCCGTAACTGCACCTGCTCCATCAGATCTGATTTCAACAGGCGCAGCTTATCGTCAGCAAAGATGGCTGCAACAAAAATCAGACAGAAGAGAGCAATGGTTTTTGTTTTTATCAATGGGTTCCTAATTTTTAAGGGCCAGCAAAATTATTGAGTAATATAAAAAATATTTTTGTCATTTGAGATGAGAAATTGAAATTTCATGGTGATGATACCTGATTTTTTGTAAAATGTTTCGATTAGAAAATTTTTTACCAGCGATTATCGACACAGCCATTCTTTAAGTGATTATGAAAAATGGTCCGGCTTCTTTATAAAATTTTTTCACCGGCTGGCTTCATCGGGCAGCTGGGCCTTTGTCGTTTCTGATTAACGGGCTTTTTTTAAATCATTGATAAACTGATTAATGGCATCTTCCTCCATGGCCCAGGAGGTCACTAGGCGAATGGCTGAATTTTGGTCATCAATTTTTCGCCAAATATAAAATTCATAATCCTTTGATAGTTTTTCAATTACGGAATTGGGCAGAATCGGAAAAATCTGATTGGATGTGGTTTGGGTGAAAAAAGAATAGCCGCTTTCAGCCAGGGCGATTCGAATTTTATCTGCCAGTTGGTTGGCCTGTCTGGCAATATTGAAATACAGCCCGTCTTTGAGCAGTTCTTCGAACATCAGACCGAATATCCGTCCTTTAGCCAGCAGAGCGCCCCGCATTTTCATGTGAAAGCGGAACTTTTCTTGGATTTTTGGATTGTTGATCACAATGGCCTCTCCCAGCAAAGCGCCGTTTTTGGTGCCGCCAATATAGAAACTGTCCAGTAAGGAAGATAATTCTTTCAGGGTCATATCATTGTCTGCAGACATGATGGCAGATCCCAGCCTGGCCCCGTCAAGATAAAGCAACAAATCTTTTTCCCTGCAAAAATTGGACAGGAGGGTCAACTCGGCTTTGTTGTAAACCGTACCGATTTCAGTGGAATTGGAAATGAATACCAGTTTTGGCAATACCATGTGTTCATCGGTATGCTCATCCAATACTTTTTGAATACCATTTATCGTGATTTTTCCGTCTCTGGTGGGAATGGTATTGATCTTGTGGCCGGTGGCTTCTATGGCGCCGGTTTCATGAACAAAAATATGACCGGTTTCGGCAGCGATGACCGACTCATAGGGTTTCAGAATGGCAGAAATCATTGTCAGATTGGCCTGGGTGCCGCCGGAAACAAAATGTACATGGGCGTCAGGATTTCCAATCAGTTGGCGAATGATATTCCGGGCATTATCACAATATTGATCTTCTCCGTAACCGGACTGCTGAATGTTATTGGTTTCCCTGAGACGTTCCAGAATTCTGGGGTGAGCACCCTCACTGTAGTCATATCGAAAGCTGTATTTCATTGGACAATCCTTCTTAATTTTAAAGATGAATGGTTACAAATCCGGCCACTTTGGAAATCAGTGAAAAAGGGAAATTCCATTTTCCAAAGACCTTTGCCAAAATTGTGGAATTATTTGAATTATAGCAACAAAAAAAGCCTTTGATCTGATGGGACCAAAGGCTTTTGAAAGAGAGATGATTGTAATTTATTTATCTTTTTTAAAACAGATAAACCAGTCAAGGCAATACTTGCCCTCTTCTTCTTTTTCAACCCGTTCTTTGGCCATGCCGCAGGAACCGGGAGGTGGAATGATCACATCGTCGCCGGGCTGCCAGTTGGCCGGTGTTGCCACACCGTCTTTGTCGGATTTTTGCATAGCCAGAATTAATCTTTTGATTTCGTCCATGTTGCGTCCATTGGACAGCGGGTAGTAAATCACAGCGCGGACTTTAGTGCCGGGGTCAATGATGAATACAGCCCGAACAGCCTGGGTATTGGAGGCATTCGGCTGGACCATACCGTATTTTTTGGCAACTTCCATGGTCAGGTCTTCGATAACCGGAAAATTTACCTCAACATTTTTCATGCCTTTGAATTCAATTTTTTCTTTGATCGTTCTGAGCCAGGCAATGTGGGCGTAGAGCGAATCAATGGAAAGCCCGATTAATTCTGTGTTCAGCGCCTTGAAATCCTCCTGCATGGATGCAAAAGTCATGAATTCTGTGGTACAAACCGGTGTGAAATCTGCCGGATGGCTGAAAAGAATGACCCATTTTCCTTTGTAATCGGCAGGGAAATTGATTTCACCCTGTGTGGTTTTGGCTTTAAAAGCCGGGGCAACGTCGCCAATTAATGGCATTGAATAAGTTTCCTGATTTTTTACTTCTTCCATTTTGCTTCTCCTTTTTTAGGTTTATTAAAATTTGATGGATTAAACTGTTATGATTCAATCTATTTAATCTGGTTTAAAATTTCAATGAGCAGACATCGATTATTTAGTATTATTTTAGTTTTCAATTATCAATAATCGGAATGATTACTATTTATAGAGGAAATTTTTTTTTATTGGTTACGACATTTTTTGCAAATTCCAAAAAAATCAAATTTATGGTGCCTGATTTTGCATTCCAGGTTCTCTTCCACCTGCGATATCAGTGATGAATCAATCCCAATCTCAAAATCGGTAATCACACCGCATTTTTCACAGATCATGTGGCAATGTTCGCCCAGATTGGCTTCAAACCGGTCAAAGGTACTGCCGGCAATGATCTTTTTCACTTTGTTCTGCTCCACCAAAATATTAAGGTTGCGATAAACCGTGCCCAGGCTCAGGTTGGGAAATTCCTGCTTCATCTGGTCATAAATCCAGTTGGCTGTTGGATGAATTTGGGTCCCTTGCAGCAGTTCCAGGATTTTTTCCCGTTGTTTGCTTTTTCTATGTTGGTTATCGGTAATCATCAGAATTATTATAAAATCCTAAAATTTTGTTCCAATTTCAAACTTTTCGTTACAAATATTTAATATTGAACTATTATATATTTGCACCCATGGATTAGTTGATTAAATTATTAAGTTTACAAATTATTAACCCCCGGAGGAGAAATGAGAAGAAAGACTATGACTGTTATGCTTTTAATCCTGTTCACATTGGTGATGTTTTTAGCCTCCTGTTCATCCAGCAAACTAAAGGTTGGGGAGCAGTATAGCGGCTTTACACTGGTTAAAAAAGAATTTATCCAGGAAGTTAATTCCGATTGCTACTATTTTGAACATGAAAAATCCGGCGCCCGGCTACTGAAGATCGCTAATGATGATCCCAACAAGACCTTTTGCGCTACCTTCAAAACCCTACCCCAGAGTGATTGCGGAACGCCGCACATTCTGGAACATTCCGTATTAAACGGGTCCAAAAATTTTCCGGTCAAGAGCCCCTTTGACATACTGGCCAAGGGGTCGCTCAACACCTTCCTCAATGCCATGACTGGTGGGGATATCACGCTTTACCCCGTAGCCAGTATGAATGACAAGGATTTTCGCAACCTGATGAATATCTACCTGGATGCGGTATTTTTTCCACTGATCTATGATGATCCGAGAATTTTTCAGCAGGAAGGCTGGCACCATGAACTGACATCAAAGGACGAACCGCTGGTTTATAAGGGTGTAGTTTTTAATGAAATGAAAGGTGCCTTTTCAGACCCTAATACCATTTTGGGCATGCATATTGACCGGGCCCTTTTTCCGGAGACCTCTTACCGGTGGTCCTCCGGCGGATATCCCGAGGCCATTCCGACCCTGACCTATGAAAATTTTCTGAACTTCCACAGGACTTATTATCATCCGACCAACAGTTACCTTTATCTGTATGGTAATTCTGATATTTTGTGTGATTTGGAATTTATTGACACAGAATATTTGTCAAAGTTTGAAAAACTGGACAAACGCGCCACAATTAAAATTCAGGAACCTTTTGAAAAAATGAAACGGGTTGTTGAAAATTATCCGGTTTCCGAAGATGATGAAGTCGCAGATAAAACTTACCTGGCTATGGATTGGGTAATCGGCACCGGCGACGATCTGGTCTTGACCTATTATCTCGATATTTTGAGTGATGCTTTGGTCAATCATGAGTCCGGTCCCATTAAACTGGCCCTGCAGGAAGCGGGTATCGGTCAGGACGTTTCTGCTTTTTCTTCATCCAGCAAGCAAAATACCTTTCAGATCAATGTCCGCAACGCCAACCTATCTGATATGGACAAATTCAACGATATCGTCAAAAAAGTACTGACTGAAGTGGCTGAAAAAGGAGTCGACAAAGATATTGTCGAAGGTATTGTAAATCGTATGGAATTTCGTCTGCGTGAAGGTGATAATTCTCAAAAAGGCCTGACATACCTGTTTCAATCCCTGGCCAGTTGGTTCTATGCAGACAAACCTTTTGAAAGCCTGAAATGGGAAAAGCCCCTGGCTGCCATGAAAAAAGGCATTGAAGAAGGTGAACTGGAAGAACTGATCCGGTTAGGTTTTTTAAATAATAATCATGCCTTACTCATCGCCCTCGTACCCAAACCGGGAATGCAATCCGAGGTCAATGAAAAGGAAACAGCCGAACTGGCGGAATACAAAAACTCCTTATCCGAACCGGAAAAGGAAGCGCTGATCAAGCAGACTACCGAATTAATCGAATACCAGCAAAAAGAAGATACCCCCGAAGCCCTGGCCAAAATTCCATTGCTGAAACTTGAGGATATTGGTAAGAAGGCTGAATATTTTGGCATACGGGAACATGATGTTCATGGCACAAAAGTCCTGCAACATGAAACCTTTACCAATCATATTCTCTATAGCAAATTGATGTTTGACGTGCAGGTCATTCCAACGGATCAACTGCCCTATGTTGCCCTGCTGGCAGAAGTCCTGGGCGCCCTCAACACTGAAAATTACAGCTTTGGCGAACTGGATAATGAACTGAACAAACATTTGGGAAGTTTCAGCACTTACCTGACTACCTACCTGGCCAACAGCGATGATAATCAACTGCAGGCAAAATTTGTGGTCAATTCCAAGGCCATGAACACCAAGGCCGGTAAACTCTTTGAATTAGCTGAAGAAGTACTGATGAAATCCAAAATCGATGACAAGGAACGGTTGAAAGCCCTGCTCTCCCGCCATCAATCCCGATTAAACGGATTTGTTATGGGTCGGGGCATCAATGTGGCTATGACCCGTCTGAATTCGTACTTTTCCAATAGTGGCGCTTTTGACGAAATGACAAGGGGCTATGCCTATTATGAATTCATTAGCGACCTCAATAATAACTTTGACGCTCAATATGATGAAATTGTCAACAACCTGCAGGAAGTAGCCGCCATTCTATTCAACAAAAACAGCCTCGTTGCCAATGTCACCTGCAACAAAACGGACCTGGCCCTTTACAATGCCGAACTGCATAATTTTATTCATAAAATTGCTGAAACACCCCAGGAACTCCAACCCTGGAATTTTGAACTGACCATGAAAAACGAAGGCTTGAAAACACCCTCCAAAGTCCAGTATGTGACCATGGGCTACAACTTCAAAACACTGGGTCATGAATATACCGGAAAAATGAGGGTACTGAACCAGATTCTGAGCCGTGGCTGGCTGACTCAGCAACTGAGGGTCATTGGCGGCGCTTACGGCGGTTTCAGCGGTTTTTCCCGCAATGGTAATGTTTATTTTGCTTCGTACCGAGATCCGAACCTCGGCGGAACAGTTGAAAATATGAATAAAACCACGACCTTTATGAAAGAATTTGCTCCGGCAGATGATGAAATGACCCGCTATATCATCGGCACGATATCCGATATGGACCAGCCGAGGTCACCCTCTGAAGCCGGGAATGATGCCCTGACCTGGTATATGACGGGCATGACTCAGGAAAAACTTCAGGCTGAGCGTGATGCTGTCCTGGCAACGACAAAAGAGGATATTGTCACCATGACAAGCCTGGTACAGGATATTCTGGACCATAGCGGCATCTGTGTCTATGGCAATGAAGAAAAAATTGAAGCGGAAAAAGACCTGTTTAAAACTGTTTTCACAGTAAAGTAAAAAACTGGTTTTTTTTCGATAGTATAAACCTTCCGTTGAACAGTCTTCGGAAGGTTTTTTCTTTTATTCTCCCCTTTTTTAATAAAATTCACAATATAAACAACTTGATATAATAACTATAATAGAATAATTTACTTACAAATAATTTTGATATTGCAGGCAAACATAATGATAATTACTTTCAAAACCAGGATGCTTTAATGCCAAAAATCTATGATAATATTAGTTTAAAATTAAAAGAAGGATTAAACCGTACACTGGAATCGGCAAATCGAGCTGATTTTTGTATAGGATATTTTAACCTAAGAGGTTGGACTCAACTCTATAATTTTGTTGATAATCTTCCAGGTGGGTATATCGAAGAAAAGTATAATGATGATAAAAAATATTTTTGTAGAGTTATCATCGGGATGCAAAGGCAGCCTATACAGATTCTTGAAGATTATTTCAATGAAGAAGATGAACAGACTTTAGATAATGCAAAAGCTATTGAATACAAAAAAATTAAGAGAACAAATCACAATTGGTACTCTAAATAACGCGGATGAAAAAGCATTAAGAAAATTATAAAATCAATTAAAGAAAAAACTGGAAACCTAAATTGATAACAACCTGGAAGAAGAATAGATGAGCAAGGAAACCCAAAATATTGAGTGGAAGAAAAGTTGGCGGGATGAGTACCTGAAGTGGGTCTGCGGTTTCGCCAATGCTGACGGTGGTAGGATCTACATTGGGAAGGATGATTCCGGCAATGTATCCGGTGTTAAGAATTCTGGGAAACTGATGGAAGATATTCCTAACAAAGTACCGGGACATCCTTGGAATTATGGTAGATGTGAATCTGCATGCGACAGATGATGGCGATTACCTGAAGATTATTGTGGAGCCTTATCCCTATCCCATCAGTTACAAAGGCCAATATCACTATCGCAGTGGTAGTACTAAGCAGGAATTGAAGGGCGCGGCTCTTGACCGGTTTCTCCTGAAAAAGCAGGGCAAGCATTTTGGGATAGTGTGCCGGTTCCCGGAGTCAAAGCCGATGATCTATCGCATAGTGCCTTTAATAGTTTCCGTAAACGAGCACTGAAAACTACGCGATTATCAAAAGAAACTCTGGCAGAACCCAATGATGTTCTATTAGAAAAGTTGCATCTTACTGAACAGAATTACCTGAAACGGGCGACATTACTCCTATTCCATGATGATCCGGAAAAATGGATTACCGGTTCATACATCAAAATTGGTTATTTTGAAAGCAACACACAACTACGCTACCAGGATGAAGTTCATGGGGATTTGTTTCAGCAAGTGGACAAAACGCTTGATTTACTCATGACCAAATATATGAAAGCTACCATCGAATATGCCGGAGTACAGCGCATCGAAATCTTTCCGATACCGGAACCGGCGCTTCGTGAAGCCCTGATGAATGCAATCGCCCATAAAGACTATGCCAGTTCAATTCCGACCCAGATCAGTGTCTATGATAACAAACTGATGCTCTGGAATCCGGGGATTTTACCCCAAGGCTGGAGTATTGAGACACTTCACCAAAAGCATTCTTCACAGCCCTTCAATCCGGATATCGCCAATGCATTGTTCCGTGCCGGTATGATTGAGAGTTGGGGAAGAGGAATTGAGATGATAGAGAAAGAATGTCTCTCCAATAACTGTCCAAAACCTATTATAAAATTGGAAGATTCCGGTGTCTGGGTAGAATTTCCCTACAATCCCAAAACACTACCCAAGAAAACTACCCAAGAAATCACTAGTTCAAGTCGACAAAGCATTACCCAAGAAAATGATAAAATGACTACCCAAGAAATGATTTTGAACCAGATAAAAATAAATCCTGAAATTACCAGGAATGAATTGGCAAATGAAATTGGTATCACAAGTGAAGGAATAAAATATCACTTAGCACAATTACGAAAAAAAGGAATCGTCAAACATTTCGGCGCGACAAAAGCCGGATACTGGAAAATACTGAAAGATGATTGAGGTAGAATATTTAGGTAACAAAAAAATTCTTAAAGCACACAAAACCGCTTTTTTGTGCTCCAGAAAAGTATCATCAGAAACCATCCTCAAGTCCCTGGATTGGGCGGTTGATCAAAAAAATCAGAATAAATGCATCATCTCCGGTTTTCATAGCCCTATTGAAAAAGATGTGTTCAATATTTTACTGAAAGGTGAACAACCCATCATTTTAGTGCTGGCCCGTGGGATGCAAAAAAGATGGACTCAGAATATCAGAGATGCATTAGATAAAAACAGATTGCTCATCCTTAGCCCATTTCCAAATGATGTTGTTAAAATTACAAGAGATACTGCAGAGATAAGAAACAGGTATATGTTGGAATTGGCTGATGATTATTTTATTCCTTATTTAGCTAAAGGTGGGATGTTGGATAAAATATTATACGAAAAGAACAATTCATTATCCCTTTTTCAGTAAACTATTTCCTTTTATTCTCCTTTCATTTTTTCTATAATAGTTCATATAAATCAGGAGGTTTATTATGCCAAAAACAATTTCATCTCTTGTGTTCTTACTGTTCATTCTAAAGGGTCTTTTGGCCCAGCAACTCCTGACTGTGGCGGAGTCATCGGATTATTTGCGCACATCAACCTATGAAGAGGTAAAATCCTTTATTCGACAACTTCAGAAACAATATGCCAATATTGCCGTGGAAACGATGGGGACAACCGTTGAAGGCAGAGATATTCCGCTGATGATTATCGCTGATCCTTTACCCGCATCGCCTGAGGATTTGAAAAATGATGACCGGCTGGTGGTTTATATTCAGGCCAATATTCACGCCGGAGAAATCGAAGGCAAAGAATCGGCCCTGATGCTGGCGCGGGATATTTTGGGCCATGACAAAGATCAATTCCTTGAGGACCTGGTGATTCTGATAGTGCCGATTTTCAATGCCGATGGCAATGAAAAATTCAGCACTGAAAACCGCAAGACCCAAAATGGCCCGCCATCGGTTGGCATTCGGTACAACAGTCAGAATCTGGACCTCAATCGGGATGCTGTAAAAATCGAAAGCCCGGAAATGGCCGGCATGATTGAAAATGTACTGAACCGATGGGACCCTTATCTTTCCATTGATTGCCATACCACCAATGGCTCAAAACATGAAGAGCCGGTGACCTTTGTCTGGGCCAACAATCCCAACGGTGACACTCGTCTGATCGAATATTCCTGGTCGGAACTAAGGCCCTTTGTCAAAAAAAATATGAAAAGCCGGTTCGATGTCATGGCCGTGGAATATGGCGGTTTCAGGGATTTTTATGATCCTCAAAAGGGATGGGAATCGGTGGGGCCTGAAATTCGTTATGTGGTCAATTATATTGGTTTGCGCAACCGCCTCTCTCTGTTGTTGGAAAATTACACCTATGCGGACTATCGCACTCGAGTCAAAGGTTCCTATGCCTTTTTGTATTCAGTCCTGGAATTGTGTAAAAAAGACAGGGTCAGAATTCAGGAAATGGTCCGACAGGCTGACCGGGAGGTACTGGCCGGTAAAGAATCTTTTGTGGTCGCCTATGAAACCGTTGCTTATGATGAAAAAATAACCCTGAAAAGCTATGCGATGAGGGTCACTCCCCGTGAAAATTACCCCTGGCCCCAGGTGGATTATGATTTCAATCAACCCCGGAATTACATCATGCCCTATTTCTGCAAGGTAATTCCGGCCAGGTCCGTGCATTATCCCGTCGGATATTTGATTAACCTGCAGGATCGGGAAGTGGTCCGGAAATTACAGCAGCACGGCATTGTGGTGGAACAACTGGAAGAGGATTTCACCGCTGAAGTGGAGAAATTTCGTCTCTCTGCCGTCACGGTCGGAGAGCGTTTGTTTCAGGGTCATCTTCTGACCACCCTAAAGGGCGAATATGAAACCGAGACTCGGTTATTTGCCAAGGGAACCTGTTATATATCCACCCGGCAACTGCGGGGAAATCTGGCGGCCTGTCTGCTGGAACCGGAATGTGGTGACGGACTGGTAACCTGGAATTTTTTTGATAAATACCTGGTGCAGCAATGGCACGGGTTGGGAGAATATCCGGTCTACAAAGTGTATCATCAGTTGAATTTTGCAAAAACAGTGGTACGGAAGTAATCATTTATATTTATACAGAATTATGGATAAATTCATAACAATTGCTTATTTTTTAGACTTGTTAATTGATAATGAATTTATGGAGAATGACCACCATTGAAAGACCCAAAATCCTTTTCGCGACAGTTGGATTCGCTTCTGATAAAAATCGGGAAAGACGCTTCCCATGAAAATTTTATATCTTCCATTATGAATGAACTGGTCAACAATTTCGGTAAGGAATTGATGATCACCGATGGCTGTATTTATGACCAGCGGGACACCAAGTTTCTATTGGTCTATGAACTCAAAGAAAATACGTGGGCCAAGGAAATCAGCATGGATAGTCCGGCGATCAACCTGATCAAGGAAAACAACAGCTATATTTATGACGATCCGGTATTGCGCAGGGAATTCGGCTGTAAAATCGAATCCTGCCTGACGCCGGCCGCGATCAATATCAATACACCGGAACGCCAGTTGCTGATCGTCTTCGGCCTTTATGACGGCTGGGTGCGCGAAGAGATATCCCTCTTTATCAATGCGTTTCAGATGGCTTTGAGTTTCCGGCTTTTTTCTGATATTATGGATACGGAACTGACCAAGGCGGTCCAGATCCAGCAAAGTCTTTTGCCCAAATCCGCACCGAAATTTCCCGGCTTTGATATCGCCGGCCAATCCATTCCCACCATCATTGTGGGAGGCGATTTTTATGAGTATTTTGAGACCGATGAAGGCTACCTGGGCGTCAGTATCGGAGATGCCAGTGGCCATGGCATTCCGGCTGCTTTGCTGGTTCGTGATGTGGTTGTGGGCCTGCGCATGGGATTGGCCAGTCGGTTCAAACTGACCTACATACTCAAAAAACTAAATACAGTCATTCAAAAAAATTCCTTTGCCAGCAACTTTGTTTCCCTGGTTTTGGGTGAATTTGAAAAAGACGGCCACTTTTTTTATGTCAATGCCGGCCATCCGGCGCCCTTTCTCATTGAGGGCAATAAAATTACCGAACTGGCATCTACGGGAATGGTACTGGGTTTTCTCAAAGACCTGGATGTTCAGCGGTCCCATGTTCACATCCGGCAAGGTTCTGTGCTGGTTTTGTATACCGATGGTATTATTGAACGGGCCAATGAGGATGGTGAGCAATACGAAATTCAGCGGCTGCAGGACCTGGTGATGGAAAACCAGAAGAAAAGCGCCCGGGAAATTCTGGACCTCATCTACCGTGATGTGTATAATTTTGGCGGGGCTGTGCATTGGGAGGATGATGCTTCGGTAGTGGTGATCAAGCGGGTTTAAACTTAAAAAAGGCGATAATAAATTTTATTGCCTTTTTTGTATTACTATTTTTTTATCCGCAGGTAAAATTTCTGTCACGCCATCAATTACCAGATTATCCAATCCTTTAACCTCATCGGATAAAAATTTTGCAACAAAATTTCCCCTGTCGCCAGATTTCCATCTGTTGATTTCAAATTCATTTAACGTCACCATGGAACCAACCCCTGAATGATAACTGATATCTGTATGAAGGGTGGCTGTCGTACTGCTGCTTTGAATATTCAGCACATTAGGGGCTACATCAATATTGATGAAAATTTTTTCACCCCAGGAAAAACTGAATAACAGAACCAGAAAAGGGGAAAAATTATTTGATTAAATTTTTTGAAAATGACTGGTTTTTGATTGAAACTGTTTTTTATGTTATCTCACACAATTTCTTAAAATACCAATTCCTTCGATTTCCACTTCAACTGTATCGCCGGATGTCAGTGGTCCGACTCCGGAAGGTGTGCCGGTCATGATAATATCGCCGGTGTTCAGGGTGAAATTTTTTGAGATAAAGGAGACAATATCGGGAATTTTAAATATCATCATGGAGGTATTGGCTTGCTGGACGATTTTTCCGTTTAACCGACAGTTTATTTGAAGATTTTGAGGGTCCGGGAGGTCTTCTTTCAGAACCAGGCAGGGGCCGATGGGACCAAAGGTGTCAAAGGATTTTCCACGAAACCAGCCGCCTTTGTCGGAAATTTGAATATTTCGCTGGCTGACATCATTCATACAGGTGTAACCCAGAATATAATTCATGGATTCTGCCGGAGAAATATCCTTGCAGTTGCGGCTGATAATCATAGCCAGTTCCGCCTCGTAATCTACACGCGGTACAGGGAAATGATAAGTTTCAGCAATTTTCGGAAAGATGATCGACTCTTCGTGGCCAATCAGAACATTGGGTGTTTTGTTAAAAAGCACCGGTTCGGTTGGTATCGCCTGTGATCCGCCGGTAGCCTTTTGGGAAACACTTTCTTGAATGTGGTCATGATAATTCAGACCGAGGCAGATGATTTTTGTCGGGTTGACAGTGTATTTTTGAGGTCTGTTTTTGATGGGCATATGCAACATAGGATTCTCTTCATTAATGAAAGAAAGTTATGTGAAAAAATGAAAAAATAAAATAAAAACCTTGACATAACTACTAATTAGTAGTATTTTATCGCCATGAAGAACAAAAAAGAATATAGCGAAACCAGTCAGTTAAACCTCAGGTCCCTGGTGATTTTTTCCCGGGCTTCACAAACAGTGCACCGGCAAGAGGTTCAGACTATTCGGGCTTCGGGCTTGACTGTCAGCCAGTTTGGTGTTTTGGAAGCCCTCTACCACAAAGGGCCCCTGCGTATCTCGGTGGTTATGGAAAAAATTCTTTCCACAGGCGGAAACATGACAGTGGTGATCAACAACCTGTTGAAAAACGGACTGATTGCGAAATACAGTGACCCGCAGGATTCCCGCGCCAATATTGTCGAGCTGACTCCCGCCGGGAAGGGCATGATGGAAAAATACTTTCCGGACCATGTAAAAAATATCGATGGCATTTTTTCCGTACTGTCTGAGGAGGAAAAAAAAGAAATGATTCGTCTGTTAAAAAAACTGGCTCGTGTATAGGAACCTTTTTTTAACCTTATAGTACTAATTAGTAGTTTATGGAGATGAAGATGATTAACCTGATAAAAAATGAAACCATGGGAAAAGCGGATGATGGATGGCTGAAAACCCATTACCATTTTTCCTTTGCTAACTATTATAATCCGGACAACATGAATTTCGGAGTGCTCAGAGTGCTGAATGATGATACAATTCTGCCTGAAAACGGCTTTGATACCCACCCTCATAAAAATATGGAAATCATTACCTATGTCGTTGAAGGTGAGTTGACTCATAAAGATAGTCATGGGAATTATGGAAAAATCGGACGGGGCGGAATGCAATATATGAGTGCCGGCAGTGGCATTTTTCACAGTGAACACAATCTGGGAGAGCGACCGCTTCGCCTGCTGCAGCTCTGGATACTCCCCGAAGTGGATGGCCTGAAACCCAATTATGGTGAATTGTCTCTGCCCTGGGAAAATCGCTTGAATCGATGGCTAAAAGTGGTAGCATCAGTCCGGGATCACGAGGCACCTATTCAGATTTACCAGGATGCCGTTATTTTTGTCGCATTTTTAGAAAAAGGAAAGAGATTACACTTTGCACTTTCAGAAAACCGCCAGGCTTATCTGGTACAAATTGAAGGCAATTCACGGGTCAATGGAAAAGAATGCCGGCAACGGGATGCACTGGAAGTGATTGGTGAAAACATAGACGCGGCTGCGAATACTGACAGCCACTATTTATTAATTGAAATGAAAAAAAACGGAGATGAAAAATGAAAATATTAGTTTTATTTTATTCCACCTATGGTCATATCTATCAGATGGCGGAAGCCGTTGCCGCAGGTGCAAATGAGGTTCCGGGAGCAGAAGTGTTGCTGCGAAGGGTCCCGGAAACCCTGTCCCGTGAAATTCTTGAAAAAATGAATGCTGTTGAAGCCCAGAAAGCCTTTGGCCAGGTGCTGATAGCAACACTGGAGGATCTCGAGCAGGCGGATGCCATTATTTTTGGTGTTTCCACACGCTACGGTATGATGGCTGCGCAGATGAAACAATTTTTGGACTCTACCGGACAGTTGTGGGCCAAAGGGGCCCTGGTGGGTAAAGTGGGAGGTGTTTTTACCAGTACTGCCACCCAGCACGGCGGACAGGAGGAATCAATTCGCTCTTTTCATACACTTATGCTGCATCATGGAATGCTGATCGCTGGGTTGCCCTATTCTTTTCAGGGACAGATGGGTGTGGAAGAGGTAAAAGGTGGCTCACCCTACGGCGCTTCCACCATTGCCGGTGGTGATGGCAGCAGAATGCCGTCAAACATTGAACTTGAGGGGGCCAAATTCCAGGGTAAATACATTGCCGGTATTGCAAAAAAACTGGCAACTGAGTTTGTTTAATCACACCAAAACGCCCTACCTCCTCTATTAGAAGGGAAAAGGTTGCAGACTTCGTTCTGCAGCCTTTTTTTTCATATCCCTGAAGTTGTTTGCGCATTTTCCAAATTGCCTTTAAA
The DNA here is from genome assembly GCA_016934035.1 of Fidelibacterota bacterium. Classification (GTDB taxonomy): domain Bacteria; phylum Fidelibacterota; class UBA2242; order UBA2242; family JAFGTP01; genus JAFGTP01. Next base: position 52,994 of record JAFGTP010000006.1, read on the forward strand.
TTAAAATTCATGTTAAAGATGAAAATGAAACCAAAATATTTATCCATAACCTCATTTCCGGCTGTTTTAATTTTTATTTTTCTTTGGCCTCACTGCGATTCTGCCACCGACGGAATGGAAGGGTCAAATTTTGAATGGTCATTTTCAACACCAGTTTCAGAAAAGATTGACCCTGTTCAATTGGATTCTGCTTTTGTGGCGGCAGAAAATACCGGCTACATGGATGCCTTACTGGTGGTCCAGAACGGGCGTCTGATCAGGGAAAGCTATTTTAACGGGTACCATGAAGATGACCCACACAATGTGATGTCTGTGTCAAAAAGTTTCCTTTCTGTCATTGCAGGGGTTGCGCATGAAATGGGTTACATCAGCAATTTGGATACTGCGGTACTGGATTATTTTCCGGAATATATCACCCCGAATATGGACAACCGGAAATACGATATTACCCTTCGGCACCTGTTGACAATGCAAATGGGGATTGCCTCGGAATCTGATAATTCTTATGAACTTTACATGGAATTGTACAACAGTGATGACTGGATTGCTGAAACCCTGGACCTGCCTTTAATCAGTGCTCCGGGAGAAGCCATGCATTATAATACCTTTCAGACACATCTTTTGTCCGCTGTCATCACTCGGGCAGCAGGCTGCAATACGCTCAAATTCGCCCGTCAGCACCTTTTTGAAAAGATGAAAATTGATTGCGATCAATGGGAAAAGGGACCGCAGGGATATTATTTTGGTGGCAATTCCATGTATTTTACACCGAGGGAAATGGCGGTGCTGGGCTTGCTGGTGTTGAATCGGGGTCTGATTGATGATGAGCAGCTCATCAGCGAGAAATGGATAGACCTGATGTTGACAAAAACCCGGCCTGCCGATGCGCCTGCCTGGGGTGTGCTCAGGGATTATAATTACGGCTATCTCTGGTGGCTGGGCAAGATCAATGACTTCCAACTCTTTATGGCCCTTGGGTACGGTGGGCAAACAGTACTCGTTTTTCCGGAATTGGACTTGATTGTGGTGACGACCGCCAATGAAAACATCATGCCCGACGTGGACCATGAAAGGCCGATTCTGGACATTGTCTCCCGCTATATTTTGCCCTCCCTTTTCTGATAGTTTTTTACCCCGGGTCAAGAACTGATTTTAAAATTCCTGAGAATTTCTTATTTTGATTCATGAATAAAAATTTCCTCCTTTTGCTGTTCATGGTTTCCTTTTTATTGTCTTCAGAAAATCCAGTTATTATCGAAGTTTCTGACAGTACCTTATATGAATTTACAGAGGATTTTTATGGAATCCAGTACAACAAATACGCCTTTAATTCACCAAGAGCATTAGAAAAAATGGAACCGCTGCAAATCAGATGGGTGCGCCAATGGGCCTATCCATCCCGCTTTCATCCGACGCCGGAGGCCTGGGATTGGAAAGAACTGGATGAAAAGATCAACCAGGCGGATTCCTTAGGTTACAATATTCTGCTATGCCTTTTTCAGGGTGAAGACTGGAATATTGATGGTACCGATGATTGCTGGTGGCAGGTGGATTCCGCAACGATCCACTGGAAAACTGCAGCTTACGAATTAGCCAGCCGGTATCAGGACAAAGTGGACAGGTTCCTGTTGTTTGACGAATTGCATTATCTGGAGCCTGACAGCAAATATTACATTTCTTTCAAGCGATCGGCTGAGATTTATATGGAGGCCGCCAGAGAAATCAAAAAAGTCAGTCCGGACCTGAAAGTTGGCGGGCCCTCGGGATTTGCCGGATGGGAAAATGGTCACTGGGCCAATTATGTGTTGCAGGAGCCACAAGGCCGGGAACACCTTGATTTCATTACTTCGAACATTTTTTTGATCTGGAGTCCGGAAGAAACCGACAAAACCATTGTAGACCGAACCATTTGGTATGAAGAGGCCCCCCAAAAGATTCGGAAAATGATTGGCGAGTCGTGTCCGCCGATTATTCTCGACGCTTACAATATTAATGGACTTTGGCAACTGGACGGTGAACCTTGGACCGATCCCAGGAACACCAATTTTTTAGGGGCCCTATATCATGCTCTGGCAAAACTTCATGCAGCCAAAGGAAATTTTGATTTGACTCTGCACTGGGATACTTTGGGTGGCTTTGGCATTTTTCAATGGTTTCCGGATTATACAGAAAATCCAAACTATTTCTGCTGGAAATTTTTAATTGATTTCGGTGGATTGGAGTCCGGCTCCCGGCTGGTTGAATGTCTGACTTCGGAAAATCCTCAGGACTTGCTTTCTCATCATGGCGGCATGAATGTTATGGGTTACAAAGTGCAGCCCTTTGCTGTAAAAAATAAACAGGATGAATATGATATTATTTTGATTAACAAGTATGATACAAATGAAGATGTCAAGATTTTATCACCGGAAAGAATTGCTGCCAATTACCGATTATATCGATTCGATGAAACCAATCAGACCGATAATTTTCCATTGATAGAGAATGGAAATATTAAAAATGACACAATCTCCATTCATTGTCCAGCCATGAGTATCAGTGTGGTCCAGGTGCGAAAGGGAATCGTGGTTGGTATTGATCGTGATAAAATTCTGTCAGGATTCGAGTTGTCTCAAAACTATCCCAATCCTTTCAACAGCGAAACCACCATTGAATATCACCTGTCCGGGAGTGCGCCGGTAACCCTTGATATTTTCAGTGTTATTGGAAAAAGAGTAGACCGGCTGGTCCATCAAAATCAAGGCCATGGGACCTACAAAATTACCTGGGCTCCCAGTGATTTAGCCACCGGCCTCTATTATTACAAAATTCAAATTGGTAAAAACCACGAAATAAAAAAAATGGTATACTTAAAATGAGATCAGAAACAAAAACCGTTGAAGCATATCTGAAGGAATTACCCGATGATAGAAAAGCAATCATCAGCAAAGTCAGAGAAGTTATTCTGAAGAATTTGCCTGAAGGTTATGAAGAGGTCATGAACTGGGGGATGATCACCTACCAGGTACCCCTGGAATATTATTCGAAAACCTACAACCGAAAACCGCTGATGTATGCAGCTCTGGCATCCCAGAAAAACCACATGGCGGTTTACCTCACCGGCATCTATATTGATGAAGAAAAAAGGCGGCAATTTGAATCGGATTATATAGCCACCGGTAAAAAATTAAATGCGGGAAAGTCCTGTGTCAGGTTTAAAAATCTCAATGACCTTCCTTTGGATTTAATCGGGAAAACTATTGGTTCGATGGCAATGGATGATTTCATTGACCAGGTCGAAAAAAACAGGAGCAAGTCATGAAAAAATTAAGCCTATTGATATTATTGCCTTTTTTGCTTTTCGCAGGAGACAGGATATTTCAGATCTCCACCATTGACGCTTTGCTGGCGGGCCTTTATGATGGTTTGGTCAGTCTCGAAGAATTGCGGCAAAAGGGTGATTTTGGCCTGGGAACCTTTCATGGCCTTGATGGTGAAATGGTCCTGCTGGAAGGTATTTTTTATCAGGTCAAAGCTGATGGAAAAGTCTATAGGCCCACCGGAGCCATGAAATCACCCTTTGCAGCTGTAATTCAATTTGAGGCTGAAGAAAAACTGGAATTGGAAAAAGGGGTTGATTTTCAATCTTTCGAGCAGATTGTCGATGATTTTCTGCCCACCTTTAATATTGTTTATGCTTTCAGGCTGGAGGGAAAATTCAATTATATCAAAACCCGCAGCGTTCCGCAGCAACAAAAACCCTATCCGGCACTGGCCGATATTGCAGCGACTCAACCCACCTTCGAATATGAAAATATTGAAGGGACCATCATTGGGTATCGCTGTCCCTCTTTCGTGAAAGGTATCAATGTACCGGGCTACCACCTGCATTTTTTGTCAAAAGACAAAAAGGTGGGCGGCCATCTTTTGAAATTCAGGGTCAATTCCGCCCTTTTGGAAATTGACAAAATTCATGGTTTTGAAATGGAATTACCGCGATCATCAGAATTCTACCGGCTAAATCTGGCTGCGGACAAAACTGAAGAATTAAAAAAAGTGGAAAAATAAACCTTTGAAGCATTGGAAGAGGTGAAAATGAATAGCAAATTATGGATTGTCCTTTTAACAGCCCTAATGGTTCACGCCGGTGATCGAATTACCGGACTCAATATCGCTTCCCGCTCGGAAGTGATTGCACAGCATGGCATGGCCTGTACAAGCCAGCCTTTAGCGACCCAAATCGCTCTTGATATACTCAAAAACGGCGGAACGGCTGTTGATGCGGCCATTGCAGCCAATGCAGCCCTTGGACTAATGGAGCCCACCGGAAACGGGATTGGCGGCGATCTTTTTGCCATTGTCTGGGATGCCAAAACACAAAAACTCCATGGCCTCAATGCCAGTGGCCGGTCCCCCAAATCTCTCACCTTGGAATATTTTCTGGAAAATGGTTATGAATCCATTCCGCCTTATGGTCCTTTACCGGTATCCGTTCCGGGGTGTGTGGACGGCTGGTTTGAGTTGCACAATAAATTCGGCCGCAAACCCATGGCGGAAATTCTGGCCCCTGCAATTCAATATGCAAGGGAAGGTTTCCCGGTCAGCGAATTGATCGCTTATTATTGGAGATTAAGTGCTCAACGTTTGCAAAAATATGACGGCTTCGCTGAAATCTTCATGCCTGATGGAAGGGCCCCGGAAAAAGGTGAGATTTTTAAAAATCCCTATCTGGCAAATACCCTTGAAATCATTGCTGAAAAAGGTCGGGACGAATTCTATCAAGGTGAAATTGCCCAAAAAATCGCGGCTTACATGAAAGAACAGGGCGGGTTTCTGAATTATGATGATCTGGCTACCCATAATTCGGAATGGGTCGAACCGGTTTCCTGTAATTACCGGGGATTTGATGTCTGGGAACTGCCGCCAAACGGACAGGGGATCGCAGCCCTCCAGATTCTCAATATTTTGGAAAATTATGATATTCAAGCCATGGGTTTCGGTTCTGCTGAACATATTCATGCCTTTGTGGAGGCCAAGAAACTGGCTTTTGAAGACCGGGCAAAATTTTATGGAGATATGGAATTTGCACAAGTGCCTATAGACAAACTCATCTCAAAGGAATACGCAAAAAGTCAATTCAAGCGGATCCATCCGCAAAATGCAGCCCGCAAATTGGATGAACCCAGGCTTAAAGACGGCGACACGATTTATCTGACAGTAGCGGACAAAGAGGGCAACATGGTTTCCCTCATCCAAAGCAATTACCGGGGAATGGGTTCCGGCATGACGCCGGGAAAACTGGGCTTCATACTTCAGGACCGTGGTGAATTATTTTCTTTGGAGCGGGAACACAACAATGGTTATGAGCCGCGGAAACGGCCATTTCACACGATCATTCCGGCATTTATCACAAAAGAGGGCAAGCCATGGATGAGTTTTGGCGTCATGGGTGGCTCCATGCAACCCCAGGGACATGCCCAGATCGTCATGAATATTGTAGATTTTGGAATGAACCTGCAGGAAGCCGGCGATGCGCCCCGAATCCGCCATGACGGTTCTTCAGAGCCTACCGGCAGTAAAATGATCGATGGCGGAGTTGTTTGTCTGGAATCCGGATTTGATTATGATGTCATCAGCCGGTTGATGAAATACGGTCACAGGGTTCAGTTTTCATCCGGCGGCTTTGGCGGCTACCAGGCCATCATGCGGGACGATAATAACAATGTTTATTTCGGAGCCTCGGAATCCAGAAAAGACGGACAGGCAGCCGGATATTAAAAATAAATCAATCAAACAGATTTTTTGAGTTACTTTATTTCAATATTTTTATTTGATTCAATTCAGAGGGATTGCCAAAGCCCTGGGAATTTCATTGGATGAATCAGAATGATAATTTTCCCTTTTGAGACACAGCTGTGACCCCAAAGCAGCTGTGTCTTTATTATTGGAAGAGAGGACCAGATCATGAAGAAAATGATGTTCATGCCAATCGGACATATTTCCGTATCGTTGGGAATTGCGGGAATATTTTTACCGGTCCTGCCGACCACGCCCTTTTTTTATGATCGGCAGCCTGCTATTTTCGCAGTTCTGATCAATTTTACCATTGGCTCATGATTCAGAAAGTGCCGGGATTTTATGTCAAAAATTATTTCCTTTATCACGCTCTGCGCCTAAAAACTAAAATTGGGTCGGTTCTACTCTTGTGGTTGATTTTAGGATCCACTATCCTGTTTGCAATAGACAGCTTAAGGATCAGAATCCTTCTGATACTCATTGGTTGTGGCGTCACCATTCATTTAATCACTATCAAAACCCTGGCTGAAGAACAAATTTCGAAAAAACTCAGTCCCCATAATTAGGGGACCTGTTTAAATTTTCGTTTATTAACTCCATTTCTTTCATTAACTTCTCCATCATTTTAAAAATTGGTAACTACTCAGGTACTTTTTTTAGATGGTAAAGGAGTATTCACCTTATCTTTTGCGAGAGAGAGATTGAGCCATCAGACAATGGGAATTGTCTCCTGCAAGAGAAGAAATTGTTACAAAAATTGAAATGGATGGAATATGAAAAAAATCTTTTTATTAATGACTATTATGATTATTTCCGGGTGCCATGAATGGCAAATCACCGAGGAGGGATTGATTGATGTTTTTCCGGAAAACCTTACAAAGGATAATGGTAAACCGGTCTTCAGCGAAGTATCAGCAGTGGTTTTTGATGGCAATAACCTGATCTTTGGTAATGATAAAGAAATACCCGGCGATTCACTACAGCAGCGGTCACCTGTATTTTTAATTAATTATGAAAAGTTTGCGAATAGTGACATTGAATTCCTGTCAGATTCGACTTTTATAAAGGCTAAAAAATATGAAGATTTCACAATCACACCTGATGGAAAATACATTATCGCCACAACCGGATTTGACCGTGTAAAAGGGTCCGGTGAATGGGACAATTTCAATACACTTTTATACTGGCCTGTAGGTAATCCGGGCAAAGTAAAGATTATGAATACTACGGTTCGAAATGGCATCGAAAGCAGCGTCTCCTTACGGGAAAAAATTTCCAAAAAATTGAATGATGCGCCCTACTTCAAAATTGAAGGTCTGGCTGCCCTTCCCGGCAATAAATTATTATTCGGAATCCGTGAGGTAGGTGCAAGCTATCAAAACTTTGACTATACCGTCAAAATGCTGCTGACTTCCTATTTTATAGAAGGTGACGAGATGAAAATTCCGCATGATGTTGAATGGGTTTATGACTTCAATCCCGATCATTTTTTCGAAAAATTAAACAGCAGGAAGGTGGCCCTTTCCAGCATTGAATATAATCCCTTTAAAGAATCTGTTTTTATTTTGACCAGCTATGAAAATGAAATCAACGGTGAAGTAACCGATGAAAGCATTGGTGCATTTCTCTGGGAAATTCCTTTGGCGGATATTTTCCGGAACAATTCTCCAAAGTTTATAGAATCTGTTCATTTTAATCACAAAGCTGAGGGAATTGCAATAATCGACAAAAATAAAATCTTTGTCATTCATGATGATGATCGGGTCCTTGGTAGTGACGGCGGCCAGTTTTTAAGAAAACCAAATCAAAACGCATACTCGATTCTGGAAAGATAGACTATGATTAAAATAATTGGATACATCGCAGCGATCCTGACGACTTCAGCTTTTATTCCTCAGGCCCTCAAAACCATCAAAACCAGGCAGACCAAAGATTTGTCCCTGACCATGTATATTGCTTTCAGTTCGGGTTTATTCTTATGGTTTCTTTATGGAATTTTTTTGAAAGATTTGCCGATTATTCTGGCCAATGGGATAACACTTATTTTTTGTTTAATTATTCTGGTGTTGAAAATCAGACACAAATAATCGTCTTAATAGTCAAATAGTGTACTGTACTCATTGATTTTGAAAGCAGTTATGGTGGCGATGATTCCCACAATGGCAAAATTATACCCAAACAGCTCCACAGCCAGGATCATAGCTGCAACAGGAATATTCATACTGCTGGCCAGCATTCCGGTAAATCCGGCAC
>JAFGTP010000042.1 GCA_016934035.1 Fidelibacterota bacterium
GTTCAAAATATAGGCATTTTTTATCAGTTTTCATACAATTAAATTGTTGTTTTTACAATATATTGTGTATTTTTCAGGAGACCCTAAATATCCAACAATCAGTAAATCCTGGAAGAATAATTGGGAAAAATTGAATGCAATATTTGAATATCCTGCTGACATAAGAAAGGCCATTTATACTACCAATATTATTGAATCATTGAATAATTCTCTTAGGAGAGTAATAAAAACCAGAGGTTCATTCCCCAATGAAGATGCTGTAATGAAACTTCTGTATCTGGCTTTAAGAAATGCGACAAAGAAATGGACGATGCCTATTCAAAATTGGAAGGTAGCCTTGAATTTCTTTGCTGTCAAATTTGAAAATAGAATGAATTTATATGTTTAACGAAAATCCATTTACACAAAATTTAGCACACACTCTTCTGATGAGTTGTTAACTTTTACAATTTATTTAAACCATATTCTTTAAATACCTGTTTCCATTTTTCTTTAACACCATTTGGAATCAGAATAGTTTCCTCATTTGATACTTTTTCTCCTTCCTGTTTATTAAATGAAAGAAAATTGTAACTCCCTTGTAAATAATAATCAGCATCTTTGATAATTAATTTTCTATGTGTCCCCGATAGATTATTAATTTGAGAATTTAAAAAATGAGTTGGCAAATGAATCAAATGGAAATTTTCATATTCTTTATCCAATTTTTTGATTTCATTTAAGGTATTAAAATCATTATCTGAAATCGCATATTTTTTTATACCATATATTAAATATATCTCAACGTCATGTTCCAACGCCTTTTCCATTAACGGGATATATTTTAATGTAGCCTTTTTAATCCATGGACTTTCAATTAATATTTTTTCTTTAACAGATTTTAATGCTTCTTCAAATTTTGCTTGAGTTTGCCAAACGGTTAATGTTTCAATTCCCTTTTGATTGTCACTATCAATTTCCATGTTAATATCATTTTCATTAACAAGTTGACCATTTTCTTCCATTTTATTTATTTCAAATCGATCTGATTCTGAAAAACCATACACTAATTCAGGATATTCAGGTGATAAACTATCTGTTAACCGTTTATCTAGCATTAAATCTTTATTATCCCACCTAACTTCGATATAAGGATCTCCTAAAATCATAGTGCTTTGTGGAATATATTCAATTAGATAAAAATCATTGTATTCATTTTTATCAAATTTAATTTCAGACTTATCGATGCTAACAATATATGATTTACCTTGATTATCAATATTATATAGGTCTCGAATCTCTTCAGATCTGTTTTCCAAAATTGAAGGGTCTTTAATTGGTGTTTTTATCAATGTTTCAATTTTTTTATCCGTAGAATCATTATGATATAATTTTTCAGTCTTTGATAAAATTGTATTAGTCAATCCATCAATTAAAAATTCATATTGTTCATTTTCAAGTACCTGAAGAACTTTATTATTTTCCAGAAATTCCTTTCCATGTTCAGTAACCATCCATTCACCTGAAATCAATTCCAAGCACCCTTCTTCGCGTAGGTGATATAGTTCCTTTAAAATAAAATCATCATCTTGAAGTCCAAGAAATTTACAGATTTTAATATTCGTATTATATCCAGATATAATGGATCTAATAAAAACTGTATATATTTGAAGCATAGAGTTTTCAGGATTTTTATTTACAGTTACTTCTACTCTTATTCTTCTAAAAGGATAGGCAAACTTAATTATTTCATTTATCTTATATCCGCTCGGACATTCTGAATTCAACTTTTTAAACACATCTTGTTTATTCATTAGAATATTTGCTCCATACTATTTACGATCCACTCCTGTTTTAACATTTTTAGATATTCTTTTAATCCAATCGATCCTTTTTCATTATTATTAGAAGGAGCAATTGCACTTAAAGTACCTTCAAGATCGCCAACAATGAAAAGTAATTTTTTTTGTCGTGACAGTGCTACATTTATTCTGTTATCATTTGCTAAAAATCCTAGACTATGTTGTTGGCTTCTAACCAAATCAAATATTATGATATCTTCTTCCAAACCTTGAAACCTATCTACAACAGAAATTCTCAAATTTTGACTTACATTTTTCCAGTTGTAGACTTTCCTTTTTTTATACAATTGATCAAATTTTCTTTTCTGTGCAGAATATCCAGTTATTACGCCGATTGAATATTTTTTTACAGCTTCCTTTTTGTTCAACTGATATAAAATATCAAACACAGTATTTGCTGTCACCATATTAAAAGAAGAGCTGATTTCATTCATTTGGCTTTTATGACCAGTACCAATATCATAAAATATTATGGAACTATCTATCTGTAAATCTAGATTGTGTTCCATCGTTTTTGATCTAGTCCCCGGTTTAATTGGTAAATCACCATGAGGCTCATAGAAACATTTTGATGTTAACTGAACCTGATCCGCAGAACTTCTCCGATTCACATCTAATTGACTTTTAAAATCTTCATCGATTACTTGGATAACTTGTTCAAAAAGACTGGGCCTATTAAAGTAATCATCCCAACTTTCCAATATTTTTGCTTCTTGTTTATATTTATTTCGTAACCATTTTTCCACTTCTCTATTTGCTGTTAACATTGGTCTTAATTGTCGATGATCTCCCACAAAAATCAGTTTATCTGATAAAACGATCGGTATCAGTGCTTCGGAGGTTGTGGCTTTTCCACTTTCATCCATAATAACGTAATCAAATTCAAATTCATAATCGCGATACTTCTTTGCAGCAATATGATTTGTTGTTGCTCCAAAAACCCTAATACTATCAATTAATTTTTGGTTAATTCCACTTCTTTCATGAAGTATTCTAATACTTGAAATCCAATCAATATATATCTTTTTTTTGTTATAATATTCCTGAACTTTATTACCAGATATTTTATCTATTTTTTCAATCAATTCATCTTCATTTGATAAATAATTAAGTAAAATTGTATGTTTGTTGAAGTGCTCTATTAATTTTTCAATTTGTACACTTCTTTGGTTCCATTTAGGTTTGGAATCAATAATTTCAATAATCGACTTAAGAACAATACATTCCTTCTCAATAGAATTATAAAATTTTTGTTTAATAGAATTCCAATTTTGTTTTGATTTGATTTCAACTTCCTTTTTCCAGCCTTGTATTTTCTTTTCTAGAGTATGTTTCTTTAAACTTACTTTTGGTTGTCTAATTCCGCTTAGTCGAACAAAAGGAACATCTTTTTCCAGTAGATTATCTAAAACGTTATCAACAGCATTATTGGTTTGTGAAGTGATAAGAATTTTAGCATCAGGATCAGAATGAATAATTTGCAACACAATTTCTGTGATCACAGTGGTCTTTCCTGTGCCTGGAGGACCTTGAATCACTGACAATGGTTGTCGTTTTAACGCATTTACAATGGCTTTAATTTGATTTGGACTATAAATAAATTCTTTCCCGGATTTATCAGTTTGAAAGACTGTATCCAATTTATAATCCATTATAGGACCCTCTAAAGTTTCTGGACTAAATAAATAATGGATCAGTTCTGAATTTTGGGTTTCATTCCGTTTTATTTTATTTATCGCATCCTTCTGTCGTTTTTTTTCTTCTTCCTTTTTACTAATATCCTCTAATATAAAACCACTTAACGGAATAATATTTTTATCAAGTCCTTGACAATCTTTAAATTTAAATAATTCTTTTTCAATATTATATTCGTAGGGTGTACCATAAAATGTAATTTTTTCTTTTGATTGTTTTTTATTTGTACTATTGGTTATAATATATTCAAACTCAATTGGATGTGGCGGATTCGCCTTATCTATGTGATCTTCAAGTTTATATTGTTTTATACTATTTTTGTTAATTTTAAAACTAATGTTAGTGTCGCTCTCCATTTCGAATTTAGTATAATTGATTTTTATTGAGTTTTCATCAATGACATCTAATTCTTTATCAATTAATTCCTCATAAAAACCAAGGTCATCAAGAATTTTATTTTTTCTCTGTCTGTATTCAAAACTTTTTTGTTGCTCAATTAGTATCCGTTTAAAAATTGGAGTCAGGTCAAAAATTTCACCATATAATGGAGAACTGATAAAAGTGATTGGACGGTTTAATTTCCGGCCATATTTTATAATCTTATTGTATCTATTGATATCCTCTTCTTTATTATATCTCTCTTTGATGACTAACTTTTTGTCTTGAATAATCCACATTGAATGATAAATGTTAAATTCAGTTGCTATATCTAATAATATGTGCGGACCAGTTTGCGGATTTAATTTAAAAACTAATTTGCTTCCTTCATTATTCAAATCTTCGATAGCATAGGCACCAACTTGATCTTCCACAATTACTATATTTTCATAATTGAAATTTATAGTATTATAAATCTTTTTGATTCTTTCTTGGGTGGTATTTAGATCAAGTCTTTCAGAAGGATTACTGCAACACATACAATCTATTAAATTATCAATTTCTGTAAATCCTGTAATACCTTTATTATCAAAAAACCATTCTATTACTTTACCTATTGAATAAATATCAGATTGAAATGGATGCCCCTGGCCTTTTAACTCTCTATTCCATTTTTCAGGTGCAGCAAATTTTTGAGAAAATTGAACTAAATTACTTGTTTGACTCAAGTTTGCGGTTGTATCTGCTAAAGCAAAGTCAATTAAATAAAAATTATTAATATCATCAATTATTATATTATCTGGAGTTATATCGCCGTGAGATATTTTATATTTTAAAAGATAACTCAGACAGTTTATTATTTTTTCTATTCCCATTAAAAATTCAGAGGGATCAATTTTATATAAATAATTTTCTAATGTTTCAGCATTTAGATTTTCATAAATAATACAAAATGCTTTTTGTTCCTGATCCCAATTATATTCTATTATTTTAGGGATAATTTCTTGATCAACTCTTTTTAATTTACGAATAGTATCTTTTAGCATTTGACTAATCTGGGCTTCTTTTTCAATCCCCAAAAGCCATTTTGCAAAGAAAATATTTCCAACATCATCTATTACTTTTGCTGTTTTAGAATATCCTCGCTGCGAAATTTCACCAGAAATCTGGTACTTACCAAAAATCATTCTTGATAATTCCTCTCTACAATTTTATTTATTTTTTACCGCAATTATATAACTTCAGTATTTCATTGTTTCATCTATAACTTTGCCAACTCAGTTATTACACTTTCTGCAAATTCAATGACTTGTGCTTCTGAATCCGCATCTAAATCGGCATCAAATTCATGAAATTCAAAAAAACCTACTTCATGGTCAAATCTAAATCCATCAACATAAAAATCGACACTATACTTTTTTGCTTTTTTTGCCAGCAAGTTTAATAACTCTTCAAATTCAAAATGGAATTCTTGATCATCTAATCGAAAATTGTATCGATATTCATCTTTGTCAACATTAAGTATTCGACTTAATCCACTGTGTATTCCATCGTAATTTTTTAATTTAATTTGTTCCAATCTTTTTTCCATTTTATCTATCTCCTTTAAAAATTTAATTATAATTTCCAGTAATAATCCCGAATCTTATGGGCCATCAGTTTCCTGCGCCCTAATAAAAATTTTTCATAATGCTCAATGGTTTTGTTTTCCATACCATCTGGGATACAGTGAGTTCTGAAATTGTCTTTAATTTCATCGATATTTCGTATGCCACCATAGGATTGTTCACCGTTTTCACTTTTTTCAAGAATCTCACTAAAATATTCTGAAGGCGAATTATCTTTAATTGCGATATTAATCTCACTTTGCATCATCACATAATTAGCAATTTGGTTGTATTTTCCCCTGGTTAAACCATTTTTCTTTAGATAGTTCTTGGGAAACAGATGATGGATATCACCACGATGTGAAATGAGATCACGGACAGTAATTTCTTTTGACAGAAAACCCTTATCATTGTCGTGCACCTGGGAAGCCAGATAGACTTTGAAATAAGGACTGCTGGCGACCGATGTGTTCATCTGTTGTGGCAAGCCGGCATTCCAGAAAGCGTCAGACAGATCAGCATCTTCAACATCTTTCAGGTAGTTCTCAACGCCTGTGTCATCAATACGCTTAATATCATAGTCAAAAGTCGATTCCGGTGATCCAGAATACCGTCCCGTCAAAACAGACATGACAAACCATTTCCTGACAAGTGACTCTATTATACTGGCATCAAGACCTTGTTTTCTTAATACCAAATAAACAATATAGGCAAAATTCAGTGCGTTCTGAGAGCGGATCATACTGGATTCGATAAAACCCGCTGACCGTAATATCATGACGAACCGTTTGAAATTGGTCTCGTTCATGAATGCAAACAGTCCCTTTTCCAGCAATTGGAAGGATTCTTCGGCTATTTTCTCTTCGTAATCACGGGTCAGGAAGTTTCTGCCCGACAGCAAAGCGACTAAGTCTTTTAGTCTGCCACGTTTAAATTCTGATGTAAAGGCCACACGCAGCATATCGGTATAGGACGGGTCGTATAGATCATCGTTTTCATTTTTTAACCAGGTCATTTTCTGAAAATACTCTGTAGCCGCAAATTCTTTGTCATTATCTGATAACTGGTAATAGAACTCCGGTGCGACAGCCAGATGACAGAAATAATCAATGCATTTCCTGATTTTATTGCCACCATAGGATTCATTGGCAGCAATCTTGGACATCGCGAAATCCGCCTGGCTGAGTACTGCGCCCTGGGAATTAATACGAATGAAAATTTCCGTCACGGTCTCAATATCCAGGTCCGAATTTAACTCAATCAAGCCGATATGGTTATTGACGATGCCCTTAAGCAGTTCAATGCTGTCATATATTGCATTCTGGTCTTCCAGTTCATTTTTCTCACAAAAGGTCCTGACAAAATCCATGATCCGGAATTCCGGTGCCAGCACATCAGCAATATTGGCAATCCATTCCTTGTCCTTTTCAATAGCCGGATTGGAGACTTCGAACTTTTTATCCTGAGGATGAAAGGCGATGGTAATCTTTACTCGCTTATAGTCTTTATCTACGATCATCTCACCCAGAATCGCAGTCATGAGGGCTGTCACTCGCTGCTGGCCATCAATTAAAACCCGTTTACTTTTGGAGCATGTGCCATCTTTTAACTTAACCGTAGGATTCCGCCAGGCGATTAGATACCCTATTGGATAGCCCTCATATAGGGAATCAATTAAATCTCTCACTTTGGATGCATCCCAGACAAAGGGACGTTGAATTTCCGGTATGGCTATTTCTCCTGATTTGATCCAGGTTAATAATGTTTGAATCGGGTGTTGATTCACCGAGTATTGTTGGATTGACATTTTTTTTCCCTTTACTATTTTAATTTATTTATACCGTTACTACTTTACTTCTATTCCTTCACTTAAAACATCTTCAATTGATCCTTATTTTCTTTCTTCTTCACCACCTTCTTCTTCCCCTTCCCATCACTATATTCAATCCCATCCGGTACAGGCTCACCCTTTTGTGCATAGAACTTTTCCACATCGGCTTTGGTGTGGAGGCCTTGCTTCACTTCTTCCTCGAAGATCTCGTGGTTCAGGAGCAGGAGTCGCTTGAGCACTTCCTTGCGGGCGGTGGGGCTGATAGTATAGCGAACGCGGTCATTCTCCGGCAGGTAGTCAACCTCGTAGAAGTCATGGGCCAGATCAATGGCCGGTCCCCACTTGTCAGAGTTGGTGTGCCAACCATAGGCTTCCAGCACAGCCTCGTCCATCTCCTTGTGGAGTCGGCGCAGGGTAACAATATCAGCAATGGCTTCTTCTATGGAACAGGTGCCATCAGTCTTCTGCAGGTGGTTCCAAAGGTACCAGACCTCCTTGCCCAACTGCTTCTCAATATCCTTCTGCTGCATGTCGGATAACTGCGACGCTGTAATCCCCGGCTGAATCTCCTGAGCATGGAAGGCATTGTAGGTCTTGGTGAGGCCTAACTGGATTTTCTGCATCAATTGCTGGCGGAAGTCATGATATTCATTACCAATAGTTTCTAACTGGTTTTCAAATTCATATAATAATTTTTGGGGGAAGGGATAAGTTTCAAATACATCTGAAGGTTGATAAATTAAATCCGTTTTCATTTTAGTTGCATATTTCCAAGCCCATGAAATATGCATTGACGATTGTAAAATACAAAAGTGTAAACTATCATTAAATGCTATTATTGATAGATTTGCATTTAAAACTTGGTCACAAGTTACAAAACAAAATGCTCCAGTTTTACTTGTTCGAGCTATTACTAATACTTTCGAAAAATTACTTATTGTTTTATATAATTTTGGTCTTTTTTCACCATATATCCACCACTTTTGTGGTAATGGTTTCCTTAAAGCATATTTACCAACTATTTCGTTTCCCTCATCATCTATTTTCCATCTCTGTCTATCAGGCTTAACTTTTTCTTTAACAATATCATAGCACAATTCAAATTGTTTCGATTCTACTTCTGTCCTATCAAAAAAATCAATAATCATCCTATTTGCTTCTTGAAGAACAGAGTTATTTAGATCATTTCCATTAAGATAATATTTTACAACTTTATTATATTTGGAATCTTTCGAAATGATCTTTTTCCCATGTTCAATTGATAAAATGAATCCGGTTCCAGCGGGTTCAGAACCTTTAAAACTTTTGTTTTTATTCATTTTTAATGTTTGTGGATGGATATTTAGCAAAGAGTCATCCAAATAGCTACTGATTCTTTCCTTTTTTTTTCTATTTAAAATACATTTAATATTCTTTCTATTGGTAATTGATACTAAAGAAATTTCAACTGCTGCATTTCCAGGCCATTTCATACTTGAAATCGCATGATTAATTCGACCTCCATTTTTAAGAATTATTTCTAATCCATATTTTCTAGCACCACCCTGTGAAATAGTATTTGTTGATATTAAGGACATAAATCCATTATTATCAATCAAGTTATAAATTCTTCTAAAAAAATAGGTTACAAGGTCTTCAGCTCCAATTGGCTTAAAGAGGTACTTCCATATCTCAAGAAAACTATTTGAAAAAGTCCCAGTTATTTTTCTCCTTCCTAAAAAAGGCGGATTACCAACAATACAATCAAAGCCACCTTTTGTGAAAACTTCCGGGAATTCCAGGAACCAGTGAAAGAAGCGTTTTTTCTGTGACATGGCAACAGCAGTTGATGCTTCCCTGCACTCCAGTGATTTATTACCACGTAGAAATTCTCTGTACAATCCATCGGTAGTGAGGAATTTATTATCGGTCTTGGGAATGAAGAATTGTGCTACCGGCAAATCTGCCAGAGTTTTCAGCCGCCACCATTTAGGGCCATTGGCAAAACTACGGTAAGCGGTTTCCTTTTTCGCGATTTCTTCCGGTGTCTGCTCCGGCATGGCATTGACGGCTTCCCATTTTTCCAGTATTTCATGGAGCGGGTCTTCCACCACCTTGTCAAAATTCAGGTTGATTTGTCCTTTGCGCTCCCGTTCCTTTTTATTGGCTTTTTTCAGGGCCTGGGCTACTTTTTTATCATCACCTGCCAATGTTTTGAAGGCTTCGTCAGGAATGCCCTGTTGCAGTTCTTCCTTGTGTGCCAGTCCCACAATGGCATTACCGCACTTGATATGATGGTCCAGAAAATTCAGCGGTTCACCGGGACTGTGGGCTTCCAGCCAGAGGGCAACTTTGCAGAGTTCCACTGCCAGGGGATTGAGGTCCACACCATAGATACAATTGCGGATCACATCACGGGTGGCTTGTCGCATCACCGGTGGAGACGGCTGGTCTTCATTGCTGCGGACACGTGCCAGTTCCAGGCCGATGCGACGGGCAGAACTGAGCAGGATATGGCCGGAACCGCAGGCAACGTCGGCGACTTTTAGGGAGAGTAGGGCTAATTCTTGCTGAGATTGCTTCGTCGGGTTGAAACCACTCCTCGCAATGACAGTTCCGTTTTTATTCAATATGGTTTCCGGCTTTTCGATACAATCTTTGATCAGGTATTCCAGGGAGTGTTCCAACAATGGTTTTACCAGTTCTTCCGGTGTATAATGGGAACCACTGCGGGAGCGTTGATCACCCTGCACAAAACTGAATTCCCAGCCGCTACTGACAGCATTGAATACCGGGTCATATTCCAGCAATCCTTCATAGACAGAGCCAAATTCCTCCACATCGAGATCAGCGTAATTGACACGGACTTTCTGCCTGTTTTGATTTTCAAAAGTTACCAGCCAACTCAGTACTTCCAGCAATGTGCCGTTGTCCAGCGTCTGGTTTTCCAGTTCACCCAATGCATCCACTGCAAACAGTCCGGAGCCCAGGGGCTTGATTGCCAGATGATTAGCGAAATTCTCTTTCTCAAAAATCTGGAAGGTCACTATCAGCGATTTCCAGAGGTCAGTTTTGTGGGGATCAATATAGATTTGCTTCTCAGCCAGGGATGTGAGCCGGTTGAGGCTGTAATATTTGTAATAGATATTGCGTTTTTTGATAATGTCCGGGTCTTTGGTCTCAGCATAAACCAGGTGTCGTTCTTCGATCACCAGCAGGAACAACAGCCGGTAAACCAATCGCAACAGCGTCAGGTAATAGTCGTCGGCTGTGAGGCTGCCGGAATGGACAGCATCCCGTAACTTTTGGTTTTCCCGGTGCTTCAAAATGCCATTGCCCAGTTTGTTAATGGATTTTTCTACCGCTTTACTGAGTTTTTCACGAATCCTGGAGCCGGAATTCAGGGATTCCTGATGGTAAAATTCAATGATGGATTCTTCGCCTTCATCCTGTTTTTTCGGCATACGGGTAAAATGCAGCAACCGGTAGAGCAGGGCAAATTCACCAAACAGGTCTTCTGTCATAATCTGTTCCAGGTTGAATTCCAGATAACTCAATCGCGAAAGCCGTGTGGCATCCCGTAACAGGCGCAATACCTTACCATTTGTCGTTAGGGCAAACAAGTGGTCATGATTATTGAGATATTCCTGGATAAGGGCGTGAGGGCTGAGCCTGGTGGTACTGGTTTCCGGCTTTTTATCTAATGATTGGTTAATGCCCACAATATGCACGGGAAAACCATCACAATTGGATGCCCGGTGGCTGATAGCATAACTTTTTCCATTGATAATTTCGGCACTGGCATTGTTCAACTCATAGCCCAATTCACTCATAAAGGGAATCATCCAACTCCGCCGGGTTTCTGAGGTGCCGGGTCAGTCTCGCTGAGACGGTCACGACGGACCACAAAGGCGGTCCAGTGGGCGCGGACTGCTGTCCATGCAATATTGATCTCTTCACGAATAGGCGTATTTTTATCCAGGCCAAAATCAGCATTGGATTGATATTTGATATCTTCATTACGAATTTTTTCCAGAATTTCACCGGAAAGAATATTTCCCTGTATATTGATGGCACTGAACTTCATCTTACAAACTCATCTTTGGTTTTGGTAATAATATATATACACCCATCACATCCGGCGGCAATACCGGCGTGGCTTTTTCATACCGCCGTCCGCCCACCAGTTCTTTGAACCGTCCATGGGCTTCCACCAGGTTGTCGGCACGCTTTACAGCCAGTTGGTGAAACGCTTCTTTCAATTCCTCAAAATGTTGGAGTTCGCGCTCAAGGTCGGCTTGTTGTCGCTCTACCGGCAGGTCCACTAAACTTCGGGCTTCCAGCATTAATTTCTTCGCTTCTTCATATTCCAAAAAGCGGGCTGTATCACCGTGGCCTTCATAACCCCAGAGAACCATTTCTTCAGCAATAACTTCATTATTTCGCTGGACTTCTTTGATAACATTGCGGACACGGAACATAACCAATGTTGTTTTTCGCTGAACATTGGCGGTTTGGATTTCACTCACACGAGCCATTGTTGTTTTGCGGTCATTTTTATCAAACGCCAACGCCAGCAGGAATTGGCAAAGTTGTTCCACAAAAAGATGGTTTCTGCCAATATAGCGATATCCTTTGGGTGTGGGAGAATCAAAACTGATCTTCACCTTGTCCTGATGATCAAAGTGGGCTTTCAAATGGTGTGGCAGGTTTTGTGTAAACAGTATATAGCCGGTGCTGTCATGGTTCATTCCGCCTTCCAGTTTTTCTACACCTGCTTTGACAAAATTTTCTACCGAATGCATATCGCCAATGGCTTCGTCCACTTCTTTGAGGTCGGCTTCAATGTGTTCAGGTTTGATGGATTCATGGGCAAAGATACTGCGAAGGTTCTCGGCTTTTTGCTTTACGGTTTCCAGTTCATTGGTAATTTTGTCTTCAAATAAACTGAGTTGCATACTTCTATCTGTTTTATTCTTTTCTTCCATTAAAACTTCTTCAAGCACTCTGTCCATAATGGATTTATTATCTTCGCCAATGGTAATTGAGACGCCTGTGGCCTTCTGAATATCCTGTATTTTACGGATCAATACTTTCAGTACAATTTCGTCAATCTGATTGTCCTCACCCCACAGCAGATAGGTCTTGATCAGTGGCGCATCCTGACCGAAACGGTCCACACGGCCATCCCGCTGTTCGATTCTGTTGGGGTTCCAGGGCAGGTCATAATGCAATACTGCGGTGAAATAATCCTGCAGATTGATACCTTCGGAAAGGCAATCCGTGGCTACCATCACATGTTTTTTCTCCGGATCAATGGATTCCACCTTTTCCTTCCGCTGTTCATCTGCCAGTTCCGAAGTAATCACCTGAATATTAACATTCTGCGGCAGGTTTTCTTTCAGCATTTTACCCACATAATTCGCCGTCGCGATATATTTACAGAAAATAATGGGATAAAAACCCTCATTTAGCCAGCCTTTGATGATTTTTATGGCCTGTTTGATTTTGTTATCTTTTTCCAGGAGGCTTAATGTTTTTATCCGGTCTGCAAGATAGTTCAATTGTTCCAGTTCATTCTCTTTCAGATCGGCAATATCGATCAATTCCCCCTGGCTGCTGTCGGTGTTAAAACTCAGTTGCTCAATATGGGGATTGTCCTGGCTTTGAATGTCATCCAGTTCTTCAGCATCCAGTTTTTTGTTCATGCGGTTTAGCAGCATGTCATAACCGGCATCAGGGCTACTCATCACACCACGCAACAATGCCAGTGCTGCCCAATACCGAATTCGAGCCGTATTCTGTTTTTCACCTTCCTTGCGTAAGCCACGGGCAAAGGCCAGAACATCATTGTAGAAATCACTGTATTCCTCTGTCAGTGTATAGCCGATTTCTTTGGTGTCTCTTTCGGGGAATGGTGTGGTTTCATTGAGCCAGCGTTTAATATTTTTACGTTTTCGCTGCACAAAATGCCGGGCAATGCGTTTTCGCTGGGTTGGTGTTAAATCTCCCAGGTTATAAGTCCTGTATTCATCATTAATTAATCCCAATAAGGATTTAAATTCTTCATCTTTACCGCTATGAGGTGTAGCGGTGAGTAATACAATATGTGTATCTGGTTTGGCTGCAATATCATGGATCAGGGCATACCGTTGCTGCTGGTTTTTTGATTTTGCGCCAGCCGGTAAAGTACAGGTGTGGGCTTCATCCACAATTACCATATCCGGACAATCATTGAGGAACATGCCACGGCGTCGGTCTGCCTTGATATAGTCAATGGAAATCACCTGGTGGGGAATTGCCTTGAACACGCTGTTATCGCCAAATAATTTTCTATCCAATGCCGATGCGGTGCTGGAGCGTATGATTTCCGCCTGAATGTCCAGTTTGTCTTTTAATTCCTTTTCCCATTGCTCGCAAAGATGAGGCGGACAGACCACAGCAAAACTTCTCACTTCCCCCCGTTCCATCAGTTCTTTGAGAATGATCAGGGCTTCAATGGTTTTTCCGATTCCCACATCATCACCAATCAACATTCGCACCGGATTATCCTGTTTCAAAGCCATGACCAGGGGAATGATCTGGTAGGAACGCGGACGGAAGGATAATTTGCCCATACAACGGAAGGGCCCGCTGGCATTACGAAAAGACAAGCGCGATGCGTCAAATAACAGGTTGGCTGTGCTGAAATCACCAATATCATCAGGGGTCGGCATTTCAAAAGTGGTGGGTGTGGTATGCTCTCCCGGAATTATCTGCAATGGGCGATAAATGCCGGTAATCTCTTCATCAGAACCGCCTAAGGGTTTCAGGAGCATTAAATCATTATCATCGGATGGTAAAACGATCCATTCACGATCACGATATTTTACCATACTGCCGGGTTTATTTGCTGTTGTTATACTCATAATTAATAAATTTTTCTAAATATGTCTTTTCGACGCGTTACTAAGTCTTCGATTTTTTCTGTATAATGCCATTCCACCACATCATATCCCGCATCCCGCAATAATTGTCGTTTGTGCCGGTCCTGCTGCTTCAGTTTAGGATCGTCATGGACACTGCCATCGCAAAATACCAATACCGGGCCGGAAGCATGCTGGTACACAAAATCAATGCTGATGTAATATTCTTCCATATTGACCTGGGCTTTGTCAGGCAGTGAATAGCCGTTGTTATAAAGATATTTAATAAGTTTTAATTCCATTTCTGAACTTTTATCATAAGTGTCCAGCAGGTATTGATAATGGCTTTCGCGATTTCTTTGTCCGGTAATACGTTCAACACTGCAATCCATCAGTTTTTCCAGTGCCGGTGCAATACTATGACGGTCAAGAACACTGTGAAAGCACTGGTTGTAATATGATAGAATATCCTCATAATTGGCTTTTGGCAATTCGGGATGGTTGTCTTTTCTAGTCTCCGGATTATAGTGGATGACTTTATAGGCTTCTACAAATAATTCTTTGAATTTTGCCGGGTTTTCAATCAGTTGAGACAGGATACCTAAACTTCCTTCGGCTGCTTCATAGATCATTATGTTTGGCTTTTCAGGGTTGCCCATGATCCAGACACCGATTTCACTCTCTTCCATCTGGAAGAGTATTTCAATCCCACGTTTCAAGGCAAAACTCAGTGTAATGATTGCCTCTTTGTCAATATCCAAATCAGCCACAGGTTGTAAATACATACTATCAGCAGTGTCTCTCGCGAATAGCATCACTTCACGGGAATGCTCCTTGATTTCCGGTTTTTCAAGGTCCACTTTTCGCAGCCATGCGCCACTTCTGTTGTCAACATGGAAACCATTGTCATCGCTGGAACGCTTCCATTTACGATTCAGTTGGATCAGGTTGGTGGAGGGGCAAAAAATCACATTGAGCAACGGTGTATTACCGATTTTAATAATGGATTGTTTTGTAGAATTGATCCCGTCAGGATAATTGAAATATGAATCAATATCAAACCCCTGGGACAAACGCTCTTCCTCTTCACAGGAAATACGCTGCTGTGGTTTGGCTTCGGATTCACTGATTTCCAGTAAATTTCGCCTGATTTCAACACTGTCGCTTCCATGAAAAGCAGAATGGGTGATAGGATCATTATTGGCTGTATCTGCATCAGCATCCAGAAACGCGTAACCGGTTTCTTTTGATATTTTTATGTTCTTGGTATTTGCCTCTGCTTCCATCAGCATCATACGGTTGATCTGGTATTTATTGCCATCATGATAAATCACGTTCTGGGGGCCAAATTCCCGAAGCGCGATGAATCGTGAACGGCTGATATAATCTCCTGAATCTTTGTGCTTATTACCCACAAAGACTCTCACCGGCAAGCGGGTAAAATTATATCCCGGCAAAAAACCTTCAGAAGCCAGATACCGGAACACATAAAATTCTGAATTGTTTCCAAACTCCCGATTACTGTCATTTCTTAATAAAGACTGCTGTTTTTCACCGATAGCCCTTTGCCGTCTGGCTTCGCGAAAATCCTCGCTGTCATATTTTATTGTGGGATCATTAATCTTTATGTTGGCTTTTTCTGCCATATTCTTGGCATTTCGATATAATATCCGCCAGCGATCGAAGGCATTGTCAAAACGGTTCAGAAATTTATTGGCTTCCATTTCCAGCCAGGACGCTCCGAACCAATTTGTTTCCACCAATTCAGGCTCCATTTCAACTATAATTCCTCTGAATTCAGTCATCCACTGGTTTTTATACTCTGCCAATTGGTTCTTGATATAATCCATGATACCGGGTTTGATTGTCAGATCAGGATAATCGGCAATATCTACAATTTCCGGTACAGAATTTTTGAGTTCACTCAGTCCCAGTTTCATCAGGAAAAAAGCATTTAAATGGGTGCGGATCAGTTCCTCATTATGCAAATCAATTCTGGGCGGTACCACGACTCCGGCCACCATTTTTTCTGAGGAATCAAAATAATTTCTGTCATGAGGCGACAGTGAAGAGCAATAGGTAAAAACCAGTGCTGTCTGTCCACTTCGACCGGCACGTCCGCTTCGCTGAGCATAGTTGGATGGCCCCGGCGGCACGTTTCGCATGTGAACGATGTTGAGGTCTGCGATATCAATTCCCAATTCCATTGTTGGGGAACAAAACAACGCTGAAATATCACCTTTACGAAATCCGGATTCCCGATCAATGCGGTCTTCAGTTTTTATCTGTCCGGTATGTTCTCTGCCGACAATTGGTTTCTTGTATTTAGTGAAATCAAATTCATATAGATCCTGGAAATAGGTGTTGGGCTTAATTTCCAGTTCTTTGTAAGTATTGAGCCTGGTTTCATCAACAGCAACCGTTTTTCTGTCTCCCAACTTCCATATAATAGCATCTGACCTGAGGAGGTAACCATCGACAGTTTCTTTTTCGCCGATCACTTCATCTCTTCTTACAAAGTTCCCTTTTATGAGTAAGTTGCATATTGTTTCTATATAATCATTGTATTCCTCGGCACGTGGAAAAGTTATACCGTTTTCGATAAAATTTCGTTTAAGATATTTACCCAAATTAGAATGAATACCTATACTTTTTGTAAATTGACGCCTGGTTTTGCCCGGACTTCTAAGTACCATATAGTTGGCAGATTCAATTTTTTCCTCTGTATCTAAAGACCAAAGTTTATCTTTGTCAAGTTTGCCATCAAGAAAATCTTTTATTTCATTCCGTTTTTCCAGTAAAAATGGATGTTCAATGGCAAAAGAGGTACGAAAATAATCTAATATTTTTCTGAGCAGATTTTCACGTTCATTAGGTTTTAGTAGCTCCAATAGTTCAATGCCTTTGAAAAAATCTTCCTGTTTACAGAAATCCTGTAATCTTACATAATCAATATTTAATAAAGCACATTGCTCCAGGTTTGGCAGTATATAACGCCATCCTCTTTTTAGATCGTAAAATATTCTGATAAGCAGATATTGCTGCAACGCCCGTTCATTTTCCGGATCAGGCCAGGCATCATTGGGGGTCTGGACATATTCACTTTCTTTAAGCCCCAGTTTCTCACAGGTCCTTTTATCAATTTCATGAATTTTCAAGCCATCTGGTGCTTCCTGTAGAGCATGATAAACTGCTGAACGTAATTTCACTGTAGTCAGAAAATCATTGAAATGACCAGCCTGTAATGATGCATCCTGACGGTTATCTGTGAAACTCAACAATTTCTGGTTCTTTGGATCTTCTCCCTGATCATTAAGGGAATCTATTACGGAATAGGCCATTATCGTCGTTGCTGTACTACGGCCTTCATTTCCCAGACGCATGAGTTTGGTATTCTCATTGGTTTTGGAATCATCATAAACAATTCCGGCAGTAGGATCGATTCGTAGTTTTGCCGATATAAACCAACCCATTTGATTGCACTCCGGTACTGGTTTATTTGAGAACTTACCTTCATGGTTGAAATAGATTTTTTGCGGCAACTGCAACTTGAAAAAATTATATAATTCATTGCCTGATTTTAACTTGCGATACCAACTCTCAGGCAATATATCTTCATATTCATTGTTGCCTATTTCTTCTATATCCTTTTGATTATGTGGAACAAGTAAATAGCCATCAGGAAAGTCTCTCTCAGTCAGATCAAGTTTTTTACCATCTTTGGTTGGTATTGTCTCGGGCAATTCCGAAGGGTCCCTGGGAACCAGGACTCCATTTTTATAATCTTTTGTCACACAGATAAACTCATGTCCTGTATAGCGACTGAATAATACGGGATAAATGTATTTTTCAACGTCATCCTCTTTCACATACCGTCCACTTTTAATGGTAATTTCGCGTTTGTCAATTGGATCAAGCGAAACATATACAGTGTTGGTTTGTGATATGAACTGGTGAAAGCGGAACGGCAGGTAGGCTTTTCTGGCGCCTTTAGTGCGGGCCTCTATATTAAGTTTTTCAGCCCAAATCAGTAAATCTTTAAGCACCGGCTCAATGGTTTCAATTGGCATACTAGAATCTTCTGAGAGTTCATTGACAATTGAGGTCAGATTTTTAGGTGTTCCTCGTTCAATCAAACCATCTTTGTGAATGTCCAAAGCAATTTTGTTTTCCAGCCATATTGCCAAAGGATGATTTAAAAATATTGCTGCACTATCTTCACGATTAATACCCTTTTCAATTGCAATTGAGAGGGTTTGTTTATCGGGGATTTCACCACTTGAATTTGTACTATTGACCAGGTATTCACCGACTATTTGCTCTTTATCAAAGGTTTCACCAAATATTGTCGTAGCGACATTAGCCACTGCCTGCTGCTTTTGTTCTTTTGTGCCATCAGATGCCATAGTTGCCGAAGTGCCGATTGGAACGAGTTTTCTCTCGGCTAGATTTTTAATGCGCCTGATTAACAATGAAACGTCGGAGCCCTGACGGCCACGATAGGTATGCAATTCATCAAAAATCAGGAATTGAAGGTTCTTTCTAATTGAATCCCGCATCCAGCCTTCAGCATGACGGGTCATGATCAGTTCCAGCATCATGTAGTTGGTAAGTATAATGTCCGGGACTTTCTGTCCAACCTCATCTTTTACATCCCTGCTTTCCTGACCGGTATATTTTCGAAAAGTGATGGGGAATTTAGTACCTGATTTTTCCTCGAGGTATTCGATCTGTTCATCCAGTGTTTTTTTGTCATCAGGAATCGTGGTTCCAGCAACACATTTTTTATATAGATACTGATATTGATACTTCTTTATTTCCTGTTCCTGGGAGTTGATCAGGGCGTTCATCGGATAAACAAGAATGGCTTTGACACCGTTTTCATCAGGGTTATGGTTTTGCAGCAGTTTGTTAAAAATCGTCGCCAGATAGGTTAGGCTTTTACCCGAGCCGGTACCGCTGGTGACAATGAAGCCTTTATCCTGGATACCGATTTTGATGGCTTCCACCTGGTGTTTATATAGATTGAAGTCACCGAAGATTTTGGGCAGTTCCGAATGGATTTTACCTTCACTCACTAAGTCTTCAAGTTTTTCCCCTTTATCAAAAGATGGATTGAACTGAATAAGGGGCTCTGGTATAAACCCTGATTTTTCAAAGGATTGATTTACAACCTTCTCGATACGTTCATCTTTAATATCGAGAAATGACTGGATATAATTTCTATAATTAGCAACGACCTGGTCATGAAGTTTAAACGCGTCCATTATTGTTCCCTCAAACAATTAGAAATTGCGTTAATAAGATAAATAAAATATTTTAATTGTAGTATAAATTTTTTATTATTATTTCATATTTTCATTTCATTGTTTTATACAATAAAAAAGGACAATCATAGGATTGCCCTTTGATTAACTTAGCATTTATTTTGTCATGTCATTTTTCACACTCCATCCATTCGTCAATGGCCTGTTTGGAGAATCGAACTGAACCATCGATCTCCTTGAAAGGGATTTTATTATTATTCTTCAGTTCCACAAGTTTTCTCTTTGAAATGTTCAAATATTCAGCAAGTTGATCATAGTTCATAATCTGATCATAAGCATTCTTGTTTGGAGTGTTAGACAAAGCGACAGTCAATAACTCCAATATTTTATCAAGAATATTTTGGTTTAGTTCTATTTGCATTTCATGGCCTCCTTTATTCTATTAAGGTCCGGTAAAAATTGTCTGTTTAGAGTAATGACATATCTAGATATTGTCAGGGATTGCGCCGGAATAAAAATATAATCCTGCACCAATCCTATTTTTTTCATCAACTCCAATCCTTTCTGTATCTTTTTATTTGAGTGAGTTATACTCTGACTTGAAGATGCAAGCGGCAATGTGTTTGCAAATAATTTGAGATTTATGTTCAGAAAATTTTGGTTAGAATAACACTTTCTGGAATATAAAAACATAAACAAGCGCTGAAATAGACGATCCTGAAGAGCAAGTATATCATTCAAGTCAAAAGTAATTACTCTTTTCTCAAATTTGTGGATACCAATTTTTAAAAATTGTTCTGGTTGGATTGTATTAAATCCTTTAGTAAACTTTCCGGGATAAGTAATTTTGTTACTAAAAGTGTGATTGGGAGAAGAATGCTCACTTTTGGTATCGAGAAATTGTATAGTTTGAATAACTTTGTATTTTTTTTCAGGTTCTTTAGTTTTTTGGTCAATTTTAATAATTTCCACTTTGGTTGCTAATAGCCGGGCTATAGAATCTTTTACTCTGCGTCGTTGATTTGCAGTATTTTTTTTATCTATCAAGTCTAAAATTTCTTCATAGCAGGTTGTGATATTCCATGAATTCAATTCCTTTGAGATCACCAGGATAGCAAAATATACCATCCTGTCGAAGTCATTAAGTATAGAATGGGAAACCGCATTGGCTGATTTTGGAGAGTGCACACGTACGACTATATCATTTTTCAAATCATAGGACTTGCCAACATAGTCTTTAGATCCTGAGTTGTGTGAAAAAATAGGGTATGTTACAAGGTCTTCAGAGAGATTAAAAAGTAATTTTTCCATGATTAATTTTCCTTTTTTAAATTTAGGTTGTTTGGAGTTTTTCGGGCAATTGTGATGTAAGTTTTGTTGCCTGTTCCTTGACCAAGCCATTGAATATGAAATGACGCGCATTTATTGATTTCAGAAATCATCTTATGTAAAGATTTGCTGAATTTTGAAAGTGTATATTGACTTTGAAACTCAAATTTTCCCATCAGATTTGATGAAATTATTGAATACAATTCTGTAGTTGATATCTTCTGATTACAGACAATTTGCCCTTTCTCAAGAAGTCTTTCAATTTCAAAAATAATCAAGTTGTCCTCGATAGATAAATAGGATTGTGATTTTTCAATATTTCCCATTAGTATTGGAAAATACTTTCTCTCCTCTTCATTTATAATTCGGAAGATAAAATCTGAAAAATCTGCCGATCGTATATTAACATTTGGGGCCAGTTCTGCATTCTTTTTTAAACGGACTAAGGATTGTTGAATATTATTGATGAGTTCTGACATCAAAACATTCCTCTTATCCAGGATTTTTTTTAAAATCTTATCTTCGCTAATTCGCTGAGAATTTAGAATAGGATCTCCTTTAAAAATCAAAAGCCTTTGATTTACATCAATTCGTTTGAAAGCCGGTTCCATAGCAGTTAAGCAGACCAGACAATTGACATCAAAAGAGGCCAGATTGTTAGTTGTATAGAGTTCTCTCGTCTGGATTCTCTGACCTGTTGATATTGCCGCCAGATTATCAGCCAGCCATTCAGTCTTTTGCTGGGCATCACAGTTATCAAGGACAAAAAAATAATTTTTTGTGATCAGTGTATTCCAATCCTTTTCCAACCTGGAGTTCATACCGACCACATGAAAATTATTTTGACCATTAATAATTGAAAATAATATTTTCAGTGTCAGTGTTTTTCCGGAACCTTTGTCACCTATAAACGCAAGCAAAGGTTTAGTTGACATAGAATAGGCAAAGGGAATATACCTGATGTATAATTCCAATAATAACCTTGAATCATTTGGATTGAGAAAGCCACTGGTATCATTTGAAAAATTGATATTATTAATAAACAGTTCCTTCCAATGCTCGAGGCTTGTATTCCTGACTTCTTCAAGATAATTAAATTCTCTGGGTGCCGATTTGGGTTCGAAGATTATCCCAGCCGTGCCATTCAGATATTTTTTTACAGTATCCGTTGTAATTTCATAATAATGATCCAGACCACATTGCAAATAAAGGATATTTTCATTTTTGTTATAATAAACAAATCGTCGAACATCCACTTCTTCTGCATTTAGTTTAATGTGGGTGATGATATAATTCATTAAATAGGAATAGATTGACTCAGCCTTATTTAATTCATAGGATTTCATCAAAAAGGAATCAAAGTCAGTATTTATCGTAGATTTTTCTTCGATTTCATATAGAATTCCTGCCTGTAATTTGTAAAAATACTGATTGTTTTTAGACTTAAAGAATTTGCCATTTTTAATTAGATCAGAATGAATAACTTTTGTAAGTAAGTTTCTCTTTTTGCTGACAGAAATTTTGGACTCTTTTATCAGTTTTAAAAGAAGCAAAGGATTATCCCCGCTAAGTATAGGGATATTTTCATTGACAATATTATACAAAGCAAGATTAATATTATCCTTATAGAGTTCAGAGCAATACTGAAGAATATTACCTCCACGATTGTGATCTTCGGAAATGCAATAATATTCATCTTTGTCTGCATAGTATGTAAAGCAATCATTATGACCGCAAATTGGACAGGGATCGAGTTTGATGGAAGTTTTACCGGGTACCTCATCTATATTTAAATAATCAAGCAGTTTGATTTTATTCAAAATTAAATTTTCTAAAATTTTGACTGACACTTGGAAAGATTTTATTGTTCTTTCAGGGCTAATAGCTAAAAATAGCTGGTAAAATTGATATTATACATTGGTATTCAATAGATTACTTGGAAATTTAATTTAGGTAATATA
>JAFGTP010000043.1 GCA_016934035.1 Fidelibacterota bacterium
ATATTACCTAAATTAAATTTCCAAGTAATCTATTGAATACCAATGTATAATATCAATTTTACCAGCTATTTTTAGCTATTAGCCCTCCATTAACATGAGTTCAGCCTAAACCTTTTAGGTCAATTTCACGTCCTTCACCGGAGGGTGTTAATTTCTATTATTGCCCAGCACTTGTAAAAATGACAATGGAAATTGTCACCTGCGAGATATTTCTAAGGATAAATATTAAAAAAGATAATCCCAAATAAAGGGGTAATTATCTTGCATCGAAATCATGTTATATTATTGCCTTTTTTAATATTCAATCATTTCTAATCACTTAATAATCAATCTTTTAATACAAAATTGGATTTTAACCTGAGCAGTGGCTCGCTATTTGCTCCAGTAGTCGAAGTGTTCGTTTTTTACTCAATTTATTTCTGGGAATATATCAAGTATGTACCAATTAGAAAAGGGTAGTAGAAAATTAAAAATAATAGCATCCGCTTCTTACACTTCGTTGGAAAAAATGTGTTTTGAAGTGGAAAAATTTTCCAAGGAAATTCAATTTGAAAATCGAAAGTTTGCCATGATGATCTGTCTTCGAGAAGCCCTGACCAATGCCATTCGGCATGGATGTAAAAACGACGATCAAAAAAATATATCTCTTGCTGTCTCTTATGAAAAGCAGAATTTGGAGTTTGTTATTGAAGATGAGGGAGAAGGGTTTGACTGGCATGTTGTGAAAAAAAGCCCTTCTGCGCAACTGACAACCAGTGGCCGAGGAATAGATATTATTAAAATCTATTCTGATGAATATGAATTTAATAAATCAGGAAACCAGATTAGAATATCAATAAAAAATGAGTAAGGAGCATAATATGTTTAAAATCAGTCATGTAAACGAAAAATGTGTCGTAACACCAAACGGAAATATTGTCGCCAGCATCGTCAATGAATTCCGTGATGAAATGAAATCCATCGTTGATGAAGAGAAACAAATTGTGATTGATTTGTCAAATGTCGAAATGATTGATTCAATGGGTTTGGGCGCCTTGATTGCGACTCATAACAGTATGCAAAAATATGATAAAAAATTGGAATTGACCAATATTTCAAAAGATCTGCTCTCATTGATGAAAACCATGAGACTTGATCAACACTTTAAAATCAATTGAACATAAAATATTCCGGAGGACATTATGAGTTTTGACATGGGCGATGAAATCCTGCAAACTTTTCTTGAGGAAGCAGAAGAGCATTTAGATGGTATTGAGCAGGACTTGCTTGAAATAGAGGAGATGGGCGAAAACATTGATGACGAACTCGTCAATCGTGTTTTTCGTTCGGCTCACTCTGTCAAAGGAGGAAGCGGGTTTCTTGGGCTGGATACAATAAAAGATTTGTCCCACAGCATTGAAAATATTTTGGATATGGTTCGGAACAAAGAACTGGTCCCGACCTCCAGTGTTGTCAGTAAAGTACTGGATGCCTTTGACCGGTTGAAAGAATTGATCGCCAACGCTTCCGAAAGCAATGACATGGAGATTGCTCCCTGGGTTGAAAAACTAGAAAAAATTACCAAAGAAAACCTGGAAGAAGGTGAAAAAGATTCTATTGACGAAAATATTGTCGTCGTTGCCCCAGATGGAAGGATTTCTTTTGATGTAACCAAATTCGATTACAACCATGCCCGTAAAGGGAATAACATTCTGTATGTTCTGGAATATGACCTGATCCACGATGTCCAGCGACAGGACAAAACTCCGCTGGATGTTATTACACTTTTGGATGATATTGGTGTCATTGTGGATATCATTGTAGGCGTTGCCCAGGTTGGGTCCCTGGATGATGAACCCACAGATATAACCTTGCCAATGTTTGTGCTCTTCTCAACAATCGTGGAAGATGATTTGATTGGCTCGGTAACAAGACTTTCCGATAAACAAATACAGGTTATTCCGGAAGATTACCGGGAGCCTGATACCCATGGCATGGAAAAGAAAACCCTTCCTGAAGAAAAAACAAAACCGGTGGCTGAGGAAACGGTTCCTGAGTCCAGGCCTCAGGTAAAACCGACAACTCCAGCTAAAAAAGTTTCTCGCTCCAAAAAAATGCAGACCGAAACGGTCGGTAGCAATTCCTCAGATGATAAAGCTTCCTTAAAAAAATCAGACACCCTGCGAGTTAAAGTAACAGTCCTTGACCAGTTGATGAACAAAGCCGCTCAACTGGTATTGGCCCGAAACCAACTGATTCAGGCCCGTGAAGTTGACAATCGTAGAAAATTGGATGTCGCTACTAAGGAAATTGACAGAGTTTCCTCAGAACTTCAGGATGCCATTATGCTGACCCGTATGCAACCTGTCAACACTGTTTTTAGCAAACTGCCCCGTGTTATTCGGGACCTGGCCCAAGACCTCGGTAAGGAAATCGAACTGGTGATGGAAGGCAAAGAGGTGGAGCTGGACAAAACAATGTTGGAAGGATTAGGTGATCCTTTGTTGCACATTGTCCGAAACTCAGCAGACCATGGAATTGAGACACCGGATATTCGGGAACAACTGGGGAAACCCCGGCAAGGTACAATTTTACTGAAGGCCTATCATGAATCCGGTTTGGTCAATATTGAAATTGTCGATGACGGAAAAGGTATTGACCCTGATAAAATTGCCATGAGTGCTCTTCAAAAAGGTCTATACACCGAACGGGAAATTGAAGCCATGTCCGATGAAGAAAAAATTAACATGATCATGCTTCCCGGTTTTTCAACCGCTGAAAAAATCACCGATGTCTCCGGGCGTGGTGTTGGCATGGATGTGGTCCGTTCCAATATTGATAAGATGGGCGGCACAGTCCAGATAAAATCCGTTAAGGATGTTGGTTCGACCATGAACATTCGGTTGCCCCTGACACTGGCGATTATTTCCAGTTTACTCATCAAAGCCAGCGGTCAGCGCTATGCAGTACCCCAGGTCAATGTTAGCGAAGTCCTCACCATTGCACGAAAAGACCTGGAAGACCGGGTGAAGAAAATCGGTGATGCTGATGTGCTCATTCTTCGAGGGGAATTGGTGCCTTTGATCCAGTTAAACGAACTGCTGGAAATGCAGATGACCTTTGTCAACCCCAAAACCGGTAAAGAAGAGATTGACCGCCGTAAAAATATTGTCGATGAAAGATTGATTGAAGACGAAAACGAATTTGTCAAAGAAACCCAAAAATCAAAATTATCTAAAAAAATCAAAGAAAGACGCCAGGATGAAACCAATACCAGAATAAACATCATCATTGTCAACAGCGGCGTTTTTAAATACGGCCTGGTTGTGGACGAACTTCAGGACAATGTTGAAATCGTCGTCAAACCTCTGGGGGTACATTTGAAAAAATTCCGTGAATATGCAGGCGCTACTATTCTCGGTGATGGTACTGTGGCATTGATTCTGGATATTTCCGGCCTGGCCAATAAAGCCGAACTTCATACCCTCTCAGGAACAAAAAATCAGAAAAATATTATTTCCAAAAAGGAAAAACAGCAGAACCTCAAAGAATCCGTCAATAAAACCATGTTGTTGTTCAGAAATGCACCGGAAGAACGGTGTGCGCTGCCTCTTTCTAAAGTCACCCGTCTGGAAAAAATCAAAGCTTCGGATATTGAAATTGTCGGTGGCAAAAAAGTGGTCCAGTACCGGGGCGGCAGTTTGCCGGTCTATGCCCTGGAAGAAGCGACAAGTGTGGGGATGCTGGAAGATACGGAAGACCTTATTGTCATTGTATTCAATGTCAAAGGGAATGAGGTCGGACTGCTGACAGTACCCCCGGTAGATGCTGAAAACCTCGACCTGATGATCGATGAACGCAATGCCCACATGACAGGCGTCGACGGCACGGCTATCATCAATGATCATACGGTATTGATCATCAATGTTGATGAAATCATGCGTGTCCTTAATCCCCAATGGTATAATGAAGTAGAAGAGGAATACGGGTCTGAAGAATACCGTCCAAAATCTTCAAAGTCCGGCAAAATGCAAAGCCAGATCGTGGAAGAAATTATTGAGGAAATCGAAGAAGTCGAAGATAAGCGTGGAACAAAGCCGGCCCTGAAAAGCAGTGGCGGCAGCAAAATTCTGATCGTTGAAGATTCTTCGTTTTTCCTGGCCCAGATATCAAAACTGATGCAGGACGAAGGGTTTCAGGTTGTCGAAGCTATGGACGGAAAAGAAGCCTGGGACAAACTCAATTCCTTTAAAAATGAAATTGTTATGGTTGTCACAGACCTTGAGATGCCGGTAATGGATGGTTTTGAACTGACTAAAAAAATCAAAGCCAGCAAAGAGTTTGGCCAGATGCCCGTCGTAGCTCTGACCTCCCTGGCCGAGGAATCCCAGGTGGAAAAAGGTAAAAAAGCAGGCATCGATGACTATCAAATCAAACTGGATAAAGTGAAATTACTGCAATCCATTAAAAAATATTATCAGAAAGCATTAAATCTAAATTAGGAGTTATAAAATGATTATTCAGAAATTTTCAAATTTAAACATTAAAGCAAAATTATTGCTGGGTACCCTTCCGCTTTTAATTGTCGCCTTTGTGGTGGTAGGATTTTTGGTGATCAAGCAATCTTCAAAAATCATATTAAACCAACAGAACCAGTTTTTTGATTCCTTCATTGAACAGCTGGCCACAGATTTTGACGACTGGCTGAATGATAGAGTCCGGGAAGCCACTTTATTGGCAGAAAACAGGATAATCATTGATGCTGCCCAGGGCCGCAACCTTCAGGATGCCCAACAATTAGTAACCAATGTCAAACAAAAATCTCCGGTCTATGAAAATGTATTTCTGGCCGATGTCGGCGGTGATATAAAAATGCTGGGAGCAGGAAATGTTGGCTCCGGTATTGATATATCAGAAATACCACCCTATAAAATCAATGTGGATAAAGCCGCTGAAGGCTTATCATGGATTGGTTCCGTAAACCTATCCCCGGTGTCCGGCCGGCCGGTTATTCTGATTACCGCACCGGTGAAAGATAACGGCAGGGTAGTCGGCATTCTGGGAACGCCCATTGAGCTGAATTTCTACTCGGAACGTAAAATCGAAAATGTCAATTTCGGAGTGGGAAGTTATGCCTACATCACAGATGACAAGGGCATAATTATCGCCCATCCCAATGAAGAATATATATTGAAACTGGATATTTCAAAACATGATTTTGGTAAAGAAATCCTTCAGAAAAAAAATGGCATAATTTATTATTTTTGGGATGGCGCCAACCGGGTGGCCTACATACGGGAAATTGAAAACAA
Source organism: Fidelibacterota bacterium (assembly GCA_016934035.1). GTDB lineage: Bacteria > Fidelibacterota > UBA2242 > UBA2242 > JAFGTP01 > JAFGTP01. The sequence goes on from JAFGTP010000043.1 coordinate 5,292, forward strand.
ACCCTGGGTCGTCGCCCTGGCCTCAAACCTGGATGAATTGTACAAACCCATCAATGCTTTTGGTATGAAAATTTTCTTTTTTCAGATGGTCGTACTGCTCGTGGTTTCAGTCATCATCTATTTCTTGATCGGATCAATTTCGAAATCCATTCAAAAAATTGTATATCGAATCAAAGACATTGCCCAGGGAGAAGGCGACCTTACCCAGAGAATTGTCAATAATTCCAAAGATGAAACCGGCGAACTGGCCAAATGGTTTAACCTTTTCGTGGAAAAAATAAGGAAAATTATCCTGCAAATCACAGAAGGAACCGAAACCCTGGCTGCTTCCGGTACGGAATTAAATACCATTGCTGAAGAGATGGCAAGAGGCATTCATGTGACCGTGGATAAGACGAATACCGTGGCCGCAGCCGCTGAAGAAATGAGTTCTAATATGGAAGCAGTAACCCATAACATGGATTCGACTTCTGGCAAATTAAACACCGTTTCAGCCGGAACAGAAGAAATGAGTGCCAGCATCAATGAAATAGCCCGGAATGCTTCCAAATCAACGGACATCACCAAAAATGCTGTGCGTCAGGCTGAAAAAGCTTCCAACCAGGTCAATGAATTGGGAAAAGCAGCCCGTGAAATAGTGAAAGTGACTGATACTATTGCTGAAATTTCTCAGCAAACCAATCTATTGGCTTTAAATGCTACAATTGAAGCAGCCCGTGCTGGTGACGCTGGGAAAGGCTTTGCAGTTGTCGCCAATGAGATCAAAGAACTGGCAAAGCAAACAGCCGAAGCAACCGAAGAAATCGCCAATCAGCTGTCCGGTGTTCAGCAAACTTCCAGCAATACAGCCGAAGAAATAAAAACAATAACCAATATTATCAATGAAATAAATGATATTGTCGGCGCTATTGCTGCCGCTGTGGAACAGCAAAATGCCACTACCTCGGAGAATGCCCGCGGCATTAATGAAATATCCGGCAATATCAAGGAAATCAATGAAAATATCACTCAGAGTAATACCGCTACAGGACAAATCGCAAAAGATATTTCCGATGTCAACCAGAGTACCAATGAAATGAGTAACAGTGCCAGCCAGGTCCAGAGAAGTTCGGAAGAATTGAGTGAAATGGTGGAAAAACTAAAAGGAATCGTAAACCAGTTTAAAGTCTAAATCATCAGGACAAAACAAGTCCTGAACAAGTAAGAGGTTTTTTATGAATTTTTTAAACAGTATCAACAAAAAAATACTGATTTCCGGAGTAATTCTGTTAATCCTTCTCAGTCTGGGAATATCCCTGACCTTTTTCAGACTTTACAAAAAGGAACTGGTTGCGGAAAAAGAGACGATGCTTCAATTCATCACCGAAAGTTCCATCAACATTATCGAAGGCTATTATAAAAAAGTAGCAAGTGGTGAACTGAGCGAAGAGGAGGCCATGGCCATTGTAAGGGAAACCATACCCCATATGCTCTATGGTAAAAGTGGATACATGTTTACCTACAATTTTGATGGTATTGTTCAAATAAGGTTTACAACCCATCCTGTCGGTGAAGATCTGAGTCAGCTCAAAGATTCAGACGGCAAATATATGATTCGGGACATGGCCAATATTGCTAAAACAAAAGGGAGTGGTTTTTATCAGTATCTATGGGATAATCCTGAAACCAAAAGAACCGAACCCAAACTATCCTATGTCCAGGCCTTCAAGCCCTGGAAATGGTTTATTGGGACCGGCGTCTATATATATGACATTCAGGAAAAAGCCAGTAATGCCCTGGTAAAAATTTTTTCCTTAAGCCTGGTGTTTATCCTCATTGCCATGGTACTGCTTTATTTCACTTCCGGGACCATCTCCAGGCCCGCCAGAGAAGCTGCCGTAATGATGGAAAACATCGCTGTTGGCGAAGGGGATTTGACGCAACGATTAAAAATATCCTCTCAGGATGAAATTGGCATCATGGCCAAATGGTTCAATGTCTTCATTGAAAAAATCCAGAAAATGATAATTGAAATCACAAAAGGGACTGAAACCATCGCAGCTTCCGGAACAGAACTCCATGTTATCGCAGAAGAGATGAACCGTGGGATCACAAAAACAGTCGAAAAATCCAATACTGTAGCTGCTGCTACCGAAGAGATGAGTTCTAATATGAACGTTGTGACAGGCAATATGTCCCGCACCACGGAAAAATTGAATACAGTATCGGCCGGGACTGAGGAAATGAGTGTCAGCATCAATGAAATTGCCCGCAATGCCTCCAAATCCACTGATATCACTAAAAAAGCAGTGTCCCAGGCCCAAAAAGCTTCCACTCAGGTCAATGAATTGGGTGTCGCCGCCCGGGAAATTGTGAAAGTCACCGATACTATCACTGAAATTTCCCAGCAAACCAATTTGCTGGCCCTGAATGCCACTATTGAAGCAGCCCGCGCCGGTGATGCCGGAAAAGGTTTTGCTGTTGTCGCCAATGAGATCAAAGAACTGGCAAAACAAACTGCTGAAGCAACAGAGGAAATTGCCAGCCAGCTCAGTGGTGTTCAGAAGACATCGGCTGATACGGCAACAGAAATCAGCGCCATCACCAATATCATCAATGAAATAGATGAAATTGTGGGTGCCATTGCAGCAGCCGTTGAACAACAAAACGCCACCACCCGGGAAAATGCCGAAGGCATCAATGAAATTTCCGGTAATATGAAAGAAATCACGCAAAATGTCAACCAAAGCAACCAGGCCATTGGCCAGATTGCTGAAGAAATTTCTGATTTAAATCAAAGCACCAATGAAATGGGCAATTCGGCCGTCCAGGTCAAAAACAGTTCCAATGACCTGGCACGAATGGTGGAAAAACTCAAAGTACTGGTTAAGCAATTTAAAGTATAGGAGTCAGGATATGGTTTTGTCAGTTAAAAATAAAATTTTAATCAACGTCGTCGGGGCTATTTTAATCAGCACCCTGACAACTTTTTTACTGATTTCCGGAATAACACGAAAAAATATTCAGCATATTACCAGAAAAGACCTCACCGATATGGTCGAAATAGCCCATAGCATTCTTAAAGATATGGATGTTGATTATACCGTGATGGAAAAAGTTTTTAATCATGATGTCAAAATCGATGAAAATGGTTTTTTATTCATTATCAACCGGGAGGGCACTTTTCTGATTCATCCTAAAGTACAGGGTGAAAACTGGATCAATCGGCCCTTTATCAAAAAGATCGTTGAAGAAAAAACCGGCTACCATCGCTATCTCTCACCACAAACCAAAACCTGGAAAGTTGCCGCCTATAAATATTGCCAAAAGCATGATGTTATCATTGCAGCTACCAATTTTGAAGATGATGCATTGAAAGCGCCTATGGACCAGATCCAGACGCGCTTTGCGACCATTATCATTCCCGTCATTGCGGCCCTGTCGGTTTTGATCTTCTTTGCCGTCAACCTAATGATCATCAGGCCCCTTAATGAAATTTCTGAAAATATGCGGGACATTTCTCTGGGTGAAGGCGATTTGACCAAAAGATTAAAAATCAGAACCGGAGATGAAATCGGCAAGCTCGCCAATTGTTTTAATGTGTTCGTTGATAAAATCTGGAAAGTGATTGTTGAAATCAAAGAAGATTCATCCATCCTGACCAAGGCCGGCCTGCATCTGGAAAATTCTGCTGATGAAATTTCCAGTGTGATTCGAAAAACAGTGGATAAATCCAATACTGTGGCAGCGGCTGCCGAAGAAATGAGTTCCAATATGAACACCCTTAACCAGAATATGCAACTGACAGCCGACCGATTAAACACGGTTTCTTTAGGGACCCAGGAAATGAGTTCCAGTATCAATGAAATCGCGCAAAATGCTTCCAAATCTACGGATATCACCCAAAAGGCAGTACGACAAGCCCAAAAAGCCTCGCTCAAAATGGATGAACTGGGACAGGTGGCCCGGGAAATTGTCAAAGTCACGGATACCATTGCAGAAATCTCGGATCAGACCAATCTGCTGGCCCTGAATGCTACAATTGAAGCGGCCCGTGCTGGTGACGCCGGTAAAGGCTTTGCTGTTGTGGCTAACGAAATCAAAGAACTGGCTCGACAGACTGCACAGGCCACCGAAGAAATCGCCAGGCAACTGAACCATGTCCAGAAGACCTCCGTTGATACGGCCGTGGAAATTAACACGATTACTTCAATAATCGATGAAATTGATCATGTTGTTGGCGCCATTGCTGCCGCTGTTGAACAGCAAAATGCAACCACCTATCAAAATTCAGCGGGTATCAATAAAATCACAGGCAATATTAAAGAAATTAACGAGAATATCTTTCAGAGCAACCAGGCTTCGGGGCAGGTTGCAAAAGAAATTTCTATGGTCAATAGTAATACCAATGAATTGAATTCTACAGCTGAGCAAGTAAAAAGCAGTTCAGTTGAACTGGGAAATTTGGTCAAAAAATTAAAAGATTTAGTCAACCAGTTTAAAGTTTAAATGAGGAAAGCCGTGGGACTCTTAAAAAAACCTGCAATTGGGAAATTAATGAAATGAAAAAAAATCTGATCATTCTGATGCTGCTTCTTTCCGTTGGCAAGGCCTTCGCAGTTGAGGAAGTCTGGTTCCGCACCGATGCAGATGCAACGGGATTTTATTTGTGGTTCGGTGCCAAGGGGGCCTGTCCTTTGACCGGTTGGACGCTGGCCCATGATATGATTTATTATCCGCAAACCAATGCTTTTGAAATTGAAATCGGACCGTTATTTTCATTGGGCTCACTGGATATTTTACCCATGTTTGGAATTTGGGCCAATGTCAATTCAGGTGAGACGGAGTACCTGATGCCGCAACTCTATTTCTATTATACAAAAAATAATTTTTATTTTGAATCCTGGAATATTTTCAGTTACGGTTCTGCCGCACCAACAGACGGTGAAAAATTCTTTTACGGAAGGCATTTTGTCAAATTTTCCGGAATTTTGGAATGGATGAGCTTTGGGCCCCAAGCGGAATTTGTTTATGATTTTGATGAACAACTGGAAGAGAACCTGACATCAGTCGCTCTCGGTGGAAGGATATCCTTTCCCTATGGTGAGGGCAACTCTTTTGATGTCTTTGCAGGGCCCGATATAAAAAACGACAATGGAATAACGATGAGGTTGACTTTTGTTCGATATTTTCAATAGAAAAATATATGATAAACCAACAAAATCAAAATGGGTTGGAAAAATTGAGTTTATTAAAATGAAGGGCAGGTGTTATTATGAAGATTTTAAGATTTAAAAGTTTAAGGACGACCTTGATGGTCAGCACCGGTGTGTTTCTCTTTTTACTGTTTATTGTTCTGAATTTATTTGTCATGGATCGGATTGAAAAAGCGCTGTACAGTGAAAAAGAAATAGCTTTAAAAAACGTGGTTGACGCCAGTAGTTCTGTTCTCAAATATTATAAAAATCGTGCTGAAAACGGAATGGCCCTTGAAGAAGCCCAAACTGCTGCCAAAGAGGTAATCGCGCTCAATCGATACGGCGCCAAAGGGGATGATTATTTTTGGATCATGGATAAACGGCCTTACATGATCATGCACTCTCTGAAACCGGAACTCAATGGAACTTCTCTCTCTCAATCCAAAGACCAAAAAGGAAATTATTTATTTGTTGATATGGTCAGGGCCGTTGAAAAAGGCAACGGTGCAGGATATGTTGAATATTATTGGCAGTATTATGACGATGTCAATAGAATTGAGCCCAAACTGACTTATGTATCTGAATATAAACCCTGGGGATGGATCCTTGGAACAGGTATCTATATTGATGACATCAAAGCCAATGTCAATCACACCCGGAACAGGATTCTTATTGTTGAAATCATCATTTTTATGATCGGGCTGGTCCTGTATTTTTTAATGTCCAATTTTATCACAAAACCTTTGAAAAATACAGCTTTCATATTAAAAGATATTGCCCAGGGCGAAGGCGATCTGACCCAACGAGTTCAAACGGACAGTGAGGATGAGATCGGACAGGTGGCCCATTGGTTCAATGTCTTCATTGAAAAAATCCAGGGCATTATTCGAAATATCAGCGAAAGTACCGAAACCCTGGCCGCCTCAGGAACGGAATTAAATGCAATATCCGAAGAGATGCGCCGGGGTGTCGATGGCACTATTGAAAAATCCAATACCGTTTCTGCAGCTGCGGAAGAGATGAGTTCCAATATGGATAATGTTGCGGGCGCCGTTGATACCATGAATGAAAAATTAAATACTGTGTCAGCCGGGACTGAAGAGATGAGTACCAGCATCAATGAAATTGCCCAGAATGCCTCCAAATCCACGGATATTACCAAAAATGCTGTGGTGCAGGCCCAGGCTGCCTCCAGTAAAGTCAATGAATTGGCCAAAGCAGCCAAGGAAATGGTCAAGGTAACCGATACCATCGCTGAAATTTCCGACCAAACCAATTTACTGGCCCTCAATGCGACCATTGAAGCGGCCCGTGCCGGCGATATGGGAAAAGGTTTTGCAGTGGTGGCCAATGAAATCAAGGAACTGGCTCGCCAGACGGCTGAAGCCACAGAAGAGATTGCCAGCCAGCTGCATGGTGTGGAGACCACTTCCCAGCAGACCGCCAAAGAAATTACCAATATTACCAACATCATCAATGAAATTGATAATGTTGTCGGCGCTATCGCTGCGGCAGTTGAAGAACAAAACGCCACTACCCGGGAAAATGCCCGAGGTATCAATGAAATTTCCGGCAATATGAACGAAATAAAATCAACTGTCAGCCAGAGCAGCCAGGCTTCCGGGCAGATTGCCAGTGAAATTGCCGAAGTCAACCAACGGACTAATGAGATGGGCAACTCGGCCGCCCAGGTCCAGTACAGCTCCGAAGAACTGAGCCGAATGGTGGAAAAACTGAAAGTATTGGTCGGACAGTTTAAAATATAAAAAAGGTTATATCATGAAATTGCGATTTAAAATATTAATTTTAACAATTGTAGGTGTACTCCTCACCTCATTATTGCTCTTAATTGTTGTATTTTTTCAAAAAGAAAAAATCAGCAGCAAAGTGATTGCCGAATTAAAAAATAACGCCTACAAAGAAACCAGTATTATTGCAAAAAATATTCATTTGATGCTGAATACACAGAATGAAATATTGATGCAAAAAGTCAATGGAGATCTGAATGTCGCTGATGAAATTCTAAAGAATGCCGGTGACATCCAGTTTGTAAACGAAACTTTAGTCTGGAAAGCTGTAAACCAGTATACAAATCAGGCCAGTGAACATAAATTGCCGAAATTCTATGTCGGTAATCGGTGGCTGGGGCAAAACAGTAATATCAATATCGAATCTCCCTTTGTGGATAAAATTCAAAATCTGGTGGGAGGTACCTGCACGATTTTTCAACGAATGAATGATGCCGGAGATATGCTGAGGGTTTCTACAAATGTTAAAAAACTGGATGGGACCCGGGCTATCGGTACATATATTCCGGCCATCAATCCTGATGGAAAACCCAATCCGGTTATCGAAAAAGTCTTACAGGGCCAAACCTATTACGGCAGAGCCTATGTCGTTAATGCCTGGTATTTGACAGCTTACAAACCTCTTTTTGATAAAAATAAAAAAGTCATCGGAATCCTTTATGTGGGCATCAAACAGGAGTCTGTGGAAGCCATTCGAAAAGGAATTATGGACATTGTAGTCGGTAAAACCGGCTACGTATTTGTACTGGGTGGAAAAGGAAATCAAAAAGGTGAAGTGATTATTCATAAATTTCCGGAACGAGTCGGTCAGAATATTTTTAATAATCAGGATGCTGATGGCAAATATTACATTCAGGAAATAATCAATGGAATTGATGACCTGAGGGATGATCAGGTCTTTTATGTGAATTATAACTGGCGCAGAAAAGAAGATTTGCCGCCAGAAAATAAAATTTCAGCAATCGCATATTTCAAAGATTGGGATTGGGTCATCGGCGTGGGTGCCTATGAAAAAGATTTTATGGATACCGTGGAAAAAGTCAATACCGATTTTAATCATATGATGCTGTATTTTCTGTTTGGGATTTTATTGACTGTTTCAATCATCGGACCGGTTACTATCTTTTTTGCCCGAAAAATTGCAAGACCCATTGTGGATGCATCTCACCGGTTGAAAGATATCGCGGAAGGTGAAGGTGATTTAACCCAGAGATTGAATGTCTACACCAGAGATGAAGTCGGAACTATGGCAAAATGGTTTAATCTCTTTGTCGAAAAAATCCAAAAGATAATTCAGGAAATATCAGAAAATACAAACACAATTGCAGCCTCCGGAACAGAACTCAATATTATTGCCGAAGAATTGAAAAAAGGGATCAACGGTACCATTGAAAAATCCAATACCGTTTCTGCTGCTGCCGAGGAAATGAGTTCCAACATGGGAAATGTGACCCATGCGGCAATCACCATCACAGACAAATTGAACACAGTATCAGCCGGAACCGAAGAGATGAGTTCCAGCATCAATGAAATTGCCCGGAATGCCTCCAAATCCACGGATATTACCAAAAACGCCGTGGTCCAGGCCAGAAATGCCTCTAATAAAGTCAATGAACTGGCCAGAGCAGCCAAAGATATGGTCAAAGTGACGGATACTATATCGGAAATATCGGAACAGACCAATCTGCTGGCCCTCAATGCCACGATCGAAGCCGCCCGCGCCGGCGATGCCGGAAAGGGTTTTGCCGTGGTGGCCAATGAAATCAAAGAACTGGCTCGCCAGACAGCCGAAGCCACGGAAGAGATTGCCGGGCAGTTGCACGGAGTTGAAACCACCTCTCAGCAGACGGCCAGTGAAATAGCCAATATTACCAATATCATCAATGAAATCGACAATGTTGTGGGCGCCATTGCTGCGGCGGTGGAACAACAAAACGCCACCACCCGTGAAAATGCCCGGGGCATCAATGAGATTTCCGGCAATATGGGTGAAATCAAATCCACCATCGACCAGAGCAGCCAGGCTTCCGGTCAGATTGCCAACGAAATCGCAGATGTCAATGACAGTACCAATGAAATGGGTAACTCGGCGGCCCAGGTCCGAAACAGTTCTGAGGAACTGAGCCGAATGGTGGAGAACCTGAAATTCCTGGTAGGACAGTTTAAAATATAATAATTAGAGGAGAAACTATGTCAAAACATGAAGAAGTTAATGTCGTTGATGCCGATATTTTTCAAATCTGTAGTTTTTATCTCGGAGATGCACTCTGTGGTATAGATATCAACAATGTACAGGAAATCTCAAAGGATATGGAAATGAGTCCGGTCCCCCTTTCTCCAGATTGGGTGCTGGGTATAAAAAACCTGAGAGGTGGTATCGTTACAGTTATTGATCTCGGTGATAAAATCGGCTTGAAACCTTCGAAAATTGATGAGCAAAGTCGCATCATCATTGTCAGCTGGAAAGAAGAGTATATCGGATTGTTGGTCGACAAAATTTCAAATATCCTGCATGCTGACAGAAATTTACTGGAAGATCCACCTTCCAATGTCAAAGGAATGCAGGGAAAATATTTTCAGGGAGTGATCAATACGGATTCCGGTTTGATTGCTTTAATGAACATTGATGCTGTTCTCACAACTGAGGAATGACAGGGAATTTTATGAAAGTTCTTATCGTAGATGATACGATTTTTTATCGTAAAATACTGCAGGATGTACTTGAAACTATTCCGGGGGTGGAAGTTGTCGGCTCTGCTCATAATGGAAAATTGGCCATTGATAAAGTCAAACGTTTGAAACCGGATCTTTTGACCCTTGATGTTGAAATGCCGCAGATGAACGGTCTGGAAACTTTAAAGGTTATTCAGAATGAACAGTTGGATGTTGATGCCCTGATGGTCAGTTCAAAAACCCAAAAAGGGAGCGAGATCACAATTCAGGCCTTAGCGCTAGGCGCCTATGACTTCATTTCAAAACCGGACATTGCCGATCCTGAAGAGAACAAACGGATTCTGAAGCAGGAACTGACCAATAAATTGCAAATCCTGAAACAGAAGAAAAGACTGAACGCTCTGGTCCACAGAACCCGTTCCCATGGCGCCTCAGATGTTTTACAGGATTTAAAAAGAGATGTTTCAAAAAGTCGTAGTATATATGATACATCAACCAGTATCAATTACAAATCTGTCAAAAGAACGGAAAAATCGCAAATTGTGGCTGTTGGGTCTTCCACTGGCGGTCCCAACGCTCTAATCACATTATTATCAGACATGCCGGAAAACATCGGTGTTCCCATTGTAATTACCCAGCATATGCCGCCGGTATTTACCGCATCTCTGGCAAAGACCCTGGATGGAAAATCAAAATTATCTGTAAAGGAAGCTATGGATGGTGAAGTTCTGCAGCCCAACACAGTATATATTGCCATGGGTGGGCAACAGATGAAGATTGCTTCCGGTATCGGATATCAAAAAATGATACGAATAACCGATGACCCGCCGGAAAACAGCTGCAAACCTTCCGTGGATTATCTATTTCGGTCTGTGTCCAGGGAGTATGGTTCAAAAGTGACCGGTGTAATATTGACCGGAATGGGGAATGATGGTAAAATCGGAATGTCGGTCATGAAATCGGCCGGGGCTTTAACAATAGCGCAAAATGCCGAAACCTGTGTGGTTTATGGTATGCCGAAAGCTGTGATCGATGCAGGTCTTGCCGATCAAATTTTACCAATAGATAAAATAAAAGATGAAATATTAAAATCGATATAAATATGAAAAAAATAACACAACAAGAACTGCATAATTTTTCAGAATATGTTTATAAAATTTCCGGAATCCACCTGGATGAAACAAAAGGATATTTATTGGAATCCCGGCTGAACCCTCTTTTGGTGTCCTATAATCTTGACAGTTATGAAGAATTGCTGAGAAAAGCCATTACGGACAAAACAAAGGATTTGCAGGAGCACATCATCAATGCTGTTTCAACCAATGAAACCTTCTTTTTCCGGGACAAATCACCCTTTACCATTCTTCAGTACAAACTGATTCCGGAATTGATAGACAGACGGCAGAAACTGTATCGCTCAAAACAAATTCCCATCAGAATACTGAGTGCCGCCTGCTCAACGGGACAGGAAGTCTATAGCATCGCTATTTCACTTCTTGAAGAAATACCGAATATTCAAAACTATGACATCAATATCCTTGGAGTTGATATTGCCGATGAGGTCATTGCCAAAGCCAGTTATGGTAAATATGGCAAGTTTGAAGTGGAAAGAGGTATGAGTCCGGCCCTATTAAATAAATATTTTAACCGTCATGATGATGGCTGGAGAATCAAGGACCAGGTTCGTGTACTCGCGAATTTTAAAAAAGTAAATTTGCTGGAAAATTTTGCAAATATCGGGTATTTTGATATTATTTTTTGCAGGAACGTGGCTATTTATTTCAAACATCACGATAAGGTCAAATTGTTTAAAAAACTGGCAAGTATTCTGGAACCTGACGGTGCTTTGATTGTGGGCGGATCAGAATCCCTGACGGGTGTCGCTCCTGACTTTCAGGTCAATCATTATTTAAAAGGAATTTATTACACCCTCAAAGAAGGATCTGCGGAAAAATCAAAAGAGGTCAAGAAATTTGAAGTGCATACTTTTGCCGGTCACACGGTGGAGGAAAAACCCAAAGTTGTCAAGAAAATAATCCGCACAATTCGATATATCAACTCCGATGAGGAAGGAAATCCATCTGCGCGCCCAAATTTTCAAGGGCAGAAGACCCAGGATGCCCTGGAAGAATTGAAAAGAAAACGTCTGGAAATGAGCCAAAAATCTGAAGATTTTAATCGGGGCAAAGGATCCCCTGGACACCAGGAGAATAAAAATGAACAGGAACCTGATTTAAAAAACAATACCCAAACTGAGCGATCTGATATTCAAAGCGCACCTGTTACCCAGTCTCAGAAAAAAACATTGCAGGAGGTTATGAACACAAAACAACAGGGGAGCACCCAATCCCTGCTGGGATCCATTTCTAATAAATATGAAAATACGCGGGTTTTAAATATTCAGGCCAGGTCGGCTGGAGCCGGACAATCCCTGCTTTCCCGAATAACAAATAAGTAAAATAGAAAAATGACATTTCATAATTCTCTGTTTTTTATTAGATTTATCCCCTAATAATAAACAGAGATTTTTTATGCCGAAAATTATTGTCAAAGATGAAGTCAAAATAAAAATTGCAAAGAGTGCTTTTAAAGTCTTTACCAAAAAAGGTTATGAAGAGACACGCATGAAGGATATTGCTGATTATTGTAATATCAGCAGAACTTCAATTTACCAGTATTTCAACAACAAAGATGAGATATTCTTTTTTATTCTGCACACTCATCTTGATGACATCTATCATCTCTATCGAAAAACTCTTCGTATGAAGAATATGGATGAACTTGAAAAGATTCAGAGGATTATTGAGGATATTTTCAATCAATATTATAACAAGGAAAAAGTCCTGGAACTTTATGCAACCTATTGGCTCAAGGAAAAACTGGAACACCCTGGTGTCTATTCGGACCTCCAGCAGAGAACGGAAAAATTAAAAGATGTTTTCGAAGCGCTTTTGGCTAAGGGAATTCAGCGAAATGTCATCAAGGAACTTGATGTATCCAGTATGGCTAATATTTTGTTTTTGATTGTTCGCGGATTTATTATGCAAAGTTCCGTCTATACCAATGTTTCACCCTCGCAATTGATTGTCAGCACGAAATTTTTACTTCAGGGATTGAGAAAACTTAAAAAGTAAGTGCGTATTTGTTCCTGAGGAATATTTTTAATTCATTGAAACTATGAAAAATTTCCGTAGTGCATCCAATAATCCAGCCACTGATTTCCGGCTTCAATTTTTCTGTCACCATATAAACCGGAATGCCGTGTTCGTAAGCCACGGTCAGCTCACCATAGGTGCCGCCGCCCTTTTCGGTGTAAGTGTCCCAGAGGCAGATGATATAATCAATGGATTCTTTTAAGGCCTTGAGATCGCCGTCAATCAACTTTCTCAAAATGACTTTGTACTGGTCAAGATGGGTGACTTTAAGTTCTCTGAAGGTCTCTAATTCTTCCTGAGTCAGATATTTATTTTCTTCCAGCAGCGGATTGTAGGCGGAATGATTGAGTTCATTCTGAAGAAACAGGGCCATTTCATCACGCCATTTCTTTCCAAGATCGGGTGCGTATTCGATTGCTCCGGCTAAATAGGCTTTCATATTGCTAGTTCCTTTTTGTATAAAATGTGATTGGTGATGGCTAATGCCAGGGTCAAAATGCCGACATACAATAATTCAACCCAGATGAATTCATGATTCAATAACAAATTGCGGCTTCCTTCAAAAATAATTCCGTGAGGCAGAAATTTGATTACGGTGTACAAAGGACCTGAGTAAAGGTAAAAGGGAAGAACCAGTCCTGAAAGCAGAAAAAGAAGGATGTTAATATAAACGATATTTGTCTGCATAAAATACCTGGTTTTAACCCAGTATTTGATGAAGGCTGCGATCTGTATAAACAGGATGCCGGACAATGCTGTGAAGAGGAAAAAATACAAAAATCGGGACATCTTGATGGATATTCCGGAGAAAAGAAGCATCACCAGAGCGGTCACAAAAAACGTAATGAGCATATGGAAAACCATGACCAGCATTTTTCCCCAGAATATGCTGGTTTCAAAAATACCGGCGGTCTTGTAACAGTATAAATAGGCTTTTTGATTGACCACTTTATCCCATTCCTGCAGACTGAATAAAAAACTGGAGAGGACTGTTAAAAACACAATAATATTGGGTAAAATAAATAATTCACCATCCATTGTTTTATGGTTGATAAATGAGGTGGAATATCCAAGATAAAAGACCAGAAAAAATAAAAAAGAAATAATTGCATGGGTCAACACATTGCAAATTATTTTCCTGACTGTAAAATCCTCTTTTAATAGGTTTACCAAACTCATCATGCCAATCCTTCATCCGATAATAATTGGTTTAATAATTTTTCAAGGTCCAGGGAATTGCAGGAAACTCTGATAATGGATTCAGTTGAAACCGAGGAAATGATTTCATGAAATTCCGACAGATTTTTGCATTGCAGATTGAGGGAATTGCCGATTAGTTCAAATTTGCTGATGCCCGGATGGTGTTTTAATTTTTCAATTTCATCGATTTTGTCTTTTTTCAATTCCAGTTGTCCCAGAAAGGGCATATTGATTTGAGTTGTCATTTTTTCCAGATCACCGTCAAAACGAACACCGCGGTTGTGCAATACAATCCAACGATCAGCGATGGTGTGTAGTTCAGTGAATTCATTGGTGGCCACAACAACGGTTTTTTCCCCTTTAACTTCCAGCAAATATGATAGAACTATCTGTCTCAGGTTGAAATCCAGATGGGCCAGAGGTTCATCCCAAATCAGAATAGCCGGATCATTGATCAGTGAGAGGACAATGGACAACCGCTTTTTGATGCCTTGAGAGCATTCTTCTACTTTTTGGGTAAGAAAATCAAATAGATGAAATCTTTCTGCCAGATTTTTTTTATTTTTTTCATAGACCTTAGGTGCTATGCCCAGAATTTGAGCCCGTTTTTGCAGATTATCACCCACCGTCAGATTGTTTTGATATAATGGAAGGTCCCCCAGAAAACCCAAAGTGGAAACCAATTTTCTGTTTTCTGAAAAATCCATTCCATTTATATAGATTTTGCCATTATCAGGCTTGTTGATGCCTGCGAGCAATTTTAAAAAAGTGGATTTCCCCTCGCTGTTTTTCCCCAAGACAACAAAGGTTGATCCCTTTTCGATACCAAAATTCAGATTGCTGAGAATGTATCGGTTTTTAAAGTGTTTACTAACATTTTTTAATGTAATTGATGCTTCCACTAGTGTGCCTCATACCAAGAATTTCCAACGCCAACGTCAATGACCACCGGGATGTCCAGTTTGAGTGCAGTGGCCATTTCATAGGTGATCATTTCTTTTAATTGATTGACTTCTGATTCGGGGCATTCAAAAATCAGTTCATCGTGGACCTGTAAAATCATTTTTGCCTGCCAGTTTTGTTGCAGAAGTTTATTTTGAATTCGAATCATTGCAATTTTGATCATATCAGCGGCAGTTCCCTGAATAGGCATGTTGATTGCCATTCTTTCTGCCGCCTGCTGAATATTTTTATTGCTGCTGTTGATATTTTGAGTGTACCGTAATCGGCCGGAAATGGTTTTCACAAATCCGTTTTTTCGTGCGTATTCCAAGGTTTCTTCGATAAAATGATTGATTCCCGGATAAGTGATAAAATATTGATCGATGAGGGATTTTGCCTCTTTCATGGAAAGATTTAGTGAACTACTCAGGCGAAAGGGGCCGGCACCGTACATAACACCGAAATTAACCACTTTCGCATTACGGCGCATGTTTGGGGTTACCTCGCTTTCGGGGATGTTATAGACCAGGGCAGCTGTTCGGGTATGAATATCAATCCCTTCATGAAAGGCTTTGACCAGTTCGGGGTCGCCGGACAGGTGCGCCATGACTCGCAATTCAATCTGGGAATAATCCGCTGCAACAATTTTCCAACCCTTTTTTTGGGGCAAAAAGGCTTTGCGGATTTCACGACCTTCATCGGATCTGGCGGGAATATTTTGAAAATTTGGATTGCTGCTGCTGAGACGTCCTGTCGAGGCGATGGTTTGGTTAAAGGAGGAATGGATTCTTCCGGTTTTTTTATTGAGCAATTTGGGGAGAGCATCCAGATAGGTGTTTTGCAGTTTGGTCAATTTTCGGTATTCAAGTACAAGCGCTGGTAGGGGATGGAGGTCTTTTAGTTTTTCCAGCACCTCTACAGCGGTGGAGCCTTTACTGATGTTGGGCAATGCCAGCCGTTGAAATAATATCTCGCTCAGTTGTTTCGGGGAATTGATATTAAACTTCAGATCAGCTTCAAAATAGATCTGCTCTGCCAGTTCATTGATTTTTCCTGTCATTTCCTTTGACATGGATTTCAAAAATTCAGTATCGACAAAAACACCGTTTAGTTCAATAATTCCAAGTGTTTGAATCAATGGTAGTTCAATGGAATAGAAAATTTCATCCAATTTGAGTTTTGTCAGTTCAACTTTTAATATGTCTACCAGTTGAAGGGCAATATCGGCGTCTTCAGCGGCATAAAAAGTGATTTTGTCAATGTCCACCAGGTCCATGGTAATTTGGTTTTTCCCGGTACCGATCAAGGCTTCAATGGGTTGCATGGTGTAGTTGAGGTATTGCTGACTGAGATTGTCGAGTTTGTAGGAGCGCATATCCGGATGAAGTAAAAAGGCCGCCACCATTGTATCGAAAACAATATTTTTCAAATTGACATTGTAGCGATGCAGTATCATCCAGTCATATTTAATATTTTGTCCCACTTTGGGTATGGATTCATCTTCCAGCACCGGTTTTAATTCTTCCAGCAATTCCAGCCGGTCGTCCTGTTTAAACAAGGCAATTTGTTTGGATGGAGACTGAATTGGAATATAAACTCCGGTATTTTTTTTCCAGCTTAAGGCGACACCAACAATTTCTGCTTCAGACGGATTAATGGATGTGGTTTCCAGATCAACGGAAAGCAGCGGGGCCTGCCGAATTTCTTCGGATATTTTTTTTATTTCATCGATGCTACTGATGGTTTTGTAATCTTTTTCGATTTTAACCGTTGGTTTTCCAAGGCCATAGGTGTCAATCAGACTTTGAAAATCCAGTTTTTGAAAGACTTCATAGAGTTTTTCTTTGTTTAGGCCAGTATATTTCATGGATTCAAAATCTATTTGTAAAGGAATATCTGTTTTGATTGTGGCGAGTTTTTTTGAAAAAATTCCATCTTCTTTACCTTGCTCCAGCAATTCTGCAACTCTTTTATTGCTGACTTTGTCAAGACTGTTCAGAATATTTTCCAGTGTTCCAAACTCATTTAATAAAGGGACAGCCTTGGCTTTACCAATTCCGAAAATTCCGGGAATATTGTCGGATTTATCTCCCAACATTGCCAGGTAATCCGGTATTTGCGAAGCTTCGACGCCATATTGTTTTTTGACATCGTCGACGGTCAGAATAGTAGATTTTTGGTTTCCCCTTCCCAACTTTACCATAGAAATGCTGCTGTTTAGCAGTTGCATCAGGTCCTTGTCAGCACTGACGATGAACACCTCGAAACCTGATTCAAATGCTCGAAATGAAAGTGTTCCAATACCATCATCTGCCTCAAAACCAGGGGTTAAAATCACAGGAATATTCATGAACCTGGTGATCTGTTGCATTACCGGTATCTGTTCAATCAGATCATCCGGTGTTTCGGCCCGGTTGGCTTTGTAATCCGTGTACATTTCATGCCGAAAGGTTTTTTCAGGGCCGTCAAAAAACATTGCAATGTAGTCTGGGTTATATTCGTTGATGATCCCGAATAAAGTATTGACAAAAGCATAAATGGCACCGGTTGGCATCCCTTCAGAATTGGTCAGGCCAGATTTTTCCATGGCGAAATAGGCGCGATATGCCAGGGCTGAGCCATCAAGCAGATATAGTTTTTCTTTTTTGTTCATTTTATACATTCTGTTTTGCGGGAAAGCCTGGGAGTCGAACCCAGCTCCCCGGTCGTTCCGGGGACAACGATTTTGAAGATCGCGGCAATCACCGGATTTGCCTGCTTTCCCGGATTTAATTGGTTTTTAGGACCATATAATCAAGGTTTTCTTTCTTTTTGATCTCTTTGCCCACATCTATTGCAATTTTTCTGTTTTCAAAATAACCCACTCGTACGGCTACCAAAGGTCCGTTTTTTCCTTCTATTTTTTTTGTGTAGGCATTGTAGCCATGACTTTTTAGCTTGTCACGCAAATACAAGGCATTGGCAGGTGACGTAAAGGCACCAAATTGCAAGGAATAGCTGTCATCGGACTGAATGCTGAATTCTCCGGGAGCCTGGTTTTTATAGGATACAAAATTATTTTCCAATTCTGTTTTTTTGACAATCTCAAGACTGGGTTTATATTGTAGTTCATCATAGGTTAGATTCAAATGAGGAATTACGTTTTTGTATTTTTCATAAAAATAATTTGCTGAGTCTGCTTGGTCGACTGCATGATAACTGTTGATCATGATGTTGATGCATTTTTCAATCAGTTCTGAATTAGAATGCCGTTTTATAAACTCTGAGCAATTTACGATGGATTTGTTGTAGAGTCCGAGAGTATAGTTATATTCAATAATTTTCATGAAAGCATTATCCGCCTGATCGTGTTGGGGAAATTTTTTATAAAAATCAGTAAATATATTGACCGCACTCTCGCCATTGGTTTCAACCAGTCCCGATAGAAAAAGCACATCAGCAGCGTTTGGGTATTTTGCTTTTAAATCCGGCAGGTTTTCACGAATATAATCATAGTTGCCTTTTTCAATCATGGTGTAGTAGGAATTAAAATTTTCTCCCAGTAAAAATATTGGAATCAGAAATATGATAATTATTGGTTTCATTTTAAAAAGGTGTCTATTTCTTTACAATGGTCGCATAACCATTGTGGTTCGGTGGTTTTGTGTCCGCAGTTGCTGCAAATCATTGTTTCGGTTTTGTTAAAATTGCCGATCACGTCAGTCAATAGATTGGCGGCATTTCGACAGTTGTTTTTAACCGAATAAAATTTGGCCAGTGAAATTTTAAGTTTTATGTCATGGTTGTGATTTTTTAAATGGTCATCGATCAGGCTGATTGCATGATCAAGTTCCCCTTTGTTTTCATGAAATTCAGCAAGTGCAATCATGGTATCAACATTTGATGGAGATTTTTTTAAAATATTACGCAGGAAAGCATCGATTTTTTCAAATTTTCCCATTGAAAAGAGAATTTTTTTAAGTTCAGGAAAAACGAGATAAGCTTTTTCCGGTTTGGTTTCGACAAATTTTTCCCACCAGTCAACTGCCTCTTCATTGCGATTATCTTTAATATAGGATAATCCCATGAAGTAATAGGGAACTTCGCAGAATGGATCGATTTTGATGGCCTTTCGAAAAATTAAGCGGGCATCATGGTATTTTTGATCATTGTAAAAGCTTTCAATTCCCTCCTGGACTTTGTAGATGGTCATTAGTCTGTTTTTTTGATTGCTGCTGATTTTTGTATTTTTTTTCAGAGCATCGATGGCTAAGTCCCAGTCCCCGTTGTCTCGATAAAGTTTAAAAAGGTTTTCATGGGCAAAGGGGTTTGCTTTGTCGATTTTAATAATCTCTTTAACCTTTAGGATAGCGGCTTCGTAATGTTTCAGGGCAATATTATCTTCGCATAACTGAATGAGGATGGTCAATTTTTGTTCTTTCGTAATATCCTGACGGAATAAAAGATTTTCATGGATATTAAGGGCATTTTTGGGCTGACCGGTTTTCCGAAGGAGAATTCCCAGTTTTATGTAAGCATCAATGTTTTTTGTATTGACTTTTAAGTATTCTTTGAAGCATTCGATGGCTTTTTCGTTTTCTTCATAGAGCATGTGATTCAAGCCTAAAGTGTATAAGGAATCGGTCCTGTTTTTTTTTGATTTCGTTTTTTTTCGGTTGTAAAACAGATATATGTAAATTGATAAAGCAATGGCAATTAAAAGGATAAATAGTGTGAGTTCCATGGGATGTCCTATTTTTCTATTATTTCAGAATCGGCTATGTTCACTTCTTTATTTCGAAGCAGGTTTACTTCTTTTTCTAATTTCAGAAATTCTTTTTTTAAAACCCGTAATTGGGTTTTGGTATTAATCAAGTAAACAGCTGAAAACATGGCGCCCAGCAATATTCCCAGAAGAAGAGGGACCAAAAGGGCTATCACCAATTCTATGGTGTAAATATTGTTTTCTGTAAAAAATTTAACATCAATGGGTTTGTTAAGATTTTGAAGGATAAATAATGATAGAAAAAAAGCGATAACAATGATTAATATCATTTTAAAAATTTTCATTTCAGTTCTCCTTTTTCAGGGATACCAAACATTGATACCCCTGCAATGTCAGTAATTTTTACAGGAATATAATGTCCAATTTCAGGATTTCCTTGTTTGATAACAACAATTTTATTGGAATCTGTGCGACCAATTTTTTCCGATGGATTTTTTTTACTTTCACCTTCAACAAAAACTTCAAGAGTTTTACCAATTGACTGTTTATTTTTCATTAAAGTATGCTTTTTCTGTTTAGCGATAACTAATTCCAGACGCCGGGTTTTCTCTTCGTTGGGGATATTATCTATTTCTTTTGCCGCTCGGGTCCCTTCTCTTGGAGAATATTTAAACATAAATGCGGCATCGTAGATGACTTTATCCATGACGTCCAGAGTGTCCGCAAAATTTTTCACAGTTTCACCGGGAAAGCCAACAATGATATCTGTAGTCAATGCGATGTCCGGAATTTTGGCTTTAATTTTTTCAACCAAATCGATGTACTGTTCTTTTGTATAAGTGCGATTCATTTTTTTTAAAATTTCTGTAGAGCCAGCCTGCAAGGGAAGATGAAGATGATTACAAATATTGTCATATTTAGTCATAACTGAAATTGTTTCATCAGTCAGATCCTTAGGGTGAGGTGACGTAAAACGAATACGGCGAAGGCCCTCTATATTGGCGATTGTGTCCAGTATATCATGAAAATATTTACCTTCATGATAATAAGAATTCACATTTTGACCTAACAAAATAATTTCCGTACGTCCGGAGTTGATAATTTCATGGGCTAATTCGATCACTCTGTCAAATTTCATGCTGCGTTCACGGCCTCGAGTAAAAGGGACGATACAATAGGAACAAAAGTTATTACAGCCTCTCGTAATTGGAATGTATCCAAAATATTGATTCATATAGGAGGGAGAAATGTCTTCGTACATTTCTTTTTCAGAGAAATTACAACCTACGTAAAACTGGTTTGTATTGTTTTTGATTAAGGGGATAATGTCATGGTAAGAATCCGGTCCTAAAACGAAATCAATGGAGGGGATTTCGGTTTTTATATTCTCTTTTTTTTGTTGAGCGGTGCATCCAATTAATCCGATTTTTGCATGGGGATTTGTTTTTTTCACACTGGAGTATTGAAAGAGTTTATGGATTGCTCTTTCTTCAGCTTTTAGCCGGACTGAACAGGAATTGACACAAATAAGGTCTGCTTCCCGGAAATTATTGGTTTCGGTATATCCGTTGTTTTCGAGAAGACTTTTTATTATTTCTGTGTCAGATTCATTCATCTGACAGCCGTGAGTTTCGATAAAATATTTCATAATATCCATAATTAAATGTGAATAAATCTAAAAAAAATTGGCAAATATTACACGATAAATCTTATAAAGGTAATGTAAAAAAATGAGAGCCTATAAGCCGGTAGATGGCGGGTTTTATTCTAAGTGACCTGTGAAAAAATATTTTAAAGGGTTTTTCTTGACACCAAAATTTCTGACTTCATAATGTAAGTGGGTACCGGTACTTCGACCTGAATTTCCGACTTCACCAATGATCTGACCTCTTTTTACCTGCTGACCTTCCTTTACATGAAATTTTTGTAAATGTCCGTAATAGGTTGTATACCCATGACCATGATCGATGGTAATTAGTTTGCCAAATCCAATGGAACTGTTGGAACATTCAGAAACAACGCCATCAGCGGTGGTATATACCGGTGTGCCCCTTTGAGCACTGATGTCGATTCCATAGTGAAATCTTCGTTCCTGGGTAAAAGGGTCTCTTCTGTAGCCAAAATAACTGCTGATAAAGCCGTCTTCGACAGGTATTATCGATGGGGTTGACTGGATTAGTTCCTTATGATTTTTGACAGCATCGTAAATTTCTTTGTAACTGATTTTTTCAAGATTCAAATCTCTTTCTATCTGCCCAAGTTTTCTGGAAAGATCAGAAATTAGTAAAGTGTCATTGGGAATAAATTTATCCAGTTTGGTGGTTTTGTGAATGATTTTACCTCCGACACCCAGTTTTCTGATGTCCTGATCGATTTCCGGAATGTCAGCATAGGTTCGAAGTGCTTTGTCTTTTTCAAATAAACCTGCCAGTTCAATAGAAACAGAATCAAGTCTTGATTGCAAGTCTCCAATAACTTCAACAAGTTCTTTATTATCTTCCTTAAGTTTCGATAATTTTGTCTTATATATAAACTCAGAAAAATATTCTACGGTAATAAAAATAGTAGAAGTAAGTAAAAGTATTAATGAAACAATAAAAGCAATAATTTTGTTTCGGGAAAGAAAAAAAGTAATAGGTTTCTTATTATTTTCCAGTAAAAAGTCGAATTTTTCTCTATTTTTTCTCATACCATGATTTTTTTTATCTTGTTGTCAATCCTTAGTTTTTACATTTTCAGTCGCAACTTATGTATATTAAACAAAAAATATTATTTGTCAAACTTTTTTTTATCCAAGATAACTTCTCAAATGTTCTGTTCTGGAAATATGCCTCAATTTCCGTATGGCTTTTTCTTTGATCTGACGGACTCTTTCTCTTGTAAGATTCAAAATGTCTCCGATTTCTTCGAGAGTGGCAGGCCTTTCACGATTTATTCCAAAATAATACCGAATAATCATTTCTTCCCGGGCATCCAGAGTTTTTAAAGCTTCATTTATTTCGGATTTAAAGCTCTCCTCCATGATATCCTGTTGCGGAACAGCGACATTGTCAGTCGGGAGGATGTCTTTTAAGGTGCTTTTTCTGTCTTGCGGAAGGGGGGCATCAATACTTAAAACTCCATCATTTTGCTGTAATGATGTTTTAGAATCGATATTTTCACTTTCCATGATATATTCTAATTCTTTTTGATTGGGTTCTCTTTCGAATTGGTTTTGGAATTCGGTTGCTGCTTTGGTAAGTTTTTTTATATTGCCCACAACATTCAATGGTAATCGTACAAGTCTTGAATTTTCGGAAATGGATTGCAAAATAGTTTGCTTAATCCACCAAACTGCATATGAAATGAATTTAAAACCACGGGTTTCATCAAAACGTCTGGCGGCTTTAATCAGACCGATATTGCCTTCATTAATCAAATCGGCCAGAGAGAGGCCGTGACCCTGATACTTTTTAGCAACTGAAACGACAAACCTCAGGTTTGCTCGGAGCAACCTGTCTAAAGCTTCTTCATCACCCTGCTTAACTTTTATAGCAAGTGCTATTTCCTCCTCAGAAGTCAGCGGTTTTTCTTCACTTATTTCCTGAAAATATTGTTTGAGTACGCGACTGTAAATATGTTCAGGTAATTGCTGGTTTGTTTTAGTCTTCATAATATCCTCACCATTTAATATTTGACCCCAATTATTATACTTTTTGTGATAAATTCTGAAGCGTTTCTTCTTTGATTTTAATAAGATCATTTAACTTAATTATTTCCCCAATTGCGTTGCTGCTTTCTTCATTGTTCATAATTTCATCCAATCCTTTATCCCTCAGATCAAAAGCAATTTTTCCAAGTTTCTGAAATTCTTTTTCTTTGGATTTTTCAAGTTGGTAAATATCCAGTTTAATTTTACTTTTTTGAGTTAATCTTTCCGCCTTATTGGCTGTATCTTTTGTAAATTCAGTTGCTTTATCTGCTGCCCCTGCAGCAAATTTTCCAATCTTTTGCTTAAACTCATTCCATTTTTCACTCATAATACCTCCGATTAATCTTATTCTAATTATCAAAAATTATGCCATAGAATATTATATTTATCTATAAATTTGAATAATAATAATTTTTATTATTACAAATTACTCACCAATTTTGATAATTAACAATATATTTATGTTGTAAGTTATACATTTTTGATGTCATGGAAAAATAAATTTTTAATTAAATATCAGAGTATTATGTTTATCACTAACATTAAAATTGTCTTTTTTGTAGTATCCAATTAATTTATTTTTGGTTTTTAACATGTTTTTTTATTGATTTTGGCAATGTGATGAATATTTTTCCTATTTGATTGGGAAAAAAGGAAAATTTTGCTTTAGTTTTCATTTTACATATAAAAAATAACAAAGTAAATGAAATCAAAAATTATTCTGTTTTTATCTATTTCACGGCTGGATTTGCATTCATTTGTTCGATAAAATTAAAAAAAAGGCCCCAAACAGGGGCCTTTTTTACTATAAAAATTTAATTATCGGCTGATCATAATGATTTTGACAGTACGATTTTTGGCCATGTCTGGAAATTCTATTGATTTTCCAAAACCCATGGTTGCAATTGTCTCTTTTCTGAAACCATTTTTAACCAGGTAATCTTTGACCCATTCAGCCCGTTTGAGTGATAATTTAATGTTATATTCATCACTACCACTTTTATCAGCGTATCCTTTGATTAGGATGTTATATATACCTTCGCTTCTGAGCTGATCGAGCAATAATTCAAGGTTGTCTTGACTGTCATCTGTGGGTACTGATTTATTGGTGTCAAAATAAATATTTAATAACATACCACTATCATCGGTACCTGTACTGGCTTCCATTAAATAACTATCCGGACATCCGTCTTCGTCTTCATAACCATTCATTGTTTCGGCGGCGTTGGGACACTGGTCCTCAAGATCATTGATGCCATCACCATCGTTGTCAAGATCTGGTGCGCCATCTTCATCTTCGAATCCATCATAATCTTCAGGATCATTGGGAGCAGCATCGGCATTGTCTGGAATCCTGTCACCATCATTATCATATTCAGGACATCCATCTTTGTCTTCAAAATCATCAAAATCTTCTGGTTCGTTGGGGCAGACATCCAATTCATCCGGAATGCCGTCTTGGTCATTATCCAGATCAGGTGCGCCATCGCTATCTTCAAAACAATCTTTATCTTCCGGGTCTTTTGGAGCCAAATCATCTTTATCCGGAACACCATCTCCGTCAGAATCAATCGGATTACCAAAATAATAAGTAAGACCCAGTCGAATTTCTGTATTGTTCTCATTTGAATCGCCATAACCGGAGTGATCAAAAGATTCATATTGATAGATTCCATATCTCATGCTGGCATCAAGTCCAAATCGATCAGAAATAAAGTATTCCAAACCACCACCAAAGGTAAATTGTTTATCGATCTGGGAACCAAACTCTCTGTGACCTTTGCCGAAACCCAGTAGATGAATCGGAGGTTCGCCACTGGTTTGATCTCGAATATCAGTAATATGAGTACCATATCCGATAATCCCGTAAGGATTGATTCTATAGCCGATTAACGGCATAATTTTCAAATTTATGTGATAGGGAAAATAATAGGTTCTGAAATCTTCCGGATTATCATCAACTTCTGCTACTCCAAGCCCTGAGCTGAGTTCCATGCCGAAAAATCTGTGTAATCTGTGGGTAAATTGAATTTGATGGATAGGTATCCAACCAAAATCATCTTCGGTTCCACCTGAATAATCATTAATCCCCAATACATAACTCAAACCAGATCTGCCAACTGCCTGCTGTCCAAAAGCGAGGGTTGCAAGAATCATAGTAAGAATAAAAACGGTTAGTTGTTTTTTCATAACCTACCTCATAATTTAGTTCTACGTTTCTGTTTATATTATCAATAAAAAAATCTATTATCAAGAAGTTTAGATAAATTAATATTTTAATTTATGATTTATCTGTGAAATATTACAATCATATTTTTAAAGAAGGTAATTATTGTTAGATTTTGATATGAATAAAATATTATACACATTTTTATTTATAATTTTTCAGGTGAAACTCCTGTTAGCTGCCGAGGTCTTTAGTGAATTAGGTTTTCACTTCAATTTGACAAATATTGTCAAAGCTGACCTGCTTGGAAAATATTATGACGTCTTTAATTGCGGTGGCAGTTTTGGAATTTCAACACCTTTCTATTTCGGAAGGTTTTCTATCCATACTTCCGTTCTGGATAATAAAAAATGGAATAATAATACAGATCATTATTTTTCAATGACTTCCTTTCTAGAGTGGGACTATCCGATTGAAGTGCTGAAATATTTTAGAATTACACCTGGATTAGGTGCCGGAAATTATTTTATGTATTTTCCTTTAAAAACAGAAGAACTCCAAATCGAATCTGAAATATGCCTGCTGGGAAAAATTGGTTTTGAAACTAATTTTTTTAAATATGTTGGTTTTTCATGTAATTATTATTTAAAAGAAATCTCGACCTTTCACAAATTGTACATTGAAGATGTGGAAGTTGGCTTTTTTATCAAGTTCAGAACAGGCCGGAGGTTCAGGAATTTTCTTAAATGAAGAAATTTATTGCTTTTCTATTGTTTATGGTACCACTGCTCGGTGAAACTTTTACAAGGGATGATTTATTGGATATGGGATGTTATCGCATTGGTGATATTCTTTACCATATTGAAAAAACAGAATTAGTATCAACCGATGGTTTCCATTTTAAAACTAGTCTGATGAACTATCAAAAGCAAGGAACAAATTTTTTGAAACTTTTCATTGATGATCATTTATTCGGCGCCAATATTCTGGAAGGCAGTCAGATAAACTGGCTTCCGATTGATGTCAATAGTATTGATTCTGTCATTATTATTGATAGAAATGGTTTTTACAAAGGAGAATATTTAAAAGATGGTGCCATTCAGATTTTTACAAAAAAAAATAAGCAAATTATCAATGCAAATTTCGGGGGAAATTGGGGGAATGAATCCGGTGATCCCGGACCACTGAAATATACTGATCGTGAGACTGAAAATGTGGATAAAATTGGGCAGAATTTAAATACTTATTTATCGATCAATATTGATGAAAATTATTTATCCGGCTTTATGAATTATCGGCAACACACATACCGGGACCCAAGAATGTTACCCAGAATTGAATCGATGTTACAGGACCGTTACTGGATCGGTATGGATCAGTTCAGTGCCGGTGAAATGATAAGTTTAAAAAACCATTCCTTTGTTATCAGCCAGGTATATGGTAAAAATTGTTTTTATTATCATCCGCAATATCAGTTAGAGGTGCCTTCGGATATTTATTACGATCATGCCAGTTATTATGGCCATTTCAATTTGTTTGGAATAAGTCTTGATTTGCGTTCCAATTGGGAAAATTATCATTCGGAGTATATTGAAAACAGTCAAAATATCAATATAGATTGGAGATTAAAAAATTTTAGTAATAACCTTCACATTTCGCGAAAAGTCAATGCCTTTAACATAATTACCGCGTTGGATTATGAAGTGATTCGATATCGTTCAAAAAAATATTCTAAATTAGGAAATATTTGGTCCTTAGCTTATTCAGGAGATAATTTATATCATGAGTTTACTGTTGGGTTTGACGTATTTTTTGAGGATAAAAAAGTAAAAAATAGTATCAATACTGCCTTGACTTCCATTTATATCTTTGAGGATAATAACCGGTTGATTTCCAATTTGTATTTTCAAACCTTCGCGTCAAACGATGTGTTTGATATTAAATATTTTCAATCGGATGAAATATTGAATGATGACCAATTTTTCAGAATTCGAGAGTCAGTTTCTTTGGGTACTACAATAGGGGGCAATCTTTCTGCAGAAATGAGAGAGTGGAAAAATTTTGAAATAAAAATTGGAATTCCTTTTAATTACAATATCAATAAACAATTACAATTGAATGATTTTGACAATAGAACCATTGAGTTTACTGAATATCTCAATGAAAATTATTTTACAGCTAGCTATGGATTGTATTTTAAGACAATCTTATTTCCTGAAAAATCATTATCGACAACAGGTTTTTACCAGGTAATCCGATACCTCTTTGATGATCATTTTGACCGGGTCAATAATGAATTCATCATGAACAAGGCCGTTGTCAGCACAAAATACAAGCCTTCCTCAAGCTTTTCTTCAGTTCTGAAATTGATATATTGGAAAAATAATTTTCAAAATCTTCACTATATATCTTACCCCAAACGTGATATTATAACGATTGATGTATCCTTGATTAAATATTTCTGGAACAAGCGATGCTCGTCAAATTTCATGATTAAAAACCTGATGAATAATCGTTATTGGCTTCATCAGGAAGGAATTGCTTTCGACAGAAGCATGTATTTCGGAGTTAATTTTTGGTTATGAGAAAACTGGCCTTGTATTTTACTGTTTTATTGATGCAGATTCAAATGCTTAATTCTGCAACACCTGCGTTTCCGAATTATCTCAGAGACTTCAAATCGATGGGCCGAAATGCAGGTGAGAGGATCGATGATTTTTATCCTGAATTAGGGTGTATTGGTTTAATGGCCGGGATACTGGTTTGGAAAGGCGATGAATTGGTTCGGAACAACCTGGTTGATTGCAATAAAAAACAGTTTGAAAATAAAATTTTAAATGCTGCTACCTTACCGGCCCGATGGTATGGGGCCAATACTAAAAATTTGCTATATACATTTGTGGGTTTAACGGGGTCTTTTTATCTTTTTGGAAAAACCTTTAATTGCTCCAAATCGGAAGAAACATCCTACTTAGTGATGGAATCCTTTGTGTTTACTACCAGTATTGTGGAAACCAGTAAGTTTTTTCTGGGCCGAGCCCGGCCTTTCAAAAATTTAGGATCCAGGAATTTTGAATTTTTTAATGCTCATGAATCGAACCATTCACTGCCTTCAGGCCACACTGCCATCGCTTTTTCCATGGCTGGCATTGTCGCTATGTCATCGGATTCCTATTGGATCAAAGTTCCGTGCTATCTATGGGCGACCAGTGCCGGTTTACAGCGGATCGGTTTTGATGTTCATTGGGTTTCTGATGTCATACTTGGCGGCCTGGTTGGCTATAGTATTTCATCCTTTTTGCATCACCATTACTATGAAAAAAAAATAGATCAAAAAGTAAAACCCTCAGTATCCTTTAATATTGTCATACCGCTGTGATTTAAAAAAAGGCCAGGGGTCTCGGATTCAAATCTTTGTAAGCACAAGGAAGAATTATTTGCTGGGTGATTGACAAAATAAGTAACAGGATAATAATTTAGTTTTTCCTCAAAGGGAATTAATAATTTCAGGGCCATATCCTTATCATATCTGGTGTGATTAATCCAGAATTCAATTTTGTCTTTGGGAATAATTGCCGGCATTCGATGGTGAATATGAGCGATTTCCTGTTGGGGTTCTGTAGTAATAACAGTATAGGTGTGAATTATTTTATCGCGGTCCGACTGCCACTGGCTCCATAGTCCGGCCATGGAAATAAAATCCCGGTCTTTTCGGAAAATAAAGTAGGGCCTTTTTCCAAGGCCAGTATTTTTCCATTCATAATACCCATCGGTAATGACAATACATCGTTGTTGTTTTATCAAAGGGGCAAAGGATTTTTTTTCGGTTAACCGGTCACTGCGGGCATTGATCATTTTATATCCAATACTTCTGTCTTTAGCCCAGAATGGAATCAATCCCCATTGCATTGGCACAATCGTCCTTCCGCCTTTGTATATTAAGACGGGAGTTTGTTGAGAAGGAGCAATATTAAAACTGGGGTTCCATTCAAAGCAGGCATTATCGGTATTTTGTAAATATTCCTTGATTATTTCAGTTTTATCTTTTGTTAAAGTTTTTCTTCCGCACATATTGAAAAGCTAAGGCATCCATTCCTCAAGATCAATAAGTTTAATTTCTCTTATAGATTTAATAATGGTATTATATTTGATAGATAAAATGACTAATTTTTTAATCAAATAAGGAATATTTAAATGAAAAACAGAATTTTATTGGAAACCGGTACTAATGAGATGGAACTTTTAGCAGTTGAAATAGACCATCAATATTTTGGAATGAATGTCGCAAAGGTACAATCGATCCAGCAGTATGACCCAAAATTAGTCACTAAAATGCCAATCAAAGTGCCCGGCATCATTGGCCGGCTGACATATCGAAAAAGGAATATTCCCTTGATTGATCTGGCCTCTATTCTTGGCCGGAATGACCCTCCGGGGGACAGCAAGCAGATTGTTGTTGTAACTGAATTTAATAATTCACTGAACAGTTTTAAAGTTCATGGTGTTAATCAAATTTACAGGCTATCCTGGGAAAGATTGACCCCCTTGAAAGGGATTATGAATAAAAATTCCTTTGTAACTGGTTCAGTTATTATTGATGACCATGAAATTCTTGTTCTGGATCTTGAATATATTCTTGCTATGCTTTTTCCGGAATTGACTTTGGAAGAAGTTTCCAATGATGTGGTTGACCAAGGCCGGGAACGCGACAGAAACCAATTAAAAATTTATTTTGCTGAAGATTCAAATATTATTCGTAAAGGGGTTATCAGTGCCTTAAATAAAGTCGGTTATCATGATATTACCGAATTTGGAGATGGTAAAATAGCCTATGATTTTTTTATGGAAATCAAAGAAAAATCATCTGCTGACATGAGCAATAGTGTGCTGATTTCTGACATTGAAATGCCGGAAATGGACGGCTTGACCTTATGCAAAAATCTGAAAAATGATCCTGATCTGGGAAAAATACATATCACCATGTTTTCCAGTCTGATCAATCGACAAATGATCGAAAAATGCAAAAGTGTCGGTGCCGATAATTATGTGACTAAACCTGAAGTCAATAGACTCATCCATATTCTTGACACCTTTTGTAAAAATTAGCTATAACGACTACTTCGCAGCGATTGTTTTCAATTGTTCCCGGGCTATTTTGCTCAGACTGTACAGTCTCTCTACAGTCACAGTGTAGACACCCCAGGCTTCTTCTACTTTTCCTCTTACTACAAACAGCTGTTCCCAGTTCAGCAAATCACCAAATTCTTTGTAAATTTCCGGAAACATTACGCATTCATAAATATCGGTCTCATCTTCAAAGGTGACAAATTCCATGGGCTGGTGTTTTTTTGTGCTGGTTACTTTGCGAGTGATTTTAACACCCGCAAGGTTGATAACCCGGTTTTTATATTTTGCAAGATTAATTGCCTTGCGGGTCCGGCCCTGGAGAATATCAGAATAAAGATAAAGGGGATGCCGGGTAACAGGAAACCCAAAGGCCTCGTTTTCCATCTTGAGCAATTCAGCAAGAGGTAAATCCCCTTCTCTTTCCGGAATATATTTGGGTTCGTTATGGTCCCTGGTGAGGCAGTGAATGGCCACATTGTAGGCGATTTCCTTGTGTGACATACCGGGCTCAATACCATAAAAACAACCGCTGTCTGTTAGTATCATTGCATCGGAAAAATCAATCTCAACCCGTTGAAAAAAATCCATTAAAGATGTAAAAAACCTGTTTTTTCGCTCTTTGATGATAAGATCGACAGTGGTGTGTTTTAATCGTTGGATCGCCATGAAGCCCATGCGAATTTTATCCTTGCGACCTTTGTATAAGACCTCGCTGAGGTTGATATCTGGTTTAAGAATCGTAATACCAAACCTTCGGCCTTCACTCACATAGGCAAAGGCAGAATAGAAGCCACCCTGGTTACTGATCACCGCCGCCAGAAATTCTGCCGGATAATTGGCTTTCAGATAGGCGCAGGTAAAAGAGAGCCGGGCAAAGGAGGCCGAGTGGGGCTTGCAAAAGGAATAGCCGGAAAAGGACTCAATCATTGACCAGAGATCCGTTGCCAGTTGCCGTGGATAACCCCGCTTTTCAGCTCCTCTGAAAAAATTGTTTTTCCATTGAGGTTTGACCTCCTGCAGATTGGGGCGGGAAATCACCTTGCGCAAATAGTCGGATTCTTTGTAACTGAACCCAGCTACCTGTCGCGCCACCATGGAAACCTGTTCCTCATAAACCATAATGCCGTAACTCTCTTCAAGACATTTTAAATCCGGGTGGATCAGATTCCATGGTTTCCCATGGATTCTTTCTAGCATGAGGTTAATAAAACGGTTGGCGGCCGGACGAATGATAGAGGAGTAGATCACCACATGCTCAAAATCTGCCACACCCGCTTTGGTCAACAGTTGTCGCGTGGCCGGGCTTTCGATATAAAAAACGCCCATTGTCTGACCGGTTTCCATCAGTTGCCGGGTTTTTTCGTCGTCAGTGCCTCTGATGGCATAATAGTCCAGGTGAATATTGCGATAAAGTTTGAGCATTTTGATGGTGTCCCTGACCACGGCCAGGGAGCGGTTGCCCAAAAGGTCAATTTTTAACAAACCGGAATCTTCGGTCTGGTCTTTTTCCCATTCGATGATATTAACGCCTTTGGGGGCTTTTTCCACCGGAACATAGTTGCGCATATCATCCGGCACAATGATCACACCTCCGGGATGCACAGATGGATAGCGAAAAACGCCCCGTATATTATCACTCTGACGAATGATTTCAAGCAGATCTTCATCAAGATTGAGGTTTTTAAAACGATTATTACTTTTGACCCATTTCACCAGTTCTTTGGGGCGACTCATGAAACCGATGCGTTTGGTCACAGCTTTTATCTCTTCATTGGAAAGGCCAAAGACTTTGCCTGTCTCACGAATAGCTGAACGGGGTTGCAGAAAGACCTGACTGGCGACCATGGCTGTGCGGCTGGTGCCATATTTTCGAAAGACATAATCCAGTACATTGTCGCGTTCATCCCAGGGAAAATCTATGTCAATATCTGGCATGTCCACGCGTTCGGGATGAATAAAGCGCTCAAAAACCAGATTGTATTGAATCGGGTCTACCTGGGTGATAAACAGGCAGTAGGATACAATGGAAGCAGCCCCGGAACCACGACCAATGGTGGCACTCTGACTGTTTTTTACAATATCATAGACCACAAGAAAATAAGGGGAAAAGCCCTTCTGCGTGATGATGGATAATTCGTATTCGATCCGGTCTTCGATTTCTGGTGTGATTGTATCATATCGCAGTCTGGCACCCTGGTAAACCAGTTTGCGCAGGTCTTTGTTGGCCTTGTGATTGTGCCGGAGATTCAGGTTTGGAAAAATTGTATCTACAAAATTCCAATCGGTCTTGCAACGCTCTGCAAGATAATAGGTGTTGTTGATTGCGTCCAGAGAATTGGGGAACAATTCAATCATTTCTTCTTCGTTGCGAAAATAATTTTTCGGGCTTTTAAAACTCTTTGCCGTCAAGGCAGAAAGGGTGGTGTTCTTCTCAATGGCCCGCAGGATTTTGTGGGCTTTGTGTTCTTGGGGATGAATAAAATAGACATCGCCTGTAGCCACGACTTCCAGACCATTTTCCCGAGCGATGAAGCGGGCGTCGTTTTCGGACATTCCACAGCGCAATTCCACAAAAAGATGGGAGGAAGGAATGAATTTTCTCAATTCTTTGGTGACTTTCACCTGATGGGAAAGAATGAAAACGCCGGCGGTTTGTTTTTCAAATAATTGCTGCAGGGTGATGGCTTTATTGGCTTTGACATCAGAAATAATGTGGCATATGTTTTCATAGCCTTTTTGGTTTTCTGCCAGCAGGATCAAATCAAAATGATCGGTGATAATGTTGGTACCGGCGATAGGAAGAATGTTCAAATCCCTGGCTTTTTGTATAAAATGAATAAAACTTCGCAGGCTGTTCACTTCGGTCAGGGCAATGGCTTTCTGGCCATATTCTTTGGCCCTGAGCAACAGGTCCCTGATGGTGATTGTGCTCATCATGGCTGAGAAATTTGAGTGTGTATTTAAATGGCAAAACATAAATATTGCTTAATTTTTTACTATTAACTTACTAGTAAATTTATATAGAAAATCTGCAAAAGGAAACTGTTTTGCAATATAAATTTTATTGGCAAAAGCGCAGGATTCTTGTAATCATCAGTTCTTTACGGGATTGCAGTATTTCAGCACTGTAATCAGCCGGTGCATAAATGATGATACAAGCATTTTGGGTGTGCAGATCAACAGATGTGCGCCGGGAATCTGTGATGGGAGAGCCAAAGACTCCGACATCGTCAGCCAGACAATAGCGCGCCGCCAGGTTGACCTGGCGATTGTTGATGCCTTCGTAAGATTCGTTTTCAAGACCTTCACGCAATACGATATCACCTTGAATCTTCGAACTGTCATAGACACCATTGGGTAGTAAAAAATCCAGCGCGCACCAGTTGCAGACATCCACCAGATTGTTGACTGAATGGAATTTTTTTTGTTTCATTGCCCGCCGAAGCAATGCTTCCGAAGAGGGGCGATGGCGGGTAGGATCCATCTTCAGTTGATGAAAAAGGTTGCGCGCCTGGAATACTCCGGGAATATGGCTGAGCGGAAGTTGAAAGTGTTCAAAATAATTGTTACCGCACTTGACTAATTCATCGTAAGCGGATTTTTCAGATGCTATTTTTAAATCATTTAGAATAAAAAATTCATATCGGATATTGAGAGAGGTTATGAGTTTCATTTTTGCTACCTGGTATTTTTTTTTAAAATCTATTTTCTGAAGGATATTAAACAAAAGAATAATAAGAAAAAAATATTGCTTAAATGAAATTATACCGATAAATTTAGCCCGCTTTTTAAATGATGATGCGCCCATAGCTCAATTGGATAGAGCGTCTGGCTACGGACCAGAAGGTTAGGGGTTCGACTCCTCTTGGGCGTACATTTTTTTATTTCTCTTCATTGATTTCCACGCAACCAAAACCGCGATCTCCTTCTTCACCAAAACCACATTCATAACCAATTCTGATCAATTCCGGATCTGC
The DNA here is from genome assembly GCA_016934035.1 of Fidelibacterota bacterium. Taxonomy (GTDB): domain Bacteria; phylum Fidelibacterota; class UBA2242; order UBA2242; family JAFGTP01; genus JAFGTP01. The sequence goes on from JAFGTP010000043.1 coordinate 39,914, forward strand.
CTCAATAACAAAAGGAGCTTCAAAAGCCTTGACTTTTTCATCGTTTTCAAAATGAATCAGTTTACTGATCTTGCCTTTATTCTCATTGATGTATTTATTATCAAATTTAAAGAAAATATGGCTGTTCCCTGAATAAAGATTGCCATTGAGCATTTCATATTTATCTATCAGTGATTGCTTGAGTTTATTAATAAATTTTTTTCTTTCTTTGTATTTCATGTAATTATAAAAATGCTTTTTGACAGTATTAAATTGTGTTTTCCAATTGGTACATACTGCTATTGGAGATTTTGTAATGAAATGCATTCTGTTTTTAAACTCGGGGATGGCCAGTTTTTCCAGAAAATTGACTGTAAATTTTTTTTCTTCATTTTCAAATCGAAATACAAAATGATAATTTTTAAATATTTCTACAAAATAAATAAAATAATGGTCTGGAAACGGTGCAGAAAAATAGAGTTCAGCCCGCTGGACATTATAAAAACCCAGTGAATTAATATTCCTGGGAAAAAAATTGAACTTTGAATAGGTATAATTTTTTTCCTCTATGATAATAGTTTTAAGATTTTCGAGGTGCTGCGGGGGGATTGAATCGGATTTTTCCAGGTTTTCAATACCAATTACAAGTGCATAACGAATGGAGTTGTTAAGTTGTAAATGATAATTAAAAGGAACGGTTTGTTCCTCATTACAGGATGTTTTTATAATAAATCTCAACTGTGAAATTTCTCCTTGCTGTGTCTGATTATAAAAATGCCGATGTAGCAAAATTTAAAAATTATTTAAGCAATAGCAAACATTTTTATATCTTATAATTTTTAGCATTTCAAGATAATTTTCAAGTATATTGAAATATTTCTAAAAAAAGTATTTTTTTCGACTGATAATACAAAAATTATTAATGTTTTTTACAATAAAATTGGCCGAATACAACTGATAGCGGCCAATTTTATTGTAAAGATACAGGCTATTTTTGTGCGGAAATTTGTTGTAGATAATTTTTTAATTCTTTCTGCATTTTTGGAATATCGGACAATGAATTCTGGATCTGTTTTATGATGGCACTGCCAATAATTCCACCATCGGCATGAACCTGCTTGAGATTTTTAAAATGGGATGGATCAGAAATTCCAAAACCAACATTGATTGGCAGATTGGATACCTGGCGAATTGTTTTAATCGTCTCTGCAAGATCGATGCGTGCCTTTTCATGTGTGCCGGTGACCCCCAATCTGGATACCAAATAGATAAAACCTGTTGTCATTTGACAAATTTTGTCGATGCGTTCTTTTGGTGTAACGGGTGTAATAATGAACACGGTTTGAATTCCATATTTTTGGGCAATGACCCGGTATTCTTCAGATTCCTCGGGCGGAATATCCGGAATTAATACTGAATTGATTTTTAATTCCTGCAATCTCTTATAAAAATTTTCTGTACCGTAAGTAAAAACCAAGTTTGCATAGACCAGAAGTCCGATAGGAATTGGACTGAATTTTCTGATTTTTTCTAATATTGTTAGACATTTTTCGGTGTTAATGTTATTATGCAAAGCAATATTATTGGCTTCCTGTATGATAGGTCCGTCAGCAACCGGATCTGAGAATGGAAAACCCAATTCCAGGATATCGGCACCGTTTTCAATCAAAGTTTGAATGACAGAAAGACTGGTTTCAAAATTGGGAAACCCTAATATAGTAAAAGGAAGAAATGCGATTTTGCCTTCCTTTTTCAGGTTTATATAGACATTATGATAATTCATTGTTTTCTCTTTCGTTTTTTATATGAATTAGAGGTGCTTTTAAGAAACATTACGACTTTCATATTTTATCACACTCATTAGATCTTTATCACCTCGACCAGATAAATTGATTAGAACAATTTCACCGGGTTGATAGGTTTTATAGTTTTTAATGACATAACCAATGGCATGTGAAGATTCCAGTGCGGGAATGATGCCTTCTTTTTCTGAAAGCATTTTAAATCCTTTGACTGCCCAGTCATCATTCAGGTAATCATATTTTGCTCGACCCGTTTCCGCAAGGTGGGTGTGTTCCGGTCCGATAGCACAATAATCCAATCCGGCAGAAATGGAATAGGTATTGCGGATTTGACCTAAATTTTCCTGCAGTACATAAGTCTTTGTTCCCTGAAAAATACCGGGTTTGGAATTTATAGTGTCGCACATGCGGGAAGCGTGTTTTCCGGATTCAATCCCCTTGCCACCGGCTTCCACACCAATCAATCGCACTTTTTTATCATCCAGAAATCCTTTGAAAATGCCCATTGCATTGCTGCCACCACCAACACAGGCCACAACATAATCCGGCAGTTTTTTTGCAATATTCAGCATCTGTTGACGGGCTTCAATGCCTATAATACTTTGAAAATAGGTGACCATTTCAGGGAATGGATGGGGGCCCAGTACTGAACCGAGTAAATAATGAGTGGATTCAACGCTACTGCTCCAGTCGCGCAGGGCTTCATTGATAGCGTCTTTTAGTGTCCGTGTTCCTGAAACCACCCGATGGACTGTCGCCCCAAGAAGTTCCATGCGGTGAACATTTATGGCCTGACGTTCACAATCCACTTCACCCATGTATATCTCACATTTCAGGCCAAGCCGGGCACAGGCTGTCGCTGTGGCAACCCCGTGTTGTCCGGCTCCGGTTTCTGCAATAATTCGTGTTTTGCCGAGTTTTCTGGCCAGGAGGGCCTGACCCAGAGCGTTGTTAATTTTGTGTGCGCCGGTGTGGTTTAAGTCTTCACGTTTGAGATAGATTTCACAATTGAGTTCTTTGCTCATATTAGCACAATAGGTTAGGGGTGTAGGACGGCCGGAATAATTTTGCAGCATTGTATTTAATTCTTTTAAAAACCTGGAATCTTTCTTGATTTCCTCAAAAGATTTTTCCAATTCCAGGATTGCAGGCATCAATAATTCTGAAATATACTGGCCACCCCAATTTCCATAATATCCTTTTTTCATTTTAGTCCTTTTAGTATTTGATCAATTTTCTTATAATCTTTAATTCCGGGTGAATTTTCCACTCCGGAACTGATATCTAAAACATCGGGTTTATAGCCCAGAATATCGGTATAGTTTTCCGAATTGATACCCCCGGCCACAAACAGATTTCTGTGTTTTATTTTTTCAATATTTTTCCAGTTAAAAGATTGTCCCGTGCCGCCATATACATTGGGACTGTAAGTATCCATGAGAACATATTTTGCCTGACAATTATTGATTTGGTTGATCTTGATTTGATCCAATTGGTTTTCAATTCGAAAAACTTTGATAACCCTGTCCTGAAAATTATAATAAAAGGATTCCGTTTCATCGCCATGTAGTTGAGCCAGGTCCAACTGACATCTGTTCATAATATCCAAGACTCTTTTCGGGTCTTCATTAACAAAAACACCCACTAATTTAACTTGGGGAAAAAGGTCTTTGATCTCAGTGGAAATGGCAGCGGAAACTCTGGGGTCAGTGTACCTTTTTGACTTCTGACTGAATATAAATCCCAGATAATCAACTCCGTTTTCACCACAATATATTGCATCTTTTAATTGGGTAATACCACAAATCTTGATATCAGGTTTGAATAACGAGGCTATCCTTGCGGATGGATTTTCATTCAACATCAGTGACGTTCCCACCAGAATTGCATCGGCAAAATCTATGATTTTCTTTACATCATTCCGGGTATTGATGCCGGATTCTGTGACAATGATGTTAGATTTTTTTCGCAGTTTTTCTGAAAGTTTTTTTGTCGTATCAAGGGAGATTGTGAAATCTTTAAGATTTCGGTTGTTTATTCCTGCAATATCAACAATGGAGGGTAATTTTACAATTTCGTCTTCATTGTGTACTTCCACCAGGCAATCCATTTTCAAGGATTTGGCGATATTAATAAAATGCTCCATTGTCTCTGTCGTCAATTCTGAAGCAATCAGCAAAATAGCATCAGCGCCAAAATAGCGAGCTTCATAGATTTGATATTCATCGATGATAAAATCTTTGCAGAGAACAGGTTTTGTGGTTTGCAGGCTGATTTGAAGCATCTCTTCCAGAGTTCCGCCAAAATATTGATAATCTGTAAGAAAAGAAATCGCACTAACAAAGTGGTTTTGGGAATAAATTTTTACAATTTCAAAAATATTTACATCATTACGGATTGTTCCTTTGGAAGGAGATTTTCGTTTGACTTCAGCAATAAGATTCAGTCCGTGTCCTTTACTAATTGCCATTTTGAAATCACGAACAGAAGGTGAAAGGCCTGCTTTTATTTTTTCAATTGACACAAAAGATTTTCTTTGGTCGACTTCTTTTCTCTTGTTTTGGATTATTTCGTCAATAATCATGCAGCACCTTTTAAATCTTTCAATTTTTCCAAAGCCAGACCAGAATCAATTATGGCAGCGGCCTTATTGATACCATCGATGGGGGAGGTGGCTATATTGCCTAAAACCAGGGCAAAAGCGGAATTGAGCAAAACAATGTCACGTTTCGGGCCTTTTTTACCGGATAAAATTTCAATGACCATTTTCGCATTTTCTTCTTTATCTTTTCCCATGATATCCCGGCTGGTTGCTTTCGGAAGGCCAAATTCTTGAACATCAATGATATAGGTCTGGACATCACCGTTCCTTAATTCGGTAATTTTGGTTTTTCCAAGTGTCGAAATTTCATCCAATCCGCCCTCACCATGAACAACCATTGCCCGCTTCACACCGATATTTCCTAATACCCGGGCCATGATTTCTGTAAGTTCCGGATCAAAAACCCCCAGTAGTTGCGTATTGGCATTGGCCGGATTTGTCAGTGGGCCTAAAATATTGAAAACCGTACGAACGGCAAGTCCTTTCCGAACAGGCATCACATATTTCATGGCTTGGTGTAAAAAGGGGGCGAACATAAATCCAAAATTTTTTTTCAGAATGGAATCTGCAACAGAATTGACATCCTCTTCAAGATTGATTCCCAGCATTTCCAGCACATCTGCACTGCCGCATTTTGACGAGGCGCTGCGGTTGCCATGTTTGGCTACCTTTATGCCGGCTGCTGCAGCGATTATACCGACAATTGTAGAAATATTGAAGGTATGCAGGCGACTTCCTCCGGTGCCGCAACAATCAAAGAGTACATCTCCATTGACAGTGACTGGAACTTTGGTGGATTTTTCACGCATGACTTTTGCAAAGCCAGTTACTTCTTCTTCCGATTCACCTTTGGCTGCCAGTGCTGTCAAATAGCCTGCAATTTGAATTTCTGACAATGTACCGGTCATTATTCGGGTCATTAATGTTTCTGCTTCTGATTGAGATAGATGCTGCCCGCTGATTATTTTATCCAACATCTTTAATTCTCCTAATTAAATTGTTAATAAGTGAGTTGCCGCTGGCGGTCAGAATGCTTTCTGGATGAAACTGGACACCACTGATATTATATTTTTCATGATATATCGCCATGGGTATATCCCGGTGGTTTGCTGCTACAATAAATCCTTTTGGTATTGATTCTGCATATAGGGAATGATAGCGACCGACATGAATGGGGTTGGGTAATCCTTTAAAAATATTCTGATTATTGTGCGTTATAATACTGGATTTTCCATGCAATACTTCATAACAACGGGATACTTTTCCACCAAATTCTTCGACAATACACTGAAAACCCAGGCATACTCCGAAAACGGCAATATCCCTGTGGTATTTTCGTATGACCGCTTTGCATATTCCGGCATTGGACGGGTTGGATGGACCAGGGGAGATAACGATGAGTTTAAAATCCGTTTCCGTGATGACTTTCTCAATTTCTTTCATGGAAATATTGTTTCGATATATCGAAACATCGCATCCGATTTTTTCAATTTCATCTACAAGATTATAGGTAAAGGAATCAAAATTATCGATCATCAGAATGTTCATGATTTTCCTCCTCGGGACAATGCCAGAACACTGGCTCTGGATTTATTAATGGTTTCTTCCCATTCTTTTTCCGGTATCGAATCATAGACAATGCCTGCACCGACCTTGATATATATATGGCCGTTTTTAAATCGCATGGAGCGGATATTTATGCAGGAATCAAAATTACCGTCCGGGGTAAAATAGCCAACAGACCCACCATAATAACCCCGTTTTCCGGTTTCATAGAGGCGAATCAATTTCATGGCTTCGATTTTTGGTGCACCGGTCAAGGTACCCATATTCATCGAAGCCACATAAGCATGGAGTGCATCATATTCTTTTTTCAACTGCCCGCTGACATTGGATACCAGGTGCTGAACATGGGAATATTTTTCAATGATGAAGGGTTCATCAACATAGCGTGAACCTTTTTGACAAACCCGGGCAACATCGTTTCTGGCCAGGTCAATCAACATGGTATGTTCAGCCTGTTCCTTGGGGTCGAGTTTGAGTTCCAACTCATATTTAGAGTCCAGGTCAGAATCAATTTTACCATTAATATACCCTCTGGGTTTTGTCCCGGCTATGGGGCGAATTTCCAGAATTTTTTCATCTTTCCCCTCAACACGAATGAACATTTCGGGACTGGAACCCAAAATACATCCATCGCTGGTATTGAAATAAAACATATAGGGGCCGGGATTGATCGTGCGTAAATTTTTATAGGCTTTATAAGGAGGAATTTTTGTATCGCCAATCAGCGTACGGCAAAGGACGGCCTGAAAAATATCGCCAGCAAGAATATGCTCTTTCAATTGGCTGACTTTTTTAAGAAAATTCTCTTTTTCTGTGTCGGTAATCCATTCGATTTCTTCATCAGTTTCATCAAAATAAGAAGGGAAACCGGTATTTTTGCATAATTGCAGACATTCTTCGTATCGGTTCAATTTTTTGATGCAGTCCAGATAAACATCATCTCTGCTTTGGTTCGATATCAAGGCGTTGGCTACGAATTTCATTTCGTTTTTGATATGGTCCATGATAAAAAAATTATCAACGTAGATCATCTCATAATCATGGTCGCCAATGATATCTGTTTTTGAGGGTGGTAAATCTTCAAACTGATCGATTATATCATAACTGATAGCCCCAAAAATTCCGCCGGCCGGATTAACACCATTTGAAATTGGAATAAAGCGATTATTAATGACCCTCAAAATATCAAAATGGGTTCGTGCTTTTAACCGTTCTCTTTCATCGGTCTGGGATTTGTCAGGTATCAGTGTGCCGCTGATTTTTTCTTTTGTGATTACAAGATCATCGCAAAATATCAGATCATCAACAATTTCAGCCAGGAAATATTCACCGGTTTTATTGAGTGCTTTAATAACAAAATTTTCTCCTTTACCTTTGATCTTCAAACAAGGATTAATTGCACCGATGCTTTTTTCACCGTATTTAGAAATGGTATTAGCAGATTCCAGCAAAATACAGTTTGTATCTTGGCCGAAATTTGTCAAATGACCAAAAAAAAGTACCGGATCAATGTTAATCTTCTGACTTTTGATGATTGGAACCAGATCACCTTTTTGGGCATGCTTAATTCGATTAAAATCTTCCATAAATTCTCCTATAAATGAAAAAAGCCGCTAGACCCTTTCGGGTTAGCGGCTTTTAATTTTTATGTTTTTTATTAAATGTTAATTAAAGCGGAACCTTCAGGGTTTCAGAAATAGTATACTGCCAGTTCCACCACCAGTTATTTGAATTAAGATTGATATTTGTTCTACTTTTTATCATGGGCTTAATTTAGAATTCCATTTTATTTAACAAAATAATTTTTTTATAAAGTGATTAAAAAAAATGGTTTGATGAGGAAAAACCAAAATCAAATTCCTTTTACTCTAATAGTTCCATTGGTTGTTACTAGATCCACTTCACCTTCTCCATTACCCAAAATTCCTGAAACAGAATATTTACTCTGTTGGAAATTACTGAATGTCAAATTGTTGGTTGAAATTGAACCATTGGTAATTTTGGCTGAAAATTCTGCTGAGGTTGATTGGGGAATATCTAGATTTATGTTGCCATTGGTGACATAAATCTTACAAACTCCTTGTTTGGATAATGTGCTTTCACCATCAATGTTGCCATTGGTCAGGTTTATATCGGAACTGCCACAATGCGAATCAATGAAAATATTGCCATTGGTCAGGTCAACTGTCTGAGCCCCCTCAAGATTATTGATTTCAATATTTCCATTTGTCAATCGAATATCTGTGGAATTTCCCATAGAATCTATGGAGACATTGCCATTGATATTGAGGATTTCGGAATAAAAAATATAGGGTAATTTAATATGGTATTCGACTTCATAGCTTCTGCCATGAGTTTCATCAGGTTGGATCGTGCGTACTAATATTTTTTCATTCCATTGCAACCACTCAACTTCCAGAAGATCCAGATGCTCTTCTGCATCGGCCCTGGAATCTGATTTTACTTTGCGGGTACCGAGAATGTGGATCAGGCTGTCTCCTGATGTACCGGAAATTTCAATATTTCCATTGATTCCCTGAATTTCAAAAGATGAAAATCCTTCTGCATCTATTTCAAAAGAAAAGTTTTCCTCTACCGAAAAATTCGTATTATGCACACAATTATTACAATCCAGTATCCTTTCGCATCGTGATAAAAATCCGATAAAAACAATAAATAAGATAGAGTGTTTGATTTTCCACATATTAGTCTCCTTTTGTTCGTTTTCCTTAAAAAAATCCGATTGCTTGAATATAAAAATAAATTGCTGTCAGATATGTGAGTAATATCACCTTGAACAACAGGCAGCTTTGGTTGTTGTTCAAGGTCTCCCGATAGGAAAATAGGATAATTGCAAACTGGTATTTTTCTCAATGAAAAATATTTCTGGGTTAATTTTTTCTTTAACAGTTAAAATCAAAAACAATTTTAAAATCCTTCGGCAAAAATTAAAAAAAGCGGCCAAGATTGACCGCTTTTCAATGAACATGGAAGATAAAATTACTTGATATTAATTCCAGAAAATTCAAATACCGGATTTTTACCTTCCAAATCCGCTCCATTTATTTTTGCCGTAATCGTTTTTGTTTCTCGAGGTAAGAGGGTGATATAATTATCGCTAAAGAAAACCGGAAGAATTGATAAACCGGATTTTTTATCAATTACTCTGGATTCAATAAAAAATGCAATTTTGTTGGTTGGATTTTCATAGGTTACAGTTAATTCCAATCCATCATTGGTTTTCGTGAATTTGTGTCTTGAATTGATTTTGACTTTTTCCATGGTTTGCAATGCTGTAAAATCTTCATACTGAGTCATTGGCGTAAAGAACCAAACTGAATTTTTGTAATCTAATTCCGCTTCCTGGGTTGATAGCCAATAGAAATTATCTGTAATCAAATCGCCATCAGCATCTTTCAGTTTTAGTGATAGAAAGTAAGTCTTCGTAAGTCCTTGAATTTCAGGCATATCGAAAACAAGTGAAGACTCATTTGCAGGAAGATTGAACTTAATTTCTTTTTCAAAAAAAATGTTGGAATTAATATCCAACACTTTAATTTCTGCCTTCATGCCTTCGATTGTATAAAATTTTTCATTGATGGCGTAAATGTTCCTATCGTCGTAATTGAAGACAAGATTAACTGGCTCACATCCATGCAAAGCACCATAAAAAGCGCCATTGGGCATCATGTACCAATCATAAAGTTGCCAGAAAGTTTCCGGCCAGGCAGAATTCAGCATCCATTGCACGATTCCAGTTGCGATTGGACGATTCACCTGGAAGGCTTCATACATTGGGCGCATTGTTTCGTAATTGGATAACTGACAGTAAGTTGCAAAACCTTCAATATTGTCAAATTCACCATATTTTTTGTTGAATGCATTGAGGAAGCGATTCAAAGTCTGAAATTCATTTCGGCCGTTATGAAAATGGAAAACATCATTGGTCACTGGCCAGAGTTTGTCTTCTGGTAGCATTTTTTTCAAAGATTCCAAAGGTGGAACTTGGGCGCCAGGACCGGTTTCAGTATTAAAACCATAAGCGCCACCAAGTTTACGGTTTTCATACCAGTATTTTGGTGGAGTATAGGCATAAGGGCCAGTCATTTTTACACCGGGACAACCAGATACTTCAGAGTAATTTGGATTGTTTGGGAATCCATCAAAATCCGGATAATCAGCAACATCGTCATAATTCCAACTGTTTTCCATTTTGTAGGCTACATCGTAATCCATCATTTTACAAGTAGAAAGAATTGGTCTTGTCGGGTCTTCTTTTTTGATCGCTTGAGTGAGAGATTTTTCAAATTCAGGACGAAGGAGTTTGTCACTTCCGAAAACCCAGGTGAAAATGGATGCATGGTTTCGTCCCCATTTAACCTGGTCAATGTAAGCATCAGTATGCATTGCAATATCTTCGGGTGTATGAATTGAAAGATATTGAGTCTCCGGGCGACCGCAGTAACCTTCCCATTCCCAGTGGCAACTCCAGCCAATCATTAGAAGCAGACCGAGTTCATCACAGGTTTCATAGATTGTTTTGTTCTTTCCCCAAAATCCTTCCAGGCGAACAGAATTGAGATTTATATGTTTAACATAGGCTAATTGATCACGCACTTTTTTGTCTGAATCATTCAGGAACATATCATCAACCCAGCCAGCGCTTTTGATAAGTATATTTTTGCCATTAACTGTATATTGTTTGTGACCATGATTGTTTATGTAGGCGTCAAATTTCCGAATCCCAAACTGTATATTTTCTATATCAGAAACTACATTTTTGATTTTTGCTGAAAGTTCAAGATTGAAAAGAGGCTGATCGCCAAGACCGTTTGGCCACCAGAGTTTTGGATTTTTTATATTTAATTGTGGAAAATCCCTTGAGCAGAAATTCACATCAACTTCTTGGCCAGACTTCAGGGTTATTTCCTTTGACAAAGTAATTTCGCCAATATTTCCTTCTATCGTGAATTTCTGGGAATTTGGTGAATGGTTTTTAACCGTTGTATTGATAATAATATCAGCTTCATCCAGAGTTGTCGTATTGACTTCAGTTTGAACAAAAGTATTATTTAAGGAAATAGCTTTTGAGTAAACCAATTTGACAGGACGCCAGATTCCCATATTATTATCAGGAGGCCATGGATTCCAATCAACAAATCCAATTGTGAGATCACCACTGACTGGTGGAATAATTTCAACCGCAATAACATTATCTTTATCTTTCAATAAATTAGTAATATCAAATTCAAATATCCTGAAGGGCTGTTCAACATCTTCACTTTTTCCAATTTGTGTTCCATTCAGCCAGATATTCGCTTTATAATTAATACCTTCAAAAACTAATTTGATATGCTGAAAATCTTTTTCATCAAAATCAAAAGTTTTTCTATACCACCAGGAAGTTTGAAATATTGACTGATCTACTTTTTCCAGGTTTTTAGCAAAGAAAATATTTTCATATTCGCCATTTTCAACCAAAGCAGCCATAACAGTTTTAGGAATAGATGTGGGGAAGGGCTCCATAGCGACAAAACCGGATTGTGAGATTATTTCGCCTGATTGATCATTTTGGCTTGATGAGAATATTTGCCAGTTATAAGATAAATGTTGCTGAAATTTTTCAGTAGCCATCAGTATTCCTCCCAAAAATAATAGTCCGGTCAAGAAAAGAATTTTATTCATCATTGCTCCATTTTTTAAATTATGTGTTATCGGTAACATTAATGGAGAATATATTTCTGTAAAAAAAAATATACCAGAATTTTTTTTTAAAAATTATTCAAAAATTCAAAAACGAATGTGTCTGTATAGGTAGGGAAGAGTTTGGGTCAGAAATTCGATGATAATAATTTTTCGGTTTATTTATTAAAAAAAACACTTTCCTATTAAAAAAAACAATAAAAGAATCATAAAAATCATATTGATTTTAATTTTGATCTGAAATCATCTGTTTAGCATAAATTAATGGAATTTTTTTATTGAAAAACATCAGGCCAGGTGGGTGAGGCGAACCAAAAATACTTATAAAATTAACGATCATAAAAACTTTTTCTTTATATAACTTTAACAAGATATATTTGAATTTAAGTTCCTTATAATCGAATAAATAAGAAATTCAAGTTAAGTAAATTATATAAGTGGAAAATAATATTTGAAATATTATAACTTTAAAAATATTTAATTGATTATCTATGCTTTTTACTCAGAATGAAATTAGGGCCTGGTGTTGAAATTGAAACTCAAATTTTAAATACCAAATCCGAACTTAATATGATAAAAAAAAGTGAATTAATTGAAATATCAGGAGGCCTTTTCGTTTTTTTGTCACTCCACAAAGATTGCATTGGATCATATTTTTTTAGATTATTTGATGTTAATTTTTGACAGAATGAATACTGTGTTTTGAAATTAATTTCGTAGTGTTGTTTTGTTGTTACCAGTATTTACAAGATAAGCACCAAATATTTCAAAGTGAATAAGTTGCTTTAAATTAGTGTTTTATGCTGTTTATATAAAGTAAAATTTAGTGTGACAAAAAGTCAGTTGCGGTTTTTCTGGTATTGTGGTATTTTTATTTAAAAAAAATGGTGGTTCATGAAAAGATCTGATTTATTGGAAAAAATTAAAAATGCTCCGAATGATCCAGGTTGTTATATTTATAAAAATAATGTTGAAAAAATTATTTATATTGGAAAAGCACGAAATATCCAAAAGCGTGTTTCTTCCTATTTTGTCCATACTGGCAAAGATGTAAAAACATCGAAACTTATTCAACATATTTCCGATGTTGAATTTATCATTACACATTCTGAGATCGATGCCCTGATATTGGAAAATAATCTGATCAAGGAACATAAACCTAAATATAATATTCTTTTGCGCGATGATAAAACTTTTCCCTATGTAAAAATTAGTAATGAATATTTTCCCAGAGTGCTTATAACCCGCAAGTTTGAAAATGATGGTGGAAAATATTTTGGTCCTTTCACAGAGAGTCGAAGATTAAAACATACGATCGAATTAATTAAAAGGATTTTTCCCGTCAGAAGATGCAATAGGTCTTTTAATGCCGGCAATATAGGTCCGGAAAAGCAAAAAGTTTGTTTGAATTATCATATTAACAGATGTGAAGCCCCTTGTGTTAAATATGTCAGCTATCAACACTATATGGAAATGGTTCAAAAAATAGAAGATTTTTTAAATGGAAAGACAGCTGAGGTGATTGATTATTTTCAGAAAAGAATGAAAGAAGCCGCTATGTCGCAAAAATATGAATTTGCGGCAAAATACAGAGACAATATTAAATTAGTCAATAACTTGTATCGAAGACAAATTGTTGAAGACACGACTCTTGAAGATCGTGATTTATTCAATATTTCAGTTGAAGAAAATAAAGCCTGCGCAGTTTTAATGAAAATCCGGCAGGGGAAACTACTAGGACAAGAGGTCTTTTTTATGGACTGGTCTGGGAATCAGGCTGAAGAAAGCATTTTGGAGAATTTTATTCAAAATTATTATTCAAATACAACAAATTTTCCAAATGAAATCATTGTTGAAAACCTTCCAACCGACAGGGAGTTATTGCAAGATTGGTTGAAAGAAATAAGTGGAAAAATAGTAAAAATAATAAAAGCGGTCCGTAAAGATAAAACCAGGTTACTCTCCATGGCCAAAAAAAATGCAGGCCTTCGATTAAGGGAGTTTATTCTCAAAGAAAAGAAAATTTATAATTATATTCCATTGACGCTGAGTTCCTTGAGAGAATCACTTAATTTAAATTCTCTGCCAAAAAAAATTGAAGGTTTCGATATTTCCAATATCAGCGGAACTCATAAAGTTGCTTCCATGGTCTGTTTTGTTAATGCTTCGGCAAAGAAAAGTGAATATAGGAAATTCTCAATAAAAACTGTTGACGGAATTAATGATTTTGCTTCGATGGCTGAAGTCATCAAGCGACGATATACGAGAGTTTTAAAAGAGAATCTTGAGAAACCTGATTTGATTTTGATTGATGGTGGAAAGGGGCAATTATCTGTTGCAAAAGCTGTTTTAAATAATTTGGGCCTGGGCTCTATACCTATCATTGGCCTGGCGAAAAAACTCGAGGAGATTTTTATACCGGGTGAGTCTGAACCGATTGTTTTGGCTAAAGACAATCCAGGCTTAACATTACTGCGGAGAATAAGAGATGAATCTCACCGCTTTGCCATAACTTACCATCGAAAAAAAAGATCAAAAGCCAGTGTCAAATCAATCCTTGATGATATCCCCGGATTAGGTGAAAATAAGAAACTTGCTTTGATAAATCATTTTAAATCAGTAGAAAGAATTAAAGCCCTCTCTATCGAGGATTTATGCGATGTGAAAGGAATCGGTCTGAAACTTGCCAAAAATATTTGGGTATGCATTCATGAAAGATAAATTTTTTAACTAATTTATATAGAGTTGATTATATTGATTATATAAAGCAAACTTACTCATTTTTCTTGTTTTATTTTTAAAATATTTTCGGTTTTTTTCTATTGATATAAGATATGAATTAACTTTTGTAAGCAACTGGCTATTAAATCTTAATTATCAAATAGGTTTTATTTATTTATTCTATTTTATAATTTAAATTTTAGATAGTTTGTTATAATTGTTGACAAAAGAACCTTCTTTGATTAAAATAATAAAGCAACATTAAGAGGAACTTTATTATGGATTTTAGAAAATTTATTATTGGAATATCTTTTTTATTATTAGCATGTTTTCTAACTAACTGTTCAAAATTGCCTGAAGAAAAATTAACAACAGCTGATTTATTAATTCGAAAACTTGATGAACAACAGGCAGCTGTATATGCACCGGATAAATATGAAATGGCGATGAATTTCTATAAACAGGCAAAAGAACATCTGGACAAAAAAGATTTCAAAAAAGCCAATTCAAAATTGGATTTATTCATCAATACAGCCAATTCAGCTCTCGTTAAAGCTCAAAATGAAAAAGAGTTTCAGAAATTGGCTGAAAAAGACACCCTTTTTCCGGAACCATCTCACCAGGATAGTGCTTTTAAAAATTCCATTGAAACGCAAAATATAAATACTAACATAACTTCAACTCAATATGTTCAGGAAACAACCCATATTGTTGAAGTCGGTGATTGCTTAACCGAGATTTCGATGATGTATTATGGAACCTCTAAACTTTGGCGTGCAATCTTCGATGCAAATTCAGATTTAATATCCAATCCAGAAATTATCAAGACCGGAATGGCTTTAAAAATTCCTGAACAAGAAATAAAACTTGTGGAAAAAAGCATGCTCTCCGGGCAATTGAAAAAAGGAGAATACCTTATCGAAATTGGTGAATCCCTTTGGTCCATTGCGAATAAAGTATATCCCGATGAAACAACCAATCATTGGCAATTTATATACATCGAGAATTTAGATTTAATTGCAAACCCAAATTTAATCCAGGCTGGAATGATCATCAATATTCCTGATTTGCAGCATTCTTTTTATCAGAATGGTGATTCCACTTATTTTGTCCGGGACGGAGATAATCTTTGGAAAATTGCAGAAATTCTTAATGAAAAAGATGTTGCCAATAATTATTCTTGGCAATATTTATTTCAATTAAATGAGAATACGATACAAGACCCGAATGTTATCTATCCGGATCAACTGATTCGATTAAAATAAAAATGGATTTGTTTGGACTATCAGATTCTAATCAACTAGAGAAGAATTTGCATAAAATGCTTGATAGTAGTGATAAAAACCCTCTGACATAATATGTTTTCCTTCCCAATCAACCCACAAACACTCGATGTCGGGGTAATTGATAAGAGCCTTGAGACCTTTTTCTGCTCCCAAAACAAACAAGCCGGTAGCCAGGGCATCAGCCATTTCAGCATCTGGTGCAATGACAGTAGACGAATGGCTTTTATCGGCTGAAAATCCAGTCAGAGGATTGATAATATGGTGATACTTTTTACCATTAACGATCGAAAATTGTTCATAATCACCGCTGGTAACAACGGCCCCTTCCTCGATTGACACAGTGCCTAAAAGGTGGTCTTTTTTAGCTGGATCTTGTACACCGACCAGCCATTTCTGGCCATCGGAGCGCTTTGAAGCACAGATATCACCACCGGCATTCACAAGAACGCCATAATGATTTTCTTTAACGATTTTTTGCAAAGCCCGCTCAGCTGCATAGCCTTTTACAATCGCACCGGTTAGCAGTGTGAAATTTTGATTTTCGGATATTAATAAATTTCTCTTCAAGTCGATTTCTAGTTTTTCAAAACCAATATTTTTTATTGTTTCTGATACAATTAATGAATCTGGTACTTTTTCTTCTCCTTTTTTAAAAGAGTACAAATCTTTCAGAGTGCCGATTGTCATATCAAAAGCGCCAAAGGTATTGACAGAGATTTGTTTGGCGCGACTGATTAAAGCTGCAACTTCTGCTGACACCTCTACTGTATCTGAGTTACGGTGATTGAATTTATAGATGTCACTATCAGGATTGCCTTCCCAAAAGAGATTGGCAATCCGATCAATTTCTGCAAATCCTTGATCCATTTGTTTATGGGCCGTTTCTTTGTTTTTTTCAAAAACAGTGATCTGGACGATGGTTCCCATCTGAAAGCGGGTTTCAGTGAATTTCGTGACCTTGGATTCGCAGGTAAAAAGGGAAGCCAACAGCAGATTCAACAGAAAATAGAAATAGATGTTAATTTGGATTTTCAGAGACAATCTCCCTCAGGTTATGTAATGATATGGATTTGGCTTTTTGGGCGCTCCAATGACGTGTAATGCACCCAAACCCCAGCATTATCAGTAGGGCAAACAAAAAAGAACCAAGTTCTTTGGGAATCGGAAAAAAAATAGCCAATAAATAAAAATATCCAATAAGCCCCAATAAAAATCCAAACAGCGGAATACCATATTGCATGATATTGATTTTCAGTTGTTCTGTTTCTGACGTGTCAAAGGCAACCAGATCGCCAATTTTCACATTTAATGTGTTTTTTATTCTCATAATCCGATTGTCCTCTTTGCCGGCCGTACAGACTGCTTTTGCTCCACAACTGCGACAGGCATCGCTGGCCTTTAATTCCAAAAGAGCATAATCGCCATTCAGTTCTATGACCTTTCCTATTTCATGGTCTGAGTATCGGTTCAAGTTCTATTCCTTTCGATCATGAGCCGGGAATACTGGGACTGGCATAAAAAATAATTGTTTTTCATGCCAGTCAAAATATTCTCCGAAATATGTCTATTTTTCGTCATTGTATCCAACAGCAACAATGGCATTTGTCGGGCATTTGTCGGTGGGCAATTCCATGGTTGAGCCATATTTTTCATGGTCAACTGTTGCAAGAAAATTATCAATTTTAAATCCACCGGAAGCATCATTTTTAACGCAGATAGAACAACCGATGCAGGCTGTTTTGCAGACTTTCCGGGCGTCCGCACCTTTATCATGGTTTTTACACAGTACAAAGACATGATGGGAAACAGGGTGCATTTCAATAATGTTTCGAGGACATACCGTAGCACAGGCGCCACAGCCGGTGCATTTCTCTCTATCAACAATTGGAAGACCTTCTTCACCAATATAGATCGCATCAAACTGGCAGGCTTCTACACAATCACCTTTCCCGAGGCATCCATATTCACATGCTTTATCACCACCACTAACCAGAGATATACCTAAACAGGTGGCAACACCCTCATAATCAGCTCTTTGGACAACATTAGAATGACCTCCCTGACATAAAACAACTGCCACGTTGCGTTCACCCTTTTCAACTTCCACACCCAATAATTTTGCTATACTATGCTGACTTTCTTCACTACAAACCGGGCAGGCTGTGGCTAAAACATCACCTTTAACCATTGCATCTGCACAAGCTGCGCATCCCGGAAGTCCGCAGGCGCCGCAGTTTGCTCCTGGTAATAATTCTTCAATCTGAGCTACTCTTGGATCTTCTTCAACTTTTAGTTTTTTATCAGCCAATGCCAGCATAATTGCGAAAAACAAACCGATTCCGCCCATGCTTAACACTGCGTATATTACTGATGTATAGTCCATCAATTAATTCTCCTTTATTTTTTCACAATTCATGCAAAGGGCCCCGATATCTTTTCTATAAAAGAATTCTGTCCTAAATCATTCCTGCAAATCCCATAAATGCGAGGGCCAGACATCCAGCAATGATCATGGTGATTGGAGCTCCTTTGAAATATTTGGGAACATCTGCTAATTCCAATTCTTCTCTGATTCCAGCCATCAGTACAATTGCAATGGTAAAACCAATTCCTGCACTGGTGCCGAAAACAACCGATTCAATAAATCCATATTCTTTGGTTACCAGATTCAGAGCCACACCCATAATAGCACAATTGGTCGTAATCAGGGGAAGAAAAATCCCTAAGGCATCATAAAGCGGTTTACTCATTTTTTTGATAAACATTTCCACCAATTGAACCAGAGAGGCAATGACGAGAATGAAAGCCACAATTTGCAGAAATTCCAAACCCAGACCGGTTTTTGATGACAGAATGTAATGATTGATTAACCATGCCACGGAAGCGGAAAGAGTCATCACAAAAGTGGTGGCCATGCCCATGCTTAATGCAGGTCCGACCTTTTTTGAAACGCCGACAAAAGGACATATTCCGAGGAACTGAACCAAAACATAGTTGTTAATAATTGCAGCTGATAAAAATATAATGATCAAGTTCATAATTGTTATCCTTTCTTCGCATTAATCCAGTTGGCAGTACCGATCAGTAACCCCAGTGTAATAAAAGCACCTGGAGGCAGGATCATAACCAGCCAGGGAGCAAAGGCATCCGGCATCACCTGGGCGCCGAAAAGCATACCGCTGCCTAAAATCTCACGAATAGAGCCAAGAACGGTCAGGGTCATTGTAAAACCGATTCCCATCCCCAGAGCATCAATGATGGACCGTCCCACATTATTTTTTGAAGCAAAGGCTTCCTGGCGTCCAAGAATGATGCAGTTTACAACAATCAAGGGAATAAATGCGCCTAAGGCTTTATGTAAATCGGGTACATAAGCAGCCATACTTCTATCGGTAATCGTCACAAAAGTGGCGATGATGATAATAAATACAGGGATACGCACCTCTTTGGGAATCAGGTTTCGGGTCAGGGAGATAAGGGCGCTGGACATAACTAGTGTGAAGATTACCGCTAAACCCATGGATAGACCGTTAATTGCAGAAGAAGTGACAGCCAGAGTCGGGCAGAGTCCTAGTAACATACTGAGTACGGGGTTTTCTTGCCAAAGTCCCTTGGTAAATTCTGCCAGTAAAGAAGTTTTAGTTTTTGCCATAATCACCTCACAATTATCCCTGTTTCAGGAAAATTTTTCTGTTTTTTATTATTGCATCGTTGATAATGTCAACCACAGCTTGTGATGAAATTGTCGCCCCGGTTATGGCCATGATTTGTCCTTTTTCTTTATTTGGAGTTTCATTTTTTAAATAAGAAATTTTTTCCTTTGCCAGGTTTAAACCAAAGAATTGTTTATAAAACCAACCCGGGTTTTTTTTATCGCTGGGGTCTGTTTCGATTTTGGTACCCAGGCCAGGAGTTTCCATCTGTTCCAGTACCTTAATTGCCAGAATGGTTTTCATTTCCAAATCCATTCCTACGAGAATCTTTAATTTGCTTTGGAAACCATTTCCAACTGCCTGAAATGCAACGTTTTGTATGGTTCCGTTCAAGTTTTTTCCCAGAAAAAATTCCACACCCTCCTTGATTTCCCGATCATAGGATTCAATTCCGGGAAGTACATTGGTTACAGCATTTTTTAATACTTCCGAAGCGTGAGCTTCAATTATGGGCTGAGTGACATTGTCAAGCGATGCCAAAACCAGTCCGGAAATGATGGCAGTTGTTGTCAATACGATAATCAAATTTGTTGATTTTTTCATTTTACCACCTCCCCGAAAACTGTGGGTTGAGTGAAACGATTGATCAGAGGAGTGATTGCATTCATCAGGAGAATCGAATACATAACGCCCTCTGGTAATCCGCCAAATAATCGAATGAGGACCAGAAAAAAACCACAGCCGATACCAAAAATCCAACTTCCGAGTTTTGTTTCAGGAGAAGTCACCATATCCGTAGCCATGAAAAAGGCCCCCAGCATTAACCCACCCGAAAAAAGATGAAAGACGGGATCAGGATACTGAGCCGGATTGATCAGCCAGAAAATTCCCCCCAGTACAAATACACTCAGGAGATAACTGACTGGAATACGCCAATCTGACCAGCGTTTGACTATCAGGTAAAATCCGCCCAGGGCTATGGCTGCGGCTGATGTTTCTCCAATACAGCCGCCGATATTTCCCATGATCAGACCGTTCCAATAATCCGAAAAGTTGTGAATTATATTTTCACCAAATTTGAATCCGCCCAGAGGTGTCGCAAAGGTTTTAGCGTCAAGCACCATTAACTTTGTCGGCGTCCAGGTTGTCATTTTTACCGGAAAACTGGCCTGGAGAAAAGCCCGTCCCAGCAGTGCTGGATTGAAAATATTATTTCCCAGTCCGCCAAAAATTTCTTTCCCGATCCCGATAGCGAATACAGAGCCGAGTACAACATAGCCAAGATGAATACTGGGTGGTAATGTCATTGCCAGCAAAAGTCCTGTGACAACTGCACTGCCTTCGTTGATTTTTTTATTACGTAATTTTTTTAACAGAAATTCCGTAACCAGACAGGCTGCAATTGCAGTCATTATAACTAGCATTGAGCGAAGTCCGAAATAGTATACGGAAAAGACAACAGCCGGCAACAGGGCCAAAACAACGCCTCGCATGATTTTTTTTACATCATCATTGGAATTTTGATGTGGGGAAGACGAGAGGACTAATCGACCGAGACTGTTTTCAGTGGGGTTATTTTGTTCACTCATAATTAACTCTTTTTATTTTTCATTTCTCTGATTTTATTCTTGCCAATACGAATACGCTGAACCAGGGGAATGTTTGAAGGACATTCGTAAGCGCAGGAACCGCATTCGATACAGTTCATGATTCCCAGTTCATCGGCCATCTCAAATTTGCCTGCTTCAACTGCCCGGGCTATTCTGGTGGGCACCAGAAACATAGGGCAGGCATGGACACAGCGCCCGCATACGATACAGGTAAATTCTTCACGATAGGGAACGGATTTTTTCGTCAGACAGAGTATGCCGCTTGTCGCTTTTACAACGGGTACATCCAGTGAATATTGGGCTACACCCATCATCGGCCCACCCATCAGAATTTTTTTTGTATCCGGTTTCAGTCCGCCACAAAATTCAATCAGCTTTGAAAAAGGGGTTCCGATGCGCGCGATGACATTTTTAGGTTCTGTAACCGCATCACCGGTCACAGTTACGATTCGATTAATTGATGGAATTTTTTTTACAACCGCTTCATAAACGGCAATGGCTGTTCCGACATTATTGACGACACATCCGACATCCATGGGTAAACTACCAGCCGGTACTTCACGTTTATTGACCGCTTTGATGAGCATTTTTTCTGCCCCTTGGGGGTATTTCACTTTTAAAGGAATTATTGTAATTCCGGGCAAGTGTTCGGTAGATTTCTGCATAATTTCGATTGCGTCAGGTTTATTGGATTCAATTCCAATGAAGGCTTTTTCCACATCCAGTATCTTCATCAAAATCTGTGTACCTTCGATCATCTCTTTGGCTTGTTCAACCATCATTCTGTGATCAGCGGTGAGATAGGGTTCACACTCACAACCATTGATAATAAAGGTTTCAATTTTTTTATCCCTGGGAGGACTGACCTTGACATTGGTTGGAAAGGCCGCTCCGCCCATTCCGACGATTCCGGCATCTGCGATAATTTTTTTCAGTTGTTCAACGCTCATCTCTCCCCATGGTTCTGTATGGTCGTGAACTTTCACCCATTCTTCATCACCTTCAGCCACAATCTGGATCATTGGACTTTTGG
The DNA here is from genome assembly GCA_016934035.1 of Fidelibacterota bacterium. GTDB lineage: Bacteria > Fidelibacterota > UBA2242 > UBA2242 > JAFGTP01 > JAFGTP01. The sequence goes on from JAFGTP010000043.1 coordinate 61,869, forward strand.
TACCATTGGGATGGGGAAAATCTCCGATCTTCTTGACTTTTCCGGTTATAGAGGAGTGGATGTTGCTGGAAACAAATCCGGTCGATTCTGCAATCAACTGCCCTGTTTTCACTTCATCACCGACCTTCACAACTGGTTTACATGGAGCGCCAATATGCTGAATGACAGGAATAAATACCTCTTCTGGAATGGGTAACGGTTCCAGGGTCTTGTGTTCTGTGTATTCCTTAAATTCGGCGGGATGCGAGCCATGCTTAAAGCTTGATACTTTCATTAAACTTGCTCCTTCAACCTTTATATAATATTCTTCACCAATAAAAGCGCTGGAATTTAATGAGAAGTTTTTAGAAGGAAAAGGATTATTTTTTATCCTATTTTTTTGATTATTGGCCTACAAGTGTTTTGGTAATAAAAAAATATCCAAAAATATTTATACAGCCCGCTGAATGGATATCAGCGGGCTGTAATAACCCTGACAATTAAATGGAAATTACAGAGTTATCAATACCTGGAAAGGGGGATGGCAGATACTTATCAGCTGCATCATCATTGATCCAGTATTCATGGTTTACTCTGTAGCGAAACTGGTATTCAGAACCAGTTTCCATATCCAGATCAACTGTAAAATCGCCATTTTTTAATTTTTTCAGCGATGTTGCCTTTTCATCCCAACCATTGATGTCACCAACTAAATTGATTGAGTCTACATCGCCTACATAAGATTTCTTCAGTTTGAATGTCACTTTACAGACTGGTTTTGATTTCAAGTATTTTTTCTTTAACATGTTGATTCCTCCGAAAAAATGTTCATTTAAAAATAATCGTTAAAAAAATTGATTAATTCAAATTACCGATGACGAAATGTATCAAAATATAGTATAATGTGTAAGAAAATAATGAATAAAGTTTAAACTTCGAATAATCAAAATGTTAATAAAAAATTATTACAAAAATGTATTTCAACTTTTGCAGAATGTACAATTTTGCTGGACTTTTGAGTGAATTTTAAAGTGAATTGACATGGTCAATTCACTTTAAAATAATTATGCCTTTCATCGATGCTGTCGGTGGAAGGCATAAACAGGGTGAGCAGTCTGAAATTAAAAAGGGCCGAATAATCGACCCTTTTCCAATTTTATCAAAATCTCAGAAAGAATTTAGTTTAATCCCCGTTTTTTCAGCAAAGCTGTCGGTTCCGGTTCTCTGCCACGGAATTTGACAAACAGGTCCATCGCATCTTCTGAGCCGCCTTTTTCGAGGACATTTTCTCTGTATAATTTTGCGACCTTCTGATTGTAAATATCACCGGTTTCCTTGAAAGCTTCATAACCGTCAGTATCAAGCACACCGGACCAGATATAACTGTAATATCCCGCTGAGTAGCCTCCTGAAAAAATATGATTGAAATACGTACTTCTGTATCTTACCACAATTTCATCGATAAGTCCAAGTTCATTCAAAACATTTTTTTCAAATTTATTGACATCCAGATCATCAAAATTGGTCTGAGTATGATACGCCATATCCAGCAGTGCGGCTGCCATATATTCAACCGTGATGAATCCCTGGTTGAAAGTCCCGGCTTTTTCTAATTTTTCCAGCAATTCATCGGGGACGGGTTCACCGGTTTGATAATGTTTGGCATAAACTTTAATGTATTCCGGATCTCCAGCCCAGTTTTCCATGATTTGGGATGGAAATTCAACAAAGTCCCTGGGAACGGAAGTTCCGGAAACTCTGGGAAATTCGCATTGGGAAAGCATGCCGTGGAGTCCATGACCAAATTCATGAAACAGTGTTGTTACCTGATCAAAAGTAAGAAGTGATGGCTTCCCGCCGGAGGGTTTTGCAAAATTTCCGACATTGTAGACAATTGGACGAACTTCATGATTTCGAATATTACTCTGTTTAATCCAAGCATCCATCCAGGCGCCACCTTCCTTGCTGGAGCGGGGATAATAATCCGTCATAAAAACAGCCAGGTGTTTGCCATCGGCATCAATAACTTCAAAGGCTTCGACATCTTTGTGGTAGAGGTTTACGTTTTCAATGGGCTTAAAGGTAATACCCCACAATTTGGTGGCCAGGTCAAAGGCACCCTGGCGCACGTTTTCCATTTGAAAATATTCAGACAGCAAAGCTTCGTCCAGGCCATATTTTTCCTTTTTGATTTTTTCAGCGTAATACCACCAGTCCCAGGGCATTAGTTTGAAATTTTGACCTTCGTTATAAATCATTTTTTGCATATCATAGGCTTCTGCTTTGGCTTTTTTCAAGGAAGGTTCCCAAATTTTCATCAGGAGTTCATTGACTCGCTCAGGTGATTTTGCCATTGTATTTTCCAGTGCATAATGCGCATGGCTCTCATAACCAAGCATTTTGGCCTTTTCCTGCCGAAGTTTCAGGATTTTTTTGATCAGTTCTTTATTGTCCAATTCATCATTATTATCCCCTTTTAAAGTGTATCCCTTAAACAATTTTTCCCGAAGGTCACGTCTTTCAGAATAGGTTAAAAAAGGATAAAGACTGGTGCGCTGAATGGTATATACCCAGGCATTTTCATAGCCCTTTTCTTGGGCGGCCTCTTTTCCCATGGTTATCACATTTTCCGGCAATCCGGCCAGGTCTGCTTCGTCCGTCAGTTTTAGTTCAAAACGATTGGTTTCTTCAAGAACATTATCGCCAAACTGGAGTGTCAATGTACTGAGTTCACTGTTGATTTCTTTGATACGTTCTTTGTCAATATTGGAAAGGAGGGCTCCGGAGCGTACAAAATCCTTGTAATATTTTTCCAAAACCGTCATTTCTTCAGTATTGAGGTCTTCTTTCTTGTTGTTTTCATAGACGGTTTTGATTCTTTGAAACAATTTTTCATTAAGGGCAATTTCATCATTATGCTTTGAAAGCATCGGGGCCAGTATCTTGGCCATTTCATTCATTTTTTCATTGGTGTTGGCGGCTTTTAAATTATAAAAGACACCACTTACTTTCCTTAACAGTTCGCCTGACTTTTCCAAAGCAACAATTGTATTTTCGAAGTCAGGTGCTTCGGTGTTGTTAATAATTGTTTCAATTTCTTCCTTTTCCTGTTCAATACCTTTTTCAAAAGCCGGCATGTAATGGTCCATTTCGATTTTATCAAAAGGTGGAATCTGAAAAGGATTATCCCATTTCGTAAGAAATGGATTGCTGTTCTTTCCACAAGTGACCAGGAACAGTCCCAACATTAAAATAATGGGTAAATGTTTCATCTTTTCTCTCCTTATTTAAAAAATTTTCGAATAAAAATATAAAGAACCTGACCTTAAAATAAAAGCAGTCTCAGCTGCAATCCTATTTATTTTTTTTAATAAAATCATTTTTCCAACATTTACTATAAAATAGGAATATTTTTCATTATGCTTGTAAAAAATTTACAATAGAATTCATTTTAATATTAATTACTACTAATAAATAAAAATTATAAAAATTAATTAAAGAT
>JAFGTP010000044.1 GCA_016934035.1 Fidelibacterota bacterium
ATATTACCTAAATTAAATTTCCAAGTAATCTATTGAATACCAATGTATAATATCAATTTTACCAGCTATTTTTAGCTATTAGCCCTCATTTTGGTATTCACACGGAATCCGAAAAAGAAAATATGGTCTATTTATCTCATCTTAAAATTCACTGTACAGATCACAGGGATAATCCCTTTGGATTACAGTGGATGATGTATGATAATGATGCACCCTATCCGGAATCGGTAAGGAAAATCTCACATATTGCGTTTCGTGTGAAGGATTTACATGAAGCCATCAGAAATAAGAAAGTAATCATTCAGCCCAATACCCCCTCAAAAGGTGTATTGGTTGCTTTTATTGAAGAAAACGGAATTCCGATAGAGCTGTTGCAGATTGATGATTAAATAAAAAAAGTTTCCAAACCAGAAGTCTGGGAAGCGAATTAAAAATACAGCTTCATTTATTCATTTGCATCATCACTCACCCTTTTAAATTTTTAACAATTACTAATACTATTGCAAGCCCAAAAATGAAAGGCAAAAGGTAAAGTAACCAATTGCCAAGTTTCATTTCTTTCTCTAAAACAGAGTTACTGGCATCCTCAGGATTATAGTAAACTTCAACTTTAGCACCAACCGGATATCTGGCGACTATCTTTTGGGCAGTATTTCTGTCGTAAGTAATTTTAATTCCACTATTGGGCCTGATGTCGCTATTAATATATGATACACCACCAATTGTATATTCGTACTCAACTGATGCCGCGCATTTTGTTTCTGTTACATAGCGGCCGTCAACCTTCTTTTCCGCTTCCCAGCAATCAAATTCAGAACTGCTTATTGTACCTTGAACAGAAGGCCAGTTTTGAACTTCTTTATATTGATCCATCATTGGTTTGCTAAGAAATACAAACAATATCGTGCAGATTGATAACCCGATAAAGGCTCCTGCAAATACTAACATCATCTTTTTTGCCTGGTCCATATTTTTATCCTTCATGTAGTTTTTAAAAAAAACATAATCCTTCAAAATTTTTATTTCCATCAGTTTTTGTTGGGGTTAGAATAAATTGCATTCTTTGACAAACTTTGGTATGGGCTTTTGCTCGCGGGGCTTGTTAAGGTGTGCAATGGTGCGTGGGTTTCCCATACTGTTCCTAAGGGCAGAAACGGGTTGCCAACGGTTACGTGTATGGTGTCGTTTGGCAATTTGAAGCACAAACCTGTCAAACCGCTACAAAGTTTATTAGATGTAACGACCTCGAAATTAGCACTGTCCGCCAAATGCACTATACACGATGTTGTGCGTTCGGTGTTCTTTATAAGTCGTCTGTCAGCGTTGGCAAAGACATACTCTTTTGCAATTTTTGGTTGCAGCGTTGGCTGGTGCGAATTGCAAATGTGTATGGCTTGTAGCGTTGGCATTATTCATTCATTTTCTTATATACTTTTTTCATCATCAATTCTTTGACTAAGTTTCCAAAGACTTTGTCTTCAAGAATTTTTTCAAATATCTCTTGATTTTGGTCCATTCGGTCAATCAGTTTTGTTATGAACAAGTCCTCAAAAGCGTATTTAAAGGTGTCAATCTTATTTACTTTTGCTTGCGTTTGAAGCGTTTCATCTTCCATTAATTCCGCTTCTATTTGGTCAAAGAAAAGTTTGTCGGCTTCCTCAAATTCAGTTCCAAAACGGTCATTCAGCACATTAATAATTTCAGAAAGTAAGGCTTCTTCGTCTTTTGCTCGTTTTAAACCTGCTTCTGTAGTTCCGCTTAATTCTCCTGTTTCGCCTGTCAGCAAATCAATTGAACCTTCTTTGATTTTCTGTAAACGATAGTATTCCAATGCCACTTCATCGTCTAAATGCAAACTTTCAGAGAGTTCTCTTTTGGGCAATCTTGTTTGTAAAAGTTTAGCATAAGCATAAAATCGTTCAAAATCGGGGTCAACGAATGGCATAATTTGAGCCAAGAAAGCGTAAAGATTCGTCCAGGTGCGTAATCCTTTTTTAAACTCATCTTGTTTTTCTTCTTCTTCTATTTCTTTGAATCTGTCAACGGCAGGGTCGGTAAATGAATACAGATATTTTTGTTGTTTCGGGTTATTCAGTTTTGTTTCAGGATGGAAATAAATATTTGCAAATGCTTCAATTTCTGTTTCCCAATAAATCTGAAATTCATCTAATCTTGCTTTTAAGTCGTATAAATGATTGATGTCTGTTTCTTCTGTAACGGTTGTGATTTCATAATACGGCTGGAATGAAGCAAAAATAGTTTCACGGTCATTTGCAAAGTCTAAAACGAATGTATCTTCTTTACCTGCACAAGTCCTGTTTAACCGAGATAATGTTTGCACCGCTTTTACACCCGATAGTTTTTTATCTACATACATTGTTTGCAAAAGTGGCTGGTCAAAACCAGTTTGATATTTGTCGGCAACAATTAAAATCTTGTATTCTACCATATCAAAAATATCAGGTAATTCCTTTTCGCTGTACCCTGTCATTTGTGGTTCCGAAACGCCATCAGGGGCGTTATCATCTATTACTTTACCCGAAAATGCTACAAGAATTTTAATATCGTTTTGATAGCCTTTTTCTTTTATGTACTTATTAAATTCCTCAAAATAGCGTTTGGCGTGTAGTCTCGAACCACAAACCAACATTGCTTTGGCTCTTCCTCCAATTTTATGAGAAACAATTTGTCTGAAATGCTCAATAATGATTTCTGTTTTTTGAGCCAAATTGTGCGGATGCAAGGAAACAAATTTGCCAATGGCTTTTGCTGCTTTCTTTTTATTCAATTTGGGGTCATCTTCAATGGCTTTGGTCAGTTTAAAGTAAAGCTCATAAGTGATGTAATTTTTTAAAACATCTAAAATAAACCCTTCTTCAATGGCTTGACGCATTGAATACAAATGAAAAGGTTGTGGTTTGCCTTCGGCATCTTTATGACCAAAAACCTGTAATGTTTTATACTTTGGTGTAGCTGTAAATGCAAAAAACGAAATATTGCTTTGCTGACCTCTTGCCTGTGCAGAACGCTCTATTTGTTCTCTTACAAAATCATCGCCTGTGTAGTCGTCTGATGTTTCTTCTGTTACCGCATCTTCTAATGATTTTGCAGCCAAAACCTCTTTCATTTTTTTACTTGCTTCGCCACCTTGCGAACTATGAGCTTCGTCAATGATTACTGCATAGTTTCGGTCGGGCAACTCGCCAACTTTATCCACTACAAAAGGAAATTTTTGCAAAGTGGTAATAATGATATTCGTTCCATAGCCCAATGCACTGGCTAATTGCGTGCTGTCTTTATCTATTCGCTGAACAACACCTGTTTTATGCTCAAATTGATAAATGGTATTTTGCAATTGTTGGTCGAGTACTTTTCTGTCGGTTACCACAATGACTGAATCAAAAATTCGTTCGTCTGTGGCATTGTGCAAACTTGAAAGCCTGTAAGCTAACCAGGCAATAGAATTACTTTTGCCCGAACCTGCCGAATGTTGAATTAAGTAGTTCGTTCCTGCTTCTACTTCAATTACATTGTTGCTGATTTTGCGAACGGCATCTAATTGATGGTATCGGGGAAATATTAATTTTTCTTTCTTATAAATTTTTCCGTTGGATTCAAATTCTTCCGTTTCCAAATGCAAGAAACGCTGCAAAATTTCCATCCAACTATCTTTTTGTAAGATGTATTCCCACAAGTAAGCAGTTCTGTAACCATTTTCATTTTTGGGGTTTCCTTTTCCGTTGTTTGCTCCTTTATTGAATGGCAACCAATAAGTTTTGCTACCATCTAATTTTGTGGTCATAAATACTTCGTCCTGGTCAACGGCAAAGTGTACCAAGGTTCGTTTTTTGAAAGCAAACAACAACTCTTTATTGTCTCGGGTTGTGCTGTATTGTTTTAAAGCGTTGCCAACATCCTGCCCTGTAAACTGATTTTTTAGTTCTAAAGTAGCCACAGGAATGCCGTTTAGTGCCAATACAACATCCACCGAGTTTTTATTCTTACTGCTGTAATAAATTTGGCAATAAACTTTTAGGCTGTTTTTATTGTATAAATCAACGGCATCAGGGTTAAGCCCCGAAGCAGGTTGAAAAAATGCCATCTGGAAACGAACACCATAATCCACAAAACCATTTCTGAGTACATCTAAACTTCCTCTTAAATCCAATTCTTTGTAAAGGCGTTGTATAATTCTATTGTCGGTATCAGCTCCGTGTATGGCAGAAATTTTCGCCCACCTTTTGGGTTGCGATGTTTGCAGAAAGGCAATCACCTCATATTTAAACATTCCCAGTTCTTTGCTGTAATCTTCAGCATTTCCTTGGGTGTAGCCACCTTGTTCTACCAATGTTTGTACAAGTGCGGTTTCAAATGTATTTTCGGTTGTAATACTCATAATTCCTCTATTTGTACCGTTTGCTCGTCCTCTTGTTTTTTTACAAACTGTCTGTAAGCAACATCTTTAAAAATCAGCCTTAATGTATGCTTCTCTTTTTCGGAAACGGTTTCTTTAAGATTGCCTGTTTCATCGTAGCAATCTTTGATAAATTCATAATCGTTTTGATAATCTTCTTCTGAAATATTGTTTAGTTTGCTTGGTAAATCTGATTCTAAAATTTCAAAAGTGTCTGGGTCGAAGTAGCGAACCAAAGGTTTATTTATCTCGTTGTATTCTCTCCCTTGAAAACAAGGTTTCCCTTTACTCGATTCCCAATAAGTACCAAAAAACTCTGTTCGGTTTGATTTGTAAATTTTGGCAATTTGCAAACTGCCGTCCACTTCTCTTATGTTTTTGTCCAGCGATATAGAACTCAAAATGCGTAAGGGCTCCATATCTAATTTCTTTCCAAATTTATCTTCGTCTGCAAGTAGTTTTTTAAATCGTTCTTTGGCTTCTTTTTCTACATCAATATCGGCATTACCCAAAAATGTGTAAAAAATAGTTTGATTGTTGTCGTTGGTTAGTTCATCAAATACAAAGCCTTCGGCATCTTTTGTGTAGTGCAATTTCCAAACCCGATACACTCCTTTTTGCCAATCCCAACCACCAAACAAAAATTGAGCAGAGCCTCTTTCTTCGTGTATTCTTTCTTTATCGACTTCAGTAATCGTTTTAACCAAGGTTGTGAATTGCTCGGATAAAAATTCCAAAACTTCTTCGAGCGTAGCAGAGGGCGATTGCAAATATTTGTCTAAGTGTATGGACGAAACCATATTTAACACTAATGGATAAGCTCTAAAAGTATCGCCTGCAAAACAAAGCAAACAGTCTTTGCGAGGTAGTTCAAACAACTTAATACCGTGTTTCCATTTTTCGCCACCCGTAAGGCAACTATCGGTTGCAAAAACCAATTCTTCGGTGTCATTTACTTGACGTATATGTGCTGTGCAAAGTGTCATAGCTTATTCCGTTACTTTTATTTTACCTGTTACCACTTCGCTGATTAGGGCGGTGCGGTATTCGGTGAGTAAATCAATTAGTTTATTTACTTTTTCTATTTGAGAATTAAGGCGTATGAGGTGAGTTTTAATATATTCAACTATTTCCTTTTGTTCACTTGTGCTTGGCAAAACCATTCGGATATTTTCAATAACTTTCATCCCAATATTCTGTTGAGTTCCATAATTCCAACCTATTTCAATTGCTGAGAAAAACGATTTTGACTTCATAAAATAGAACAGAAACTCACTTAACAGCATATCATAATTCGGTCTCATTGCAGCAAGAGGTGACCAAATATTAAATTCTATATCTGTTTCAACAATAGCAAGATTTCCTGTCGTTGCACCTGATTTAATCATATATACATCTCCAACCTGAGGTTTATATTTTAATGAAAATCTTTCGTGTTCTTCTCTTGAGATAAATCCCCTTTTCTTACTAAAATCAATCTTGTCATTTTTTATTGCTTCAGCAGATATAAATGGAATTCCATCGGGTAATAATTCAGGTGTTTCGTGAGGTCCATCAGTAATTGGTGTAGATAGAGTGTATTTTATAGGTAAAACTTCCCAATGCCCAGGAATTTCACCCAACCATTCAATGCCGCTGTCTTTCATTGGTGCATTGGGGTTAATGCCTTTGGTAACGGCTTGGTTGATGATGGCGGTTTTTTCTTCTTCGTAGAGTTCGAGCAGGCGTTTTTTGTCGGCTATTAGTTCGTCTATCTCGGCTGTTTTGCGGTCGAGGTAGTGAGCGATGGCGGTTTGTTCTTCGGGAATGTCAGAAATTGATATTTCTAAATTTTCTATTTGAGAATTGCTAATATTCTCTTGTGCTGAACCTGATGCAGTTAAAAATATCTGCTCTTGAAAAAAGCTACTATTTACAATATAATAAAGCAACTTATTAGAAAACATTATTCTCGCAACACGTTGATTAATGTAAGCTTTAGGCGGAATACTGTTAACAAAACAAGTTTTACCAGTTGTAGCACCTGATAATGCAATTAAGGTGTCAAATTGCTCAAGCCAATATTCTTTCGGTATTGTATCATCATCAATTTTTTTACATTCCTCAAATTTTATATTTTCAGAAATATCACCAATTCGTATAACTGGTATACCTTCTGACGAGAATAAGTCACTTTTGAATGCATAACCTCCTTGTAATTTGGTTAAATGTTTTACCTTCTTAACCTCCCAATGTTCAGGAATTTCCCCAATCCATTCAATGCCTGAATCTTTATAGTTGTCGTATTTCTCCATTAGTCCAGCACCGTTTTTTCAGTTTCTAAAGTCTTTTCTTCCAAAGCCAAAATATCGGCTTTAATCTTATCTAAAGGTCGCAAGGGTTTAAACTCATAGAAATACTTCGTAAAGTTTATTTCGTAGCCTACTTTGGTTTTGGTCTCGTCAATCCAGGCTTCGGGCAAGTGCGGTTTTACTTCTCGCTCAAAGTATTCTTCTATGGTTTGCGGCACAAGATTTCCGTTTTCGTCTGTTTTTAGAAAAGGAATGTTTTCATAATCTCGCAAAGAGCTGTCGGCTTTGGGTTTGCCTTTGCTTTTTACTGCTTTGCCATTTTCTTTAAGCGGTTGTTCTACCGTAATTCTCCAATACGCAAAATAGTCGTTAGGTACTATTTTAGAAAACTCGTTTTCCTCAAAGTTTCCGTATAGCTGCGTAATAAAACCAATGCCTTTTTCGGTTCCGTTTTCAACAATCTTTTTTCGCTTGTTGCCAAGGCTTTTATCCATTTTTTGCCAAAAACGGTTATGGTCGAGTTTGCCTTCTTTTATTAATTCTTCATCTTTTGTACCTGTTGCGTTTATAAGCTGTACTTTTCCTTTGCGTTCGGCACTTTTCTTATTGGTAATAATCCAGATGTAAGTTGAAATACCAGTGTTGTAAAAGAGTTGGTCGGGTAGTGCAATAATGGTTTCTAACCAGTCATTTTCAATAATCCATTTTCTGATTTCACTCTCTCCGCTACCTGCTGCACCCGAAAACAAAGGCGAACCATTAAACACAATGCCTATGCGTGTTCCGCCCGTTTTCATTTTGGAAATCATATGTTGCAAAAAGAGCAGCGAGCCATCGTTAATTCTTGGCAATCCGGCTCCAAAACGCCCTCTCATTCCTTTGCTGTCTGCTTCGGCTTTGATGATTTTTTGTGCTTTTTTCCAGTCCACACCAAAAGGCGGATTGGAAAGCATATAATCAAACTTTTCCTCTTCCAGACCGTCAACGGTAAAGGTGTTTCCGAACTTTACATTGGAAGGATTCTGCCCTTTAATCAGCATATCCGATTTACAGATGGCGTAAGATTCAGGGTTTATTTCCTGTCCGAAAACTTTTAGTTCAGCTTTTGAGTTAAGTTCGTTCAAATATTGTTCGGCAACCGAAAGCATTCCGCCAGTTCCGCAAGCAGGGTCGTACATTGTTTTTACAATTCCCTCTTTGGTTAAGGTATCGCTGTCTTCGTTGAAAAGCACATTAACCATTAAACGAATGACCTCTCGAGGGGTAAAGTGTTCCCCTGCGGTTTCGTTGGACTGCTCAGAAAATCTCCGGATAAGGTCTTCAAAAATATACCCCATAATCATTGGGTCATCTTCTGAAAGGTCAATTTCCTGAAATGCTTTTACCACCCGAAAAAGGATGTCCGCCTTTGGGTCGTCCATTCGGTCTATTTGGTCGTCAAAGTTGAAGTATTCAATAATTTCTCTGGCACTTGTCGAAAATCCGTTGATGAAGTTTCTAAGATTTGCCGCTACATTATTTGGGTCGGCAATGAGTTTATCAAAGTCAAATTGGCTTCGGTTATGAAAGTTAAAACCTGCTTTTTTGTTTAAAGCGATGTCTTTGGCACTTTCTTTTAAACTTTCAACTTTTGGCAAGTAGTCGAGAACATCTTGTTTGGTTTCTTTTAGTACACAGTCCAAACGCCTAAGCACTGTCAATGGTAAAATTACTTTTCCGTAATCGGCTCTTTTGTAATCGCCTCTGAGAAGGTTTGCAACTTCCCATATTTTGTCTGACTTTTCTTTAAAGTTCTTCATCTATTTTTTTGTCCTTTTATTCAGTTTCTAAATTTACTGTTTCAGTTTCGTTTTCTGTCCGAGCGTTGGCAAAAAACAGCTCTTTTGGTTTTATAGCCTTGGCTTTTGTGTCGGCAAAAACCAAATGTGCTGTTTGTGCGGTTGGCTTTTTACAGTAACGCACAACTCCTTTCAGACGCAATATTGCGTATAATAATTTAAATATTTAAGTTTACTGCGCATTAACTCAAAAATAAAGGATTATATTGTGAAACTGAAGGTAGTGTTGGAAAATTTAAAGAAAGAACTGGTAATCAGAAATTATAGTAAGAATACTATTAAAAATTATCTCAGTGTAATTAGAGGGTTCTCAAAATATGTGCAGGAACAAAAACCGGACAACGTAGACGGGAAATTTCTTCAGGAATATGTTTACTATTTGAAAGTTGAAAAAACGACTCCTATTCTTCAATGAAATTATATCTTGCTGCTCTTCAGTTTTTATATCACGAAGTTCTGAAGCAGAAGATATATTTTGACTTCAAAATCAAGATGAGGAAAGAGGAAAAACTCCCGGAAGTGCTTTCGGTGGATGAAGTCCAAAAGCTTGTCAGTAAAATCAAAAATCTGAAGCATAAAACCATCATTCATTGATATATGGCTGCGGCCTCAGGATTTCCGAAGCTGTGAACCTGAAATTATCAGATATTGATCGAAAAAGAAAAGTGATAAGAATAGAAATGGCAAAAAACAACAAAGACCGGTATGTCATTCATTCAGATAACCTTGCCCAACTAATCGCAAAATATTATTACAATTATAAACCAAAATTGTATTTATTTGAAGGCCAGGATGGTGTCAGTAAATATTCACCCAGGAGTATTCAGTCTATATTCAGGGTAGCGAAAAAAAAAGCAGGGATTAGCAAAAATATCACAGTCCATACCCTGCGTCATAGTTTTGCCACGAACCTTCCAGATCAGGGAACAGATATCCGGTATATACAGGAATTACTGGGCCACAAGAATCTGGCAACCACTCAGATATAGACTCACATCAGTACCTACAGTCTAAAAAAAAGTAAAAAGTCCAGTGGAAATGATAGATTTACCGTAACTCTTCAGGTAAAGAATTGTTAACCTGAGAAATACATAATAGATACAGAAATATTCCTATACTTGGTGTTTTTTTTTTGAATTTAATGGGCTAATATTTATTTTTTTATACAGTATCTAAATATAAAGAGGCATGAAAAATCATACCTCTTTAATATAGATTCATTTTTTTTGCTTAATTCATGGAAAAACTTAATCCAACCAATTCAAAATCACTTTACCGGAATTGCCGGAAATCATGGCTTCAAATCCTTTGGCAAATTCTGTAAAATGAAATCTGTGAGTAATGACCGGGGAGATGTCCAGTCCGGATCTCAGCATGGATTCCATCATGTACCAGGTTTCATACATTTCACGGCCATAAATACCTTTGATGGTCAGCATATTGAAAACCACCTTGTTCCAGTCAATCTGAATGTCAGGGGCAGGGATTCCCAGCAGGGCAATTTTTCCACCGTGGAACATGTTGTCAATCATGTCATTGAAAGCCTGTTTATTGCCGGACATTTCCAGGCCCACATCAAATCCTTCTTTCATATCCAGTTCTTTCTGGACATCAGCAATAGAGGTTTTAGTGACATCAACGGCGACAGTAGCACCCATTTTTTTTGCCAGTCCAAGACGATAAGGATTCACATCCGTAGTTACAATATTACGGGCTCCGGCATGTTTTGCGATGGCTGTGGCCATCAATCCGATGGGGCCGGCACCTGTGATCAATACATCTTCACCCAGAACTTTGTATTGCAGGGCTGTGTGGGTGGCATTGCCAAAGGGATCAAAAATGCTGACAATCTCTTTGGGAATGCTCGGGTGGGCATGCCAGATATTGGTGACCGGCATGGCCAGGTATTCAGCAAATGCGCCGGTGCGATTGACGCCTATTCCTTTGGTGGCATTGCAGAGATGCTGACGTCCGGCCCGGCAATTCCGGCAACGGCCACAGACGAGATGGCCTTCCCCGGATACAATTTCTCCGATCTTAACATCATGGACATTACTACCCATGGCAACCACTTCACCGACAAACTCATGTCCGATGGTCATGGGTACCGGTATGGTTTTTTGTGACCATTCATCCCATTTCCAGATATGGACATCTGTACCGCAGATGGCAGTTTTGTGGATTTTGATCAAAACATCATTAATACCGATTTCAGGGACCGGAACTTCATCCAGCCACAATCCCTCTTTTTTATAAGCTTTGACGAGTGCCTTCATAGTTTTTTGCATAATCTCTTCTCCCATTTATAAAATTTTTTTCTCAATTCCTGTGAAAAATTAGGTGTTTAGAGAGAGAAGGACAAGTATTATTTTATTGATAATGCAACTGCTTATAACTTCACTTTTAAAATTATTACATCTTTCAATTTTTCATCAGGAAATATACTGTTGTCCTGATGAAAACTGGCCAACTGAGAGTTGGCAATATAATAGAATTCATCTCCTGCAATGGCTCCTGTTGTGGGAATAATGAAATGTGGATTATTCATTTCCAGGATTTCCTGTTTTATGACCTCATCTCCATTTTCATTGAGGAAAAATCGTGTTACCCGTGAAGCTTCGCCAAATCCATTTTGGACCGCAATCAGCGAATTATTATAGAGATAAAGTCCATCAATGCCGATTGTAGTAGCATTTTGAGGTGTTTTTAGAAATGATATTTCTTTTGTTTTCAGGTTTATACGATTGATACCCGGGCCACTGTCAGCAACATAGATATATTTTTCATCAGCAGATAATGCAATTCCATTTGGATATCCGAGTCCGATATTTTCGAGAAAGGTTTCAGGATGGTCTTTTTCATGGTTGATAAAAAATACTTTCCTGGCTTCTGAATCTGTGAAGTAAACATCACCACTTTTTGTTATTACAATATCATTAAAGAGATGATGGACACCTTTTTCCATAAGGATGTATTTTTTGATCAGTTCGCCTGAATTGAGGTCGTATTTGAAAATCCCTGACCATCCGATTTCGGATTCATCAGCATCTTTGTAATGCAAGCCGGAGACTTCTGTACAAACCCACAGGATTCTTCGTTTTTCATCTACTTTCATACCGGTAACAGGACGCAAACCATCCTGCTTTTCTGATTTAAATTCAGTCACTTTTCCCTCTTTGCTGATTTTCAGGATTTTGCATTTGTAAAGGCTACTGAGGTAAAAACATTCTTCTACCGGATCATAGGCCAACCCTTCAGGGATCAGATCATTTTCTGCAATTGTAAATGCTATAGATGAATTATTTACAGGTTTGCGGAGTTCCTTCACGCGAACCATTATCTTAAGAAACTCAGGATTTTCGTTAAGTGATTTGAAATTTTCATCTTTGTCACTGTTCCAGCCATATCCAAATTCCACTGCCATTTCCAGGTATTTCAAAGCACTGTCAGGTTGGTTATTTTGAGCAAAAGCATCAGCGGCATAATAAATATTCGTTGCGCAATCAGGAAGTACTTCCAGTGCCTTTTGATTGTTTTCCAGCCAACCTGCCTTATCCTGGGCATAATAAGCCTGAATTGCTTTTTCATGATATTCACGATATTCTGCAATATCCTGAGCTAAAGAAATTGATAATGTAAATGCTAAAAAAATAAAAAGTTTGGTTTTCATCTCGCCTCCAATATTTGATGAAAGTTTAATGGTTTCATCAATTGAATGAAAAATTAAAGGTATGGAATGAATGATAGCGGGTTGAAGGATATTTTTTCTGGTATTATTTTCTTACTGGTAGTGAAATGTCCCGATGGCCATTAGCATCAAATACATAAATCATTTTTCGATCTGCTCTCAAAATCACATAATTGACAGTGACATTTTCTTTTTCAAAAAGTCCAGCCTGCTGAAGTTTATTCAGATCTACATTATAGGCGTGATAATGATTGAATATTACCCGGTGACCTGCATTTGAAATGAATTTGAATTTTCCTGATGCTTCCATTATTTCCGCATTATCAAGATCAATTTCCGGTATTTTGATGGTTCTGGCCCGAAAAAATAGAAACAATCCAACGACTATGGCAACAATATAAGTAAATCCGTCGGTCAATATATAAAATAATAGTGCGGCAATCAGAAAAATTCCAAGAATGATCGGGGCGACAAATTTTAGTGCTTTTACAGATGCTAAATAATACTGGTTCAAAAACAGGTTGAAATTTTGTTTATCATCTTCGGTCAGTTGGTAATTTGGCATGGATGTTATCCGCTCCGGTTTCCGCAAAATAAATAATTTAAAAATTTCATACAATAAAAATTTCGTTTTATCGTTTTTATATCTGAATTTTGAAACATGAAACGAAAGATAAGAAAAATGGAAAATGTAATTGCCTTAAATTATCAGGAAAACCGGACCGGGCTTCTGAATTATATCAAATCCAAAATCGACCGCTTGGAGGAAGCAGAAGACATTTTACAGGATGTATATCTGCAGGCCATGAAAAGCATGAATATTGCCGAGCCAGTTGAAAATCTTTTAGGTTGGTTATTCACAGTAGCCAATCATAAAATCATTGACTGGTATCGTAAAAAAAGTCGTCACAACATACCTCTTGACGAAGAACATTCGATCGTGGAAATGCTGGATATTGATGATCCTCAGCATTTGGATTCCCATTCTAAAAAAGTAATCTCTGATTCCATAATGAAAGCCATTGATAATTTATCGACAGAACAGAAAAATGTTTTTATTATGCATCATATAGAAAATCGTTCTTTTCGTGAAATTGCAGCGATTGAAGATGTTTCCATCAATACAGCCCTGGCGAGAAACCGGTATGCTGTTCAAAATTTACGCCGGCAAATTGGGGACTTGAAGCATTATTTATAATACTTAGAACTGAATTTTGGTTCATAAAAAACTAAAAAATAAAAAAGGAGAAAAAATATGTTTAACAAAGAAGAACGAAATCCTGTAAAATGGATCCTCTGGGGAATCATCGGAGTGGTCATTGGCGCTGTCCTGGCTTTGTTTTTTGGACTGGTTGTCATGTGGCTGTGGAACTGGCTGATGCCAACAATTTTCGGGCTTCCCACCCTGACCTACTGGCAGGCCTGGGGACTGGTAATCTTGTTCCATATTCTGTTTAAAGGCGGTCACCATGGACACGACCATCACAGTAGTTGTAGCCCCAAAGAGCATTTTGCCAAAAACTGGAAGAAAAAATTTCATGAAAAAATGGATGACAACTTTAGTGAGGCAGAAATCAAAGAAGATCCTGATCATAATTAACCAAATCCCCTTTCACACACAGAAATATACCTCTGAGGTTTCCAAAACCTCGGAGGTTTAATTTTTTAATTCAATAACCAAATAACAAATAAGTTTTAATACTCAAATAATTAAATTCCAAACCTATGACAGTGAAGATTAATCTATAGAATTCAGAATTTGTCTATTGGATATTTTTCAATATTTCCTTATTGTTACTTGAGGATTTTACGAAAGGAATTGACTATTATAATGAAACCCCAAATAAAAGAAAACCGGTACAAACGAATTATCGGGCAACTGGAACCATTATTTGCAAAGACAACAGATCCATTCGCCAGAATTGCCACTGCAACAGCAGTGCTCCATAATAAAATGGACCATTTTTTCTGGACCGGATATTATCGTCTGATTGATGGCGAATTGACCGTGACATCTTACCAGGGGAGTGTCGCTTGTCTGGTACTTGCAAAGAATACAGGTGTGTGCTGGGCCGGGATCAACCAGGGCAAATCCATCGTCGTTGAAGATGTTGAAAATTTTCCCGGGCATATTGCCTGTGACAGTCGTTCCAAATCTGAGATTGTTGTGCCGGTAAGAAACCAAACCGGTGAAATTGTCGGCGTATTTGATATCGACAGCAAAGATATTGGGGCCTTTGATGAAATCGATCAAAAATATCTGGAAGCAATCACTGTAAAATTCTATGGTTAAAAGTTCTCTGACCGGAATATTCAGGACATCAGGATAACTTCGATCATTCAGATTAGTCGGTCAGTTTTATTATCTTAACATTTTTTGAAAATAGTCCTTGCAATCCTATTACTGACTCATTATTTTTTCAGGAATTGCCCGGGTTGAGAGAAATATTATTGAGCAGGATGCAATGAATACAATTTTTACCATCGGAATCTTCCTTTCTTTTTTCTTGTCACTTCTATTGGTAGCGAAAAAGCAAAAAAGCCTGCCGGACATTATCCTGGCTCTCTGGCTCAGTGTCATTGGCATTCATCTGACCAGTTATTACCTTTATTCACTTGATTTCTGGTCCAAATATCCACATCTCATCGGAACTACTCTTCCAATCCCGTTGTTGCACGGGCCAATGCTGTTTCTCTATACACTGTATTCTCTTCGGAATGAAACTCGATTGAGAAAAATTGATTATTGGCATTTTTTACCGGCAATATTGTCGTGGCTGTATATGTGCCGGTTTTATTTTTTTTATTCTCCAGAAAAAAAAATCATGGTGGATAAAGGTTTAATCGATGATTTTTCAATTTTTACAAATATATCCCTGGTGGCCTTTATCCTTTCCGGTCTGACTTATCCCGTGCTGGCTTTTCGTATGATTGGAAAGCACGAACAAATGATTGACGATAATTTTTCTTTTGATGATCAGTTGAGCCTCAATTGGCTGAAATACTGTATTTATGGAACAGCGCTTCTTTTTTTGACCGCCGGCATTTTGTCGGGCTTGAAAGAAGGTCTGGGCATTCAAATGCCCTTCAACGATGATTATATTCTATACATTCTGCTCGTATTTTTTGTCCTCTTAATAGGTTATTTTGGAATTCGCCATCAAAATATTTTCATCGAAGAGAAGAGTAAGAATGACCTGGAACTTGTTCTGCCCAAATCGAAGGGCGAATATAAAAAATCCGGTTTAAAACAGGAAGTTGCGGCCTCAGCCCATCAAAAATTGCAACAGGTAATGCTTGAGAACAAACCTTACACCAATCCAAAACTGACCCTGGCTGAATTGGCAGAATTGATTGATGTTTCCCCCAATCATCTTTCCCAGATTATCAACCAGTATGAACAAATGAATTTTCATGATTTTGTAAATAAATACAGGATAGAGGAGTTTATTCAAAAGGCATTATCCAATAAAAATTACAGTCTGCTGGCCCATGCCCTGGACGCCGGATTCAATTCAAAATCTGCCTTTAACCATGTTTTTAAAAAACTAAAAGGCGTCACACCCTCAAAATATCTCTCTGATTTGTCCACTTAAGTCTGTAATTCGTTAAAAATTTCTGATAAATATTTTTTAATCCAAATCACTGTTAATATTGGAAATAAATATCTGTGCCTATAGGTTTGTACTCCAAATGAGTCCAATCCAGCAGGTTTGGGCGCAGGACTCCTGATTGTTGCTGAAATTTTGGCAACAAATGAAAAAAAAGGAGTCTTTATGATCATTAAACAATTCAAACACCCGGTTCTCTTTTATGTACTTTCAACCCTGCTGCCCTGGTCCTGCTGGTTTCTGGCCGGATATTTTAGTCAGGTCCAACCCGGTAGTGATTTGTTGACACTAACCTACAGCGGTCTTGCTTTTCTTGGATTAATTGCTCCCAATATTGTTGCTCTATTATTGATCATTCCAGTTGAGGAACTTCGTCATGACCTGGTTGGCCGTTTTTTCAAATTTAACGGTGTGAAACTAAAATACTGGCTCATGGCCGGTTTTTTTATGTTGGGAAGTATTCTTGCAGCCCAGGCGATTTCACTGGTTTTTGGATTCAGCGTAAATCAGTTTAAACTGGCCGGTTCTTTTTCCTTCACTTCCGGTGTTTTCCCGGTTTGGTTTCTGCTTATCGCTGCACCATTTTTAGAGGAAATGGCCTGGCATTCCTATGGGACTGACTGTTTGCGGTCTCGTTTCAGCCTGTTCTCAACTTCCATGATATTTGCGTTATATTGGAGTATCTGGCATTTTCCTCTTTCGACAATTAATAATTACTATCACAGTAACCTGGTTGAATCAGGAATGATCTATTCATTGAATTTTATGGTCAGCATTTTTCCTTTTGTGATGATTATGAACTGGCTCTATTACAAAAGCAATCGAAATATCCTGGTGGCTGTTATTTTCCATATTACAGCCGGATTTTTCAATGAAATATTTCAGACGCACCCCATGAGCAAAGTCATTCAGACGATCCTTTTGATTATTTTTTCTGTAATCATCCTTCTAAAGGAAAAAGATTTTTTCTTTCGTCAGGGCCAATGCAATATCCAAAATAACATTAATTAACAAAATGAAAAGAGAGGTTAACATCATGAAAAAATTATTCTATCCAATGGCTCTTTTATTATTCCTTTACAATTTCACATTCTCACAACCTGTTGCACAAACCGTCCGGGGAAGGGTTTTTGATCAGCTGACTGAAATGCCATTACCCCTGGCAAATATTATTGTCATGAACACCGACCCGCTGATTGGTGCAGCTACTGACATTGAGGGTAATTTTATTTTACAAAAAATACCGATTGGTCGTCATAATATTAAGGTTTCCATGATGGGATATGAAAGTTACATCATCAATGAATTTTTGGTTACCACCGGGCAACAGCCGATTTTAAATATACCCATGCAGCAAGCATCGTTAGCAATGAATGAGATTGTGGTGAGAATTAAAAAAGACCAGCCGTTGAATACTATGACCACATTGAGCAGTCGTCAGTTTACGGTGGAAGAGACGCAGCGCTATGCGGGTGGACTGGATGACCCGGCAAGACTGGCCTCTTCTTTTGCCGGTGTTGCAACACCTTCGGTGGTCAGTAATGGCATTTCGGTACGCGGTAACAGTCCCGATGGTCTTTTGTGGAAAATTGAAGGTGTGGAAACACCCAATCCCAATCATTTTGCCGATTTAACTGTAGCCGGTGGCGGTCTATTGACTGCTTTGAGTAGCCAAATGATGGGAAATAGCGATTTTTACACGGGAGCCTTTCCTGCTGAATATGGCAATGCGACTTCCGGAGTGTTTGACATCAACCTGAAAACAGGAAATTCAGAGCAACGGGAATATACACTGCAGGCCGGAATAATTGGAGTTGATTTTGCGACCCAAGGCCCTTTTAGTACAGGGAAAAAGGCCTCCTACATTATGAATTACCGATATTCAACGATGGCGTTGGTTGCGCCGGTTTTACCCAAGGATACCGGAATTTTAAAATATCAGGATTATTCCTTTAAAACCAATTTTCCCACCAAAACACATGGCACCTTTTCACTTTGGGGTGTCGGTGCTCTGGATGGCCAGGAAATGTCGGCTCTGGACAGCGCTGAATGGGAATCTGATTCTGACCGGGATAATTCACAAACTTCACTCTATATGTTTGCAACTGGGTTAACACACAAATTGGCGCTGAATTCCACTATGTTTTTACATACCATTATTTCAGCGACAGGTAACGGTTTGATGCACCAGGAAAAGCGCCTCGATTATTCATTGCTCTCCCATCCACAGTCCCATATTGACAATGATACCTGGCGTTATTCTATTCAAACCAATATTGGTAAACGCTTTAGTAAAAGTCATCGTAATCAGACTGGATTTAATTACAGCCGGTTGGGTTATGATGTGAATATCAAGCAATCTCAGGCTGAAGGTGAAGCACCGATAACTCTGGCCAGGCAGGATGGACAATCCGGTTTACTTCAACTTTATACACAGTCAAAATGGACACCTGACTCCAGACTCTCAATGAATCTTGGCCTACATTCACAGATTCTCTTGCTGAACGATCAGTATTCCATTGAACCCAGAGTTGGTGTCAAATACAAAATAAATGATCGCCACAGCCTGGCAATGGCCTGGGGAATGCACAGTCGCATTGAGCGCCTGCCGGTTTATTTTGTTGATGTCAATGGCACGAATCCGAATAAAAACCTGAAGTTGCAAAAGTCTATTCATTATGTGATGGCTTATCATACCAAAATTCATGATAATTTGAAACTGAGTATTGAACCCTACTATCAGCAACTGAGAAATATACCGGTTACCCCTGAAGGATATTTTTCTACTGTAAATCTGCAAAGCGATGTGTTTTTTGACAAAGTGCTTGTGAGCCAAGGCAAAGGCAGAAATATTGGGCTTGACCTGACATTGGAACGTTATTTGGAAAAGGGATTTTATTATTTGGCGACAGCTTCGATTTTTGATTCCAAATACAGGGCCGCTGACGGAATAGAACGCAATACCCGCTTTAATAAAAATTTTGTGATGAACCTGGTTACCGGAAAAGAATGGATTGTCGGCAAAAATAAAAATAATATCTTTAATGCAAACCTTCGATTTAATTATCTGGGTGGAAACCGTAAAGAGACCATAGATGGATCGGCGTCACTGGTCAGTCAGCAGGTAATTTATGGTGAGTGCGGTGATGATGTGGCTTTTGCTGAACAATATAAAGGTACACCTGTTTTTTCTTTTGCGATTTCCTATCGTAAAAACAAACCCAACTATTCTTCTGTCTGGTCATTACAGGTGATTAATGCCACGAATGCTCAGGAATTTTCCAATGATATTTATAATCTGAAAACAGGGAAAATTGAAAAAAAATATGAAGGCTTAATGGTCCCAAATCTGAGTTATAAAATTGAATTTTAAAGACTATAAATAGGATGATGAGTGCCCGGAAGTGACAATTCCGGGCACAGGTATTTCATGCCAGGGTAAGGTATCTTTGACAACAGACAAGAATTTTCATTTTTGATAGGACAGAGAAAGATCAGATCAGAGACAATTTATCGTGATTTTCAAAATAAATCTTCGATCTCTGGACTCTGTATTAAAACTTTAAAATATATGGTGAATGATGATGTAGATAATGAATTTGCATAGCACCGGACAGGACTGTTTTTTTTGTAGGGCAAAAACACATTTCAAAGGTAAAATAAAATTCTTCAGTAACTAATCTTATCAACCTGGAATCTAAATTTGACGAATCAAATCCTTTGGTTTTTTTATAACAGGGTATTTATGGATTTCAGTTCAGAAAATTTTTTCTGTAAAGAAAGTAAAAACAGATCTGTTGAGTAAGAGATCACAATTGATTAAATTTAATGATTTTTTTGTTGAAGAGTCACCCTAACGAAAAAATGAGATAAACAAATATGACAAATACAATATTTTCTTTTATCCCGATTATTTTCCTCATCTGGCTTATGGTCAGGAAAAACTCCATGCCATCGAACCAGGCCCTGCCCCTGTCGGCATTGGTTTTATACTTCATTTCACTGATCGTTTTTAAATGGGAGCCAAACCTTGTTCATGCCAATGTTCTGAAAGGGTTGCTTGTTGCCTGGACGCCAATACTCATCATTGGTGGCGCAATCTTTTTGTTTGAAACTATGAAAGCCACCGGCAGCCTGAAAACTGTCACTGACTGGCTGAATACCATTACTGAAAACAAAGTTGCACAGTTGATGATTGTCGGTTGGGCTTTTCCTTTCCTGATCGAAGGAGCCAGTGGCTTTGGCACACCGGCAGCTATTGCCGCACCGGTTTTGGTGGGATTAAGATTTGCGCCGCTCAATGTTGCGATCCTCGCATTGATAATGAATAGCGTTCCCGTATCCTTTGGTGCAGTGGGAACGCCGACCTGGTTTGGATTTTCTGCCATCGAATTGACCAGTGCTGAGACCATGACTATCGCAATCAAATCCGCGTCAATTCATTCCACCATTGCGCTTGTTATTGTGACTATTGCTCTTATGCAATTAGTAAATTTCAAAAAAATCTTTGAGAACATAGTTTTTGTGATTTTGAGTGTTGCCTTTACGGTGGTCCCCTATCTGTTAGTGGCTTTTATAAATTATGAATTTCCATCCTTAATCGGTGGTTCAATTGGCTTAATTGCAACTGCTATTCTCGCTAAATATAATATTGGCCTGAAAAAATATTCTGAAGAAAAAAGTGAAATAAATCCGCCATTAATTTCAATAGGGAGGTTGGTGAAAGCGACTTTTCCGCTTTGGGGAACCATATTGCTGTTACTAATCACACGAATTCCCGAAATTGGAATCAAGCAATTTCTCACAGCTACAAATCCGGCTTTTAATATTTCCCTGGGGATGCTGGGTGATTTTTCCATCAGTAGTTCGCTAGTGATTCAACTTGAAAATATATTCCTTACACCCGTTAACTGGTCTCATAGTACATTATATGTTCCATCGCTAATTCCCTTTGCAATAGTGTCTTTGATAACTTTTAGGATACAGGGATCAACAGGTCGGGAGATTAAAACAACATTCAAGACAACGGTCGACAAAATGATCAACCCAATGTATGCGCTTCTTGGTTCATTAGTATTTGTTAATCTGATGATGATGGGTGGAGAATTGTCCGCTGTCAATCATATCGGAAGAATGCTTGCCAACGCAACTGGCAGGCATTGGACTTTTTTTGCATCCTATCTGGGAGCAATCGGCTCTTTTTTCTCCGGTTCAGCGACTATATCAAATCTCACTTTTGCTGGTATACAGGATTCCATTGCTTTGCAGACCCAAATTAGCCGTACAACGATTCTCGCTCTGCAATCTGTCGGTGGGGCCTTTGGCAACATGGTTTGTATCAATAATATTGTGGCGGTGACCTCGGTATTGTCGATTACCAATAGGGAAGGCTATATCTTGAAAAGAACTGTTATACCGATGCTTTTATATGGGGCAATGGCCGGCAGTATCGCGTTGATGCTTTTTTAGGTTTTATAGCATTTTTCAAAAGTGATGTCTTTTGTAGAACGCTTTTTCAAATCGTTTTTGATTTTTGCCGATAGGAAAAAATCAACCTTATCGAAGTGAAAAATATATGAAATACATCCACTCTTTTCTCCGAAGTCATTCAAATTTCCATGGCGGGTAAATTTGAAAAGCAAGTCGGATACTTGCTCTACAAATTGTAGAACGATTTACAAAATTGTCCTAAAATACCCACACAGCAACAGAGAGTCCTGATTATTATATAATTATCTCAGTGTTCTCTGTGCCTTTGTGGCAAATTTTATTTCACTGTTCATTGTCAAAAAACCTTCTGAATGGTTGTGTTGAAAATTGGACATCACCATTTCAAAGGTCTTGGGGCCATTTGAATGGTGATTTATTCGTATTTCAAAGCGTCAACAGGGTTTGATCGGATGGTTTTTATCAATTGCAGACTCATGGTAACTCCGGCAATTAAGAATGTCAGAAAAGTAGCAGTCAGAAATGGCCAAAATGTAAATTGTGCACGATAAGCAAAATTCTGCAGCCAGTTATTGGCGTAAAAATAAGCAATTGGCCAAGCGATCAGATTTGCAATAACGATCCATTTGAAAAATTCCTCAATGGCAATGAAAAAAATCCCACTGACAGATGAGCCCAGCACCCGACGTACACTGAATTCCTTTTTCCGTCTTTCTGTAGAAAACAGAACCAATCCGAACAGTCCCATACATGCAATGAAAATTGCCAGCACAGCAAAACTTGAGAAAAGTTTTTGCAATTGGTGCTCTTCTCGATATGTATTGGTAAAACTCTCGTCAAAAAATGAATATTCAAAAGGATAAGCTGGTGAAAATTTCTCGAATACTTCGGTGATTTCCTTAATTAATTTAATATAATCCATAGTACTTATTTTTATGGAAATATTAGAAAAATCCTTTGGTGAATAATACAGGTACAATGGCTCTATTGGATGGTGCATGGAGCGAAAATTAAAATCCTTCATCACTCCCACCACCGGCCCGGATTTATCATTCCAATGCAGGAAAATTTCGCTCATTGGTTCAGTAAATCCAGCAGCTTTTAGGGCTGCTTCGTTGAGCAAAAACACACCGTTTCTGTCTGATGCGTGTTCCTTTGAAAAATTCCGTCCCTCAATTATTTCAATTCCGAACAGATCAATGTAATTCTCATCCACAGTATTGTAATTGATTGTAAAATCTTTATCAGGTGGTTTACCAATCCATTCAGCAGTGGTAAATGTGGTAATATTGTTTGGTAGGAGTGCAGATGCGGACACCATCTTTACACCGGAAAGTTGCTCCAGTTCGGATTTCAGTGCGTCAATTGTCTGGTGAATTTTCCGGTCACGAATTGGCACGGTAATAATTTGGTCCCTTTCATATCCGGGGTCACTGTTTTGTAAAAACCTGATCTGCTTGTCAATTATCAAAGTTGTGACAATGAGAAAAATAGTAATTGTGAATTGCGCAATAACAAGTAATTTTCTGAGATTTTTTCCCTTGTTGCTACGAAAAAAATTGCCTTTCAGAACACAGATAGGCTGAAATCCGGATAAATTGATGGCAGGATAAAAACCGGCAAAAAAACTGATGCCCACAGTCATTCCCACAAAAAGCACAAGATATTTCAGGCTGGCCATGAAATGAAAATCCAGACTTCGTCCTGTCATTTGATTGAAAAAAGGAATGGCAATCCGGACAATAATAAGTGATAATAACATTGATACAAAAGTAATCACCAGGGATTCCCCAAAAAATTGATAGATCAACTGTTTTCGTTCAGCACCGGCTACTTTGCGGATGCCAACTTCTTTGCTGCGCTTGCCTGCTTTTGCGGTTTCCAGATTGATATAATTGATACAGGCGATCAGCAGAATCAGAATCGCTATCGAGGCAAACAGATAGATATATTTGATATCACCATTGGTCCCGATCTCCTGTAGCAGGTGGGAATGCAAATGGATTTCAGACAACGGCTGAACATAAAAAATTCTTGGGTAAGGCTTTTGTAATGTATTAAGAATTTTCTCTGGCAGACTGTTGATCATCTGAATATCAATCACATCACCGATTTTGTTTTCCAATTGTAATGGATCAACACCTTCTTTCAACAGGAAATAGGTATAGGAAAAATTAGCAAACCAATTATTGATGTCATTATTCATAATTCGAAAATAGGTCTCATAAGGAACCAGAAAATTTATATTCATGTGTACATTGACGGGTAAATCCTTAAATACACCAGCGATAATAAATGAATTTTTTTCTCCTACTTCAATTATCTTGTTAATTGCATTTCCATCCGGAAAATATTTTTTTGCCATTGATTCGGAAAGCAGAATATTATTCGGATCATTCAGGTTTGCCATTCCATTGATCAGAGGAATCGTGAAAACATCAAATATTTCCGGGTCGGCCCAGATAAAATCATTTTCAAGGAAATTTTGGTTATTGGCAGATATCAACACTTCATCATCTTTGATAATTCTTGTAGCAGCATCTACTTCCGGCAGGTCTTGTTGTAATTTTGGTCCCAGTGGTGATGGAGTATGGGCCCTGCCTTCGCGAATGGCACGGTATATTCTACTGTAATTTTCATTTTGTCTGTCATAACTCAATTCATCAGATACCCAAAGTAAAATCAGGATGCAGGCTGTGATTCCCAGACTGAGTCCTACAATATTTATGATTGAATATTTTTTTTCGGCAATGATATTTCTGTATGCAGTGATTATATAATTTTTAAACATGATTTCTCCAGTTTTCAATTTTCAATGATCAATAAACAACAAACAAAATTCAGCCAAAATAGTTATCGATCATTGTTAATTGATAATTGTTCATTGTATTTACTCATATTTTAAAGACTCAATCGGGTTTGCCAGCGCTGCTTTGATAGTTCTGTACGCTACTGTCGCAAAAACCACCATGCAAACCAAAATGATAGAGGCAATGAACACAATGGCAGATAGTGAAATCCGGCTGGCATAAGTATTCAGCCAGCGATTCAATCCATAAACTGCCAGCGGCGCAATGATGATAAATGAGACTAAAATCATGATGAATTGGTCTTTGATGATCAAAAATACAATACGCAAGACACTGGAACCCAATACTTTTCGAATGCCGATTTCTTTCTGTCGTTGATTAATGGTAAATGAGGACAAGCCATATATTCCAAGGGCGGTGATGATAATCGCCAGTACAGCAAAGAGTGTGAACACATCTCCAAGCAATTCATCGGATTTATATTGCTGATTGAAATAATCATCGAGAAAAAAGGTGTCAAAGGAATTTCCGGGAAACATTTCATCATAATGTTGTTTCACCAATTTCACAGTTTCCCGGGCATCAGCGGTATTTATTTTAAGGGCAATCTGCCCGCGTGTTCTGCGTCCAAGCGGCATATAGCGATAGATGTGCGGTTCAAATTCCATCTTCGGCGATTCCTGGTGGTAATTTTTCAGCACACCGACAACATCAAAAATATTTCCCCAGTAATTGATCTGCTTGCCAACTGCATCTTCAGCATTTGTGAATCCCAAGTGCTCAACAGCTTTTTCATTGAGCAGGACAGTGGAATCATTATTACCAAATTCTTCAGAGAAATTGCGTCCGGCAACGAATTTCATATCGAACATATCTGCGAATTCAGCATCACAACCGATGATCTGATAATTTTTCCCGGCAGCGTCGTCTTCACCGACCCGGACAATGCCGCCGGCATCCCAGAAAGTTTGTTTTCCGGGTACTTCGGTGGTATGGGAAATTTGTTCGATGTTCGGATTTGCCAGCAGTTGGTCTTTGAATCTTTTAAACTTGCTGGGAAACGCATCATCCCTTACTCGAGGCGAAGTGACCACCAAAACCTGTTCAATATCAAATCCTAAATCCTGCTGCTGTAGAAACTTGATCTGCTGAAAAACAGTAAACGTGGAAATAATCAGTGCAATGGCTATGGTGAACTGAAAAACCACCAGAATTTGGCGCAATTTTGAGCCTTTGTGGGATGATGCAAATTTGCCCTTTAACACTGTAATGGGTTTAAATGAGGTCATGGCAAACACGGGATAACTACCTGACAATATCACACCAAGGACAAACATGATTACCAGTGTAATCCAAGTCGAAGATTGTGACCAGATAGAAAAATTTTTTGGAATATTTGTGAGATTTCCGAAAAGCGGTGAAAGCAGCAAAATCAGTAATGCCGCCAGCAAAAAGGCGAAGAAATTGATGATAATCACTTCCATAAAAAATTGGATCGAGAGCAATTTTCTTGATGCGCCGGCTACTTTTCGAATGCCAACTTCCTTTGCTCTGGAAAGTGAAAAAGCCGTGGAAAGATTGATATAATTCACCCATGCCATAACAATGATAAAAATTGCGATGGTGGACAGAAAATTTACCGTGGTTTCATTGCCATTGACTTCATATTCCTGCATGAAATGGGAGTTGAGATGAATTTCGGATAAAGGCTGAAGTGGCAGAAACATTTCCATTTTGTATTGCTCCAACCATGGGCATTCTCGCTGGACAATTTCCTGAAATTTTTCCGGCAATGCATCAATGGTGTAACCTTCTTTGACCAGAGTGTAAGTGTAAGAACCGGTGTGTCCCCAGGCTTCATAATATGATGGACCATATTGTGCTTCCAAATCTTTCCATGGTAGCATGAAATCTATTTTAATATGAGAATTTGATGGAGAATCTTTGAATATACCAACAACCAGATAATTGTGAGTTTTATCAGTGCTGATTGTTTTGCCGATCGGAGACTCACCACCAAAATATTTTTCTGCCATGGATTCTGAAATAAAGGCGTTTCCCGGTTCCGCCAGACTTACTTCTGCATTACCGATCAGTAATTCAAAATCGAGAATTCTGAACAATTCCGGTTCAACAAAAAATATTCGCTCTTCAAAAAATCTTGTATCCAGATAACTGACACTGGCCTGAGTGTTCAGCAACCGACCAATGGCTTCAATTTCAGGGAATTGTCCGCGAATATTGGAAGCAGCCGGTGGACAACAGGATGCAAACCGCACTGCATCACCATTTTCCTGCATCCGCTCGTAGCGAATTCGGTAAATTCGGTCATAGTTTTTGTTGAACTTATCGTAACTTTTTTCATAGGTCACATAATGGAAAATCATCAAACAGACAGCAATTCCAATTGCCAGCCCGAAAATATTGATGATCGATCCCGTTTTCTGTTTCAGGATATTCCGAAAAGCAATTTTTAAATAATTTTTAAACATTTAATCTCCAAATTTTTAACCACAGATTACACAGAATTATTTGATTATTGTTCATTGTGATCATTCATACTTCAACGCTCTCACCGGGTTTGCATTTGCAGCTTTGACTGTCTGCCAACTGATGGTTAATGCCGTAATAGTAAAGGCTGCTACTGTTGCTGTAAAAAAGACAAAAATAGGCAGATTAATTCGATAGGCAAAGGTCTGCAAATACAGATTCATGAGATATATTCCGAGAGGCCATGCGATAATTGTCGCAATTCCCACCAGTGCAAAAAATTCTCTGGATACCAGATAGATAATAGTGGAAACACTGGCCCCAAGTACTTTGCGTACACCGATCTCTTTTGTTCGTTGTTCTGTAACGAAGGCGATTAGACCATAAAGTCCCAAACAGGTAATGACAATACTCAAAATACTAAACCATGAAAAAAGTTTGTTGAGGTTCCTGTCGCTTTTGTATTGTCTTTCAAAGGTTGTATCCAGAAAGTAGTATTCAAAGGGTTTGTTTGGGAATACATTTTTCCAGTTCTCTTCGATAAAGGTCAAGGTCTCTTTAATATTTGCAGGATGGATTTTCACAGAAATATTTCTTGTACCATCAGGAAAGTAAAACAGTGATAAGGGGTGAATGGCGTTGTGTAAAGAGGTGAAATGAAAATTCTTGAATACGCCAACGACTTCAAGATAATATTTATTGCTGCCATAAACCTGGATCACTTTTTTACCAATCGGATCGGTCCAACCGAATTTTTCAACTGCCTTTTCATTGAGCAAAATTGCTCCT
This sequence comes from Fidelibacterota bacterium, assembly GCA_016934035.1. GTDB lineage: Bacteria > Fidelibacterota > UBA2242 > UBA2242 > JAFGTP01 > JAFGTP01. The sequence goes on from JAFGTP010000044.1 coordinate 27,380, forward strand.
GCATAATTAGGACGTCTGTAATCCTGCAAATCAGTTGAATATTCTTTAGAAAAATTACGTCCTTTCAAAAGTTCAATTTCAAAGGTTTTCAGCCAATCATAGTCTACTTTGTTTTGTATCAACGGAACTGTTTCACCTTCCTGCGCACCTTCCCAGGTGACATTATTGTACATACCAATACTGCTTGGAAGCAGTGTTGACCCGGTAACGTTCAGAATAGCGGAATTTTGTTTAAGTACCTGTTTGAAAGTTTCCATTTTGTCGGCGATATCATTTGATTCAACCGGTAAGACAACAATTTGGTTTTTCTGAAATCCCAGGTCTTTATTACTAATATAATCCAGTTGTTTTTTTGTGGTTAATGTGGAAATGATCATCACAACAGCAATGGTAAATTGGAAAATCACCAGTACTTTACGCAGTATTCGTCCTTTGCCTGATGAACTGAATTTCTGTTTCAGGATAGATCCCGGAATGAAGGATGACAGGTAAAAGGCCGGATAACTGCCAGACAGTAAACCGATTATTAGCGTGACGCCGATTATTTGCAGGTAAAATTTCCATTGGTCAATTCCAGGAATAGTTAATTTTTGTTGTGATAATGTTCGGAATGTGGGTAATAGGATCAAAATCAACAGAAAGCCGATGATCAAAGCAACAAAAGCGATGATGACACTTTCACTTAAAAATTGTGAAATCAATTGCTTACGGCCGGCACCCACAACTTTTCGAATGCCCACTTCATTGGCTCGTTTTAGTGAACGTGCTGTGGCCAGATTTATAAAATTAATAACGGCAATAAATAGAATAAGTATGCCAATTCCCAGGAAAACATAGAGGATTTCAATACTTCCAAAATTCTGGATGTCAGAATAGAGATGGATTTTAGAGAATTGCTCCAACTCAAAATCCCGCTCCACTTCAGTAATACTGTTCCTGTCCATGATCGCTTTCATTTTTAGTCGCACATCATCCGCATTTGCACCATAATTGAGCAGAATATATGTTGACAGATTGGTCGTGACCCAATTGTTGAACCAGGCATCACTGACATAATTGTTCAATGTCGCAAAAGAAATGAAAATTTCACCAATTAAGTCAGTATTTTCAGGAAAATTTTCAATTACGGCAGCAATGGTCAAAGGCGTTTGGTCTTCATCCATATAGAGCACTTTCCCAATCGGATTGTTGGAGCCAAAATATTTTTCCGCAATCTCTTTTGTAATTACAACGGTGTTCTGCTCCTGAAGTAGTTGATCACTATTTCCATTTGCTAATGGAAATGTAAAAATTGTAAACATTCCCGGATCACAAAATAAAACTCTGTTTTCATAAAAATCGATATCACCAAAATGAAAGAGTGTTTTGCCGGCATTGTATATTCTGACAAAATCGATAATTTCAGGTATTTCTGAAGTCATTGTTGGCCCGACAGGAACCATGGTGCTTGGCAATTTGTTGGTTCCATTGGGATGTTTGTGAACCATATTGACGCTATAAATTTGGTCACGGTTTACATGTTGATTTTCATAACTGAATTCGTACCGGATATAAAGCATAATCAACATGAAACATGATAATCCTATGGCAAATCCAAAGATATTAATTGCCGAATAGAATTTCTGCCTTGCCAGATTTCGTATTGCTATTTTTAGATAATTTTTTATCATTGTGTTCTCCAATGATCAATAATCAACGATCAATGATCAGATTTTATTCGTGTAGATTTCAAAATTGTGAACAAAATTTTGGCTATTTCATCTGCTTCAGGGAAGAAACTGTTGAATGTTTTTTCATCCATGTAATCTGTATCTTTTAGCAAATTAAGCCAATATTTGGTTTCAAGACATTATTCATTGCTAATTGTTCATTGTTCATTGTTAATTGTAATTATTCATATTTCAGCGCTTCCACCGGATTGGCCATCGCAGCTTTCACAGCCTGCCGGGACACAGTCAGCAAAGCGATTATAAGCACCGACAACCCGACCAAGGCAAAAACAAGCCACCTGATTTCTGTCCGGTAAGCAAAATTCTGTAGCCAGGCATCAATCGCCAGAAAGGCAATGGGACAGGCAATCATAAAGGCAATGGCAACACCGATCAGATAGTCTTTATTTAATAATAATAGGATGCTGAAAACATCAGCGCCATGCACTTTGCGGATGCCAATTTCTTTGGTTTTTTGCTCAGTCACATAGGAAATCATGCCGTATAAACCAAGCAATGAAATCAGGATCGTAATAATCGTAAAACTTGTGAAAATCTCACTGGTTTTGATTTCTTTCCGGTAAAGCCCTTCCAGTTCCTGGTCAAAGAAATGATATTCAAAGGGATTTTCAGGGTAATGTTTTTTCGTGATCTGCTCGATTTTTTTTAATGTTTCCGGCATATTTTCACGAACGATTCGGGCAGTAACCAGTAAATTGACCGGATGATAAACAAATATCATCGGCTTGATCTCTTCGTGGAGATTTTCAAAATGGAAGTTCTTGACAACACCGACAATTTTTCCGGTCCATTCATATGCTTTAATTGGTTGTCCGATAGAATTATCAAATTTCATGATTTCAGCGGCTTTTTCATTGATAATGAATGAGCAGTCCGACCAGTCATCTTTGGCTTTGTGAAAATTCTTGCCGCTGATTATTTCCATTCCATAAGTGGGCAGAAAATTTTCATCCACTTCAAAAATAGCCATCGCTTGTGACATATCCTGTTCGTTTTGCCGCCAATTCACATTGGAGTAAAAATCCAGTTCTGTAGGAATTTGGTAGGAACTACCGACAGATGCGATGGTGGGAATTCCCAATAATTCATTTTTTAGTGAATTGTAAGACTCTTCCGGGCAGTTATCACCAATATTAAAATAAACCAGGTTCTCAGGATTATATCCCAGTTTTTTGTTCCGAATGAAGGATAGTTGCTGGTAAATCGCAATGGTTGAAATTGCCACCAATATTGTGACAGTGAACTGAAAAATCACCAGGTATTTTCTAAAAGAATAGCCCTTGCCTCTTTGGGAACTGAAAATAGAATTGGTCAGGTTTTGGTTAATTTTTATTGAGGATAATATCAGTGATGGATAAGTTCCCGCTAAAAAGCCGACAGACAGAAACAATCCAAATAATATCGCCATAAATTTCGGTTCTGCAAAAGGCAGCATGAATTTTGTCCCGGCAATACTGTTGAACATTGGCAGGCTTAATTTTACCATTATCATAGCAATAGCAAAAGATATCCAGACCAGTAGAAAAGATTCAAAATAGTGTTGGTTTATCAGTTGGGTTCGTGTCGCGCCAACCACTTTTCTGATGCCTATTTCTTTGGAGCGTGAAATTGACCGAGCTGTGGAAAGACTCATGTAATTCAGGCAGGCGATAAAAATCATCAGCAGAGCAAGCACTGAAAAAATGATGACGTATTTTATATCGCCATGTGGCCCGTCCCAGCGCGTTGTATTGGGTTGCAGGTGAATTTCCTTGAATGGTTGAAGCACATAACTCAGTTTCGAATCAGGCAAATGGGGACGAAAAATTTTTTCAATTTTCTGATTAACTATGGTATAATCGCTTTCGGGGTTTAGCATTACCCAGGTCTGATAATCAGAATTTTTCATCCAGTCATCCGGATCACGCCAAAAATAGTAAACTTTGAAAGGAAACAGGTATTCAAATTGCAAAGGCGGACTGGAATTTTCCGGCGCGTCTGCGATAATGCCGCCAATTTTTAAATCCCATTTGTTGTTCATTTTGACCACTTTGCCAATGGGATCTTCATCACCAAACAAGCGGCTGGCGCTGGTTTCTGTCAGAACAATAGAACTGGGATCGTCCAGGGCTACTTTTGGTTCGCCCTTTATAACAGGAAATGTGAAAATATCAAAGAAACCGGGTTCTGCATTTAAACCTCTGAGTCGGACACTTTTTTCTCCGTATTGGAGAACGACTCTGTCGCCTTTAAAGCGAGTGGCGTCGATAACTTCCGGAATAGTGGATTTTAGTGTGGCAGCCATCGGTCCCGGCGATGTCGGCACTTTACTGTCGCCATAGTGGGTCACAACCCGATAGATTTGCTGCAACTTTGCATGAAAATGGTCATAATTGAGTTCATATCTTATCCAAAGCAAAATCAGAATCGCAGATGTAATTCCAATTGTCAATCCAAAAATATTTATCAGCGTAAATATTTTCTGTTTACTTAAATTTCTGATCGCGATTTTTAGATAATTTTTAAACATGGTTTTAATCCTTTTTGCCGCGGATTAACGCAGATTTGAATATTTAGCCACAGAGGACACAGTAAAAAAATTAAAATATTAACTTTGCATGTCCTTTGCGATCTTTGCATCTCTGCGTTGAAAACATTTTCGTGTCTTTTCATGGGAAGTTTTACTATACACGAAATTTTTCTTTCATATTCTCAGTCACGATATTTCCATCAAACAAATGAACCACGCGTTGTGCGTAATCTGCAAAAGACGGTGAGTGAGTTACCATCACGATAGTTGTACCTTTATCATTAAGTTCTGTAAGAATATCCATCACTTCTTCACCATGTTCGGAATCGAGGTTTCCTGTGGGTTCATCGGCGAGGATCAGTTTCGGATCAGCGACAATGGCCCGGGCAACGGCGACACGCTGTTGTTGACCACCGGATAGTTGCTGTGGGAAATGGTTTTTGCGGTGAGTCATATTCATTTGATCGAGAGCTTTGAGTGTTCGTTCTTTTCGCTCAGTGGCAGATATTTTCTGGTAGATCAAGGGCAATTCAACATTTTCATAAACCGTTAGTTCATCGATCAGATTAAAACTCTGGAAGATGAATCCGATGTTGTGTTTGCGCAGATTTGCCCGCTGTTTTTCGCTGAATTTTGAAATTTCGATATCATTAAAGAAATATTCACCACCAGTAGGGCTATCGATCATACCGATGATGTTCAGCAATGTGGATTTGCCACAACCGGATGGTCCCATGATGGCCACAAATTCGCCTTCATAAACTGTGAAGTTTACTTTGTTCACAGCCAGGGTTTCAATTTCTTCTGTTCTGTAGGTTTTGATTAAATCGACGGTTTTGATGAGTTCTTTTTGGCTCATGTTGGTCTCCTTTTTATATTGCATTAATTGTTAATTCTTATTCATAGCGCAAACTCTCAATCGGATTATTGGTAGCTGCTTTCAGAGCCTGAAAAATTACAGATAGCATGGCAACTATCAGTGAAATCATTCCGGATAAAACGAAAATTTTCCAGGAAATATTGGTTTTGAAAGCAAAATTCTGTAACCATTTATTCATCATCAGCCATGCAATTGGCCATGCAATGACATTTGATATGATAACCAATTTGATGAAATCAAGTGATAGCATCATGACTATATTTCTAACGGAACTGCCAAGAATTTTACGGACACCAATTTCCTTGGTTCTTCGTTGAGCCATAAAGGTAGCTAGTCCAATCAACCCAATACATGAGATGAAAATCGCAAGTATACTGAAAGAGTTGAACAATTTACCCAGTTGATTCACTGATTTGTACAAAGATTTATGCTGGTCATCAAGAAATTGATATTCAAAAGGGAAATTAGGCGCAAAATTCAAAATTGTAGTTTTAATATTCTCAATAGTTTCTGTTGGATTTTCGCTATTGATTTTTATTGCCATATGCAACATATCTCTTGGATCAAGAAAAATGAAAAGAGGCTCAATTGGTTCCTGTAAAGATTCAAAATTAAAATCTTTGACAACACCAATTACCGGGTATTGATTGAATAGTTTTACACCAATGGGATCTTTAAGGTTTAAGGCTTTGACTGCTGCTTCATTCAAAACTGCAGCAGCAGTATCTGTTGTGAATTTTTTCTCAAAAAACCTGCCTGCTACCAGGGAAATATTGAAAGTTTTAAGGAAATCGTAGGAGCCTGTCATCATGTTGACCAGTACTTTTCTGCCATCATCATTACCTGTCCATTCATCAATATCAGCTGATCCAATAGCATGAATTCCCAAATGTGAAGAAGTAACACAGACTGAATTAATATCAGGATATTGTTCCAGTTCATTTTTGATCAAATCATATTTTTCATTGATCTCCCTGTTCAAGGAGCAGTAGAGGATATTTTCTTTATCAAAACCAAGGTCTTTGTTGTTAATATATTTCATTTGCCTGGAAACCGTAATTGTTGAAAAAATTAATACAATGGATAATATGAATTGAAAAATGACTAATATTCGACGCAAAAGCGGTGAACCTGTGGTCTTTGCGTTTTTTATTACCTGGACCGGTGTGATAGATGACAGATAAAAGGCCGGATAACTACCTGCCAGCAAACCCGTAATCAAAGTAATTATGAAAAGCAAGGGCACCAGCACACTGTTGAATAGAACACTGTAATTAATGGCTTTACCTGAAATTTCATTGAAGGTTTGCAGCATCAGTGCAGCAACGAGATAAGCAATTACCAACGCAAAAATTGATTGAAAAACAGATTCGGTCAGGAACTGAACCACCAGTGACTTTTTAGAAGCACCACTGACTTTCCGGAGGCCGATTTCTTTACCGCGTAATGATGCACGAGCAGTTGCCAGGTTCATGTAATTTATGCAAGCAATAACAAGGATAAAGATGGCAATTAGTCCAAAAATGTATATGTAAACAATCACACCACCGCCATTCATATCTCTGAGATGAAGGTCTTCAAAGGCTTGTAGTTCCAAAGTAGGCTGCCAGGTGTAAGTATAATACTGGTCAATATAATGCCTAATTTTTTCATTGAAAGCCTTGATGTCGATATTTTCCGGTAACATGAGGTAAGTATTAATGCTCCAGTTGATCCAGGTTTCCACATTTTCATAAGGTGAAAAAGTTTGTCGGGTTTCAAACAAAACAAAAAAATCGCTGGAGAATGTACTGTTATTAGGGAAATCCTTTACAACTGCAGAGACTTTGAAATTCTCCTGATTATTGATTACCAATGTCTTGTTGAGCGGATTTTCATTACCAAAATATTTCTCTGCAATTTTCTCTGAAATGATGATTGATGATGGATCATTTAATGCTGATGTCTTTTCACCATGAAGAAACTCAAAGGTTAGCATGTCAAGTATTTCTTCATCAATGTAAGTCAGTTTTTCTTTGAAAACGATATTATCAGACTTAACAAATTGATATCCGCCATCGTAATATCTACCGGCTTTTTGGATTTCCGGGAAGCTTTCTTTCATTACCTCGGCTAAAGGTGGAGGAGTGACCGGATATTTTTTACCTTTGTCATAGGTTTTGTCCACCAGTATTACCCGATATAAATTTTTAGAATTTTTGTGGTTTTTGTTGACGCTCAATTCATCCTGTATCCAAAGAGAAATTAGAATTACACATACTAATCCAATAGTGAGACTTGCAAGGTTGATAGCAGAATATCCTTTGTACCGGAGGATATTTCGCATTGCAATTTTTAAATAATTTTTAATCATTTTGCACTCTCTTTATGTGTAATACATTTTTACCGCAAAGATCGCAAGGAATGCTATAAATAAATGAATTTATCTTTGCGTTCTTAGCGGTTAAGAATTTCATTTTAATACCAGTTTTTCTATATCACCAAAGTTGTCATAACTGGAGATGATCACTTTTTCACCCGGTTCAAGGCCTTCGGTAATGCGGTAATATTTCGGGTTCTGACGGCCGATTTTGATTTTACGTTTTACAGCTGTGCGGGTGGTTTCATCCACCACAAAAATCCACTGACCACCGGTTTTCTGGAAAAATCCGCCAGTAGGGATAACCACCGCTTTTTCCGCATCGCCCAGTTCCAGTTTCATGTGAATGGTCTGTCCGCGACGGATTTTCGATGGGGATTCGCCAACAAACTGGAGGTCGATGTTGAATTTACCCTGCAAGACTTCGGGATAGATTTTAGTAATTTCCAGATCATAGGTTTTCCCATCGAAATCAAAACTACCTTTTTGTCCCAGATTGATGCGGGCGATATAATGTTCATCCACACCGGCGCGGATTTTGAATCCATCCAGTACATCTACCTGGCCGATTCTTTCGCCACGGTGAATGGATTGTCCGATTTCGGCATTGAGCGAAGTCAACTGTCCGGTGATTGGCGCTTTGATTGTCAGTTTATCCAAATTCTCCCGGGCAATTTTGAGGTTGTTATCCATGCGATCCAGCGAATTTTCTAATTGTTCCACCTGGATTTCACGGAAGGTTGAATCTTTCTGATTCTGGAGGATAGTCAGTTTTTCGACTTCTTTGAGATATTCAAAATGTTCAGCAACTTCCTGATATTCCTCTTCAGAAACCAGTTTCTTCTCAAACAATTGCAGGTAGCGATGATATTTTCGTTCCTGGGTTTTGATGTTGAATTTTAATTGTGTCAATTGCATTTGCAAATCCAATTGGTTCTGTTCCATTTGCAAACGGGTATTACGCAGATTATTTGTCTGTTGATAAACTTCTGCTTCACGGTGCATGATATCCAGGAGAAGGTCAATATTGGATAATGAAATAATAGGATCGCCTTCCTGAACCATGGCGCCGGCTTTGAGAAATTTGTTTTCCACTTGTCCACCCTGGATTGCATCCAGATAGATGGTTTTAATGGGGATGACTGTACCGATTGGCGGAATATATTCGATGAAATCATCTTCGGTAACTGTTGCAATCGTGATTCGATCTTTCTGAACAATCAGTTTGCTTTGGAAATCATGGAAAAAGATGAAATATATGAGGATGAAAACAACAGCAATACTTCCTGCAATGATTCCATATTTTTTAAGATTCTTATTTTTTTTTTCGATCATTCTATCCATGCATATTCTTTCTAAATTTTCGCCAGATTGTGTTTGTTGCAGATAAACCTCCGAGATTTTTGAAAATCACGGAGGTATTATCATTAATCAACTGCCAAACTTACCGGCTGGACATAATCATATCATGTGCCAAAGTAGTTTTGTCGACGATAAAATGGATAATTGGGAAAATATAGGAGTGTACGAATATGAAAAATTAGTGTTCGAAAATGAACACTAGAGTTTTATAACATTGTCAATACAACCGTCAGCGCCAGAAAAACAAACCTGAGTCGCTTATTCATCATCATCAGTTTGTCTTTATTCAATTGCATTTTAATATTTAATCTATTGATAACGAATACCATGATAATTGTAAATGCCAGGGCAATTGCGATTCCACCGAAAACATCACTCAGATAGTGTCGCTGTAATGCAATTCGCGAATAGCTTACCAATAATCCTATTGCAAGCACCACAATTTTGAGCAATTTATTTAATTTAATGCTGTTGGGTGCCATTACGACAAAAGGTAATGCTAACGCCATGACTTTGGTTGCATGTCCTGATGGAAAAGCAGGCGATTCGGAAACTTTTGTATTGAGGATTTTTCCGCCAAGTTCAATAACTGGACGTGCTCGATTGATGATTTCTTTGAGTATATCCCCAAAGATACTGGCTGTTGCAAAGCAAAGCAAAATATAAAAAAACAATATTCCGTATTCAGTTTGATCATTTTTCTGAACCCATAAAAATAATAAAACAGTATAAGTAAATACGATACAACTCATTCCATAATGGGAAATCATAGAAAATAAATGATGTATAGTTTCATGCTGGTAAACAAAATTATGGAAAACCAAGAAATTAACTTCAATAGAATTCTGTTTCCAGAAAAATATGGATAATAAAAAAATAATCAGGGATGAAATTGTAATGAAAGTCGTTTTTTTCTTTGAAATATTTATTGAAATAATTTGTGAACTCATCTAATCCCTCTCGATTTATAATCAATAATTTTTGGAAATTAGGGAATCAAAATTATTTTACAAAGAAAAACCTTCGACTTCTAAAGACGTCTGACGTCCTGTCTGCATTCATGAAATATAGAATTTTCAAAAAACATCGGCTGTTAAATATTTTACTGTTCGAAAATGAACACTCTTATTGTTTTCTTCATTGATCATTTTTATATTAGAGGATATTAATCAACTGATAATCATAAGCTTATTCAAACATAAAATCTTTGGTACATTATTGGTTCTAGGATAAATCCAGAGAATGCAAAGATTTAGAAAGATTAAAATCTCCATGAAACTTTGTGCTCTTTGCGCCTTTGCGTTTAATATAAATTGAGGATCTATGGAAAACAAACTTGGAAAAATATTGATCATTGATGATAATGAGGATGTGCTGATTTCTGCTAAATTACTCCTCAAAAAACACTGTCAGAAGATGATGCTCCTCAATTCTCCCACCAAAGCAGAGGCCACATTAGCCAAAGAGAACTTCGATATCATACTGCTGGATATGAATTTTACTGAAGGTAAAACCGGTGGTGAAGAAGGCTTTTACTGGCTGCAGAAGATTCTGGAAATAGATCCACAGGCTATCGTCATTTTCATCACAGCTTATGGGGATATTGAAAAAGCAGTGGAAGGTGTAAAAGCCGGTGCCACAAATTTTGTGTCCAAACCCTGGGAAAATGAAAAATTGCTGGCCACTTTGAAATCCGCACAAAGCTTGGCAAATTCCCGTAAGGAACTGGCAAAAGCCAAAATTCAGCAGCAAAGTTTGAGCGATTACATCAATCAGCCCTTCAATGAAATCATCGGCAAGTCAGCTCCCATGCAGCAGGTTTACAGGATGATAAAAAAAGTGGCCGCCACGCCAGCAAACATTCTCATTACAGGAGAAAATGGCACTGGCAAAGAATTAGTGGCCCGGGCAATCCACCGTGGATCGGACCGCAGAAAAGAAATTTTTCTCGGTGTGGATGTCGGCTCTTTAAATGAATCCCTTTTTGAATCGGAATTGTTTGGTTATGAAAAAGGTGCTTTTACGGATGCGAAACAAAAAAAAACAGGACGGTTTGAAGTGGCTTCCGGCGGGACTTTGTTTCTTGATGAAATCGGCAATCTTTCCCTCAATATTCAGTCAAAACTTTTGCGTGTGCTGGAAACCCGGGAGTTTACACCGGTTGGAGGAACACGGGCAATTCCCTTTGATGTGCGTCTGATTTGTGCCACCAATGCTAACCTGCAGCAAATGATTCAGCAAAATGAATTCAGGGAAGATTTATTGTACCGTATCAATACGGTGGAAATTTTATTGCCGCCGCTTCGTGATCGCAAAGAAGATATTCCGGTCCTGCTCAATTTTTTCCTGAAAAAATATGCAGAAAAATATAAGCAGAAGATTGAAAAATTTTCACCTTCTGCATTGCAAAAACTGAAATACTATGACTGGCCTGGTAATGTGCGAGAATTGCGTCACACTGTCGAACGCGCTGTAATCATGTGTGAGGATCAGGTCATTGAAGAAGAGTGTTTACTGCTTACCAAAGGAAAAAAAATGGAGCAACTGCAATTGCCAGATTTCAATCTTGAAAAAATCGAGCAACATATTATCGAAGAGGTCTTTCGCAAATATGATGGGAATATTTCAAAAATGGCAGAAGTCCTGGGACTCACTCGTGCATCATTATATAGAAGGCTGAAAAAATATGATATTTAGGCAATATCGAATTCGTTTGGGACTCTATGTTTGCATACTGACACTCATCATCGGACTATTTTTCTATTGCTTATTTTATTGGAAAAGTATTCTGATTAACGCATTTTTATTGTTCACCTTTCTGATAGTCTTTTTCAAAATGATAAAATATGTCGACCGCATCAACAGCGAACTGACAAAATTATTTGATTCCATACACTATTCGGATTTTTCCCTATCGATACCACAAAATGTCAAAGGCGATGGATTTGAAGAATTATATCAGTCATTGCGTTTTGTAATTGAAAAATTCAGGGAAGAACGGAAGCAGCGAGTGGAACATTATAATTATATGAAGACCATTGTTCAGCACGTCAGGGTAGGCCTGATTGCATTTAATGCTGCCGGCAAAATTGAATTGATGAATCTTGCTTTTAAAAAACTGTTCGGTGTTCGTAATTATAAAAGTTTAAGGCAGTTGGGAAATAATGTGCCGGAATTACTGAAGGTATTGGAAAATATTCATACTTTTAAAAAGGACAATGTACAAATCAAAGTGAATGGCGAGCAAAAATATCTTGCAGTATCAGCTACTGAATTTATCCTGCACCAACAAAAATACAAACTGGTCTCGGTTCATGATATTAACTCCGAACTGGAGAAAAAGGAAATGGAGGCCTGGGAAAAATTAATTCGTGTCATTACCCACGAGATCATGAATTCCATTACGCCAATTGCTTCTCTTGCAGCGACAGCAAATTTAACACTGGAAGAAGCCAATTCAGAAAAATTGAAACTGACTGATGAAGATGTCAGAGATATCGCATTAGCGGTGAAAACCATTGAAAAACGCAGTCAGGGCCTGTTGAAATTTGTTGAAAAATACCGGCAGGTGACGACAATCCCAAAGCCCGAATTGGCAATGGTCAAAGTGCAGAAAATATTCCAAGAGATTCTGCCGTTTATTGAGGATTATAAACAGTTAAAAAATATTGAATTCCATTGGAGCATTTTTCCGGAAAATTTGGAAATCAGGGCTGATGCTGTTTTGGTTGAGCAAGTCATGATCAACCTGATCAAAAACGCCATGGATTCTTTGCAAACCACCCAAAATCCCAGGTTGGAACTCATTGGCAAAATCAGCAGTGATTCCAAAGTACAGATTGAAATAATTGATAACGGTGAAGGCATTTCCGAAGATAATTTGCAAAAAATCTTTGTGCCTTTTTTCACAACCAAAAAAGAAGGTTCGGGAATCGGGCTTTCCTTATCCCGCCAGATTATGCGCGCGCACAACGGACGATTGGTGGTCCATTCACTTGCCAATAAGCAGACGGTTTTTACAATGGAATTTTAAAGTTCGAGCCGGAGGTTCTGTCCTCGTTTTTTTCTTTTAACACACTCATGGCCCCGAGATGTTCCAGGTTAAAGGAAGTTGACCGGATTCCAGACAGGCACGTTTAAAAATTCTGATAATTCTTTCGCCTGTTCCATGATTTTATTTCTGGCGCCATGATCGAGAACATTAATTCTTTCGCCGGTTTTGAGTACCAGGTTGATTTCATAGCTGTGGTAACTGCTACCGGAACCGGAACTACTTGTATTTCGGATATATTCACTAATGATTTGCAACGCATAAATATCGGCTAAACGGCATTTGACCTTTGCCTGCTGGACCTGGTCATCGCTCTTTTTTCCTTTCCAGTAAAATCCGAGGGATTTATCAAAGAAATGAGGTGTGTTCGTAAAAAGAAAAAGGACTATTCCAACAATCAAAAAAATGGAGCCAAAGAGAACCGGAATTAAGACATTGTCCAGTAATGGTGTCGTTTGCTTTTGCAGAAAAATGATAACAATCGGAGCCAGCCCGGCTAAACAAAAGATCAGTGGAAAAAGCAAGGACATCAGAGAGGGCCGGATTTCTAAGCGGAATGTGCTGGATTTATGAATGTTGTGGGTTTTAAAACTGGTGCCACCCCGCCTGACCGGTGTCCATTGGGTTTTGAGGGCAATTTCATCCTGTAACGACGCCGGATCAAAGGGCTTAAAATCCTTACTCATATGAATTATTGATGCCTTCAGATTATTAATGAATCCCATTTTTGTCATCTCCTTCTGTTCTTTTCTATTCAACCAAAATAAGAAAATGATTGGATAATAAAAAAACAAAATTATTGAATTTGAAAAAAAAAAGGCGACCCTGTTGATGTCGCCTTTGTGATTGGGGTACCCCAAAAAAATTATTCCATCGGCAATCCGGCTTCTTTCCAGCCTTTTTTACCGGCGCTGAAATCGTAAACATGTTTATATCCCATGCTGGTAAGTTTTTTCGCTGCCGCCGGACTGGCATTGCAGGCATATTGGGAGCAATAGACAATGATTGTCTCATCTTTTTTCAATTTTTCTGGTGCCAGGTCTGATAACTTTTCAGCCGGGATATTGATAGCACCTGGAAGATGTTCTTCGTTATAGGGATTTTCCGGAAGTACTTCCACAAGTATAAATTCTTCTTTGTTGTACTGTAATTCCAGAATTTTTTCGATATTAATTGTATTGATTTTTATCATTGATAAATCTCCATGTTTTATTTATTAAACAATTATTCGATTAATAAACTTTCAAAAGAGTTACAAATAAAACTATGGATAAATCACGTTTTATGGATTGGAAAGATCGGCATAACCAATTTTCTGTGTATGAATTCATTTTACATCAATTTTCATGATGCGGTTTAACAATACTTCATCCTTGGGTAAAAGTCCTGAATCTACCAATCTCGGTGTCATTTTTTTTAGTTTGGGATTTCGCATGAAGACGCTATCCAAAATTTTGATGCCTTCATCCACATTTCCACTGCTGATCAAAGTAATGGCTGTCCAGTAGGGTAATTCTGCATTTTCCGGATAATATTTTGCGGCAGCATCATAGTCATGCAGTGCTTCCTCAATTTTTCCTTCCTCCATGTATTTATCACCACGATTAGCGTGGACATAGGCTCGATTTATGCGGACCAGGCGTTTGAGTTCCTTGAGAGGTTCAGCATGGTCATCGACTCGAAGGTCAAGTATCACATCATTCCATGGAATTCCTGTAGGTTTTCCACTGGCGATGATCATGGCTGCTGATTGCATCCCACGAATATCGCCACCCTCAGCCTGGGCAGCTTCCAGGGCTGCCATCATACGATCAGCCAGATCACCTTTGGTATTTTCAAAGGCCTGGGCCATGGCCGGCCAAACGGTTTCGTTTTCCATCATGTTGGCCTGAGCCGAGTATTGAAATCCCTGATAATGGCCCGCAGCAGCGACACATTTACTGCCGGTATGTACGGCTACATTGCCCTGGGCATCTACCATGGCTACCTGACGCAGAGCTTCTGCTGGGTCTTCGGCTATTAATTTTGCCAGCGCATCAGTCGCTGAAAATCCCTTTTCCATCATTGCCAGTCCTTCCGGACCGTAGTCTACTTTTACAAAAGACTGGGTTGCAACTGCACCAACTCCTGCTTTGACCCAGGGAACCAGCTGTCCTACTGCAAACCAGTGGCTTTGCACCGCCACACCCAACTGCCCGGTTTCTTTATCATATGCCACAATGGAATAGGTGTTGACAGGGCGAAATTGTCCGCTCAGCAGCGTTACACTTATCAAAACAAGTAATGAACCGATCCATTTTTTCATAAAGCCTCCTGTTGAATTTTATTTTTTAAATTAAACATGTCAGGGTAGAAAAAATAAGAAATTTCTGATTAATTTTGTATATTCAGTCATTTAGTAATTATTGGAGAGATGAATTGATAGAATTTAAAAATGTTAACCTGAAATATTCTGAAACACCAATATTTAAACAATTGAATTTTAAAATTGAGCAGGGTGAACGGGTCTGTTTTAGCGGTCCGTCAGGACGTGGAAAATCAACATTGTTAAAAATGATGCAGGGCTATGCTCTTCCTGATGATGGGGAGATTTTGATTAATGGCTGGCAATTGGGCCCTCATCGGATCAAACAAATTCGCGACCTGATCATCTGGGTTCCCCAAAATATTAATCTACCCGTGAACACTGGTGTTGAATTATTGGACCTGATGGCACTCTCTTCAAAATTATCACGGGTGCAAGAAATCGCCTCCGATCTTTTGCTGGAAGCGGACATCATCAAAAAGGATTTTTCCAAAATCAGCGGAGGGCAAAAGCAACGTCTTATTATCTCTGTTTGTCTGAGCCTTGATAAACCGATTATCCTTATGGATGAACCAACATCTTCTCTGGATTTCGAATCCATAGAAGCATTGGTTCGCTTACTGACCTCTCTTAAAAACAAGACCCTGATATCCGCTTCACATAATGAACAGTGGCTGAATGCATCGGGAAGGGTGGTTAAATTATGAGTTCCATTGTGGATATCAGTATCTGGAAACTGGTCATCAGTCTCAGCATCCTTGTTATACCTTTTGCTTTTTTCTTGTATTATAAAATTCCATTAATCAGCAGCACGATGATTGCAGTGCTTCGCATGGCAGTTCAACTCTCTTTGATTGCCGTCTATTTAGAATGGATTTTTGAAGTCAATAACCTATGGATTAACATGCTGTGGGTTTTCCTGATGGTTTTTGTTGGCGTTTTTACTGCCATCAAGCGTATTGGTTTGTATCCAAGATACTTTGTGCTGCCATTGACATTATCGGCCATTACTGCTGTAATCATTGTGGATGCTTTTTTCCTGGGGTATGTACTTCATTTGGATTATCTGTTTGATGCCCGCTATTTTATCCCCATTACCGGTATGATCCTGGGAAATTCAATGAACCATAATATTGTTGGATTAAGCACCTATTTTCGGGGATTATCGGAAAAAGCCGAACTGTACAATTTTCTGCTCACAAATACCGGGAACACTGCACTGACCCGGCGTCCTTTTGTTAAACAGGCCATTACTCAGGGATTAAATCCATTGATTGCAACGATGACAGTAATCGGATTGATTTCCTTGCCTGGCATGATGACCGGACAAATTTTGGGTGGCAGTTCGCCGGCATTGGCCATTCGCTACCAGATTATGATCATGCTGGCGATTTTTATTGGCTGTACTACCAACATGTTTCTTAGCATTCTGTTTTCCAATCGTTTCATTTTTGATAAGTTCGGCAATCTGAAAATCGATATGGTAAAGCCTGGAAAATATTGATGCTGAGATAAGAATTCTGATAAAAAAATAATTCTGGTTTGTCCATTGGGAAAAGGAGAGTTATTCCCCATGTATCAATCCTTTGAATTAGGTTTATTAAAATTACGGGCTAATAGCTAAAAATAGCTGGTAAAATTGATATTATACATTGGTATTCAATAGATTACTTGGAAATTTAATTTAGGTAATATA
>JAFGTP010000045.1 GCA_016934035.1 Fidelibacterota bacterium
GATTATGGAAAATCATTCTACTGTAGAGCGAATATCCGATTCGCTTTTCAAATAAGCCGCCAGGATTATTTGAATACTTTCGAAGTTGCAATCCAAGAGGTTCACCAGACATCGATTAGTCGAAGACATTGATTTTCTACCTCCGCTATTTTTATTTGTAATTCCAAAGTTGAAAACCTAAATTACGCATTGTTATTTTTTAACTTAGTCTGGATAATAAATGTCGCAATTTGGAAAATTATTAGTCCTGTTTGGCTTTGTTCTGATCGTATCCGGAATTCTGGTGAGTTTCGGCAGAAACATTCCCTTTTTACAAAAACTGGGACACCTGCCCGGCGACCTGATTATCAAGAAAGATAACTTTGTACTCTATTTTCCCTGGGTGACCTGTGGGCTGATTAGTATTTTTGTCTATGTAATTATGAAAATCTTTCGACGTTAGGAGGAAAGAAGCGTGATAAAACAAGTACCTGCTAAAGTAGATTTTATCCAACTGGAACACGAAATACTGGATATGTGGAAAAAGGAAGACATATTCAACAAACTTCGCGCAAAAAATGCCACTGGCCCGAAATGGCGATTTATCGACGGCCCCATCACAGCCAACAACCCAATGGGCGTCCATCATGCCTGGGGACGTTCGTTGAAAGATATATTTCATCGTTATAAAGCAATGCAGGGTTATCAAACCCGCTACCAGAACGGATTTGACTGCCAGGGACTCTGGGTGGAAGTTGAAGTAGAAAAAGAACTGGGTTTCAAGTCCAAAACCGATATCGAAGAATATGGAGTCGAAAATTTCGTTCAGCGCTGCAAAGAACGGGTGGAAAAATACGCCAAAGTTCAGACCGAGCAATCCATTCGCTTGGGATATTGGATGGACTGGGACAATTCCTACTTTACCATGTCCGAAGAAAATAATTACACCATCTGGCAATTCCTCAAAAAATGTCATGAACGGGGCTGGATTTTCAAAGGCCACGATGTCATGCCCTGGTGTCCCAAATGCGGCGCAGCCCTCTCTGAGCATGAAATTGCCACCGAAGGCTACAAGGAAATGACCCATACCTCCATCACAGCAAAATTTCCCCTGAAAGACAAGAAAAACGAATATCTCCTGGTTTGGACAACCACTCCCTGGACCCTCTCTTCCAATACCGCCGCCGCTGTTCATCCGGACAAAGATTATATTAAAGTCAGACAAAACGACAATATCTATTACCTGATTGAAGGCCGCAAAGAAATCCTGAAAGGCAAAGGTCCCTATGAGGTCCTTGAAAGCCTTAAAGGCAAAGATATGCTGGGCTGGGAATTTAACGGGCCTTTCGACGAACTGCCTGTTCAAAAAGGCGTTGTCCACAAAATCATCCCCTGGGAGGAAGTGACCGACTCCGAAGGCACCGGAATTGTCCATATCGCACCGGGTTGCGGAAAAGAAGACCACCAGCTGGGTAAAGAACACAACCTGGCCATTATTGCACCCATCGATCAGTTTGGGACCTATCTCGATGGTTTTGACTGGTTAAGCGGCAGAAATGTAGATGATGTCCTGGATGATATTCTTCAAAATTTGAGGGAAAAAGGCTACAATTACAGCTACGATCCCTATACCCACCGCTATCCCGTTTGCTGGCGACATGGAACACCCCTGGTATTTCGCCTGGTGGATGAATGGTTCATCGCCATGGACGAAGTGCGTCACGACATTATGGAAGTAACCAAACAGATTACCTGGATGCCCTCCTACGGACTGGACCGGGAACTTGATTGGTTACGCAACATGCACGATTGGATGATCTCAAAAAAACGTTTCTGGGGACTGGCGTTGCCGATCTATGAATGCGAATGCGGCAACATTGAGGTCATAGGCAGTCGTGAAGAACTACAGGCAAGGGCTGTTGAAGGCTGGGAAGAATTCGATGGCCATACACCCCATAAACCCTATATCGACAAAGTCAAAATCGCCTGCTCCAAATGCGGCAAAAAAGTCAGCAGAATTGAAGATGTCGGCAACCCCTGGCTGGATGCCGGAATTGTACCTTATTCCACCATCAAATACCGTTCAGATAAAGAATACTGGAATGAATGGTTCCCGGCTGAATTCATTACCGAATCACTGCCCGGACAATTCAGAAACTGGTTTTATGTTCTCCTGGCTATGAGCACCGTTTTGGAAAACCGCCCGCCTTTTGAAAAAATTCTGGGCTATGCCCTTGTCAAAGATGAACATGGCGACGATATGCACAAAAGCGCCGGCAATGCAATCTGGTTTGATGACGCTGCCGAAAAAATGGGTGTGGACGTCATGCGTTGGATGTATTCCAACCACAATCCCTTTACCAATCTGAACTTCGGATATTCCATCGCCACCGATACACGAAAAAAGCTGATCACACTTTGGAATTCCTACTCCTTTTTTGCCACCTATGCCGAACTGGACGGCTTTGATCCTCAAAAACATGTCGTGGAAAATAAAGACCTGGCCGAGCTGGACCTCTGGCTAAAAGCCCGCTTAAACCAGCTAATCCGGGAAGTCACAGAAGATTATGACGAGTATCGGGTAGATAAGGCCATGAAAGAAATTGATATCTTCATTGAAGACCTGTCCAACTGGTATATTCGAAGAAGCCGCAGAAGATTCTGGAAATCCGATGATGATAAAAATAAATGGGCTGCTTACCAGACCCTGTACAATGCACTGACAGTCCTGGTTCAATTGCTGGCCCCGGTAATTCCTTTCATCACCGATTATATCTATCAGAACCTGGTCAGAAATGTCGATAAAAATGCCCCTCAAAGCATTCATTTGACCGAATTTCCCAAGGCCGATGAAACCTCCATTGATGAAAACCTGATCAATAAAATCAATATGGTCATCAAACTGACCGGAATGGGCCGGGCTGCCAGAAATCTGGCCAATCTGAAAGTCAGACAGCCGCTGGCGGAACTGCTGATCAAAGCACCCGGCGATGCCACTGTTCTCAAAACCATGGAAACCCAGTTTAAAGAAGAACTCAACGTAAAATCAGTCCGTATCCTTGAGAGCGAAGGTGAGATAGTCGAATTTTCAGTCAAACCGAACTTTGTCTCCCTGAAAGAAAAATACCCCAAAGAGATGGGCCAGATAATCGCTGGGTTAAAAAAGGCTGAAGCCGCCGATATTGTAGCGCAATTAAATGACAAAGGGTTATTTCAAATAAATCTGCCGGCTGGTAATATTATTCTTGAAAAAACCGACTTAATAGTTGAAAAAACCGGAAAAGAAGGTTATTCTGTAATCACTGAATATGATTTTATGGCTGCTGTCACCACAGCCCTGACACCGGAATTGATAAAAGAAGGACTGGTCCGGGATTTTATCCGTCAGATTCAAACCTTGAGAAAAGAAGCCGATTACAAAGTTGAAGACAGAATTTCAGTTGCGGTAGAGGCTTATGAAGAACTCAGGGAAGCAATTGAAGCATTCAAAGGATATTTCACCTCGGAGACCCTGACCAACGAACTGGTTTTTGAATATGCTGAAGGTGAAACCAACAGTGAAATCGAAATTGATGGCAATCCTGTCAAAGTCGCCATCACAAAGATACAATAAGCCAAATTATGGAGACCCAAAATGGCAGAAACAAAGAAAAAGTGGAGTAAATCAGATATCCAGTATTTCAAGGACCTGGTTGAAAGAATGAGAAATGAAACACTTGAGGAAATTCGACGCCTGGAAAATAATATCAATGGCAAAAATGACAATGCTGGCGAAATGGAATCCTCCTATTCTTTTCATATGGCTGATGCCGGCACCGATTCTATGGAACGTGAAAAAGATTTCCTCTGGCTATCCAGGGCCAAAAAATATTTGGGACATTTAAATTCTGCGCTGGACAGAATCAGCCGGGATGTTTATGGTATTTGTATGGAATGCGGAGAACTGATCCCCAAAGAAAGACTGGAAGAAGTACCCCATACACAACATTGCGCAAAATGTAAAAACAAACCCAAATAATTTTTATGCATGGCTGTCTTTTTCAACAAGGGACAGCCATGTCTACTCATTCCCTATTTCCTCCCTCTTCAAAAACAAACCTTTATTTTAACCAGCAGTGATGTTAAATTTACCGAAATTTTTATTTAACTCATGAAAACCTAAGGTCAAAAAATGAACAAATTTATCAAAATTCTAACCATCGCAATCTTCATTCAGTCACTTTTATGGGGCGCTTTCAAAACACCCCGTGAAGCCGAAATTTTTGCCCGCAACTGGCTTCGGAACAAAGGTTTAAGCAAAAGCGCCGCAAACAGCATTCAAAAAATCGAAACAAAAACTTTTCAGGAAACACCGGTTTTACACATCATCCATTTTCAGCCGGCCGGCTTCATGATCCTGGCCGCCGACGACAATACCCCCCCGGTACTGGCCTATTCTGAAGAGAGCCAGTTGGACATTCATTCCGAAAACCCCGGACTTCAGGCATTTCTCAGTCAGTACAGCCAAAGGGTTTACAAAAATACCAAAATAGACAATCAAAGGACCCGGGCAATGTGGAACAATGTCGAATCTGTCAGCACACTATCCGATACCATTGTTCCTTTAGTCAAAACCCTTTGGGACCAGGGCTGGCCCTACAATAAATTTTGCCCTGTTGACAGTTCAGCAGGCTCCTACACCAATTACCGGGTCTGGGCCGGTTGTGTGGCAACCGCCATGTCCCAGATTATGAAATTTTACAATTATCCTGATTCAGGACGAGGAAGTCATTCCTATGTTCATGAAGAATATGATACACTGAGCATCAATCTGGATTCAGTGGGTTATGAATGGAGCAAAATGAGAAATGTCATCTTTAGCCACTCCCATGACACCCTGATCGACCCTATCGCCCAATTGATGTACCACTGCGGCGTGGCTGTAAATATGGGCTACGGTCCGCAAGGCTCCGGCGCCTTTTCACAGGATGTGCCACAGGTCATGATGGATTATTTCGACTATTCGCCTGAAACCCAGTATCTGAACAGAGCCAGTTACTCGGACGCCAACTGGAAAGAGCAGCTAAAAGCGGAATTGTCCGACGGACGCCCTATCTATTATTCCGGAAATGACGGCGAAGCGGGACATGCTTTTGTCTGCGACGGCTATGAAAAAAGAAAAACCGGTGATTACTTTCATTTCAACTGGGGGTGGTCAGGGTCCGGAAACGGCTATTTTACCATCGATAATATGACTTTTAATTATGGCCAGGGCATCGTCATCAATTTCGCTCCCAAAGGGAAAATCGCAAAATTTAAAACCAATGTTCTCAAAGGCGTCGTGCCCCTGACCGTGCAATTTACTGACCTCACCGAAGATGAAACCCTCATTGCCTGGGAATGGGACTTCGACGGCGATGGCATAACAGATTCCGATGATCAGCATCCGACCTGGACCTACTCTGATTATGGCCATTTTTCCATCACCCTGCGGGTCACTGACGGAACCCATAGCTATCAGAAAACAGAGCCTAACCTGATTGAAGTAATCTCAAAAGATGAAATATACGGAAATATTACAGCAAACCGGACCCTTGAAGCCGGAATCATTAAAGTACTGGGTGATATTGCGATTCCGGAAAATGTGACCCTGACAATATTGCCCGGAGCCGAAATGGTATTCCAGGGAAATTATGAATTAAAAGTGGATGGAAATATCATTGCAGAAGGTTCTCCGGACAATAGAATTAAATTTTCCGTTTCAGATACCACCGGTTTCAGCAATTTCGACGGAAACTCCGGCGGCTGGAAAGGCATTTACCTCACCGGCAAGGCCAATGACACCACCAGTTTTAAATTTTGTGATTTTGAATTTGTTAAAAAAAGCAATGCCATCCGCAATATCAACAACAATAACCTCTTTCTTTACAAATGCACCTTCAGAAACAACATCGGCAGTGTCCTTGGTTTCTGGTTTAACCAGGAAAAACGAATCAAAATCGATAAATGTCTCTTTGAAAACAATATCAACCATGGTTCCAATACCTATGCCAACTGGGGAACTGCCATCGTCGGATATTATGCAAATCTGGATATCACCAATTCAATCTTTGCCAACAATAAAATCATGAAAGCCGGCGTCATCAACCTGGCCAATACCAGCACGCTTAACCTGGTTAACTGCACCATTACGGATAATTTGCCGCAGGAAAATACCCTGGCTGTCCTGGATTTCAGTACCGATTCCGAACTCAATATTCAAAACACAATTTTATGGAATGACCAGGTTAATGAAATTCATTTTTCCGGTAAAAACAAAATTTCCCTTTCCTACACGGATTTACAATCCGGCTTGTCCCAAATTTCAGGTGATGCACCTCATTTTTTACAATATGAGAACAATCTCAATGTTGATCCGCAATTTGCCGACAACACATACCAATTGACCGGCTTGTCCCAGTGTATTGACCGGGGAACATTACCTGGAGATTCACTGATCATTGATTCGCTGGACTTCAAACTTGATTTCAGAATGTATTCCAACGCAATTGATCTGGGCGCCCAGGAATATGCCGGCAACCCTGAAAATTTTGGTGTAGGCTTCACGGCCGATATCGATTCCGGCGGCAGCCCACTGGAAGTGACCTTTTCCGATACCACAAAAACTGACAATATCATATCAGTTCAATGGGATTTTGAAAATGACGGGACTTGGGATTCCGACGACCGGTCAGAAGTTGTCCATGTCTATGACCGCCCCGGTGTCTACTCAGTCAGCATGCTGGCACTCACAGCCGATTCCATTCCGGTATTTGTTCTTGCCCAGAACCTGGTTACGGTTTCCGGCGAGGCTGTGGCAATTGAAAAGAATTCTCTTGTTCCGGAAAATTTCTATCTCGCTCAGAATTTTCCCAACCCTTTCAACCCCAGCACAACCATTCATTATGGATTGCCCGAACCGGCTGATGTTTTGCTGGAAATTTACAACCTGCTGGGCCAAAAAGTAACGACCCTGGAAAAAGCCCCCAAACCAGCCGGCCATTATTCGGTAAAATGGCTGGGGACCAGTGATCTGGGGAAACCGGTACCCTCTGGAATTTATATCTATACGCTCAAATACAACCATATCAGGCTGAGCAACAAAATGTTTTTTATGAAATAAAAGATATTGAAAAGAGACGGCTTTTTTTTGAAAAAATTGATTGGGCGGAACATACTGATCATTCAAAAAAGAGTCGTCTCTTTTTTTTTAAATAGTTTCAAAAATCAATTGATAATTCCTGATTTTTTCGCCTATCTTAAAAGCAATGACCAAAATCAGTAAAATATTTCATGACTTCTTATATATTTTTTTCGCCTACATCCTGACAAGGACTTTACAGGCGACCGCATATTTGTCTTTAAAATTTGACCTTCAGATATTTTTCATTCTATTGCTCTCAAGCCTGGCAGTAAAAACCTTTTCCAAAGATTATCGGGAAACAAATCTCAGTTTTTTAAACGGCTGGTTTGCTGTCTTGAAAATTGATATCTATGTGTTTTTTCTGGCAGGCTTTTGCTTGATTTTGATTCAACTCTACGCTGTAACCATAAAAATCCTTTCGGGGACGTTATTAACGGTTGTGATTATCGACACCATGATCTACCTGCTTCGGTACTTCTTCAAAAACCATGAAAAATTCCACCGGGCCGAATTTCTGATTGAGGATAAATTCAATTATATCACCTTTTTTCTGAATATCGCCTTTTTCGGATTTCTTGGGGTCAATAATCACCATTTCATGACTTTCCATCGAAATTTTGAATTACAGAAGACTCTGATTCTGATGATCTTCACTATTCTGGCAGCCGCGACAGTGACCCGAAATTTCCATCAGCCTAAAGAATATCCGGTAACCTATAAGCTATCACACCTTTGGAAAACCATGGTCATCGCCTGGTTGTTCTTCCTGGCTTTCAGATCCATAGGATTCCAAACCTATTTTACCCCCATGACGATGCTGAATTATTATCTGAAATGGATGGCATTCAACCTTGTCTTAATCATGGTTTCCGGATTGTTTCAAAAGCATGCAGGCCCAGCCAGCCCAAAACTCCAGATTGATGAAGTGGTTAATGAATACGATGTTTCTCTGGACGACCAGGAATTTGAAAACGACGACCTGTCCAATTTCCTGCGCCGGTATCAGCAACCAGACTCTGTCAAAGCTGTGGGAGAATTTTTTCGGGCTCTGGAAAAGGTTACTCCACCATCTCAGATGATCATCATCAAAACCCGGGAACTGGCAGACATAAAAAAATTACAAAAACACAGGTATCTGGTCCTGGCAAACCGTCACCATCCAACCGGTTTTTCCGATATCAATCAATATTTTCTGGAGATTTACAGACGCTTGATACCCGGCGGATTTTTTATCTGTGAGGCCATAACAATAGATCGCAGCCGGCACTCTGAACCCGGAAAAAATGAAAAAAAACCAGAAAACCCGGGCACACGATTTAAACTTTTTAAAAACAAATTTTATTTCACATTCTTATCTTCTACACCCAAAGATGAAATATCAAAAGCCGAATTACTGGGCAGGCTGGTCTATTGCGGCTTCCAACCCGTCAGTACACACATGGTCCGGGGAAAATTTCTGGTAATCGGTAAAAAATCAAAAATACCGGCGACGAAAGAATTGCCATCCGAAAAACTGATCTCAAAACTCAAAAAAGTCGGCTGGTATGGCAGGCTCTTCAATCTCTTGGAATTCAGAACAATGGCCCCATTTTCGGAATATCTGGAAAATTACATCAGACAATCTGCAATGGCCGATGATTTTCGCCTCACAGCCCTGGGTAAAAAAATAAAAAAATGGGGCCTGGCCCGATTGCCCGAAATCATCAATTACCTACGGGGTGACCTCAGTCTCATCGGACCGGCACCATTGAGTGTCATTGAGTATAATTCCCGGCCTGTCTTTCTGCGGGAAATAAGACTACACTGCCGAAGCGGATTAATACCTCAATATTTCGCCGACAAAGCCAGGACTCACCGGGAGATCCTTGAATCCGAGCAGACCTACTTTGAAAACAAAAAACGAAATCCAATTCAAACAGACATCAAATATTTTTTTAAAGCATTAAAAAACATTCTATTAAATTATACAAAATAGTGATATTAAATCATATTTAATCTTTAACTAAAATTTTTAAATTCTAAAAATTCCAACGATTCTTCAAAACCCTTAAATAATTCAAGTCACTCCCTGAGAAGAGACTTAGATAATTAAAGATTCTCCTCTATATATGGTGGAAAGAGAAAAAAAAGCACAAAATGTGGTTGTCATTTAAAATATTATCCAATATATTTTATCTGAGTTTACGATTTACCAAAAAAATTTTATCGGTTCATTCAAAGTTTTGGGCTTATTATCAGAGGATGTTTTATATAGCTGACCGGTGGTCAGTTACATAAAATTTCCTCAAATTTACCAATGAGGAGGAAAAGGGGTTATGTTTCAGAAAATTATCAAAAGAAACCATGAAGCGGTGCCATTTGATACAGAAAAAATTAAAAATGCCATTTTAAAAGCCGGGGAAGCCACCAGAGAATTTGGTGAAGAAACCGCCAGTAAATTGACTCTGCGGGTCATTTCCATGGCATTTGCAATTATCAAAGACGACATTCCGGCTGTTGAACAGATTCAGGATATTGTTGAAGAAGTTTTACTGGCTTCTCCCTACAAAAAGACAGCCAAGGCCTACATTCTCTATCGTGACCAGCACGCCAAAATTCGCGAACTGGTTTCCGCTGCCAATGCGGACATGGTCGAAAAATACATTAACCAGACAGACTGGAAAGTCAAAGAAAACAGCAATATGGGATATTCGCTTCAGGGCCTCAACAATTACCTGGCTTCCGAACTCAGCAAAATATACTGGCTCAACAACATATATCCGGAAAGCATTAAAAAGCACCACATGCATGGTGATTATCACATTCACGATCTCAGCCAATTATCAGTCTACTGTGTGGGTTGGGACCTGGCGGACCTGATCCAAACCGGTTTCAGAGGCGTCAGCGGCAAAATCGAATCATCGCCAGCCAAACATTTTCGCAGTATTCTGGGTCAAATCGTCAACTTTTTCTATACACTGCAGGGAGAAGCTGCCGGTGCCCAGGCCTTTTCAAATTTCGACACACTGCTGGCTCCCTTTATCTATTACGACAAACTTTCCTACAAAGAGGTCAAACAGGCCATGCAGGAATTTGTTTTTAATGTCAACGTTCCTACCCGGGTCGGTTTTCAAACGCCCTTTACAAACATTACGATGGATTTGGTTTGTCCCGGTACCCATATGGACCAGGCAGTCATTGTCGGTGGTGTGCCCCGGGACAAATGCTATGGCGAGTTTCAACATGAAATGAATATAATCAACCGTGCCTTCCTGGAAGTCATGGCAGAAGGCGATGCCAAGGAGAGGGTATTTACCTTTCCCATTCCCACCTACAATATCACAAAAGATTTTGACTGGGACGACCCGAACCTCGATTACCTCTGGGAAATCACCGCAAAATATGGCATTCCCTATTTCTCAAATTTCATCAACTCTGATATGAACCCAGAAGATGCCCGCTCGATGTGCTGTCGTTTGAGACTGGACAATCGTATTTTGGAAGCTCGCGGCGGCGGCCTTTTCGGCGCTCATCCTTTGACAGGATCTATCGGTGTTGTCACCATCAATATGCCACGCATCGGATATCTGGCTGTCAATGAGGATGATTTCCTGGAGCGGCTGGATGGTCTAATGGATTCTGCCAGGGAAAGTCTCGAAATCAAACGTAAAACCCTGGAAAAATATACCGAAGAGGGGCTCTATCCCTATGTCAAATTTTACCTGAGAAATATGTACCAGCGGTTCAATAAATTCTGGAAGAACCACTTCTCCACCATTGGATTGGTTGGCATGAATGAAGCCATCGTGAACCTTCTGGGACAGGATATCGCCAGTGAAAAAGGCCAGCAATTTACTCTGCGCATCATGGACCATATGCGGGAAAAACTGATTCAATACCAGGAAACCACCGGCAATAATTATAACCTTGAAGCCACTCCGGCAGAAGCCACCTCCTTCAGACTGGCCCAGCTGGATAAGAAATTTTATCCGGACATCATTACAGCCAACGAATTAATGGGGCAAAAAAGCCGGGTCCCCTACTACACCAACTCGACTCATCTGCCGGTCAACTATACCGATGACCTATTTGAATTACTGGACCTCCAGGATGAAATTCAGACCCGATATACCGGCGGTACGGTAGTCCACCTTTTCGGCGGCGAAAGAATCCGGGAAGGTGAGACAGTCAAAAAACTGGTCAAAAAAATATGCGAAAATTACAGACTGCCCTATTTCACCATCACGCCCACTTTCAGTATTTGTCCGGTCCACGGCTACATCGCCGGAGAACATTTCAAATGCGCCCGATGCGGCGAAGCCACCGAAGTATTTTCCAGGGTAGTTGGTTACCTGCGGCCTGTCAATCAATGGAATGACGGAAAAAAAGCTGAATTTGATGTACGCAATATGTTCAAAATGGAAGACATCCTTTCATGAAGATCGCAGCCCTTCAGAAAACATCATTGATTGACTATCCGGGAGAAATAGCAGCTGTTCTTTTTACCCAGGGTTGCAATTTTCGCTGTCCCTATTGCCACAACCCGGAACTGGTTGATCCGGGGCTTTTCACCACACCCAAAAACATCGAAGAAATTCTGAAATTTCTGGAAATCCGCAAAGGGTTGCTGGACGGAGTTGTAATTACCGGCGGTGAACCGACCCTTCACCAGGACCTGCCGGAACTCATGCAGAGAATCAAAAATTTGGGGTATAAGATAAAGTTGGATACTAATGGCACAAATCCAACAATGTTGAGGAGGGTAATCGACGAAGCCCTGGTTGACTACATCGCCATGGATTACAAAGCGCCTTTAAACAAATACAGTTGGGTTGTCCGGGCAGAGGTCAATCTGAACGACATTATCGAATCCATGGAATTGATTAAAGGCTCCGGTATCAGCTATGAATTTCGCACAACAGTGGTCGAACAATTACTGGCTCCGGTGGATATCGAAATAATCAAGGCGGAAATCGGTTCCGGAGAAAAATACTGTATCCAAAAATTTAATCCCACCAAAACTCTGGATCAGGATTTTATGGAATACAGTACTTTTTCTCCACAATTTTTTGACCAACTAGATAAAGCCCGCAACCAGGGCGCAATCAAGGAACAAATCATCAGATAACGATTCGAATACCATTTGTCTTACCGAAGAGGGCCTGTATAAACAACAGGCCTTTTGTCTTTTCAGCTCGTTGAAGTTGAAAGACTCCTTTGACGAGGCCCCAACCCTTCGAAAAAAAAGGTGGAAATCCTAGACAATTTTTATTACTTTGTAGTTCAGCAGACAAAAATTATTTTATAAGATTAAAACCATCCAAACCAATAAATGGATCGTCTGAATGACCAATAAAATCAAGAATTCCTTTACTTTCAAAATTCCCGAAGATATCAACACCCGGCTGGACTATTACCTGTCGGAACAGATACAAACAATGTCCCGTTCGAAAATTGCCAGATTGATCCGGTCGGGGTTCATTTCTGTCAACGGGAAACCGGTCAAACCCTCCTATTTTCTGGAAGCAGCCGATACAATCCGTGTTGATATACCGGAAGATACACCCAAAAACATCCAACCCCAGCCCATAGACCTGGATATCATTTTTGAAGATGAATATTACATTGCTGTCAACAAACCCAAAAATATTTCCGTCCATCCCGGAGCCGGAATTTCCGACGGCACAATTGTCAACGGTCTGATGCATTATACCCGCAACCTGAGCACTGTCGGCGGCAGTGAACGCCCGGGATTGGTCCATCGCCTGGACAAAGACACAACCGGCGCCCTGATTTGTGCCAAGACTGATGAAGCCCATTGGAAAATGAGTGAACTCTTCTCAAATCGAAAAATTTACAAAGAGTATCGCACCCTGGTCTGGGGTCTTCCGCCGGCAACGGGTCTGATCGACAAACCGATTGCCCGCAGTCTCTCGGACCGAAAAACCTACACCGTCAATGATGAAACGGGGAAACCGGCCAAAACCGAATATGAAATTTTAAGCCATTGGGATTTTTTGTCTTATCTGAAGGTAATTTTACACACCGGCCGGACTCACCAGATCAGGGTCCACATGAAACATATCCATTGCCCCGTTCTGGGTGATCCAACCTATGGCAAT
Organism: Fidelibacterota bacterium; assembly: GCA_016934035.1. GTDB lineage: Bacteria > Fidelibacterota > UBA2242 > UBA2242 > JAFGTP01 > JAFGTP01. Next base: position 13,243 of record JAFGTP010000045.1, read on the forward strand.
GACACAGGCCGGTTAAAGGGATTGAACCAGGCCAAAAGGGAATTGCTGCTTAGAATATTAAAAAATACCGGTCGCCAGATGCTGCATTCCTATCAACTGGGGTTTGTCCATCCTTTTACAGGGCAGGATACGAAAATTACAGCACCTTTATCGGCCGACTTTCAGGAAGCCCTGGATATGTTGAATAATAACAAGGAACTGCTCATTGGATACTGAAACAGCCGTAAAAAAATTTATCCGATACCTGGAAAATGAAAGAAATTATTCAGCCCTGACTGCTGAGAATTATCAGAGGGACCTCAACCAATTTTTTAATTTTGTTCGGGAATTTTACAACCTTGACCAGGTAAAAATCCATCATATCACCAAACAATCCATTCGCCATTTTGCGGGAAAGCTCAATGAGGAAGGGCTCAAAAACACATCCATTTCACGAAAAATTGCAGCCCTCAAGTCATTTTTTAAGTTTCTCGCTTCGGACGGAATCCTGGAAAAAAATCCCGCAGCGGGAATAAAATCCCCCAGGACCGAAAAAAAATTGCCCATTGTGGTCTCCAAAGACATTCTGGCAAAGGCCCTGAATAACATCATCTTAAAAGATTTTATCAATGCTCGCAACAAAGCCGTTATGGAACTCTTCTACAGCACCGGAATCCGGCTGGGAGAATTAGTCGGAATATCCATGAAGGATATCAACTTTGCCAAAAATACCATCAAAATTTATGGAAAAGGTGCAAAAGAAAGGATTGTCCCCTTTGGTAAAATTGTTGCAGAGAATCTGAATGTTTATCAAAAATTCAGAGTAGAAAAATTTGGAACTTTTAACCATTCATCACCATTATTCTTAAGTAACCGGGGAAAAAGAATTTCCAGGCAAATGATACAGATTATTGTAAAAAAAATATTAGAAGAGGTTTCCGAGCAATTGCATCTCAGTCCTCACGTTTTACGTCATTCTTTTGCCACCCATCTTTTGGACGAAGGCGCAGAACTGATGGCGGTCAAGGAAATGCTGGGACACGAGAGCCTGTCCACAACACAGTTGTATACTCACCTGCAAACCAACAAATTACAGGAAATGTACAAAAAGGCTCACCCTCATGGTTAACGATCAAAACAAAAGGAGTACATTATGGAAATGGAAATCACAGTAAGACACCACGAACTTCCGGAAAAAGTCAAAGAATACGCAAAAAATGAAATGGCCGTATTGGAAAAATATTTTGACCGCATTGTGAGTGCCAGAATGATCCTTGACACCCAAAAAGAAGGAGAAATCGCCGAACTGACCCTGCACATTACAGGGAAAGATATCATTGCAAAAGAAATCAGTGATAATTTTACCAAATCCATTGACGCTGCCGTGAAAAAAGCCACGACACAATTAAAACGATATATTGAAAAAAGGAACAATCAATAATGAATCTCTCTGTTGAAAAGTTGTATAATGACAATAAAGACCTGCTGAAACTGAAAGTCATCAACAATACGGGAAAAATGGACAACAAAATCCTTTCATCCCGAATTAATCGTCCGGGACTGGAACTGACGGGTTTCTGGGAATATTTTCAAAAGGAAAGATTGCCCGTCTTCGGCATGAAGGAAAGTAAATATCTGGCCACTATATCCCAGGCAAAAAAGAAAGAGGTCTTTACCAAACTTTTCAGCAGCGGTATCTCCTGTGCCCTCTTTGCCCATGGCACAATGCCGGAAAATTTTATCATTGAATTAGCCGATCTTTTCGGCATACCCTTGTTATATTCAGAAACCCTGACCAGTGAAGTCATTCGAATCCTGATGGATTATTTGGGATGGGAACTGGCGCCCAGAAAAATTGTCCACGGGACCCTGGTCGATGTTTATGGCGTCGGGCTCCTCATCACCGGCCGTAGCGGAATCGGCAAAAGTGAAATTGCCCTGGACCTGGTGGAACGGGGACACCGACTAGTTTCCGACGATTCGGTCAACCTGATTCGCCGGGCGGATAATGTCCTGATCGGGACCGGACGCCATCTTCTGGAGCACCACCTGGAAATCCGTGGCATCGGTATTATTAACATTGCCAATATGTTCGGTGTTCGGGGCATTCGAAAACAAAAAAGGATCGAAGTCAAAATCAACCTCGAAGACTGGGATGAAAACAAGACCTATGAACGAATCGGTGCAACCGAAACCATCGAAGAAATACTGGGGGTCCAGATTCCTCTGGTGAATTTGCCCATATTCCCCGGTAAAAATATTACGGTGATCGCAGAAACCATCGCCCTCAATCACATGCTTAAAATTTACGGAAAAAATGCAGCCCAGGAATTTGAAAAAATGCTGGACCAGAAAATCCAGGAAAAACGCAGAAAAAGGATTGTGGAAAACTATTTAAAAGAAGACTATGAATAGAAAATCAGTCTTTTTTTGATAATAAAAAAAAATTGCTTAAAATTAGCGTTTATTTAGATTAACAACCTGAAAGGATAGACATGAAAAAATACTATTTCACATCAGAGTCAGTGACTGAAGGACATCCTGATAAAGTCTGCGATCAGATTTCTGATTCTATTTTGGATTCACTCCTGGCCCAGGACCCTGACAGCCGTGTGGCCTGTGAAACCATGGCCAATACCGGCATGATCATCATCGCCGGTGAAATTACCACCAAAGCCTTTTGCGATATGCAGTCAGTGGTCAGAGACCGTCTCAGAGAAATCGGCTATGTCCAGTCTTCTTTCGGTATTGCTGCTGACGATTGTGCAGTTCTGGTTTCCATTGATGAACAAAGCCCGGATATTGCCATGGGTGTTGACGAACTCAGCAACCATGAGCAGGGTGCCGGTGACCAGGGCATGATGTTTGGTTTTGCCTGCAATGAAACTCCGGAACTGATGCCATTGCCCATCTCCCTGGCCAATAAACTGACCAAGCAACTGAGCGACAAACGAAAAGACGGCACCCTGGGATGGGCCAGACCCGATGGAAAAGCCCAGGTTACCGTTGAATACCTTGACGGAAAACCTAATAAAGTCACCAAAGTCGTCATCGCTGCCCATCATGCCGTAAATATCACCAGAGATCAACTGGAATCAGACATAAAAAAATATGTGATTCAACCTGTTGTCGGCGATTATCTGGCAGAAGATACACAATATTTTATCAATTCCACCGGTTCTTTTACCGTAGGAGGCCCAAAAGCCGATGCCGGACTGACCGGAAGAAAAATCATTGTTGATACCTACGGAGGCATGGGCCGTCACGGCGGCGGTGCATTTTCAGGCAAAGACCCGTCAAAAGTTGACCGTTCCGCCGCCTATGCAGCCCGCTATATCGCAAAAAATATTGTCGCTGCCGGACTGGCCGAAAGATGTGAAGTGGAACTGGCCTACTCCATCGGCGTGGCCGAACCGGTTTCTCTCTATGTGAATACCTTCGGGACCGGGACCGTGGAAGAAAGCGATCTGGAAAACAAAGTCCGTGAAATTTTTCCAACCAAACCCGGTGATATCATCAGAGAACTGGACCTGAAACGGCCGATTTATCAAAAGACAGCCGCCTATGGACATTTCGGAAGAGAACTCCCGGAATTCACCTGGGAAAAAACCGACAAAGTTGAAGCATTAAGGAAGGCTTTTAACCTATGAATAATTACAAAATAGCTGATATCAACCTTGCTGAATTCGGTCGTAAAGAAATCGAAATCAGTGAGCATGAAATGCCGGGATTGATGAACCTGCGGGAAAAATATGGCAAAGAAAAACCCCTTCAGGGGGCCCGCATCACCGGGTCATTGCACATGACAGTCCAAACAGCTGTCCTGATCGAAACCCTCAAAGAACTCGGCGCTGATGTCCGCTGGGCTTCCTGCAATATTTATTCAACCCAGGACCATGCTGCAGCTGCCATTGCCAAATCTGGAATTCCGGTCTTTGCCTGGAAAGGCGAAACTCTGGAAGAATACTGGCAATGTACACTGGATGCACTGTCATTCCCCGAAGGCCAGGGGCCACAATTAATCGTCGATGATGGCGGTGATGCGACCCTCTTGATGCATTGGGGCGTCAAAGCTGAAAAGGATCCCTCCTTTCTGGATCGGAAACCCGGCAACAATGAAGAGGCTGTTATCCTCAATTTATTGCGCAATGAATTAAAAAATGATCCCGGCAAATGGCACCGTTTTGTGAAAGACTGGAAAGGCGTTTCCGAAGAGACCACCACCGGCGTTCACAGACTTTATCAGATGATGGAAAAAGGCGAACTGCTGGTTCCCGCCATCAATGTCAATGACTCCGTCACCAAATCAAAATTTGATAACCTCTACGGTTGCCGTGAATCTCTGGCAGACGGTATCAAACGGGCCACCGACGTCATGGTAGCCGGAAAAACCATCTGTGTCCTCGGATACGGAGATGTCGGCAAAGGCTGCGCCCAATCCATGCGCGGCTTTGGCGCCCGGGTCCTGGTCACTGAAATTGATCCCATCTGCGCCCTTCAGGCCGCAATGGAAGGTTTTGAAGTCACCACCATGGACGACGCCGTCAAAGAGGCTTCCATTTTCGTGACCGCTACCGGAAATTGCAGCGTTATTACCATCGACCACATGAAAGCCATGAAGGACCAGTCCATCGTCTGCAATATCGGCCATTTTGACTCTGAAATTGAAGTTTCCAAACTGGAAACTTTTCCGGGAATTGTTGAAACCAATATCAAACCGCAGGTTGACAAATTTACCTTTCCTGATGGAAATTCAATCTATCTGCTGGCCCGGGGCCGTTTGGTCAATCTGGGCTGCGCCACCGGTCATCCCTCCTTTGTCATGTCCAACTCCTTCACCAATCAGGTGCTGGCACAACTGGACCTCTGGCAGAACAGGGAAAAATATAATATTGATGTCTACCGGCTCTCCAAAAAATTGGACGAAGAAGTTGCCCGTGTTCACCTCAGCCAACTAGGGGTCAAACTCACAAAAATGACTCAGGAGCAGGCTGACTACATCGGCGTTCCGGTAGAGGGTCCCTACAAACCGGAACACTACCGATACTAAAAATTATCGATGCTAAAAAAAAGCCTTCGGAAATGTCGAAGGCTTTTTTATTTTTAACTTCCAAATATAAGGTACCCGTCCATGAAAACAGCGGAACAAATCATCAATGAACTCATGGGAATCAGCAATAAAAAAATCGCTGAACATTCCCAAAAATTTTTTAAAACCGGAAAAGGAGAATACGGGGAAGGCGATATTTTCCTGGGAATTCGAGTGCCGGAGCTCAGAAAGATCTCCCAGAAATATCAATCTCTGCCCCTGAACAGCCTTGAATCGCTGATCACCTCTCCATATCACGAAGTCCGCCTGTTGGCCCTCTATCTTTTGGTCCTGAAATACAAGAAAGCCCAAACAGAGGAGCAGCAAAAAGAAATCTGCGACTTCTATCTCACTCACAGTACCGGGGTCAATAACTGGGACCTGGTCGATGCATCAGCCCATTATATTCTCGGCCCCTTTTTGATGAATAAAGATCGCTCTCTGCTCTGGGAAATGGCCCGATCGAATGACCTCTGGCAAAAAAGAATCAGCATCATGAGCACCTTCCATTTTATCAAAAACCTGCAGTTCAATGACACTCTGAGAATTGCAGAAATCCTGCTGCACGACACCCATGACCTTATCCATAAAGCTGTGGGATGGATGCTGCGGGAAATCGGCAACCGGGACAAAGCCGTGGAAGAAGTGTTTCTGTTAAAGCATTACCGATCCATGCCGCGTACTATGTTGCGTTATGCAATTGAAAAATTTCCACCGGCAGAACGTCGGAATTACCTGGAAGGGAAAGTATAAAACAACCTGTCAGGCCCAATAGAATTTAGATTTTAAGCTGAATGGCCTGTTCAATTATCACTGTTTTATTTTATAAAACATAAATAATCCCAGGGAAAGAAAAAAATAATTAGCCAGCCAGGCAGCAGTAAAAGGCGGCAAAATACCCTTGATTCCCAGGGCTTTTCCAAACGTAATAAACCCGTAATATAAAAAGATAACCAGGAGACTGACACCGGCCCCAAAACTGGTGTTTTTCCGCATTTTATAGGCTGTCAGCGGCAACCCGAACAGGACCACTATCAGACTGGTCATGGAAAAAGCAGTCTTGTAATAAAGGTTGACCTCCCACTTTTTGGCGTCATTTCCACTGAATTTCAGGCGCTCAATAAACTTTTTCAATTCAGTATAACTCATTTCCTCCGGCTTCAGAACTGTATTGGCGATGTCGTCCGGATGAAAATCCAGCGCCATTACCGTATCCGGTAAAATATCACTGGCTTTTTCTGTGGTTTTCCCATCAAAATCACGTAGGATGAAATCTATCAGCAGCCAATCTTTTGTTTCCGGTTGCCAGATCATTTTTTTGGCATCCAGACGAGTGACCAGTTTATTGTTTCGGCTTTCCTGAATAGTGACCGTGTTGCCGGTATTTTCTTTGAGATAAAATCGTTTGATAACAATGTTCTTTTCGGGTGATTCCTGAAAGGTGATATTGTCAAAGACCGTTTTACTGCGGTTTTTAAATTTATGCATCAGCATATTTTCCATATTGATCTTTTCCCGGGTAGCCGGAATTACCACCAGGTCCTCAAAAAAGAAATTGCCTAGACTGATCAGCAGGCCAAAAACAAGGACGGGCGCTGAAAGCCGGTACATACTGATGGAAGAACTTTTAATCGCTGTCAATTCATTGTGTTTGGCAAGATTGCCGATTGTAAAGACCGATGCAAGCAGGACCGCCATGGGAACAATAATATTGACAAACCAGGGTAATTGATACCAGTAATAGAGCAGCACCTGGTTCAGAGTCAGGTTGTATTTTAAAAAATTATCAATTTTTTCAATGACGTCCACCACATGAAAAATAGTCAGAAAGGCCAGGATGGACAGGACCCAGAGTGTCATGAATTTTCGCAGGATATAACGGTCAATTAATTTTATGCCTAACATGAAGGGAAATCTAATCAATCCCAGTCACATTTTTCAATTTTTTTTGGGAATTTTGTTCATTTGTTTTTCTTTCATATTGTTATATATTTAGGGAGATGTTACACTTTTTGCGAGGGGATAAATATTTTGAAACCCAAAAAAATCAGGTTGTCGCTCCTGCTGGCGGGACTGCTGATCACGGCAGTTTACGCAGCTGATGACACAGAAAAAATCTACTCAAATAGCCTGTTTCTGACCGGCATTCCGGGAAAATTGCATCTTCACATTCCGGCCCGGATGATCGGGAGTGAGATCAAAATACGCCACCAGAATCAAGATTTTTCTCTGGTAGCGAACGAGGAGACCATCACACTGGAAAATTTTACAATCCGGTCAACCGACGCCGGCCCGATTCAAATCCAGACCGCCACCGGTAATTACCAGATGGCTGTGCGGGTCATTCCCGGATGGATGGCCCTGGTACCGCCGATAGTTGCCATCATGCTGGCGATGATCACTCGTGAAATGTTGATGTCCCTGTTCATCGGAATTTGGAGCGGGGCCCTACTGATTTACAATTACAACCCCTTTGTCGGTTTTTTTAGAAGTTTTGATACCCATGTAGTTAGAGCGCTGGCCGATGCGGAGCATGCCTCTATCATAATTTTCACACTGCTCTTCGGCGGCATGATCGGCCTGATCTCGAAAAACGGCGGCATGTTTGGCATTGTCCAGGCCGCCCTCAAATACGCCGGGACACGCCGAAAAGGGCAATTGATCACCAGTCTCATGGGCTGTCTGATTTTTTTTGATGATTACTCCAATTCACTGCTGATTGGCAACACCATGCGGCCCTTTACCGATGAAGTAAAATTGTCCCGTGAAAAGTTGGCTTACATCGTCGATTCCACAGCTGCCCCGGTAGCCAACCTCGCTCCCATCAGCACCTGGTCGGTGTTTGAAATCAGTTTACTGGCTATGCCGCTGACTGCCGCCGGAATTACCGCCAGCCCCTATGTCATTTTTCTAAAATCCATTCCCTACAGTTTCTACGGAATATACAGCCTCTGGCTGTTGCTCTGGCTGGGATTGTTTCGCCGGGACTTCGGGTCCATGCTGAAGGCTGAAAAACGGGCTGTCCGGGAAGGAAAAGTCATTCGGGATGGCGCCAACCCGCTGATGGATGATTCCGGTTTTGCCGAGGAATTTGGCAAGGTCAGAAGCCATTGGTCCAATGCCCTGCTGCCCATTATGGCTGTGTTAACAACCACCTTTATCGGATTATACATCACCGGCAAGCAGAACCTCGATGGTGCGGACGCGACATTACAAAATATCATTGGCCATTCCGATTCCTATGCTTCGCTGATGTGGGGCGCTGCCATGGGCTGTCTGACAGGTATCATTTTGTCGCTGGGCAGAAAACTGCTGAATTTGCGCCAGACCGTGGATGCCTGGCTCTCCGGTGTACGGTCCATGACCCTGGCGGTGCTGGTCCTGACATTGGCCTGGACCCTGAGCGGCATGTGTATGGAATTGCAGACTGCCGAGTATCTGATCCACCATATCGGCGATCATGTCAACGGATTTATTCTGCCCATCGTGACCTTTATCATTGCCGGCCTGATCAGTTTTTCCACCGGTACCTCCTGGGGGACCATGTCGATTCTGGTGCCTCTGATAATTCCGATTGCGCTTAAAATTTCAGGCAATGATATTGACAGCCTGGTCTTTCTGGGCAGTTTTGCGGCAATAATGGCCGGCTCCACTTTCGGGGACCATTGTTCGCCGATTTCCGACACCACCATTCTGAGTTCCATGGCCTGCGCCTGTGACCATATTGACCATGTCAGGACCCAGATGCCCTATGCTTTACTGGCCGGCGCCTTTTCTATTGTTTTCGGATTTTTATTTATCGGATTGGGTTGGTATAATATTTTTGTGCTCTTGTTTGCTTTTGCCTTGATTATGGCTATCGTGCGGTTCTATGGAAAAGATGCGGAGAATTAAGAATTGATATAATTTTTCACTTTCTGCATTTTTCGGTCTGTGAAGATCAAAATGGCTTCGGCGTAACTATTGGCGTCCACCACAATCCGGAATTCCTCACGAAGATATTCAATGAGTTCATCCACGGACCTGAAATCCTCCGGGCTGGTCTTTTTAATAATTTTACGAAAGCACTCCAGGGCCCGAATTTCATTTTTCAGCAGGGCCTGGTTCTCCAGAAAAACATAATTAGTCAGGCCGCCATGTTCTTTTTTTTTGTGGACTTCATTGATTAAAAATTGAATATCCTCATCCAGGTCTTCCAGTTCCAGATGAATGATGGTCAGATAATTTTTTATTTTTTGCTTCATGGCTGGTCCCTTCAAAATTGATAATTTAAATATCAAAAATTTTTAATTCTTTATCAACGGGGCGGCAATTTATTGTTCATTTTTTCAGGAAATTTCAAAAGAATTTTCACAAAAAAAACAGAACCTTCCTAAAAAAATTTATCCAGATTTCATTTTGATATTTAATCTCTTTTAAATATTTTTATAAGCTGTCTTTTTGGCCGCAATATATTTTTAATCAATCATATAGGGGACTTTTTTATGAAAAGATTTTGGAGACTTTTAAGTGTGTTTGCTGTGCTGATTGGGAGGATCTTTGCACAGACCACATTGTCATCTGGTGATATTGCTTTTACTGGAATTAACTCGGATAATCCGGACCAAATATCAATCGTATTTTTAGTTGATATATCAACTGGAACAGAAATAAAATTTACTGATAACGGGTGGCTTGCCACTGGAAACTGGCGCTCTGGTGAAGGAGTATATACCTGGACTGCAGTTCAATCTTATACAGCCGGAACAGAATTGATACTAAATCCAAGCGGTATAAATTTTGCCTTTTCTACAAGTGGCGATCAGGTAATAGCCTACCAGGGAACATCCTCGATGATTGCGGCTATTGATATTGATGGATCGACTGGCTGGCAGGGAGACGCAACCAGTTCAAACACTTCTGCTGTACCCACTGGTTTAGTAGATGGCACCACTTGTGTCGGACTTGCAGAAACCGATAATGCTTCTTATAATCGCACTATATCATCAGGAACAAAAGCTGAATTACTGGCTGCAATTAATAATCCGACAAACTGGACATTATCTAATTCAATATTAACACTTTCCAATGCAGGGTTTACTGTCAGTGGCTCCACTCCAGCCAACACTCTTCCCTCCATCACCAACATTTCACACTTACCTGCGACAGTCCTGTCATCTTCAACTGTTTCAGTCTCCGCTGATGTGACGGACACAGACGGAACGATCACAACAGTGGAACTGCACTGGGGCACAACCTCCGGTTCCCTGGGCACGACCATTTCCATGAGCAACGGCGGATCAGGCGACACCTACACCACCACCTCCGATATTCCGGCCCAGGCTGAAGGCGTGACCGTATACTATGAAATTGCCGCTACTGACGATGATTCCGAAACTAAAACAACAGCGGAACAACAGTACGATGTCTCCGCAGCGATAAAAGCGGAACCCAGCAATCATATTCTGAGTTTTACAGCCACAGCCAATGGCAGCAGTACCATCGATTTAAGCTGGACTGAAAATGACGGTACCGTCATTCCTGACGGCTATTTGATCAAAGCCAGTACAGCTGATAATGTCTCCGCACCCGGCGACGGATCCGCAGTATCGGACAACTCAACCATTGGCGATGACAGCGGCGCCATCAATATTGCTCACGGCACAACGACCTATTCCTGGACCGGACTAAACGCTTCGACACCCTATTATTTTGAAATCTATCCTTACACCAACACAGGCAGCAATATTGACTACAAAACCGACGGGACTATACCCGAAGGCAACGCGACGACTGAAGCTTCATCAGGATATTATTCCGGCATTCCTGCGGGAGCTTCCGGCGATGCGCTGAAGGCAGCCCTGCACAATCTGATCAAAGGGCACACGGAATACACCTATGACCAGGCCTGGGACATTTTAAAAGAATCCGATAAAGACCCCTCCAACCCGAATAACGTCATTCAGATTTATACTGGCAATTCCGTAGCCAACACCGGCTATCCCATCTGGAACCGGGAACACGTCTGGGCAAAATCCCATGGCGGTTTTGGAGAAACACCTCCGGCCGGAAGTGACACCCACCATTTACGCCCTTCAGACCCAAGTGTCAATTCCACTCGCAGCAATCTTGATTTTGATAATGGCGGCAATCCAGTCAGCGGAACAAGCGACTGCTATGTTGATGATGATTCCTTTGAGCCCAGAGACGAGGTCAAAGGCGATGTGGCCCGCATGATGTTCTACATGGTGGTCCGTTATGAAGGGGAAGAAGGCTATGACCTGGAACTGGTGGACAATGTCAGCACCTCAGGTCCGCTTTTTGGAAAACTGAGCACTCTCATTCAATGGCACAGCAGTGATGCACCGGACGATTTTGAAAAAAATCGAAATGAAGTCGTTTACGGATACCAGGGTAACAGAAATCCCTTTATTGACCATCCTGAATGGGTTGCATCAATATGGGGTGGTGGCACAGGCCCATCCATATCCGCTATCAGCTATCTTCCGGAAAATCCGGTTTCTTCAGCCGGCGTGACCCTTTCTGCGACAATTACTGACCATGAAAATACCATCAGCGGAGTCACATTAAAATATGGAACCGATGCATATAATTTGACCAGTTCTGTCACCATGACCAACACTTCCGGCGATATCTATTCCGGCACGATTCCGGCGCAAAGCCATGGTTCAATCATCTATTACGCCGTGGAAGCAACCAATGACATACCGGTCACCTCTGTTACCGAAACCGACCATTATCTGGTCTTTGATCCCCAGACTGCGACCTTACCCTATGCTCAGGAATTTACAACCGGATTCGGCGATGTTTACAGATACGATGCGGCGGGTGACAGAGAATGGGAAATCTATTCCGGTGGTTATTCCGGCAACTGTGCGAGGTTTACCGAATTTAGCGGCTATGCCTATGCCAACGAAGACTGGCTGATCACACCCGGCTTTGATCTGACATCTACAACCAATGAATACCTCTCTTTCATAACCGCCAAGAATTACGATCCGCTGCCCTTACTGGTAAAATATTCTACCAATTATGCCGGCATCGGCAATCCTGCCGGCGCCACATGGACCGATATTCCTGCGACCCTATCTGCAACCAATAACGGTGATGTCTGGATGAGTTCCGGCGACATCGATGTTTCTTCTCTGACAGGTACAAACATCCACTTTGCTTTTGTTTACCAGTCCACCACCACAACGAACGGATACTGGAAACTGGACAATATCAGTCTGAGAGTTTTGGATCCGGCTGCCATTGCGCCCACCATCAGCAATATTACCCATACCCCTGCAGTGCCAATGGATACTGACCCGGTAGTAATATCTGCAACCATCACGGACAATGGAACAATCGCCAATGCCCAGCTGAACTGGGGGCTGATCAGCGGTTCTCTGACCAACAGTGTTCCTCTCACAAATGCGGCCTCTTTGTATTCCGGTACAATTCCCGCACAAGCCCAGGGTGCGATTGTATACTACACCATAACAGCCACAGACCATGAAAGCAACACCACGACGTCGCCTGAATATTTTTACAACGTGTTTCAACCCACAACAGCGGCTATCCCCTATTCTCAGGTATTTTCCAGTGATCTGGGTGACTGGACACCTTATTCCGTCACCGGTGCCCAAACCTGGGTCTTTGAACCCTCCTACGGAAACCCGGCTGGCTGTGCAAAAATGACCGGCTACTCAAACGGCAGTTTTATCGAAAATGAGGACTGGTTGATTTCACCGGCTTTTAATCTCGACAATCAGACCGGTGAAGAACTGAGTTTTGACAATGCCTACAATTACGCCGGCAACCCGCTGGAATGTTACTACTCCACCGATTATATCGGAGTTGGTGATCCGAACCTCAACGGCACCTGGACCCAACTCACCGGTATTACGTGGTCTGTCGGTAATTTCGACTATATCAGTTCAGGAACTATCGATATATCCGGCATCAGCGGTGATTTCGTCTTTTTCGCCTTTAAGTACACCTCCAATACCACCGAATGCACCACCTGGGAAGTGGACAACATCACCCTAACTGGCACCAGCACACCACCGCCTCCGCCGGCTATCAACGCCTGGATCAATGAATTCCACTATGACAATGCGGGTACTGATGCAGGCGAAGCCATAGAGGTTGTTATTGAAAACCCCGGAAGCTATAGTTTAGCAGATTTTCTGATTACCTTGTACAATGGAAACGGTGGAGCGTCCTATGACTCTGAAACTTTAGATCACTTTGCAGCAGGATCGACAACCGGTAATTTTACCTATTATAGCGCCAATTTCCCGGGTTTACAAAATGGTGGCCCTGACGGAATTGCATTAAGTTATAATGGCACACTCATCCAATTTTTAAGTTATGAAGGATCTTTTACGGCATCAGGCGGTGTTGCAGGCGGACAAACATCGACAGACATCGGCGTCAGTGAGACCGGTTCATCTCCAGCCGGACTATCTCTTCAGCTGATTGGAGCAGGCACCCAATATTCGGATTTTTCCTGGAGTGGCCCGATGGCCCAGACCTTTGGATCCGCCAATGCAGGCGGCGATCAGTCGCTCCCGGTCGAACTCTCACAATTCACCGCCACCTGGGAAAAGGCCACAGTCCTTTTGAAATGGCGCACCGAATCCGAAATCAACAACCTCGGCTTCAATATTTACCGCAGCGCCAATGACGAAGAAAACTACCGGAAACTCAATATCACCCTGATCGAAGGCGCCGGCAATTCTTCAGAAGCCTATGACTATGCTTATACCGATAGTGATATCATACCCGGTAACCGATACGCCTACAAAATCGAAGACGTCAGCAGCAACGGACAGACGGAAATGCACGGACCGGTTACCGTCCAGACAGAAAAAACCGATGATCAGATGGCAAACGCCTACAGGCTGGGACACGCCTATCCGAATCCCTTTAACCCGGAAACAACCCTCACCTATCAATTGCCGGAAGGATGTACCGTCAAAATCAGCATTTACGACATTCAGGGAAACCTGGTGAAATCCCTGGTCAATACCTCACAGGCACCAGGCGCCTACAAAGCCACCTGGAATGGAACAGATGACAATCAGATGAGCGTCGGCAATGGAATATACATCTACCGAATGACCACCAGCACCGGGTACGCCAAAACTGCCAAAGTCATCTTTTTGAAATAAGCTTTGACTTTTATAAAAATGAAAAAGGCAGGATTTTTTCCTGCCTTTTTTTGTTTTATAGTGATTTGCAAAATAAATGACAGCAAGCGACAATTCGAATTGTTGCATACACTTTTCAACATTGGATATTCTTGCTGAGAATTGTTTTTAATGGCGGGCTGCAAATCCCTATTTCTATAATTTCTTAAAAAAATCCCGTGACATTGATTATCAAAAATATTTTAGTAGAAAAACCCTTTCACAAACAGCAAATCCAGCCCCATTTCAATATTATGCTTATCCAGAAAATCCAGGCGGTTCAGATAATGGCCGCCCTTTTGTACAAATTCGTAATTCAGATAAATCTTCAAATAATTTTTCGGACGATAGTGAAGCGAGAATTTATTATAAATATTGGAATGGACCGGCCTGGCAGGGAACTCCCTTTTTTGCAGCAGAAAAATATCCGTTATTTCTGCATCGCCATAACGTCCAAAAATAAATTCATTCGAGATAAAAAGTGGATAAAAATTCCAATAGCCTAATTTCAATTGCATTTCTTCACAGGCAACTGCCGGATAGCCAAATCCCAGGCCCTCATAGTGGTAATTTTCCCAGGTCCGCCTCGATTGATAGGTGTCATTCCAGACCTTGACATAGGAGAGGTCCGTATTCAGTCCTTTCATCAACAGATCTCCGCTTCTGATGGAAAACATCAAAGCAAACCGGTCCGGATATCGTCCCCGATCATTCACACCGGGATCATTGTTTACAATAATATCATCAATCAGAAATTGTCCGTAAAGCGTCACTTTGGATGCCGGCTTATAAAAAACATCCACACACCACAACCCGCTCATGCCTTTACCTTCATTACGCTGAACACCATAATAAAAGGTCATGGGGTTGGCAAAAGCCAGCTCAAACTCACGGTCCTGGCCGCCATAGATTGCCATTTCAGTCAGCGCAATCTGAAATTTGTCCGAAAAATGCACATCCACACGGTGGCCCATGATATGTTTTGTCACATCAGTAAATTCATTGTAAGTTGAATCCTTACCCATAAATTCCCTGCCTCGGCCGGCATCTTCCAGACGGCTGTATAAAAGCGAAAACCTGAAAAAATCCGTTCGATAATTGATATCGACGTGGTCATAAGAATAGGGATGGCTCGAGCGAATTAAACCATAGGAATTAACAGGGCCCCAGTTTTTCTTCATTCTGCCGATAAAAAAATTAAACCTGTTGACGGTGATGTCTGCATAGGCGTCATTGACCCGGCCATACAGCCAGTCTTCGGATTCGGAAAGGTCTCCGGCAAAAAAAGGATCGTATTTGTATTTTTTATTGAGAGTAAACCGATTGCCCAGAATCAAATCATCGTTGCAGTAATGGCCCCCCAGGGTCAGAGCAAACAGATGATGATTGCCCGTAGAATTGACAGTGTAAGAATTATCATAGTCGGCTAAAAATGATATCCGCTTATCTCCAAATAAATATGCCCAATTTTCAGTCCTGCAGGATACAGGCAATTCCGACAATTTGTAAGGCTGCTGAAAAACAGAATGAGGCAAAAAAGAACCCTGATTAATCAGATAGTCAATATACTGATAATTAATATGTTCGATATAGACATACTTATTGGTATTCAAAGCAAAACCCACAGACACGATGAACAAAACCGTGATGACTAACTTCTTTATCATTGTTACCTCATAAAATAAAAAAACCCGATAGGACTATCGGGAAAATAAACATTCAGAATTTGAAACACAAGCTCACATGCTGCGGGCTTTTTTAAATAATATATTTTTTATGGCTCGGGTAAAATAAACGACATCCGTAGAAAAGGGTTTTTTCATCTTTTTTTCAAAATACACTTCTTCGGATCGTACAATCTCATCAAAGGTTTTCGGCATGTCTGCATAATAGGGCGGGACCAAACCGTTTTTAAACTTGATTCTCAGTTCTCTGACCCTGGGCGGATAAAGACTGAAATAATGCTGACTCAAAGCGCGGGCACCGAAAATACCGATATCACCCTTCAGATAGTTATACAATTGGGGCAATTCATCCAGCCAGAATTTCCGCATAATTCGCCCCCATCCGGTGATTCGAAAATCATCCAGTATTTTCCCGGTTTCATTCAGGCTGTTGAGCTCATAGATATACTCCTGTAAAAATTCCGAATAGGGATACATGGTCCTGAATTTATAGAGGTTGAAGACCTTCCCATTCAAACCCACCCGTTTCAGTTTGATGATCAGATTGGTCGATGGGGTTTCCCGCAGGGCCGGGAATTTGGATTTCTGGCTGACGAAATAAAGATAATCGCCAATCACATGGGTGCTGACAACCTTATAGCCACAATAGGTGAGACGGCCCAGGACTTCGGCTTTGGCTATCACGCTTCTTCTGCCCCCCGTCAGCAGATAATGAATTTTATCAAAAACCGGAACATAGGGAAAAATGCGGTTAAACAAATAATGAAAGGTGTAAAAAAACTGGGCCAGAAATTTGGGATAGGTGCGGTAAAATTTTTCCCGGTGCAGATCAATCGTCCTGACTTTGGACACGAAGTAGCCACCCGGCACCAGTTTTTTATATACCGTTAAAAAATAGGTGTTCAAAGCGGGAAAATCATTGACAATATGCAAATTGATGAGCAGATGCAGGGAATGTTTTTTCAATTCCTCGATATTGAACAGATGTTCCGTATCATAAGTCAGAGTCTGTTCATGTCTGAGTTCCTGAAGTTTGGGAATGGAGGCAATAAAATCAATCAGGTCCTGAAGGTTTTTGATGGTATTGTTGACCTTCTTGGACTCTACCAGCCGGGTCAAAGTATCAATGGCAAATTCCTTATCTTCCAGCACCACGTCATATTCATTGAGCACTTCACTGACATTGATGTTGCCTTCATAATCATCCACTTTCCCTGAAATCCTGAATAGCAGATAATACAGAAACACCAGAAAAATCTCTAAAAACATAAACAATAGCAGGAAATAGAAAACCTCAAAATTCGATAAATAGAACCCCCGCATAAAAAACCGTAAAAAAGCGGACCCGGCCCCGATGAGTACCGTGGATTTCCAGATCGGAGAGATCAGATGCCAGAAATTTTGAGATAAATCCGCTGCATATTTTCCGGTAATTATGGCATTGCCGATCCACAGGGCGGTCAGTACCAAAAAGGCCTTTTGCATGTCAACATTATTGGCGAAATCCAGTACATCGGCTTTATTGAGAACCAGAAAGGAAACATACCACAAAGAAAAATCCAGCAGAAACACACCAAACATCAGGCTGATCTTCCTGTTTTTGGCCGATTCCTGCACCAGTTTTTCCTTATTCAGGAAATACTCAAAAAGATAGGTCAGAGACTCAATCAAGGTGACGATTCCCACAGTGCCAAAAACCAGTAATCTGGAAAAAGTATATAATTTTAATATCACAATAAAAAATGATACCATGAACAATAAATAGATGCCGGATTTAGCAATAGTCATTAATCCGTGATAAAACCGGACATGGATATTGTGAAGGTCCTTTAAATTCAACTTTATAAAGAGATTTGAAAGAATGATGATGCCCAGAATTTCCCAGGTATAGCGGTAAGATGAAAAGCCTTTATACTTATAAAAACTGACCATTAAAAAGGAAATGATAACAATAATCGTATGGATACCAATTGCCTTTAGTTTGTTATTTTTCATTTCACTCATCGTAAACAAAGTATACATAAAACACTCTTGATAATCAACTTAATAAAAATATAAAGCCGCAAATTTTGGATAAAGATAAAAACACCAAAGAATGTTTTCAAGTTTTTTGTAATAATTTTATTTTTTATTGTCTCTTTGTTAAAAAGTATCAACGCAATTTTGATAAAATGCCCTTTACACAAAATATCTGACAGGCCCTCTTATGGAATCGGTTTGCTAAATGATTTTCACACCATGCCTGTGGATATGTTCTATTAAATTACGATTGGATACTTTATCTAAATTAATTACATCAAAAAAATATGGCAGCCTTGACTCTTCATTTAAAAAATAAGAAACGGGCTTTTCATCACCAATTATCGCTAAATCAACATCACTTCCCGGTTTATATGTTCCAAGCACCCTGGAACCAAAAATATAGGCTCGCAACACATTATTTTTTTTTAAAACAGAGATTAACTCATTGTATTCCATCTGACTCAATCCAAACATACTATTCTCTGAAATAAGTATATAAGTCTTTCAATAAAGGAAAATATATCGTTTTTATTTTCTGAAATACGTCATTTGCAACAGACTCTTCATAAGTGTGTACCGTCAAATTCCTGTCCATCAAGGCATCTATCCAAACATCTCCATGATTGATCAACCCAAAAGAAAAGGCTTGTTTAATGGCGTCTCTTGGTGATCTGATTTGATAGCCGTTATATTCCAAAAAATCTTTCATGAGTTTCCAGGACAATTCAAACGTAATCTCAAAAAATTGAATACATCCCCCTTTTTCAATGATGGATGGCTTTTCAATAGCTAATGATGATTCCAATAGTAAATAAGATTTTTGGAAATTTTCAAATCTTTGTTTATATCTTAATTTTTCCATGATTATCCTATTTTTAACTAAATCTATCGAGGAATGTTGAAATATCAAAACAAACATTAAAGGGGTTTCAGAAATTATCCCGATCTTATCTTGTTTTGTAAAAGGTATGCCCAAAGGAATCTGCTGCAAAAGTCAATTCAGTACGCCGAAGTTGTCATACTGAACGAAGTGCAGTATCTCCTTTCCATGTCACTGAGATTTTTCACAAGGCTCAGAATAACAGTTATTTGA
>JAFGTP010000046.1 GCA_016934035.1 Fidelibacterota bacterium
ATATAGGCATTTTTTATCAGTTTTCATACAATTAAATTGTTGTTTTTACAATATATTGTGTATTTTTCAGGAGACCCTAATTACATAAATTTCCCTAGTCCCTTGCGGTATATTTGTTAATTGATAATGACCGGTGGCATCTGTATAATCATCCTGTCCTGCAATTGTTACTTTAGCATTTACAACAGGTAGGTTGAAATCAATATCGGTAATAATTCCAGAAATGTTTGTACCTAATATGGAAGTGGTCAGTTCTATATCAAGAGTTAAAGTTTCATTTTCTTTAATTTTAATCGTTTGTTTATAATCTTCATAATCAGATTTATTTGCTT
The DNA here is from genome assembly GCA_016934035.1 of Fidelibacterota bacterium. Classification (GTDB taxonomy): domain Bacteria; phylum Fidelibacterota; class UBA2242; order UBA2242; family JAFGTP01; genus JAFGTP01. The sequence continues at coordinate 333 of JAFGTP010000046.1, forward strand.
TCAAGGTTTTGGATCCAATTTCTACATCCTCTAAAACATATTTTCCATCAGAACTTGTTGTTGTACTAATATCATCGCACTTAACAACTACGCCTGATATTGGTACATCGGTATTAATGTGAAACACTGTTCCTTTTATGCTTCCGAATTTTGATGGTTTTAGCAATTCACATGTATAAAAGTTGAATAAAAATATTATTAAAAATATTATAAATATAATTTTTTTTATCATAAATACACCTGGATATAATTATAAATCAAGATTATACAAAATACTAAACTTAATAATCTTACCACTTGGTTTTAAAGATGGTGGATCTGCAGAAAATCCCTCAGCAGGCAATTCACTTTGTCGTTCCATATCTTCAGATTTTACGTTATAATTCCAATTTTTAATTTTACTTGTCAGCCTATATCCATAATCAACTCTAAAAGAAATTTCTTCAACAGGAATAAGTTCAAAACCAACAAGAAAATCCATTCCAATTGCCAGACTGGATACATTTATACTTGAACCAGAATAATAAATTTCTCCATCGGGTGCTTCAAGATGATAATCTCCAGATGCATCTCCAACCTCTCCCAGATACCCAAATATATATGATAAAAAGGGTACTCCGCCCAATGAGACTGTAAAAAAATCGGACAAACCATGAGTAAATGAACCTCCAATACCACCGGATATATATGCAAGGTTATCACTTAATTCTAATATACCTCCGAATTCTGCTATAGCCATTTTTTCAAACTCAGTTTCACCTGAACGAATGAAAACATTATCTCTCACTGTTATTCCATATGTCCATAAAGTTTTTCTATTTTCATCATAGTAACTAACTTTACTCGGAACTGGACTTTTATCAGCACTACCTCCCAGTGTAATAGTTTGTCCATTAATGTTGCAATTCCATGGTGCATTTGAAATAATGGGGCCAATTCTAAAATCATCGAATCCTAACAAAGTGTTTGATATGGCAATAGCCATAATAAAGATGAATTTTTTCATAACAAACTCCTTAATCATTGAATTACTTTTTGATAAAATTTATACCTTTAATTTCTTGTGAAGATGTTGAAATCTCATGTTTTTTTGAAAAATCATCAGTTTTAAGAACCACATAATTATCTAAAATCAGTCCATCTGGGGATGTTTGTCTAACAGTAACTCTTATTCCATAATCAGCATCATTCCAATAAAACCAGGTATTATAATTACTAGTATAAGTCCAACTTCTTTCTGAGCAAGGATTATCGGTATCAACACCTAAACAAGCTAGATTTCCTAAGAATCCTATAAAAAATTCTTTTGATGGTACTTCTGTTATAGTAGTATATTTATTCCATCCAGTAGATAGACTAAGATTCCCAATCGAAAATCTATTACCAGGAATATATCCTCCATCAACAAGTGTCGAACTCCATTTTTTTAAAGCAATTGACTTTGGATTTTCACTACAATAAATTTCAATTTTTTCAATTATAGCACTCGACCAACCATTCGGTAAAGAAAAATGAACTGCAAAATAATTTCCAGATACTGTAGATTGAATCCAGGTTTCAAATGTCCCATCATCATATTTAAGATATTCTGCATCTCCATAAACAATAATATTATGGATATCTGTATCCGTAGCACCATAAGTATCTTTTACTTCCATTTTAACATCATAATTACCGATATTATTTAATACTTTAGTTATTTGTTTATTAAAGGAATAATCAGTATCCCAAATTCCATCACTCTGCCAATCCCACCTAACTTCTAAAACTGATAAATCATCTTCAACATCTGAAGAACTATTTGCATCAAAGATAAATTGTGTATCCTCTGTGCCAGATGTCGGTGTTACTGAAAATGATGCTATAGGGTTGTGGTTATTAACCATTAATTGTTTTAATAAAGTTGCAGTTTCTCCCTCACTATCTTTTACTTCTAATTTAATTTCTTTGGCTCCTGGTGTGTCATATTTATATGTCGTTATTTTAGTTGTTGAATAATCTGTATCCCATACACTATCATTATTCAAATCCCACTTGACTTCTAACAATACTGTCGGATCTTCGACATCAGATGAACTGGATGCATCAAATTCAAAAACATCGTCTGAAAAACCAGGTGATGGATTTATGGTAAAATCTGCTGTTGGTGGAGAGTTAATAATTTGTACTTCAGAAGTATAAAATGATGATGAATCTCCTAAATCTTTTATTTCTAATCTTATTATTTTTTTACCAATTGAAGTGAACTTATGTGTTTCCAGTAATTCCGAACTGAATACTGTATTCCAGTCTCCATCATCTTCCCAATCCCACCTTGCTTTTAATTTTTCTTTTGAATCTTCTAAATCAAAACTTTCATTTGCATTAAAATTAAATTCCGTTTCAATCGTTCCTGTTTTTGGTGAGACATCAAAATAAGCAGTGGGTGCTGTATTGTTAATAATAATTGAATTGGTAATAGTGTTTGTTAGGTCGTCTGAATCTTTAACTTCTAAATTAATTGTATAATTACCATTGATACTGAATGTTTTTATTATTGTCTTGGAAGTTGACCAATCAGTGTCCCATATACCATCATTTTCCCAATCCCATCTGACCATTAAGGTACTAATTGGATCTTCGGGGTCAGTAGTTGTACTTGCATCAAAATTAAAATTTGTCTCTATTGTACCAGATTTTGGTGTTACTGTAAAATCTGCAATTGGTGGTTTATTTTTAGATTGTGTAGAGTTTTTATCACAATAATTTAAAAAAAATAAAAATAATAGAAATGCTGATAAAATGAATATAAATTTTTTATGATACATTTTTATTTCTCCTAATTTCGTTGAAAAAACAATTAATCTATAATTGTAAAATTGTTAATTAAAAACGTATTATCTTATAAGCCATTTAACTAGTCTGACTGCTGCTTCATAATTATCAAAAGTACTAATATATTTGTCACTAAAAATTGAATCGTATCTGCAATCTATTGTAAAAACAATGGTTCCAGATCCAATTTTTCTTGTCAATGTAGAATATCTCTTTGGTGTAAAATTCCCAATTGGTGAGCCATGCCAGGTATTTGGTTTTGAAGAATACCAGCCTTGAATTTCATTTGAACTTGTACATCCACCAATGGATAATCCGGTAAGTTCTTCATGAATAAATGAACCATCAAATGGAAATGTTAATATTGTACTTCCTTCAATTCCATACCATTCCCATTGTGTATTATGAATCAATGAAAATTTATCACTGATATAATTTTTAAAACTGTTGTTTTTTAAAGATGGTTCATTATTCATAAAAATGATTGCTTTACCTCCCAATTCCACAAAACTGTTAATTTTGTGTAATGTTTGCATGGTAAGCCTTGCCATCTCGTCTGTAAACTTTTGTGATCCAAGCGGATAATTGACAATATATATCACTCCTTCTACTCCTTTGAAATTTTTTTCAGAAGGGGCACTTTTACTATAATCTGATTCAAATTTTTGATCAAAGACTCTAACATCAATATTTGCATCCCACCCAACTGATTTAAAATTATTAAATGTTGAGGCTCCATATTCAATTTGAACAATCACTAAAATATTTTTTGCAACACATTCTATGTTGGCAAAAAAAAGAATTAAAAAAATGGTGAAAATTTTTTTCTTCATAAATTTTCCTATCTTGCATTAATTAAATATCTAAATTTTTACATATTGTATTACTCATCTTTTTAGCAAGTTCTTCAAGGATATCCCCCGCCATATCTTCTGGCTTTTTCAAATTTTTTCTTGCTTTAAATAGTTTTTGATCGATATCCCCAATAAATGCAGAACCCAATACTCCAAAATTTCCAGTTGCTTTTGGATCCCAAAGAGTTAAGTTTTCATAATTACCGGTATAAGTACAAAATTTTACATAGTCCGAAGCTGAAGAAGTTATAATATCAGATTTTAAAATTTTACTTGTTTCGGTATTAATTATCTGGTATTGTGCTTTATATATTATTTCTGATTCACCTTCGTGCACATAGAAAGTGGCTTTCTTTGATTTTGTTACAATCTTGTCGTTTTTTCTAACTTGATAGGTCTCAAAGGCTTCACATGGAGTACTTTTAATATCTCCTCCCGTTTGAGTTGCATCTACAATTTTTCCTATTACAACAACATTTAAACCTAATATTTTTCCTGCTTCTGCTGCTGATGATTCATCTATAATTCCAGACATCCCTAAACTTTGTTCCCTTAAAAGACGAGTTAAATTATTTCTATCAACAACATCTATAAAAGGGGATTTATAATTAACCGCATTTGATAAAACATAACTATATAGTTTATTATGAATATCATATATTCTCGTATCATTGGTAAATGGAAAAATTCCAATCCTTACTTTTCCCTTTTCAAGAGATGATTCTTTAAGTCGCTGGGCATCTTTATATCTTGAATTATATTTTAAACATTTTTCAAAAGAGTAGTATGCAGATTTGTAATCTCCATAATTATATGACCTTACAGCTTTATTGTACTCATTTTCAGCAAAAGAATTGTTTTTATTAATTTTTGATTCCTGCAATAACTTATCAGTATCTTTATAATTTCTTTTATAACCATCTATTTTTTCAAAGTAACTAATTGCTGACGACCATCTTCCTAATTCAAATGCTTGTTTTCCTTTTTTGTAATATTCTTCTGCTGCAATATTTTTACAATTTAGATATTTATTGTAGTTCTCGTTATTTGAATTCAGAACAATACCAACATTTGCCATTTTTTTGTCATAATCAAGTATTTTATTATATTCATCTATTGCATAGTCATATTTTTGATTATTATAAAATTCCAAAAAATTAATCATCATTTTTTCTTGAACTTTAGAAGCATTATTTTTTAATCCAACTAAGGCTAATGAATTTGAGTTGTCTTCTATAAATGATCGGTAATAATAATTCGCAGCTTCTTCATATTTTCCTAAAAGTTCAAACTCTTGCCCTTGTTTACAAGGTTTGTAAGAAGCTGAACAGGAAAACATTAATAATAAAACAAATATTATTAAATAATTAATATTTTTAATCATAATATCTCCTTTTTGTATGTTTTTTTAATTAATCACTATACGAATTTATAATACATCCACAATTCTCAAACTCAGAAAAAATTCAGGAAAAAATTTGAAAATTATTTTGTTGATAGAATAAAAAAGGTAGGTTATATCGTAAAAACTACTTCATCCACCCACTTTTCACCGTCCCAGAACTGGTAGTTGGTCAGTTCGGCTTCGGTATGGATATCACGAAGGTCTTTGCCATATATTTCATGATATTTTATTAAGAATGCATCACTGATAACATAACTTAAAAGTGCCATTTTATTATTGAAATCTAAACGGACACTTCCACCTCTTTGTAATATTCCAGATGTATAATTAATACTAAAGGTTGAATCATTCATTACACATATATTTTGAATATGTCCCCGTCCATATCGACCAGAAATATCATCAGGCATATTAAACTTCATATAGAGAATTTGCTGGCCTTCAGGAATATTTTGAGGAGTATAATTATAGGTTGTTTGGGGGGAGTGGCCAATAATTTTATCATGTTCCAATATGCCAAAAATCCCATCATTGTATTGGTTATTAGTTCCTGAGAAAAGAATTTCATCAATACCATCATCATCAATGTCTAGTAAATTAACGCTGTTGAAAGATCCGGAATTCCAATATTCTCCCAGAATATTCCCTTCAATATCAAACTTAATCAGTCGACTTGGATAGTAGGGACTATTTGCAAAATAGGTTATTATACTTTTATTACCATCATTATCGAAATCATGAGTAAAAATCCATCGTCCATAATAATTATCTGAAAATTCATCGTCACCAAAATACATTTTCTTGTGGTTGTCAAACTTCCATTTCATCTTGCCATTGTAATTATAATAATAAACTGTTCCCATCAGTTCATTATTCGTAGCAATATTTATAATCACTTCGTTTTTACCATCATTGTCCATATCATCGATTTTGTGATAGAATTGTTCACAATTCACGCCGAGATCAAACTTCCATATCCGTTGTCCTGCCTGGTTTTTCACATATAGATAATTTTCAAACATCTCGCATGAATGAGGATTATTGTCACGATTAAAAAATATGATCAAGATAAACAGAAAAATTAACAAACCACTACTGTAGTATTTTCTTAGTCGCCTGTTTTTTCTCAAGTATTCAATAGCTGTGTACTTTTTCTTCTTTATGAAAATATCTTCGCTGTCCAATGTCTCTTTAATGTTTTTAAAAGAGATGACATTGTATTGTTTGATGGAATATTTCTGCGACAATTCTTTTAGAAACTTTTCTGCTTCTATATGGTTCATTTCCGGGATGACAACTTTTTGAAAGGGTGAATAAAAGAAGGCTTTGAGTTTTTCCTTGAGCGAAAGAGAGGAAACTGGCAACAAGTCACCATTTTCATATATTGCACCGGTGATAACAAAATCATTTTTCAGGATATACTCATATTTTACAGGAAGAAGTTTGCTCAGGTTTGCAATATTGAGCAGGGCCATCCCAAATCCAAGGGATTCACCTTCATAGTTGTGGGTACTGTCCCCAAAAGAATAAAATAATTGAAAGAAATCTTTCCGGTTTTTTTCAATGGATATTTTTTTTAGAATATTTTTTGAAATAATAAGACTGTTCAGGGCCTGATTGTGCATTTTATGAAACTGGTCTTCGCAATTAAACCGGAACTGGATAACATCCTTAATTGAATCTTCTGAACTTTCCTTAATATCAAAAGACAGTTCTTTGATAACACCACCGGCAACCTCGGGTAGGTACTTTTCATTTCTTTCCACCAGCAGGGCATTGATATATTTTGATTCATCAGGTCCTTTTGGGTTCATTTCAGACCTTTTTTCATCACTGCTTTGCAGGTACATTTTCAATTGATTTATCACAGCATCAACACAGCCCCATCTTTGGTCTAATTCCGGGTTATTTGTAATATTTAAATCTTTAATGATATGCAAATGCTTTTTTATATCGTCCAGGAATTCCGGGGATTGAAATTCCAGTGATTTTTTATTAATGGCCTGTAATAAATAGGGTAATATTTGTTTATAATAGGATAAAAAAATATGAATATTTTCCGCTTCATTGAAAATATTCAGATAATCATTCATGATTTGTAATTTCAGGCGGTCGCTTTGAACCTGGTGAAGTTTGATTATTAAAGCCTGAAATTGATTTTCCATTTCCAACAAGTTCATGAATATCCTTTTGCAATTGAATATTTTGTTGTATGCCTGATTTAAATAATTGTTATATCCGTATTATTATCAATTGAAATCCATCCTAATTCGATTTTTCCGTTTTCATCAGTATGATAAAAATTATCTCCAACCTGTACATTTTTGTTTTTAAATAATTTTGAATTTTCTGCAATCAGATACAGTGTCTTTGCTCCGGTGCCCAGATTTTCAAGTACCCGGACTAATATTTTTCCATCAACCGAGATTTTCAATACAATTGTTTTATAGGTTTCCATTTGTTCATTCGTTTCGGTTTCAGCTACTAAAACAGACTTTTGAAATCCATCATAAAGGGCACTGTCAAAATTGATGTTAATCGTTTTGATTGTATTCTCAAATATTTTATTAAATTCTTTAGGTTCTTTTTCAAAAGGTGAAATCACAAACTGTTTAACCAAAGATTCCTGAAATTTTACAGCTGCCTCAAATCTTTCATTACAAAAATGACATTCCTTCAGATGGTCCTTTACCGCTTGCGGAATATCTCCAGTAAATAGATAATGATTGATTTCTTTTTCAGTGATACATTTCAATTTATTTTTTTCCATAAATATCTAATTTACACATTGACGTAAATACTTTTTTCCGATCTTGATAATATATTCAATCTGGTTTATTTGTTTTTGCTTTATTTTTATACCATTAGAAAACTCTTTTAAATACCAGGTCAACTTTTCTGTAAATCCATCTTCTACAAGATCAGAAAAATATTGATTGAGAATTTTTTTATACAAAGTTTGCTCTTCCGATGAAATTTTCCCGGATATAAGGTATTTTTCTTCTATGATATCAGCAATTGCTTTCATTAGAGTTTCTTTATTGATCACGGTTAAATAATTTTCATAAAAGCCATAATCTTCATGTAAAGCGATTGTACTATAGGCCAGTACGACACACATACTTTTGAAGATCATCTCCCTTGATAAAAATTTTTTATAATGATCCTGTGATTGAAGACTTTTCAATATTTTTTCAATGATTGCAGGTGTTGTACTTGTCTTTTTCACAACCTTACTAATCCATAAATCAAGTTGTTCACTTTCAATCGATGGCTTTTCAGGAGCATAATCTTCCGGAAAAGTACCACCTTTTATATAAAAATAAATACTTCCATAATCTGAATTTACAGAAATATTCTTATTCCGCTTTGGCGCCTCACTAATATTTCTCAGAATTTTCCAGCCAGCAGGGTCTTCTTTTTTAAAGTGCTCGAAAATTTCTTGTTTGGTTTTGGAAATCACCAATTTCTTCAGATAGAAAAAACCAAGTTCATTGTTTGCCAGTATTTCAGATAAAAAGGGTTTAAAATATCGAATAAATTCAGTAAACCCGCCATCATTATCCCTTGTAAATAATGGTGAAATAAAATCAATTGCATAATCTTCAAGGAATTTTTCATCAGTAATTTTATTTTTGAAATATAATTTATCGGAATGATACTGAATCTGTATATAAGTGAGGGCGATATTTTTACAATACTGGAACAAAAGAAAAACATCCTCTCTGGAATATTTTGATTCAACAACATTGTGAATACTAAATGTAAGTTTTTTAATATCAATTGTGTTAAAATTCATGCCTGACAAAACTTATTCTTTCATCCGAATTAAATCAATATAAATTATTAATAACTAACCACTGGTTTCAACAGTCCTTTTCTGGAAAATTCTCATTATTTAAAACAGATTTTTCACTGAATAACACTTCAGATATTCAAAATTCAGTCAGTAAAAATCTGAGATACATCCTTCTATATATTGAAAACTCTAAGTTTGTATTCTTAAAATAATAACTCTATATTTAGGCCAATAATCGGAGGTTAAAGTGAAACAAATGTATAAATGGACATTTTTTTTATGGATGGTTTTATGTATTTCCTGTGGAAAAAGCAGGGATTCTTACAAAGATTCTTCTTTGGATATTGAAAAGAGAATAGATATCCTGTTGGAGCAAATGACACTGGAAGAAAAATTCTGGCAACTGTTTATGATACCAGGGGATTTGTCAATTGGCAAAGAAAATCTGAAACAGGGAATTTTTGGCCTGCAGGTCGGTACTGTCGGCGCTGTTGAAGATGAAAAAATGCAGGTGCTGCAGTATGATGCCGCTGCCACGGCAGTTGAGACCGCCAAAAAAGTCAATGAAATACAAAAATTTTTCGTGGAAGAAACCCGGCTTGGAATACCAGTCATCATTTTCGATGAAGCGCTGCACGGATTAATTCGGTCCGGGGCCACCTCTTTTCCACAATCCATTGCACTGGCTGCGACTTTTGATACGGTTCTGGTGGCAGATATCGGACTTGCTGTGGCCAGGGAGACCCGATCCAGGGGCATCAATCAGATTTTGTCTCCGGTCGTCAATATTGCCAGGGATGTCAGATGGGGACGGACCGAAGAGACCTATGGTGAAGATCCTCTACTCTGTTCTGAGATGGGAAAAGCCTATATTTCTCCTTTTGAAAAACTAAATGTCATAACGACACCGAAACATTTTGTTGCCAATGTTGCTGATGGTGGACGGGATAGTTATCCGGCCCATTTCAATGAGCGACTGCTCAAGGAGATTTATTATCCGGCCTTCAGGACGGCTTTTCAAAAGGCCGGCGCCCGCTCGGTAATGACTTCCTATAATTCCCTGGACGGTATACCCTGCACAGCAAATGATGAATTGTTGATCAGAACATTAAAAGAAGAATGGGGCTTCAGAGGTTTTGTGATTTCTGATGCAAATGCTGTCGGTGGAATTTATTCACTTCATGAAAATGTTGATAATTGGGAAGATGCCGGAGCGATGGCGTTAAAGGGCGGATTGGATGTGATATTCCAGACTTCCTTCTCACACGCAGAATTATTCAAAGGTGCGGTGATGAAGGGAAAGGTACCCTTGGACAGAGTCAATGACGCTGTGCGCCGGGTTTTAAGGGCCAAATTTCAATTGGGGCTTTTTGAAAATCCCTATATTTCTGTTGAAGAGGCGGGAAAATGGAATGGTCATCCTGACCATCGTCAATTGGCATTGGAAGCAGCCAGAAAATCTATTGTTCTTTTGAAAAATGAAAATAATTTTTTGCCCTTATCTAAAAAAATCAAAAAAATCGCTGTAATCGGGCCTGATGCGATTGAAGCGCGGCAAGGTGGCTATTCCGGGCCGGGTATCAATACCATTTCCATTCTCAAGGGATTAAAAAGTCTAGCCAAAAACTGTGACATTGAGTACTGTGCCGGTGTTGGCCGGGAAAATCATGATTTTATGACCATACCTGAAGAATATCTGTCCAATAGCGAAGGTTCCGGCCTCAAAGGAGAATATTTTGACAATATTGATTTTGAAGGTGTTCCTTCAGTCCGATGGGACAAGAAAATTGATTTTCGATGGACATTTCTGTCCCCTCATCCCGGGATTTCCAAAGATTGGTTTTCAGTCCGATGGACCGGAAAATTGAAATCCCCCCAAACAGGAAAATACCAAATTGGAATTGATGGTGATTCTGGCTACCGGCTTTGGCTGGACAATAAACTGATCATCGACAACAGAACAAAAGGCGGATTTGAACCGGAACTGGTCTTCTTCAATTTTCAGCAGGATAAATTTTATGATATTCAACTGGAGTATTATGAGCCCCAGGGAAGAACAAAAATCAATCTGGTGTGGACCATCGGTATTCCGGAGTATAAAAAACAGATTCGTGAAGCTGTGGCGCTGGCACAAGAATCACAAGTTGCTGTGGTTTGTGTTGGAATCAATGAAGGTGAATTCAATGATCGTGCGATGTTAACACTGCCGGGAAAACAGGAACAAATGATTAATGAAATTGCACACACAGGAACGCCAATAATCGTTGTCCTGACCGGCGGCAGCGCAGTAACAATGGATTCCTGGCTCCAAAATGTCGATGGTATAATTGCTGTCTGGTATGCCGGCGAGGTTGGAGGACAGGCGATTGCTGAGGTATTGCTGGGTGAGGTCAATCCTTCTGGTAAATTGCCGATTACTTTTCCAAAGGATGTTGCCCAATTGCCGCTTTATTACAATCACAAGCCCACCGGCAGGGGAGATTACTACATCAATTTTACCGGTAAGCCTCTTTTTCCTTTTGGCTATGGATTGAGCTATACGGATTTCGACTATGGCAATTTGAAAATAGATCGTGAAAGCCAGGGCTGGAAAGTAGCTTTTGATATTACCAATACCGGCCCCTGTGATGGAGATGAAGTCGTTCAATTATATCTTCACGATGAGGTGGCATCGGTGGTCCGGCCGGTCCTTGAATTAAAAAAATTCAGTCGAATTTTTTTGAAAAAAAATGAAACTGGCAAAGTCACATTTTATCTCAAAAAATCTGATTTTGAAATGATTGATCAATCATTGGAAAAAGTTGTTGAACCGGGTACCTTTACAGTTTATATCGGGAGGTCTTCGGAAGATTTGCGATTGAAAGGTGAGATAACTTTGTAGTCTATTTGGAATTTTAATGATGAAAGATGGAATGTTTATGAAAAAAATAGTATTGACTATATGGATACTCTTCTCAATTGGTTATGCAACGGAAAAAGTGGCAACTGTCAGGGCCCATGATTCCTTAATAAACACCGATCCCTCAAAGGGTGTGAAAAGTTTCATTAAATGGGCGCAATTTCCATCCAGGCATGAAAGCATTCGCCGCATGAAGATGAATGTAACACTAGCCTATCCTGCGGATCGGGCCATCGCCCACTGGGATTACAGAGACCATATAAAAATTTTACGTTCCGGCGGTATGAAAGGCCAAAATTTTAATTATGAAATCGGTAGAATGCTGACGCCCTATGGCAGCAATTTCAAGGAAGGATGGAGCTATACCTGGCAGGTAGATGTGACAGATTTTCAATATTTTTTGAGAGATAGCGTGGAAATTGAATATATTCATTCCGGATATGAAAGTCCGGAGTTGGGTTGGGACCTGACTATTGATTTTGATATTGAATACGGGCCGGAAATCGCAACATTCATTTCCATGGAACGATTATGGGAAGACAATTTTCAGTATGGTAATCCTGAAAATGATATTGAGTCAAACCTCAAACCGATCCAAATCAAAACTGCCCCGGGAAGTGTTTTTGGAAGGATTCGAATTCAGCATACCGGGCATGGGATGGACAGCCTCAGAGGTTGCAGTGAATTTTGCCGTCGATGGCGTGAAATCATATTGGATGGAATGGTCATCGATCATCGGGATATCTGGAAAGAATGCGGCAATAATCCGCTTTATCCCCAGGGCGGCACTTGGATTTTTGATCGGGGAAACTGGTGCCCCGGTGACCTCCAAAACCCTGATATTATCGATTTTCCGTTTACAAAACCAAACCATATTCTTGATTTGTCCATGGAACCCTACCGGGCCCATGATGTCAATCAACCCTATGAGCAGATTGCTGCATACCTATTTCAATTTTCAGCCCCGACCCATCGATATGATGTCGCTGTCGAATCCATTATAGCACCCAACAAATCGGACCCCTATAACCGGTATAATCCGGCTGGATTCAATTCGAAAATTAAAATTAAAAACCTGGGGGCGGAACTTCTTGAAAGTCTGGTGGTAACCTACCAAACGGAGGGTTTCAAACCCCATAAATACAATTGGAAAGGAAACCTGGCATTTAACCAGGAGACTGAAATTGTTTTACCGGGAATTATTGAAGCCCGTGAAGGAGAAAATAGATTTACTGTCACATTGTCAAAACCCAATGGTAAAAAAGACCAATGGAAACCAGATAATACTCTCTCTTCAATATTTTTCAGTGTGCCGACCCTTCCGACCCAATTTATCGTGGATTTTCTGACCAACAATAAACCGCGGGAAAATTCCCTGTGGATCATCAACAGTGACCTTGATACGGTTTTTTATAAAGCCCCCGAAACACTGGATTCAGCTACCCGTTATCAGGATACGTTGTTATTGCCGGAAGGGTATTATGCCCTGGCCCTTACAGACACTGCCGGCGATGGTCTGGAATTTTGGTTTATGGCCAATGCCGGATATGGATATTTAAGATTAAAAGACCTGAAAGGCAATATTATCAAATTGTTTGAAAGCGATTGCGGAAACGGCCAGTTTTTTGCCTTTCAGACCAGAAACCATGCGGTTGTTGATACCACAAATGAATATTTTTCAATCAATATTTTTCCGAGAATGGTCAGTGATGATTTAAAACTTTACGTTTTGGTCCATCAACCTTCAACAATCAAGACCAGGATCACAAAAGACGGCCGTTTTATTGAGGAGCATATTTATTCCAATATTAAAGATTCCGCCATCGGCATGGATTGTTCCCATCTTGAAGAAGGGCGGTATGTGATGGAAATCTATTTAAATGACGAGCCTAAAATGAATCGCCGATTTAACAAAATCAAATGAAGATAAAATTGATCCTTGAAAAATCTGTTTCATTATATTTTGATTTTGAGCATATTCTGTAGTTATAAATTTTTTTGTGTAAAAAAAGAGTGAGGGGAACCATGAAATTTTTTATTCGATTAATTTTATCTGCCATTTTTGCCTTGGCCTATGGCAATGCCGCACCTAAAAAGGACATAACCCTGGAAGATATACTGAAAACAAACAAATTCAGTACTCAATCCATTACCGGCCTGAAATCCATGAAGGACGGTGAACATTATACTTCGCTGGTCAACAGCAAAAGCCAAATTGTTCAGTATTCCTACAAGACAGGAGAGACTATTGATACATTGTTTTCTATTGTCGGCATTGATGGTCTTAGGGCGATACAGGATTATGAATTTTCTGCCGATGAATCCAAAATTTTGTTTTACACTAATCCCGAGAGACTCTATCGCCATTCCTTTTTTGCAGATTATTTCCTCTGGGACAAGCAGGCTGAGAAACTGCAAAAATTAACCGAAAAAAACAAGGTCCGGATCGCCTCTTTGTCTCCCGACGGGTCAAAAGCCGCCTTTGTATTTGAAAATAATCTTTACGTCAAAGATCTGATTTCCGGAAAAGAAATACAAGTTACAGCTGATGGCCAAACCAATAAAATTCAAAATGGCACCCCCGATTGGGTGTATGAAGAAGAATTTGCCTTCAGTCGGGCTTATGAATGGTCCCCGGACGGGAAAATGATCGCTTACCTGCGTTTCGATGAGTCCATGGTGGCAACCTTTAATATGACGCGGTTTAAAGGCACTTTTCCGGATCTAAAAGAAAATGAAATCTACCCTGAAAATTATACGTTTAAATATCCCAAAGCCGGCGAAAAAAATGCCATTGTCTCGGTCCATGTATACGATCTTAAAAAAAGAAAAACCCGAATAATGGATATCGGTGCTGAGACGGACCAGTATATTCCCCGAATCAAATGGATGCCAAACTCTGAAAAGTTGGCGATTTTGCGTCTGAACCGTCTGCAAAACCACCTGGAAATTCTGCTGGCCGATCCGAAAAATGGAAAATCGACTGTTATTTATAATGACCAGGAGACGGAATATGTGGACGACCGTGCTTTTGATTCCTTTACTTTTGTCAATGATGAACAGTTTTTGATTGCCAACGAAAAAAATGAAGAGACACATATTATCCTCTACAGTTTGAAAGATGGCCAAATTCGAAACCTCACGGAAAAAGGCCATGAAGTGGCCCGGTTTTACGGACTGGATGAAAAAAACCGGCTGGTCTTTTATCTGGCCTATGGAGATAATCCGTGCAACAATTTGATAATGGCGGCAGATTTGGAGGGAAATGTCAGTGCTTTGATAGATCATGAAGGGACAAATTCCCCGGCTTTTTCTCACACGTTTCAATACTTTATTAATAATTTTGAAAATTCACTGACACCAAAACGAGTGACCCTTCATGATGCAAAAGGCAATCTGATTCGTTTGCTGGAAGATAATCAGGCCGTTAAAGATAGTCTCGAAAATTACAACTTTGCGACCCGGGATTTTTTCACCTTTACTACCGATGAAAATATTGCTCTTCATGCCTGGATTCAGAAGCCCGTTGATTTTGATCCGGCTAAAAAATATCCTGTGCTGATTGACCAGTACAGTGGCCCCGGTTCTCAAAGTGTCCGAAACAACTGGATATGTGACTGGTATCAGTCATTCAATGCAAAAGGATATATTGTTGTTGCTGTCGATACACGCGGAACCGGCGGACGGGGAGAAAAGTTTAAAAAAATCACCTATAAACAAATCGGAAAATATGAATCCGATGACCTGGTCGCCACTGCAAAATACCTGCAAACACTGGATTTTGTGGATCCCGACAGAATTGGAATTTGGGGTTGGAGTTATGGCGGATATACAACACTTCTGGCCATGCAAAAGGGCCAGGGTATCTTTCGGGCTGGGGTTGCCGTGGCGCCGGTGACGGATTACCGGTTTTATGATACGATTTGGACTGAACGCTATAACAGCACACCTCAACTCAACCCAGATGGATACGCCGAAAATTCTGCCTTGGTGACAGCCAAAAATTTAAAGGGAAAATTGCTGATCGTTCATGGTACCGCTGATGATAATGTACATGCTCAAAATACCTATGAATATGTTGAAGAACTGGTACAGGCCAATATTCAGTTTGATATGATGTTCTATACCAATCGAAACCATTCCATCTATGGTGGTAATACCCGCTACCATCTTTTTACGAAAATAACGGATTTTTTTCTCAATAACCTTTAAACCGTTCAAAAGTCTGGCAAAATTGCCAAGGGTATCAGCATCATAAAAAATCCAATCGAACCTGTGAGTTAAAAGCCTGAACTACTCAATGGGTCCGATTGGATTTTGTTTTTTTACTATAGTAATATTTATAATAACAAAAAACAGGTCTCTGATATCAGCGAACCAGCAGAAAATCTTTAAATTCTTTGGAAACTGTGGCCAGGGTATCCCAGTCTGTATTTTCCTGTAAATCCAGGGATTTGCAAATATAATTTACATCACTTCCACCCATTGTAAAATAAATAGTGCTGCCATCTTCAGAAAAATGGGCGTTGGAAGTTTTGTTGGAATGAATAACCTGGATTTCCTGATCATCGACTAAATCCTGGTAATAAATGCCGATAGATGTGGTCCTGCAAAATCCATTGGAATTACTCTGCAAGGGATTAAAGTTGGTTGCGTAGATGGAAAATTCTTTCACCTCTTCGGTTTGGAGGTTGTACAGCTTTTTCTGATAACCATTTGTATAAACCAGATACCTGCCATCGCGGGTCATACCCAGAAAGTTGACATCGGCATCCCCTTCTTCTCCCAGTCGCTTGTACTGGTCATTTTCAAAATCATATTGAAATAAAATTTCATAGTCCCAGTGTATGTTTCCGCTGACACCGAAAGCGTCAATATTACCGTAAGCATACCGTCCGTCCGGAGATATGGCCGTATGGGTCCCAAACTGGCCAGCTTCGGTATCGTTTCCTTTTTCAGGTTGATTGACAATAAAACTGTTGGGTGAGGGTGCGACCCGATGGGTGCCATCAGCAGGATTGTACCGAATCAGATAGGGGCGGTAGGTATCACCGTAATATCGATTGTTTGTGGCTGATAAATAGAGAATATAGCCGTTGTCGCTGATTCTGGCTGTATTGCTTTGAAAATAGGGATATTCACTTTCTGAATCCAGACGAAAAATCGGCAGATCTGTCTGGTTGCCGGAGTCAATATCCAGCCATACGCCGCGTGTTGTTTTGTCTTCATTGAAATCCCGGTGCAGGCCCATGACCAGAAAATCGTTGTTGATATCAACGTATTTTACCAGTTCGTCGTTGTAGGGATAAAGATCTGCCAGGGGTGAAAATTCCGATTTTCCGTTTTTCACCTCAATCAGGGCAATCAGCTTATCATTGCCCATGGATAAATTACCACCAGGTAAATATAAGGCCAGAAAAGTTACTGCCTCAGTGTCCTTTTTTTTAGATTTTGTTGAAGATTCAAACCAATTACATTGAATAAAAAATAAGGTGAGAATAGTGACAAACACGATTTTTTTCATAAACACTCCTTTTTTTTGTTTGATTAAAACTGTACCAAAAGTAAAATGGAACAGAATATAATAAAAGGGTTTGATGAATGTCACAATTTTTAAAAAAAACTTGATTCATGACTAAAAATTTTGCAAGACTATAATAATTAATAAAAAATTAAAATTTTTTTGTTGTTTTTTTTGTTGTGGGGTTTTAATATTTGTTAAATTATTGAAAAGGAGTGACTATGTTAAGTAAAGAAGAAATTCAGGCAATTAAGAAAAAATTTAATAGCAGAGAACCTGTCTGTGAGCAGATGATCAGCCTTTTTTCACTATTATCCAACAAAATCAGATTTCGAATTCTTTGTTTGCTACTCGAAGGAGATTTTTGCGTGACGGACATTGTCGATATCATTCAGATTGGAAAAATTTCCAATGTGTCCCAGCAATTGAAACTCTTGACAATGGCCGGTATCATCGATAACCGCAGAGATAAAAAGCAAATATTTTATCGATTAAAAAATGAAAAAATCAGGGATTTGGTAGCCTTTATTCAGAAAAATTATCTGGATATGAAAAATATTTAAATCTGTCAATCCAAGCAATGGGGCTTTGGCAAAGTTCTTAAATCTAGATTCGACACAAATTTTTTAATTGATCCAAAACTCAAATGAGGGCGCCTCGAAAACCCGACCGCACTGAGTAAAATGGAAGAATGATCTTTGAAGTTCAAAGGAATTTTTCTTTAATAGAGTCAGGGTGACAGGGATTAATTTGGTAATTTTTACCGGATTTTAGAAGCGCCCTCATTCAAATCATAACCCGGAAGGGCTTTTCTTATAGATAAGTTCCTGAAATCAGACGGGACTGCCACGTAAATACTGGGTTTAGTATTGTGATGTATAAAGGCTGCATATGGTAGTGTTCGATTTTTATCGAAAGTTCATCGGAATTTTACCAGCCATAGAAAGTCTTCAGGAATTTTTGCATCATGGCTGCCAGGGCCTTATTGCCTGGCATTCCTTTGTATCTTTTAGATTGGTAATTCGGGCCGAAGAAGGCTTTTTTCTTAACCAGTGGTCGGACAATAGTATGCTGAAGGCGAACACCTTTCTGCCCGTGTGCTGGCAACATTGTGGGCGGAGTACGGTTGGCGAATTGCATTCGCCACCAGTGCTTGTGACGCTTGGGGTGAGCAGATAAAAACGGCTTGCCATCAACCCATATATAGACTATATTTAGTCTACTATTAAAAGAGAGAATACTATTATGAAAGCAAGTGAATCTGTAAAACCTATTAGTTACATAAAAGCAAATGCTTCGAAAATTCTTCAAGAAATTAATGACACCAATAAAATTGTTATTATAACTCAAAATGGAGAAGCAAAGGCAATACTTCAAGATATAAAACAATATGAACAGCTACAAGATAGTCTCGCTTTATTAAAAATATTGGCGATTAGTAATAAAAATTTAAAGAATAAGAAATCTAAGCCAGTTTCAGAATCGTTTAATTCAATTAGAAAACGAATTGAACAGGAAAAATTAAATGAAATATAATATTCATATAATTTCTGATGCTGAAGAAGATATTTTCAGTATTTATAAATATGTTGCAATAAATGATTCAGTTGAAAAAGCAGAATATTTAATAAAAAATTTTGAAGATAGGATATATAGATTAGTCTCACTGCCCAATAGAGGACATTTCCCTCCTGAACTTGAAAGAATAGGCGTTCTAGAATATAGAGAAATACATTTTAAACCCTATAGAATCATTTATTCAATAGAAAATACAACTGTTTTTATTCATTGTGTCTTAGATGGTAGAAGAGATTTATCAGACTTGCTGCAGGAAAGATTATTAAGATAAAATTTGCAATTAATGAGCCCCAAGTTGCAACTCATCGTTCCCAATCGGGACAAATCGGTATTGGACCCGGCCTGTCACCAGACCGGAATAATAATAGGGAAATTACTTTTTAGAATATTTTAACCAATAGTTGCGATTCTGTCGGATTTTAACAAAAATGCATGATTTTTTTGAGATTTTCCGGGTTGAATCCGGGATGTTTATCCTGTCCTGGGTCATCCATTTTCCTTTTTATTACCATTCCGGGCATAGAAATGGAGTATCAAAATTTATTGGTCATAGGAGCGGACTTTCTGGAACCGGGCTGATGAATTCCGTGGTCAGGGAGGGTCATTATTTTATATTGGCAGGTAGTGTGACGTTGTCCGGGTGTCTTGAGAGTATTTAAGATTCATAGGAGAAAAATATAAAAATTTGGTGATTCAAAAAATTTTTCAATCAGTCAACAAAATCAAAGAATGAAAGCAATCAAATTCTATTATGAAAAAAAATACTTTATAGACCAAAATAATTTTACACCTTGCATCGCCCTTAAAAAGAATTTAAATTGCCTAAAGTATTATTTGAAAATGAGGTAAAGAAAATTCTTGATTCTTCTACAAATATTAAACAGATATCTGTATTAATGCTAATATTTTGCTGGTTAAAGAAAGCGTGAATTCCTGAATCTTAGCCTATCCGATATTGATTCTGAAAGAATTTTGTCGATGATAAAAGGTAGATATAAACAATTGTATTTATATACCTGTTACCCAATATAATGAACATAATTAATCTAATTAAAAAAGGATAAAAAAATGAAAATGAAAATTTTTAACTTGGCATTAATCAGTTTCTTATTTATGTCAAATTTGATGTATGGTCAGGACAAACTTGTATCTTCTTCTAAATATGATTTCGTTCCGGGGGATCAGGTTTTATTTTATGAAGATTTTTCTCAGGTTAATATTGGCGATTTTCCTGCATTATGGACAAGCAATGGAAGCGGTGAGGTAAAGACTTTAAATATAGCCGAAGGTAAATGGTTTCATCTGAACGGAGAAGATGCAGTCTATTGTTTTACAAAGACGATAGCATTTCCTTCCAATTTTATTATGGAGTTTGATTTTGTTCCAGATGCGGAATATACCGACGGAACTGTTTTGACTTTCTATCAGGAAACAGAAGACAGGGAACTCAATGATGACCTCTTTCCCGGGGAAAAGGGGCTACATATCGTAATCGGGAATGAATCCTGGCAGACCCAGGGTTATAACAATGAAAACGATGACTGGCTTGAGGGAAAGGGGACGAAAGCAACTGTGGAAATTGAAAAAGTAAATCACATAATAATCTGGGTGCAAAACCGAAGGGTTAGAATTTACCATAAAGGAATGAAAGCTGTGGATATGGGAACAAATATTCATACCGGAACCGAATTTAACCGTTTCAGGTTTTCAGGCTGGGACCGTGCGAGTTTGCCATACATCAGCAATCTAAAAATTACAACAGCTTCACCCGATACGCGCAGTAAATTGATAACCGAGGGAAAACTGGTGTCTTATGGTATCTATTTCGACTCAGGGAAAGACATTGTAAAACCTGAATCCTACGGAACAATTCATGAAATTGCTACCGTGCTTAAAGAAAATCCGGAACTCCGAATTAAAATTACCGGGCACACCGACAGCGATGGCGACGATGCAATGAACCTTGATCTATCAAAAAGAAGGGCAATAAATGTAAAACAATACCTCGTTACGGAATTTCAAATTGAATCAGGTCGAATTGAATCAGATGGCAAGGGAGAAATCGAACCCATAATGACAAACAATTCACCTCAGAATAAAGCTAAAAACCGAAGGGTGGAATTTATAAAACTTTAAACAAAATACTGCACAAATAGACTTTTGAAAAAAATGAAGAATGTGCAAGTGTCAATATAAATCAAAGGATGACAATGTGTAACACAGGGTCTAGTGCCTGCGGGTTTCAGAGGTAAGCGAGCCGATGTGGCTCGTAAAATAAATCGGTATAAACTGACTTGAAAATCGCTTCGTAAACCCGCACGACACCATACCTTAAACCGTCAGCAGAAAATAATGAAAAAATTCAAAAGATGAATACCGGACACCCAGTTGCAACTCATCGTTCCTAATCGGGACAAATCGGTGTTGGACCCGGGCTGTTATCGGACCGGAATAATAATATAGAAATTACTTTTTAGAATATTTTAACGAATAGTAACGTTTCTGTTGGATCTTAACAGAAATGAGTGATGTTTTTTAGACAGATTGGGGTGAATCCGGGTGTTTATTCTATTTTGGGTCATCCCTTTTCTTTTTCATCACAATTCGGAGCATAGGCTGGGTTTAAAAATGTGTCTTTGTGGGCTGGGAAGAATATTTATTGGAGAAATACCAGCCGAAGCGCAAATCGTCTTTACATAATCAAATTATTTTCTTAAAATTTTTGAAGGGAAAAACCATTTTTCTATAAATATTGAAATGTATAGGAATATAATTTGAAAAATAAAATTTTGCGCTTGAAGCAAGGGTACGATATCAATATTTCCGATGATTGCTCAGAGGAAATAGTTGAAATTGGCGTTCCCGAAACGGTGGCCGTAAAACCGGTGGATTTCGAGGGATTAAAATTAAAACCGGTGGTAGAAATTAATACCAATGTCCGAACCGGAGAAGTCCTTGGATTTGATAAAACCAATAAAGCCATTAAACTGACGGCGCCCTTTTCCGGCCGCGTTGTTGCCATCAACCGGGGAGAGAGAAGAGTGATCACGGAAATTGTGATTAAGACCAATGAAAAAGTAGGTTCTGTGTCCTTTCAAATTCCTACCGGGATGACGAGGGAAAAAATACTGGAACTGTTGATGGAATCAGGCCTCTTTTTGTTGCTGAAGCAGCGCCCTTTCAATGTTACTGCAAATCCGGACAGGGTTCCCAGGGATATTTTTATTTCCGCTACCGACACATCACCAATGGCGCCGGACCTGGAGTTGATTCTGAAGGGTAATGAGGAGGCTTTCCAGACAGGATTGTCCATTCTGTCGCAACTGACTTCCGGAAAATTACATGTGTCCGCCGCAACCCCAAAAGGGGCGGCTTTTGAAAGCTTCAGGGATGTTGATTTTCATCTCTTTGAAGGAAAACATCCGGCTGGAAATGTAGGGGTCCAAATTCATCACCTTCAGCCCGTTCTCAGCCGGGAGGATGTGGTCTGGACCATTGGCGTCCAGGGCGTCATTCTGATCGGTAAACTTTTTACCCGCGGTCAGATCGATCCGCAAATTTTGGTCAAGGTCAGTGGCCCCGCTGCGGTTGAAAAAAAATATTTTCGGACCTGTCTGGGCGCCACTGTTTCCGGTTTTGTCAAGAGTGAAGATAATGCCCGCATTATTTCCGGTAATATTCTGACCGGGCGACAAATTTCCCCAGATGGGTTTGTGGGTTATTTTGACAATCTGGTTTCCATAATACCGGAAGCAGCGGGCTATGAATTTTTCGGCTGGATTGCGCCCGGCCTGAAAAAACTCAGTATTTCCCGGTCTTTTCTCTCAACCTTGCTTCACGTCAGAAAACCCTTTGGCCTGACCACCCGAAAGCACGGCAGTGAACGCGCTTTTGTTGTGTCCGGCCTTTATGAGAAATATTTACCCATGGATATTTTCCCGGTCCATTTGATGAAATCCATCATTATCGGGGATATCGAAGAAATGGAGCAACTGGGAATTTATGAGGTAGTCGAAGAAGATGTGGCGCTATTGGAATATATCTGTCCATCAAAAATAGAATGGCAGGAAAACCTGCGGCAGGGTATCAGGCTGATTTTGAAGGAAGGCTGATGACGATAAGTGTAAAAATTTTTATAAAGCGGGAGGAAAAATGGACTTGAAAACGACTTATATGGGAATGGAACTCAAAAATCCAATCATTGTGGCAAGCAGCAGTCTGTCCAAAACATTGGACGGAATTCAAAATATTGTGGACAGTGGCGCTGGCGCCGTCATTCTCAAATCCCTGTTTGAAGAGCAGATTTCTGCCCAAACCCAGCAATTGGAACAGCATCTCTATAGCGGTGCTCATGCCGAAAGTCTTGATTATATTCGAAATTACAGCAAAGAGCACAGTTTGGATGAATATTTGGATCTATTGGAAGCAGCCAAAAAAATGGCTTCGATACCCATTATTGCCAGTCTGAATTGTGTCAGTGCCCGGGAATGGACGGATTTTGCCACCCGGATCGAAAATCATGGGGCTGATGCCCTGGAATTAAACATTGCTTTGAATAATTATGATCCGAAAACAAGCGGTGAAGTCATCGAAGCCCGATATCTGGAAATTGTGGAAAAAATAATGGCCAAAGTTTCGATACCCGTATCTGTCAAACTGGGGCCTGGTTTTTCATCTCTGGCCCATTTTGCCCGGCGGCTGGTCAATCGGGGCGTCAAAGCTCTGGTCCTTTTCAACCGGTTTTATCAAAGCGACATCGATATTGAAAAAATGGAATTGACCTCGGCCTCTCCTTTCAGTTCGCCCAAAGAGTATTATCTTTCCTTGCGCTGGATTGCCAATCTCTCTGGCGTCGTCGAATGTGATTTTTCAGCTTCAACGGGAATACATGACGGGCCGACTGCCATCAAATTATTGCTGGCCGGTGCCCAGACGTTGCAGGTTTGCTCCACACTCTATGCAAACAAGTTGGTCCGGGTGCAGGAAATGTTGTCATTTATGGAAATCTGGATGAAAACCCATCATTATGATTCAATGGCATCCTTTCAGGGTAAATTAAGCCGGCTGCAATCTGATCATCCTGAAAAATATGATCGGCTGCAATATATCAAGGCGCTGACCGGAATCGAATAGCCGGTAAATATTTATATTTTAGGAAATTCATGTTAAGATTTTTGCAAAAATTCAAAACGCATTTCGAAGAAAAAGGGAAATTGCACCGATTTTACCCGGTTTATGAAATGGTTGAAGCAATCCTCTTTGTACCGCCGGCGCGAACCCAAAAAGGGGCCCATGTGCGGGACGCCATGGATATGAAACGGGTCATGTTCCTGGTCGTCATCGCCGGTGTTCCGGCCTTTCTGTTTGGCATTTTCAATACCGGATATCAGCATTTTCTCTCGGCCGGCCTAAAGGCAACGACCGGAGAAATTATTCTGAAAGGTCTGCTGATTGTATTGCCCATTTATATGGTCACGCTGGCTGTCGGAGCGGTCTGGGAAATTCTCTTTGCGGTGGTGCGCAGGCACGACGTCTATGAAGGGTTCCTGGTGACCAGTTTTCTCATTCCGATGATCCTGCCGCCGACGATACCGTTATGGCAGGTGGCCGTAGCCACTTCTTTTGGCATTGTCATTGGCAAGGAGGTTTTTGGGGGTGTTGGCATGAATATTTTTAATCCGGCGCTGGTGACCAGGGCTTTTCTCTTTTTCGCCTATCCGAAATCCATTTCCGGCGATTCGGTCTGGACTTTGTTTTCTCAACAAATTGTGGATACTTACACCACAGCCACGCCGCTGGCAGTCGTCAGTGAAGTTCACAGCGGGACGTCGGTCAGTTTTCTGGCTGAAAAAGGCTACAGCTTCTGGCAGATGTTTTTGGGCTTGATCCCCGGCAGTATCGGTGAAACCTCCACCCTGGCCATTTTAGGGGGAGCAGCCTTTTTAATCATCACCGACATAGCCAGTTGGCGGATCATGCTGGGGGTCTTTCTGGGTGGATTCGCCATCACAACCCTGTTCAATATTCTGGCGCCAAACCCGGACCATGTGCTGGCCCTGCCTTTTCATTACCAGGCGGTCATGGGCGGATTTGCTTTTGGCGCAGTTTTTATGGCCACGGATCCAGTCAGTGCCGCCGATACGAATTTGGGTAAATACATCTACGGTTTTTTGATTGGAGTCTTGGCGCTGGTGATTCGAAACCTGAATCCGGCCTATCCGGAAGGAATGATGCTGGCTATTTTATTGATGAATCTTTTTGCACCGCTGATTGATTATTTTGTGGTTTCAATCCATAAAAAAAGGAGGATGAAACGTGCAAGATAAAAAATTCTACTCCTTTATCTTTATTTCCATTATCGCACTGGTCTCAGCCGGCTTGTTGTCCTTTGCCGTCATGTTTCTGCGTCCGCTGCAGGAACGCAATGAGGCAGTGGAAAAGAAAAAGAATATTCTCCTTGCGGTTGGCTTGGTCTATGAAAATAATACCCCTGGGCCTGATGAAATTCTTCAAATGTTTGAGGGAGCCATCGAACCCATTGTCGTCAATCAACTGGGTGAAAAAGTCGAATCGGGTCTGAACGTGGAAAAAATCAATCCGGAACTGGAAGAAAATAAACCCCCTGACCAGCAATGTCTGCCTCTTTTTCTACAAAAAGAAAAGGGACAGGTGGTTTCCTATTGTCTGCCGGTTTTCGGCAAGGGGCTCTGGTCAACCATTTATGGCTACCTGGCCCTGGAAAAGGACCGCAATACCATTAAGGGAATCACTTTTTATAAAAATGGCGAGACACCGGGTCTGGGAGCGGAAATTACCCAAACCTGGTTCACCGGTAATTTTAGGGGAAAACAAATTTTTGATAACACCGGAAATCTGGTTTCGGTAAGAGTTGTAAAGGGTAAAGTTGACCCGGCTTCACCGGGCCTTATTCATGAAGTGGATGGCATTAGTGGCGCTACCAAAACCTGTGAGGGCATCAATAGCTTTCTGCTGAAAGACCTGGCGAAGTATCAAGTTTTTTTGCAAAAACAAAGGGATTAGCCGATGTCTAATCAAAAGATATTTTTAGAACCGATCATAAAAAATAATCCGATTACCGTCCAGGTACTGGGTATTTGCTCTTCTCTGGCTGTGACTTCACAATTGAAACCTTCCCTGGTTATGGCTGTTTCTGTAACGGTCATCATCGCGCTATCCAATGTCATCGTTTCACTGATTCGAAGTTGGATACCCAAAAACGTCCGCATGATTGTTGAAATGACTGTCATTGCCACCATGGTGATCCTGGTAGACCAGTTCCTGCGGGCTTTTATGTTTGATGTGTCCAAACAACTCTCGGTTTTTGTTGGGTTGATTATCACCAATTGTATTGTTCTTGGCCGGCTTGAAGGATTTGCCTTGCACAACCCGGTAGCTCCGTCCTTGTTTGATGGTCTGGGCAACGGTATCGGTTATGGATTGGTTCTGGTCATTATCGGTTTTTTTCGTGAGTTGCTGGGCTCGGGCAAATTTTTGGGAGCCCAAGTCATTCCTGACGGACTTTATGACGCGGGGTATGTCGACAATGGTTTGCTCATGTTGGCGCCGGGAGCGTTCTTTTTACTCGGATTGATCGTATGGCTGCAACGTTCAGTTACCGGACAATATGAGGAAGATTAGAAAATGGAATTAGGTTACAATTCTGATGCGCCGGGGACCTTGCCGCTGCCTGTGGGGATCAATAGTATCAATCTCTGGTTAACGGGAAAAAAAGTTGGAGCATGAATGGAATTAATTAATCTGGCGATAAAAGCGATTTTTGTGGAAAATATCCTGCTGGCGTTTTTCCTGGGGATGTGTTCTTATCTGGCGGTATCCAAAAAAGTATCAACCGCTATAGGTTTGGGAATTGCGGTGGTCTTTGTGCTGGCCATCACCACACCGGTCAACTGGTTCGTATATACCTATGTTTTAAAAAAAGGAGCGCTGATATGGATCAGCCCGGCTTATGCCATAGTTGACCTTTCCTTTTTGAATTTTATCGTGTTCATTGCGGTAATTGCCTCGATGGTACAGATTGTCGAGATGATTGTGGAAAAGATTTCCCAGAAGCTGTATTACGCCCTTGGAATCTTTCTGCCATTGATCACGGTCAATTGTGCGATTCTCGGTGTGGCTCTCTTCATGGTAGAGAGAAATTATTCACTGGCTGAATCATCGGTTTTTGGCGTGGCTTCAGGAATTGGCTGGTTTCTGGCCATCATTTCCATGGCAGCCATTCGGGAAAAATTGCGGTATTCTCATATTCCAAAAGGATTGAAAGGCCTGGGGATCACCATGCTGATCACCGGCCTGGTGGCCATGGCTTTTATGTCCTTTTCCGGAATAAATATCTAGGAAGACGGGAATGCTGACCTTATCGACGGCTATCGTTGTTCTTGGTTTCAGTATACTGATGCTGGGCCTGGTATTAAGCCGCAAAGAGAGACGACAAAAATCTCAGGGAAAACCGGCTTCCTGTGATGGCTGTACAACCTGCAGTTGCCATGTTCAATTCCCAAATCATTGTCAGGAGAAATAGATGCTTTTTATCATCAGCAGTATTGTAACGTTTTTGGTAATTGCTCTTTTATTAACAGCAGCGATCACGTTTATTGAATCAAAACTTGTCTATAAAGGTAATGTCAAAATTAAAGTCAATGACGATCCCGACCATATCCTTTCTACCCAGGCCGGTGATACCCTGCTGAACACACTGAATGAAAACGGAATTTTCATTCCTTCGGGATGCGGCGGCAGCGGAACCTGTGGCGTTTGCAAATGCCAGGTAACAGAAGGTGGTGGCGAACTTCTGCCTACTGAAGAGTCTTATATCAATCGCAAAATGGCCAAGGAGCACTGGCGACTTTCCTGCCAGGTCAAAGTCAAAAACGACATGGCTTTAAAAGTCCCTGATGAGATATTCAATGTGAAAAAATGGGAGTGCAAAGTCCTTTCCAACAAAAATGTGTCCACCTACATCAAAGAGTTTGTGGTCCAGCTGCCTGAAAAGGAAATTTTGGATTTTCGGGCCGGTGGCTACATTCAGATCGATGTTCCGAAATACTCCATTCAGTTTAAAGATTTCAATATTGATGAAAGATTTCAGGATGAGTGGAGAGAATATGGCATTTTTGACCTTTCCGTCAAAAACCATGAAGCCACTTCCCGTGCCTATTCCATGGCCAATTATCCTGTAGAAAACCATGTCATCAAACTGAATGTCAGGATCGCGACACCGCCCTGGGACAGAAAGAAAAAGGCTTTTAAAAATGTCCCTTCAGGAATCTGTTCCTCCTACATTTTTAGTTTGAAACCCGGCGATAAAGTGTCGGTTTCCGGACCTTACGGTGAATTTTTTGCCAAAGCTACTGATAAAGAAATGGTCTTTATCGGCGGTGGTGCCGGTATGGCGCCTATGCGTTCCCATATTTTTGATCAGTTACTGAGATTGAATTCCAGCCGCAAAATGACCTTTTGGTATGGCGCTCGCAGCTTACGGGAAGTCTTCTATCAGGAAGAGTTTGATCAGCTGGCTGCTGAAAAGGAAAATTTTCAATGGCACCTGGCTCTTTCTGATCCGCGGCCTGAGGATAACTGGAGTGGTCTCTGCGGTTTTATTCACAAAGTGCTGTATGACCATTATCTGAAAGACCATGAAAGTCCTGAAGAATGTGAATATTATATCTGCGGGCCGCCGATGATGATCAGTGCTATCACCAAAATGCTCGATGATTTGGGTGTGGAACCTGAAAATATATTGTACGATGATTTTGGTTAATACTTTTAACCCGGAAAGTTGCGCATATTTTGTTGCTTCCTGTCAATTTCCTCTCCGGGAAACGGATTTTTAGAAAGTTTTACCAGTGGTGTGGGTATGGTTTTTTGTACCGCCAAAACTGAAAAAGAAGGAAAAGTCCTGCAATATACCGTAGGGCCTTATTGGGATGGAAGTGAAGTCTGGTTTATTACCGCCGGTTGTGCTTGGGTACCAGGGCTGGAAATTCTATAAATTTCGTTATAAACTAGATGAACAATATTTTGAATAAAAAGGAGTGGCCACATGAAAACAGCCGAAGAAATTTTAAAAGTAAAAGGAACCGAAATAGTGTCAGTGGAATCCGGTTCAACCATTTTTGAAGCAATCCAATTAATGAATGAAAAAAATATTGGTTCTGTGGTCATCATGAAGTCCGGTGAAATACTGGGGCTTTGGACGGAGCGGCATCTGAAAAATGCAATATTAATGGAGGATTTTGATATCCATAAATCGATTATCGATGAATACATGAACAAAAATTTGGATATTGTCACTGCGGACGAACCGATATATCTGCTTTCAGACAAATTACTGGGAAAAAAGATTCGATATCTTTTTGTAGGCAAAAACAATAAAATTATCGGCCTTCTTTCTGCTGGTGATGTCATTCGTGCCTGCCTGATTGAAAGGACCCACCAGCTGCAGGATATCGGACTGGAATACTATGAAAGTTGGAAACATAACTGATGGCAAAATATAATGCAAAGCTGAAAACAGGCGGGGTATGCCACTGGAATTTTTAGATTTCGATTTTTAAAAATTCATGGTAATATTGATATAATTTTTGAACGACATTGTGGTAATCATGCACTTGGTCAACCCAATTTCGTCCTTCCACACATTTTTTCCAGAGCCCTTCACGGTCCTCTATCAGTTCAATCAGTTTTTCTTCCAGGTCCCCTTCTCCGGCGCTGATGAAGGGATGATCGGGAATAAATTTTTGAAAGTCTGCATTCATGAAGGTGACACTGGCAATACCCATGGAGAGCGATTCCAGGGAGTTCATACCATATCCGGGTGCATGGTCTGTAATCTGGTCAATGTAAATATCTGCCTCGGCTTTCAGTTTCAGCAGGCGGTCATGGGGCATATTTTCAATAAAAATAAAGCGAATATGATGGGTTTTTTCCAGTTTTTGACAGACTTCGATAATTTTATCAGAACCTTTTACCTTGCGGTTGGTGGTGGCATGGCAGATTGTGATGGGATTGTTGAGTTTTTGCTTGGGGTGAAAAGAACGAACATCATAGGGTAAAAAGAGATAATGAATATTGGGATGACGGTGCGTCAGATCCAGTTCGTTGGTCAGGTTGAGGTCGCTTAGTTCATCCATGGCCGGAATGACACCACGATTGCGCATGTCCTGGCCGTGATAGTGGCAGACGATCTTTTTGCCTTTGGTTTTCATTTTTCGTGCAAATTTTCCATTTCTGAAGAAGTCTGTTCCCCACTCAAAATGAATAATATCAAATTCGTCCAGAGCATATTTTTTTATGGCATGATGGATAATGGGAATCCAAAGTAACTCGCGCAGTTGAAACAATCCTTTTTGCCAGGCCGGCGGGTCCCAGACCGGGGGATTTCCGCCCAGGTCCTTCCAGGGCTCTTTTTTTTCCACATTTTTCAGAAACCACAAACGGAAATTCACATAGCGGCGGCTGGCGGATAAAAAAGGCAGGTGAAGACAGATGTCTTCTTTGTATCCGCTGGAGGAGGGGAAGAATGTCACATAGCGGCAATCATGCCCGTTGGCTTCATGGGCTTTTTTCCAGTAGGTCAAAGTACCGACTGTATTTTCAGGGGAAATATAGAGGATTTTCATCGATGCAGGACCTCTTCATAGATTTGATAAAGTTTGGTTTCCATCTCCTGCCAGTTGTACTTTTCCTTGACGGCTTCGTGTCCCTTTTCACCCATGGAGGCAGCCATTTCCGCATTTGATAGAATTGTAATAATGGCAGCGGCGAGGGATTGGGCGGAGATTTCTTCAAGCACGATGCCTGCCTGGTGGTTTTTTACAAAAAGAATGGTGGAGGGTACTTTTGCGGCAATTACCGGCACTTTACAGTACATATATTCAAAGGGTTTAATCTGAATGGAGCGTTTGAAGGATTCATTGGGGGCCATGGAAGCCAATCCCACATGGGCGGATTTCATCAGCCTTGGAATTTCCTGATAGGGTACAGGGGGACGAATTTCAATTTGGTCCTGAAGGCTGTTTTTTTGAATGATCTCATCCAGTGTCTGTTTAAACCAGGGCGTTGTGATACCCATGAGCAAGAGTTTTGCGTATGGGATTTTTTCGCGAACATATTTCATGGATTCTACCATCAGTTCAATATTACGGGCCGGTGAAATTTGCCCCGGATACAATACCAGCGGGAAATTGGATTTTTGCACTGCGCCGGTTTCAAAATGCGTTAACAAGGGGTAGTTGTAAATCAAATCCAGCCGGTGGTTAAAAGGCTTAAAACCCTCCGCCACCCAGGGTGTCACGGTTATAACCTGGTCAACGAAAGCAGAACATATCCATTCTATAGCCTGTGCCAGTACTGCAATAGGCCATATGAGGTATTTGGGCCGACGGGTAAATTCCATGAAATAATAATAAATTGTTTCATGGGCATCATAGATAATTGTTTTACCATATCGAAATTTCAGCCACAAAAAGTAAGGAAGCAGTTCAAATTCATGAATATGGTAAAGGTCGGCGTTCAGGGCCTTAGCGGTTCGATATGCAATCCCCAGATTTTTGAAAAATGATTTTTCTTGATAAAGGACAAAAGAGACGTTGTTTTTCGTGGTGACTTCCTCCCTTTTCGGCGCCACAAGGGATATTCGGGAATATTTTCGGGCCAGGGATGAGCACTCCTTATAAAAAATACGATCATCGGTGGGATTGTGGCCGACGGTGACATGACAGATATGGGGATTGATATTTTTCAAATCAACACCATTGTTTCCTTTGGGCCTGCCATTGTTATCATCCTCTTTTAACCAATTTTCGCAGGAGCCCTAATTCTCCGGCGTTAAAAAAGTGGAAAAATTTTAAAATAAGCGGTAAGCCCAGCACAACGATGATTTTGATGATCACATGAGGCTGTAAAAAATAAATCAAAAATCCTGCAAGCGGAAAGATGACAAAGAGCAGTAAGAGCCGCTTGTATTCATAGTGGACCCGGAAGAGTTTTTGTGAAACAAAGAAGGACATAATCACCAGGGCCAGATTTCCGGCAATCATGGCAAAGCCGGGCCCAAGAATACCTAAAACCGGGACCAGCAGATAGTTCAGTGCAACATTGACAACAGCGGCAATGATGGTGATGATGGCCATATATTTGGTTTTTTTTTCAAAATAAAATCCGGGAATCAGGACCTGATTGATACCATAAAAAACGTATCCCATTAAAATATAAGGCACGATTTTAACACCGGACTGATAGTCCAGGCCAAGAAGGTATTTACCGCCAATATGAATATTGGCGATGTCGTTAATAAAGGCTGTCAAAAAGACCCAGGCGCCCAGAGAAACCACTACAAAATAGGTCATAATTCGACCAAACAGGTCACGGGATTCTTCTTTCTTGCCTTCACGGAGGAAAAAGGGTTGCCAGGCATAATAAAAACCTGTGGCAATGAGCAACATGAAAATACCCAGTTTGTAAGCTGCACTGAAAATTCCAACTTCATCCATCCCCAGATATTGCTTCAAAATCATGCGGTTCCACATTTCCATGGCCGCCACAGCCAGACCCGAAGGAACAAAAGGAACACCAAAATGGAACAGTTGAACGGCGATTTTTCGGGAAAAGGTTAGACGGACTTTTTGGATCATAATGCCAAACAACAAGAGGGCTGTAACAAAGGAAGTAATCAAATTGCTGAAAAAGATTCCTCTGACGCCGTGTTTTAATAGGGCCACAAAATAGATATTGAGCCCCAAAGTCAGCAAGACATTGATAAACCGCACACCCATGAATACCATTGGCCTTCTTTCCTGGCGCAGAAAAGCGAAGGGTACCCGGGCAAGGCAATCGAAAAACAAAATTCCTGCTGCGTAGATGAAGAGATTGTCAAAGGCAGCGTCATCCAGGAACTTCACTGCCAAAAAGGACCTAGAGTGATAGACGAGGATGCTCAAAACAAAACTGGATAAACCAGCCATGATCATAGCTGAAGATAGAACCAGGGTTTTGTCTTTTTCGGTGTTTTCATGACTGTAATAGCGCATAAAGGCGGAATCCAGGCCGTAATTATAGACATGGTTCATGAGCGCCAGAAAGGTGAAAATCAGAGCTGCCTGTCCATATTTTTCATCGGGCATGACATTGGTGTAAACAGGCAGAAGCAGAAAGGTTACCATCCGGGTCGCAATCGTGCCAACGCCATAGACCAGAGTTTGTTTGGTGAGGGACTTTATTTGTTTAAGCATTGAATTCCTTTGTTGACCGCAAAATTTTCCTCAGGATAGTGAATAAAATATAAGTTTCTGATTCTGTGATTGTTCTCTGGTTTATTAAATTTTGTAAAAAATAGTTCCATCCCGGTCGAAATATTTAGATATCCAGTATGAATGTATCTCTAAGTACACCACTGGAACCAAATCCTTCTTTAAATCGTCCCAGGCCGAAATTTGGTTCCATATTGACCGTAAAAATTCCAAAATCCAGGTAATGAAAGCCTTTTTCAATGGCATCTTTAATAATATGGTAAAAGAGCAGATTCACACCGCGAAACTCCTGCATGGATTCTTTGTGGCTGATATAGAAGGCCAGTGTTACTTCGGCATTGCAATCAAACATGACAACACCGGCAACCATTTCTGATTTTACATAGGCGCCGAAAAACCTGATTTTGTTCGGAAATAATGTTTTTAACCGGATCAGTTCTTCCAGTGTATGGGTTGGCTGGACATTATGCCGGATTTTGAGATTTTTTTTCAAAATCCGGTAAAATTCTTCATAGTCCTCGGACTGGCGAATTTCCACCCCCAGTTTTTGAGCTTTACGAAAGGCTGTCCGGTTGGTTTGTTTAAATTTTGAAACATTTTCTTCGATGGAGTTTTCCAGTCTGACAATGCTGGAGACTTCCCGTTTTTGGTATTGAAAGCCATTTTTGATGAGGGCAAAATCAATATAATTTGAGAGTCGGCGTTCGTATATTACCGGGGGCAAAGTCATCATGATCTTCTGAAATCCGTATTCTTTTGCCATTTTGACCAGGTCCCCAACCAGGTCATGGGCCTCACGAATGGAGAGGCCTTCATTGTAGACAAACCCGCCATAACTGGCACCGCGGTGGGAGAGCAGGGTACGCTTTCCTTCATAGTGAATGTCCACGGCAGGGAAAACCGAAAAGAGTTTATTTTTGTGATAGAATTCTATTGAAAAATCCTGAAACCGGTCTTGGTTGTGGTAGGATAAAAATTTTCGGGTATGAAAAAGAGTTCCGTTGACACTTCCGTCAATAAAAGCATCCCATACATTTGCGTTTTCGGGATTAAATTTTTTATAGTTAAAAGCCATTAATCTCCTCTATTTCATTGATAATAATTTAATGGCCGTTACCGGGGAAACAAAGGGAAAAGTTGAGATAAGAAAGGCGTGTGAGCTTTAGATTTCCGGTTTTGGGTCATCCAAGATTTTGAGTTCCAGAATGGACCTTTCATTGGCTTTGGTGACAACAAATTTTTTATTTCCATAAACCAGGGATTCGCCTTTTTTGGGAATGCGTCCATAGTGTTCCAGAAAAAAACCACCGATGGTATTGTACTCTCCTTCGGGTAAATTGAGTCCGGTCCTTTCGTTGAATTCATCGATTTCAAGGTTTGATTTGACATAGGTTTCATTGCTTTTTTCCAGAATTGGTTGATCGGAAAAAGCATCATACTCATCTTCAATTTCACCCACCACTTCTTCTAAAATATCTTCGATGGTGACAATGCCTTGGGCTCCGCCGTATTCATCCACCACAATGGCCATGTTTTTCCGGCTTTTTTGCAGCTCCTCCAGCAGATCGGCTGCTTTCATGCTGGGAGGAATAAACAGCGCCGGGCGCACAAAGGGGGCAATTTTTTGATCGCTATCCAGTCCAAGAATGTCAAAGGTATTGATTATGCCGATGACCTTATCAACGCGTTTGGCGTAGACCGGCAGACGACGGTGTTTGGACAGTTTGACAATGTTAGCGGTCTCTGCCACCGTGGCTTTGGATTCGACGCCGGTGACATTGATCAAAGGTACCATCACTTCCTTGACGCTAATTTCATTAAAATCCAGGACTTTACTGATCATTGTCTGCTCTCCCGGTTTAACATCGCTATGGTCATATTTCATGTTCATGATCAGACGCAGTTCTTCCCTGGAAACGAAAGAGTTTTCGGCAGTATTATTGGTTCCACCGGAAATAAGGGTGGTCATGAGTTTTGAAATCGTTGAAAACACCCAGACTATCGGGTAGAAAATGATGTAAAACACCAACAATCCATAGATGCTTTTGGCGGTGATTTCATCGGAAAGCTGTTGAAACACAGATTTAGGGACAATTTCTGAAAATATCCAATTGATAGAGGTTATGACAATTACAGAGAGGGGAATTCCCGAAGGCCCAAAAAGAGAAAAGAACAGTCCGGCTGACACCGTTGTACTGGTAATGGTGGCGATGTTGGTGCCCAGCAGGGTTGTGCCGAGCAGTCTTTCGGGGTTTTCCAGTAATTTTAAAATGAGTTTGGCTGAGGGCTTGCCTTTTCTGGCCTCTTCTTTCAGACGCAACCGGTCCAGTGAAATGATGGCAATTTCATTTCCGGAAAAAAAGGCCTCTAAAATCACGCAACATAAGATAATTACTATTTCAACTGGAAGGGTCATTTTTTTATTTTCAATCTCAGTTTAAGGATTTTATTTGAGCGTATTGTTTCGATCTGGAACTGGATATTCTGGTAGGTGATGATGGATTTTTCATCCGGCAATTTTCCAAATAAAGTAAAGACAAAACCGCCAATGGTTTCCATACCTTCATTCTCCAGTCTGGTCTGAAATACTTCGTTAAATTCTTCTAACAACATTTCACCGGAAACCGTGAAAATGTTTTCTGATATTTTCTGGTAATGCTTGTCAATGTTATCATACTCGTCATAGATCTCTCCGAAGATTTTTTCCAGCAAATCCTCGATGGTGACAATACCGGTGACGCCGCCGTATTCATCGAGTGTGATGGCGACTGAAATTTTGTTGGACTTCAGGTTTTTAAACAATTCGTCGGCACGCAGGTTTTCAGGGACGAAATAGGGCTCTCTCAAAATTCCGGCCAGGGTCTCTTCTGAGTTGGCGATTTCTTTGTCGCTGAGGCCGATCAGATCAGTGGTCAAGATCATGCCTTTGATATTATCCAGATCGCCCTGATAGATGGGCACATTGGAATGATGGACTTTTTTAACGCTGTCAATGATTTCGGATACGGTCAGTGTATCGGGCAGAGCAAAAATATTGGACCGGGGTGTCATGATATCGGTGAGCAAGGTGTCTCCGAAATCAAAGATATTGTTGATATATTTTTTGGCCGAGCTGTTGATCTGGCCGCCCATTTCACTTTCACTGACCAGTTCCTTAACCACATCTTCGGTCAATATATTGGACTGCCGGGACTTTTTGCGAACAAAGAGATTGACAATTACATCGGATATGTTTTTGATAAACCACTGGACCGGCGTGATGATTTTTTGAAAATATGTCAGCGGTGAGGCAACAAAAGAAGAAAATTGAATATTGTTTCTCAGAGCGATGGTTTTGGGGGTGATTTCTCCAAAAAGCAACAGGACAGGAAGAACAATGGCGATATTGATCCAGGGTGTTTCTTTGTCAAACAGGTGGATGATGAGGCCAGCAGTAATGGTCGAGATTGAGATATTGACAAATTCATTGCCCAAAAGGATGGTGATGATCAGTTTCCGGGGTTTATCGAGAAGGTTTTTGATCAGTTTGCCTTTTTTCTCATTGGAGGTCAGCAATAATTCTTTTTGATAATCGCTCAGTGAAAATAAGGCGGTCTCAGAGCCGGAGAAGAAACCCGACAAGAGCAATAATAGAAACAACAGTATAAAATAAATGGTAAGATCCATGGCAAACTAACGAAGTTTTATTTTCCCCGATTCGATATTGACCCAAAGGTAGAAAAAGAATACCGGCGCAATAAGAAAGGATGAAAATAAAAATAAAATCGAGAAACTGGAAACAATGCCCTTGAAATAAAACAGGATCAGTTGGATCAGGGGAACGGAAATAGAGTAAACCATCGACAGATTGAAAAGCGCCAGTGAATAGACAATACTGATATAGAGTAAATAACCGGCTACTGTTATTTGCCAGTAGCGTTTCACAGTCGAATCGTTTTCTGACGGGATTTTCTGGACAATTTTTGGTGCTTTTTCAAAGTGGTGTTTGCAGTAAAAAATTTTTACATGCTTTAATACGCCGGGCTTAAATTCCCAGAGGGATTTTTTTACAGCTGTGTTGGCTCTGCCGCAAACTGCGCAGGGTTTTTTGTGTAAATGAGGTTTGAGTATTTTATAGGTTCCGACGCTCAAAACCAACTGTACAAACAGGATCGGCAGGATGATATTCAGGGAGTCGGCTTTAAAAATATTTTCAAAAACTCTTTTGAACATTTTACTCTCTTTTTTTTATGAAGATATCGACATCATGCATAATTAACGTAATTTAACCGTCATTAACAAGACAGGATTCCTATTTTATCATTTGTTCAGGTTTATTACAACTGTCTGTGTGGTCCTGAACAGCGGTTTATTATTTTGGGCAACCCTGCTGAAAGGCGCTGCCGCCCAGAAATTCCCGGATCAGAGAGGTGTCGGGAATATGTTCACCGTCGATTGGCAGAAAAAAGGAGAGAATATCTAATAATCGTTCGGCTTCAGGATAACTGGGATGTTCAAAAGGTACTTGCATGAGGACTTTTTCTGCGTCGTTTTTCAGTGCATTCATTTCGTAAACAAGGGCGGAATTGAACATGATATCGGAAAATTGCTGAAATTTGAAGATGTATTTTTTTTCTCCTTCCACGACTTTTTTCCACATGGCGATTGTATCGGCGGCAGAATAACCCCGGTATTTAAAATCTCTGACGATGCGTCTCAGCAGGCGCATATCATGGGTCGCAATTCTGTTCTTTTCGTCAAAATTTAAATGGGTCAAAGCACTGATATAAATTTTAAACTTAAGATTATCATCAATTTCCTGGGTCAGGCCCGGATTTATTCCATGAATGCCTTCAAAAAGGAGAATCGTTTTTTTGTCCACTTTGAGTTTGCGGCCACTGTCTTCTTTTTTACCGGTCAGAAAATTGTAGCGCGGCATGGCTATTTCATGGCCGTTGAGCAGTAATTTCAGGTGTTGGTTCAGCAGTTTCAGATCGATGGCTTCCAGAACTTCAAAATCCAGATTTTCTCCCTGTTCGCGTTTGAGTTCATCACGGTCTTTAAAATAGTCGTCTAGAGAAAGGGTGAGGGCGTTTAATCCCAGTACTTTCAGTTGAATCGCCAGTTTATTGGCAAAAGTTGTTTTGCCTGATGAGGAGGGCCCTGCAATAAACACCAGGCGCTTGCCGGTTTCCTTGATCTGGTCTGCAATATAGGACATCTTTTTATCCTGCAGGGATTCGGAAATTTTTATCACCTCGGGGATGGTATGGTTGACAATATGCTCGTTGATATCGCTGATGTTGACCAATTTTAAAATTTCACCCCAGCGTACAAATTCCTGAAAAACTTCATAGAGCTTTTCCTGGTTGGCAAATTCCTGGAGATGATGCAAGTCTCCCTCAACAGGGCAGCGAAGAATAAATCCATCAGAATAGGGCATGATATCAAAGACCTTGATGAGGTTGGTATTTGGGGCCAGAGGCGCCTGTTCCCAATATTTGGATCCTTCCAATTCATAGAGTATTAAAAAATTTTGTGAACAATACTGCAACATTTTGGTGGTATCCAGCCGGTCAACGGATTTGAAATAATTGATGGCAGCAATTTTTTCATAAAGTACCGGTTCGATGGGCAGGGCGCTTTCAATACATTGTTGGAATTCTTCTTTTAACTGGGAAACCAATTCATCGGTGATTTTATGGTTCAGAAATTTACAATAGACGCCGTCGGCCATGCTGTGCAAAACAGTGAGGTGTAAATCATGAAATTTACGGTTGCAAATATGTGAGAGGATGAGTACCGCTGTGTTGAGATAAGTCCTTTTGGAAGATTCGTGAAATTCGGGAAAAGTATTGATGATAGAATCTTCTCGAATAATATCATTCAGTGAACACAATTTATGGTTTTTGACAACCACGAAAGGAAGATACTCATCGTCCTTCAGGTTTTTTTTTAAGATGGTATAAATTTTTTCTTTTGGTTTTTCAAAGATCACATTTTTATTATTCAGGGTAATTTTTAATCTGCTCATGAGTTACCGCCTTTTTTAATGATTTGTAAAATTTTTATACCAGGGGTACAAACCGGACTGGTAAAATAGGTTTGGTCCTGACTTTATTGTTTTCCTTTGTAATCAGCAACAGTTCTTGGTGATCAAAATATTTGCCAACCGGGATAATCATTTTTCCCCGGTCCGCCAGTTGATTGATCAGTTTTTTGGGAATATCCCGGCTGCCGGCCGTCACCAGAATTCTGTCAAAAGGGGCCTGTTCTTTTAAACCGCTCCGTCCGTTTTGATTGAAAATTTCAAAATTTTCAATATGCGCCTGTTGTAAATTTTTTTGGGCCAGAGCAACTAATTCGGGGATAACTTCGATGGAAAAAACTTTGCAGGCTAATTTTGCCAGGATGGCTGTCTGGTAACCGCAGCCGGACCCGATTTCCAGTACTTTTGAATCCTGGCTGACCTCTAATTTCTCAGTCATAAAAGCCACAATATAGGGTTGTGAAATGGTCTGAGAAAAACCGATGGGCACCGGTTGGTCAGCATAGGCAACAGCATGTGCTTTGGCGGGCACAAAGATTTTTCGATCCACCTCCAGAAAAGCCTGGATAACGGATTCGGATTGGACTCCTCGTGATATTATTTGCTTTTCCACCATTTCCTGAACAGATTCCGGGTATCGGTGAAGGTTTGATAATAATTGATCGATATCCATTTACTTAAATTATTGTATCATCGGGTATCACAGTATGTTTTGGAATGACAACAATGCCCTCTTTGATGTAATAGGAATCTTCTTCAGCATCCTGAATTTTCCTTTTGTTGATTATTTTGACATTGTTCCCGATGCGAACATTTTTATCGATGATGGCGTAGTCAATGATACAGTTTTCACCAAGACCCAGGGGAATACTTTCTTTTTCTTCGTTTTTTTCATAATAGTCATATCCCATAATAATTGAATTGGAAATCTTGGTGTTTTTTCCGATCCGGCTCCTCAATCCAATAACAGCATGTTTAATTTCAGCATTATTGATATAACTTCCGTCTGAAATCAGGGCCCGGTCAATATGGCTGTTTTTGATTTTTGAACCCGGTAGAAATCTTGGACGGGTATAAAAGGGTAATTTTTCATCATAAAAGTTAAAAGGAGGGTTGACATTGGCCAGTTCCAGATTGGCGGTAAAAAAGGACTCAATGGTACCAATATCTTTCCAGTATCCGTTGAATTCATAGGCATAGACTTCATGGTCTTCCAGGATTTCGGGGATAATGTGTTTACCGAAATCCTCCTTTTGAATGGAGTAGAGGTTTTGCAGTAATTTTTCGGTATTGTAAAAATAAATACCCATGGAGGCCAGGAAGGGTGTCTTTTCCGGTAGTCCCGGAGACATGATTTCCGGCAGCATGGCTTCTTTGGGTTTTTCGATAAATTTAATAATTTTTCCCTTACTGTTGACTTTCAGAATACCAAAACCCGTAGCCTCTTTGGCGGAAACCGGTTTGACACAGATGGTGACGTCTGCTTTTTTTTCAATATGGTAGTCTGCCAGCTGCCGGTAGTCCATTCTGTACAGGTGGTCTCCGGAAAGAATCAGTGTATATTCGGTATTGGCATTGGAAATAAAATGAGAGTTTTGACGGACGGCATCAGCAGTGCCCTGGTACCAGTCTTTATTGGCGTTGGTTTGCTGGGCTGCCAGGATATCGACAAAACCTTTTGAAAAGGGTCCGAATTGGTAAGTGTCATTGACATGTCGATGTAATGAATGATTGTTGAATTGTGTCAGGAGATAGTTTTTTCGAATTCCGCTATTGAGAGAATTGCTGATGGGAATGTCGATCAGCCTGAATTTTCCTGCAATCGGGACAGCAGGTTTTGCCCTGTAACGGGTCAGAGGATAAAGCCTTGTTCCTTTTCCACCACCTAATATAACACTGAGTACATCATCCATTTTAAAATTCATAGCAGTTCCTTTTCTAATAGGTATTGTTCATTTTTACAACAAATCCGGCCAAAGTAATTTTATCTGCAAAACAGTGAGAATAAATCCAAGGCTGAAACCGGCGATGACCTGCGCAATTGAGTGGGCCTTGAGTTTTACCCGACTATATATTAATAAAGGCAATAATGTTGAAAAATAAAAATATCTTTTTGATAAAATCATTCCAAAAGTGGCAATGGGAATACCGAAAGAAAGCCCATGAACACTGATTTTCCAGTATTTTGTGATCAGGGTTGCCAGGGCTGTATTGATGGTGTAGATGATCATGATCAGGACCAGTCTTTGTGGCGCTCTTAAAATTATGAGTAAAAAGGAGGTAATCAGGAAAAGAATCGTTCCTTTGATGAAGGGCTCCTGACGCTGTTTTCGATCGGGAATGTCGATGTTTTCGATTTTTCCTTCAGTTTTCATTTTCCATACATAGGCAAAAGGAATAATGGAGATACTGAACAGTGTGATAATCAAGTACAAGTAAGAAAATCCATGGCGCATCGGCAGGTTGAAAAATAAAATAGTAAAGGTCAATGGAGATAATATTAACGGATGAATTATATTGGATATGGATTTTGCAAAGTAATTATGATTCATTTATATTTTCCTGTCTGGTCATTTCACAATATATAAACATAATGAAATTAAACTCAATATGAAATAGGAGAGTTTTTAAATTTGTATAAAAAAAGAGGAAAAAAAAGGCTGTCAGAAATGACAGCCTTGGTGATGGTACGGGGAATCGAACCCCGATTGCAGGGATGAAAACCCTGTGGCCTAACCGTTAGCCGATACCACCATAATC
This sequence comes from Fidelibacterota bacterium, assembly GCA_016934035.1. Lineage (GTDB taxonomy): Bacteria > Fidelibacterota > UBA2242 > UBA2242 > JAFGTP01 > JAFGTP01. The sequence continues at coordinate 42,279 of JAFGTP010000046.1, forward strand.
CTTTTTGGGTGAGTAACGGGACTTGAACCCGCGACCACCTGGGCCACAACCAGGCGCTCTACCAACTGAGCTATACCCACCATAACTCCAGGTTGACCTTTTCAGGTTCTTCCGTCGTCTTGCTCAAAAAGCGGGCTAAATTTATGGCGGTTTTCAAATTATCGCAAGCAAAAAATTAATATTTTTTCGTTGTCTAAAAAATATATTGTGAATAAGTTGGTTTCATGTCTGAAATTCAAAGAAAAAAAACCCGCAGTATTATGGTTGGAAGTGTGGGAATCGGAGGGGATTTTCCGGTTTCCGTACAATCCATGACCACAACAAATACTGAAAAATTAGCACCTTTACTCGAAGAAATTGACAGGCTCGAAGCAGCTGATTGTCACATTATACGAATTACTATTCCAAATGTGAAAGCAGCTCAGAATATTCCGGCTATTCGGAAACACACGAATGTCCCGATTGTAGCCGATATTCATTTCAACCATCAGTTGGCTCTCATGGCCATCGACGCAGGAATTGATAAAATCCGAATCAACCCGGGGAATATCGGTAGCGATGAAAAGGTCAAAGAAGTGCTGACCAAAGCCAGGGCAGCCAAAGTGCCGATTCGTGTGGGGATCAACTCCGGTTCCCTGGAAGAAAGTCTGCTCAAAAAGTATGGCCATCCGACCCCGGAAGCCATGCTGGAAAGTGCTGAAAAGCACATTCGCATTTGTCAGGAAAATGATTATCACGATCTGGCTTTTTCCCTCAAATCAAGCAATACCTACCTGATGATTGAAGCCAACCGTCTTTTTTCACAGAAATATAACTATCCCCTCCATCTCGGCGTCACCGAAGCAGGACCGGTGAAACAGGGTACAATCAAATCCGCAATTGGTATCGGTACTTTACTGGCCGAGGGAATTGGCGATACAATACGAGTATCTCTCACTGGGGACCCGGTGGAAGAGGTCAGAGTCGGCTATGCTATCCTGAAAGCCCTCAACCTGGTGCACCGCGGTATCAATATCGTTTCTTGTCCCACCTGCGGAAGAACGGTTGCCGATGTGGTGAAAATAGCTGAAGAGGTGGAAAAACGGACCGCCCAGATGAAAAAGAACCTGACCATTGCAGTGATGGGCTGTATTGTGAACGGGCCGGGCGAGGCCCGTGAAGCTGACATTGGAATAGCCTGTGGCAATAAAACTGCTCAATTGTTTAAAAAAGGACAGGTCATCGATAAAATTCCTGAAGAGCAGATCCTTGATCGGCTAATTGAAGAGATTGAAAACCTATGATCATCAAGTCCTTAGCCAGGGTCACTTACCAGGAGATTTTCATAGCGTTGCAAAAGGGCGAAATTATCGCCTATCCCACAGACACGATATATGGTCTCGGAGCAGATATTTTTAATCAGACAGCCGTGGAAAAACTTTTTGAAATAAAAGGCAGAGACGCCTCCAAAACCTTCAGTTTATTGTATTTTGACCTGAAAAAAGTACGAAAGGACTTTGACCGTCTGACTGATTACGAAAAGCAATTTATTCAGCTGTTTCTCCCTGGGCCGGTGACCCTGGTCCTGAGAACCCAATATGAAAACCAGTTTCCGAATCCCTTTATTAAAAAGGGGTTTGCGGGAATTCGGGTCCTTCACCATTTTGCGTTGAACCGGCTCATGGCCAATTTTCCAAATCCCATTACTTCCACCAGCATTAATCCGCTGACCCAAATCGCCCAGATAATCGATGCGGGGCCAATGAAAAACAAGAGGGCTTCAACGGTTCTTCAGGTGCATCGGGATAACTACACCATTCTACGGGAATCAGCTGTATCAAAACAGGAAATAGAAAGAAAACTGCAGGCACTATGAAAATATTTTTTAGAATCATCAAATATTCACTTCAATATAAAAAAGCGCTGATTTTTGCGTTAATAATGTCTTTCTTCTTTGTGGCCGCCAATGTCAGTTCACTCTGGTTGACAGCTTCTTTTGCCAATTTTATTTTTCCCAGTGAAAACCAGGGTATTGTCAAGGAAATCAATGAGACAGTAACAAATTCCGAAAACATGGATATTAATAAAAGAATCAAATACTGGACTTCGGATTTTCTTCGCTCCGGCACGAAACTGGAAACTCTCAAACGCTTGTGTGTATTAATCTTTATTACTTTTTTGATTAAAAATTTCTTCTACTATCTCAAAGGAATTAGTTTCGGCTACGTCCGGTCGAAAGCTATCACCGATATCCGGAATGAGGTTTATCGTCATCTGACGGAACTCTCGATGCCCTTTTACGATAAGAAAAAACCCGGTGAAATTTCTTCCATTATTGTGTTTGATATCAGCAATGTTCGTGAGACACTCAGTATCAGTTTTGATGAATTGCTGGTTGAGCCTATTAATATTGCCACAATGTTGGCTACCTTGTTTATCATTAACTGGAAACTGACTCTGGCGGCAGTATTAATCGTACCGATATCCGGCTATATTATGCAGGTCATCGGCCGGAGCATTCGCCGGAAATCCCTGCGGTCGTCGAGACAGATGGCCGGTATTTCTTCCATCATCAATGAAACGGTTCACGGAATACGCATCGTCAAAGCCTTTGCAATGGAAAAATTTGAGTTGGATAAATTTTTTAAAGAAACCTACAAATATTATAAACTGATATACAGGCGAGTTAAACTGAGACGGTTGTCCACGCCTATCAATGAGGTTTTTGCCGTTGGTATCGGTGTGCTTTTGCTGTATTTTGGTGGAAAGAGTGTTCTGAGCGGCTCCAGCACAATGACTGCAGAGGATTTTCTCCGTTTTGTCCTTCTGGTTTTTGCCATGATGGAACCAATCCGCAAACTGAACAAAGTTAATATTCAGTTACAGCAGGGAATTGCTGCGGGGCAACGGATCTTCAAACTGATGGATCATCCGGTGGATGTAAAAGAGGTCCCGAATCCCAAAGAACTGGAAAGCTTTAATTCTGAAATCAAATATGACAATGTCAGTTTCAAATACGAAACATCCATCGAGAAGGTGTTGGATCAGATCAACCTGACCATAAAAAAAGGTGAAATTGTGGCTTTTGTCGGACATAGTGGCGCCGGTAAAACAACGATGGTAGACCTGTTGCCCAGGTTTTACGAGCCTATGGAGGGCCAAATCACAATCGATGGTGTTAATATAAAAGAATTGTCCTTTAAATCACTGCGTAATATGATGGGCATCGTGACGCAAAACACGATTTTATTCAATGATACCGTTCGCAACAATATTGCCTATGGAATGGTCGATACTGATGATGAAAAAGTGCTTCAGGCAGCGGAAGCAGCCAACGCTATGGAGTTTATCAAAGAATTGCCTGAAAAACTGGATACCAATGTCGGTGAAAACGGCTCCCGGCTTTCCGGCGGCCAGCGTCAGCGTATAGCCATCGCCCGGGCAATCTACAAAAATCCGGCGATCCTGATTCTCGATGAAGCGACTTCTGCCCTGGATTCCGAAAGCGAGGCCAAGGTCCAGCAGGCCATTGAGCGCCTCATGCAAAACCGAACTTCGTTGGTCATTGCCCATCGCTTGTCAACCGTCCAGAATGCCAACAAAATCATTGTCATGGATGGTGGCAAAATTGTGGAAACCGGCACCCATACGGAACTACTGGAAAAAGGCGGTGTCTACAAAAAATTGTATGATACACAGTTTGCTGAATGAGAAAGATTTTGAAAAAGATTCTCTGGAAAGACTAAATCTATTTTGTGTTCTGCTACTTGCTTAGGGTTATTTTCAAAACAACATAGTTGATTGTTTTCCGGTCATGAGTATAGGTGATGTGAATATGTCCGTCCTCTGATTCGATGACGGCCGGATAACTGTATTCCCCGGACCCATGATCTTCAAGTTTGTAGACATCTCTCCAGTTGTTACCATCGGTTGAAACTGCGAGATAAAGTCTGCTGCGTCCTTCAAACCATTCCTTGCCGCTTGATGCCGGATTGTATACCAGCACCTGCAGTCCGTTCTTTAAAGTCACGTTATCAATGCCAGAATTAGGATTCAGGACACTTGTTTTTTTCGGCTTGCTCCATGAATTTCCCAGGTCTTTGGATCTGCTTTCTACAATGCAATTCTGGTTGCTTCGCATCAGGGCCAGGATGGTCCCGTCTTTCAATGTCAGTAATGTCGGCTGAATCAATTTGTACCCTGTTGTTGGTTCAATTTGGGCTTTCGACCAGGATTTTCCATCATCGTCGGAAATTTCAATGTGTGCCTGCCAATGGTCGCTTTTTTCAACGCTGGAAGGACTGAGAATCCTGCCGTTGGAAAGATAAACCGGTTTGTTTTTGACTGGCCCTGGTAGCCCATTTTGTAATTTCACTGGAGCGGACCAGCTGTCACCATTGTTGTCGCTGGTTTTAAAAACACCCCACCACTCACTGGGAGAGGGGCCGACTTTGTAAAATAAATACAGTCGATTATCACTGGTTTTGAAAAGGACCGGGTTCCAGGTGGGATAGCGAAGGGAGTCATTGATAAATCCGTCAGCCAGAACCACCGGTTCACTCCATTTTATATGATCTCTTTTTGAACCCCAGATACAAACATCGGGATGACGTTCATGAGTGCCTCCAAACCAGACAGCCAGAATTTCACCGTTTTCGAGCTCAACGAGCGACGAAGCATGGCATTGATCAAAGGGAGCCTGGTGAAAGAGGAATTCATTTCTGATGACATCAACCTGATATTCTTCTGATCCCGTCAGATTAATATTACTGACCAAAATGGTAAGGATTATGGTAATGATAATTGAAGGGTTGTAGGTTTTCATCGGACCTCTTGGCACCTCGATTGGCGGGTTGTTTAATAATTCAATTGGAACAGATAAGCCACATTGCAAAAATGTGGCTTATGTAAAATTTGTCACTGAATTGAAAAAAAATTAATCATCAATCAGCACTTTGGCCGTCATTTCTTTGGGAACTTCCACTCCCGCCAGTTTCAGCACTGTTGGCGCAATGTCAGCCAGAATACCGTCCTGAAGTTTTTTACCGGGTGCGTCTTTGGCGACATAGATGCATTCCACCGGATAAAGCGTATGGCTGGTCTGTACCAGGCCGCTTTCATAATTCACCATTTGTTCTGCATTGCCGTGGTCGGCTGTGATCAAAATGTGTGCATCCAGTTGTAGCAATCTGGCGACAACTTTGCCAACGCATTCATCGACAACCTCAACTGCTTTTTTAGCCGCGTCAAAATTTCCGGTATGACCCACCATATCGCAATTGGCAAAATTGACAATGATGACGTCATAAGGGTTTTCCTGAAGGATTTCCAGTAATTTTTCGGTTACGGTGTAGGCTTCCATAGCAGGAAAGGAGGCGAAAGTTGCCGGATCGATTTTGGATTTGATCTCCATCTGGGTTTCATTTTCATAGGGTGTGGTGCTTTTACCATTGAAAAAACTGGTTACATGGCGGAATTTTTGGGTTTCCGCAATGCGCAATTGCTTTTTTCCGGCCTTGGCCAACACTTCGCCCAGCAGGTTGTTCATTCCGCCACCAGAAGACATGGAACCCAGCATGAAATTTTCAAATTCATCATAATACTGCGTAAAACCGACATAAACCACCTTTGGTTTTTCCTGCAAAGTACCGGGGTAATTGGGATCAACAAAGGCCTTGGTCATCTGGATGGCCCTGTCCTGGCGATAGTTGGTGTGGATGATGGAATCACCGTCGTAGACGCCCTGGTAATCACCGATTACATGCGGCAGAATATATTCGTCGACCATCTCGGTGCCGTCCGGAGTCCTGTCATTTTTATAAGAATTTTTAACGGCTTCTTCAATTGTATCGGCATACCGTCCTTCAGCGGAAACAATACAGTTGTAGGCTTGATCGGTTATGTCCCAGTTTTCTCCTCTATCCATGGCGTAAAAACGACCCATGGCTGTCCCGATCATACAACTACCGATTTCTTTCATGACTTTTTTCAGTTCAAAAATATAGAGTTCGCAACTTTTGGGAGGTGTATCCCGGCCGTCCAGAAAGGGATGAATCACAATTTTTCCATCAGGGTATTCTTTTCTGGCTTCCCGCATCATGGTAAAGAGGTGGTTCATGTGGGCATGGACTCCTTCATCCTGCAACAGACCAAAAAAGTGCAACTGTGAGTTGTTCTTTTTCCAGTTATCGATGACCTGTGCCCATTTTTCGGATTGATAGAGGGTGCCATCCTTAAATCCTTCATCAATTCGCTTTAATTCCTGGACGACAATTCTCCCGGCGCCCATATTGAGGTGCCCGACTTCACTGGAGCCCTGAAAACCATCGGGTAAGCCAACGGCCTCTCCGGAGGTCTGTAATACGGACCAGGGATATTTTGCTTTTAAATCATCGATATTTTTTGTATTTGCTGCGGCCACGGCATTGTATACGGGATTATCATTGATGCCCCAACCGTCACGAATTATGACACAAACAGGTCGCATAATCTATCCTTTCTTTGAATATTTTTTTATTCCTCTGAACCCGGTAATTTAAGGTATATCCTTATATAAATAAATAAAAAAAACGATAAACGTCAATCCGGTTCGAATTTAAGGAGGGTCCTGATCTCTTTTGTTTTTGGGTTGAATCATGCAACAGAAAAGAATGGTTTGCTGATTATCTAAATTGTTCTTTCTACTTGCTTTGACATTTGTTCTATTTATGTTAAATTTTTCACCATAGTTGATAATGTTTATTGATTAACCCGGAATAAACTTCATGAAAAAAAAATTATGCTTATTATTACTCACTTGTTTACTCCTCTCCCAATCATTGTTTTCAAAAGAAACTGAGATCCTCTGGGTTTTCCTGAAACAGGAATATCTGGAAATGTCTTCAGGCAGGATGTTGACTTATAATCAAAAAACCCGGCAGCGATTGGCAAAAGTTAACTGGCAGACAGGTCCTTCTGATTATTTGCCGAATGCAGAAATCCGGGTCCGGATAGAAAAGGAAGTGATAAAACTACGCCATTATTCACGGTCTCTGGGTGCCTATAGTGTTGAAATCAGGGCCGGCGACAAAAAAAAACTGACAGCATTACCTTTTGTAAGTTCGGTCCGGGAAGTCCGTTTTAGCACGCGGCGGAAAGATACCTTTTATGATCTTCAGTCAACGGGGCTGCTTAAATCCAATGATTTTTATGGAAAATCAGGTACCCAGCTGGAACAGCTGAATATTTTGCCGGTTCATGCCATGGGTATTACCGGAAAAGGCGTACGGGTTGGCATGCTGGATACGGGATTTATGACGGACCATGAGGTTTTTAGCTATATGATCGAAAACGGCAGATTGATGAGTCAATGGGATTTTATTAATAATGATAATAACACCCAGGATGAAGCAGCAATCGATTCGGTTGCCGGCAACGTTCAGCATGACCACGGAACAGCAGCCTTCAGTTGCCTGGCTGGCTATATGCCGAATATCCACCTTGGTGCTGCCTATGATGTGGAGATGCTGTTGGCAAAGACGGAAATTAAAGCTTCGGAAACGCGGATTGAAGAAGATCATTATGTGGCTGGTATTGAATGGCTGGAGGCCAATGGTGCGGATATTATTTCTTCATCGCTGGGTTATCGGGACTTTGATGATTTTGAATATCCTTTTTCTGATTTTGACGGGAAGACCGGGGTAACTACCCAGGCGGTCAACTGGGCCTATGAGCGTGGGGTTGTCTTCGTGACTGCAGCCGGAAATGACGCCAGCCGCTTTTCTGATGGAGGCTTGATCATGCCGGCTGATGCTCGGGGCGCACTAACGGTCGGCGCCGTCAACAGTAATGGCAATATTGCCTCCTTCAGTTCTCACGGTCCGACCTATGATGGCAGAATCAAGCCGGAAGTTTGCGCCATGGGTTACAATACCCATGTGGCCATAACGTGTACACCGACCAGTTATCGGTTCAGCAACGGTACTTCTTTCGCTACTCCCCTGATCGCCGGCAGCTGCGCCCTGATCCTGGAAAAATATCCCTTCTGGACACCGGAAATGGTCATTTGGAACCTTAAAAATTTTTCCGATAGAAGTGATGATCCAGATAATATGTATGGCTGGGGAATTCCGAATATTTATCGCCTCATTACTGAGACACCCGATTCTGTTTTCAATTATCCCGAGGTCCCGACCCGGGATATTATGGTGGCTCCCAATCCGGTTTGTGTTAAAGATTATGGCGAAAGGGCAAAAATCTATTTCAAATGGACACTTCCGGAAAGTGATAATGCCCTATCCGAAAATTTTGAGGTCAGTATTTATGACCTTCTCGGTAAAAAAGTGTATTCACAAAAGTTAGTTCAGAAAGCCATTGGGGAAATTGATTGTGTGGTCTGGAACCTGAAAAATTTCTGCGGCAACAATGTCAGTTCCGGGATCTATCTGGTGAAAGTTAGTGGCAAAAAAATGAACAAGCTGGGGAAGTTAACGATTGTTAAATAATTATGGCAATGATGACAACCTTTTGAAAAGAAATCTATCATATGAAGGAAGAAAAAATGAAGGATAATGAAAAAGGTTTAATAGAAAGAGCACAAGGTGGTGACAAAATGGCTTTTCAGGAAATCATGAAAATACATGGACAAAAGATGCTGGGGCTGGCATTCAAGTTTACCAAAAATCACCAGGATGCCGAAGACCTCTACCAGGAAACTTTCCTGAAAATCTACAGGAATTTGAACTCTTTTCGTTTTGAAAGTGAATTTACAACCTGGGCCTACCGCATTCTTGCTAATATTGCTTATAATACCTTTCGCAAACAGAAAAACAGTCAGACGGTGGATATGCAGGATGGAGAGCGGGACCTGTGGGAAACCATTCCGGGTGATGAAAAGGACCAGGCTGACAGAGAGGTTTACAATGAAGCTCTTCGGGAGCAGATCCATGGCGCCCTCTCGCAGTTGTCCCCAAAACAAAAAACCGTTTTTATTATGAAACATTATGAAGGAAAAAAAATCAAGGATATCGCGGGAATTCTCGGCACCACCGAGGGAACTGTGAAAAAATATTTATTCAGAGCAACACAAAAAATGCGTCAGTCGCTTGTGAATGCTTAAGGAGTTCATTATGAAACATGAAACAAAATTCGAAGAAATGTTAATGCTTTTTCACTTTGACGAACTGTCGGAGATGGAAACCAAAATATTTCAGAAACACCTGAAAGAATGCTCCAAATGCCAGCATGAATTAAAAGAATTGCAACAAATGGATAATGTTCTGGCATCGGAACCGGAAGAAATGCCCTCCGTGGAATTGGTAGAAAAAGCCAATGCGATCATTATGAAAAAGTTGAATTCAGAGGATGAAGAACCGACTTTGGAAGGTTTCAAAAGCTTCTTCAGTGAACTGGCAGATTCTTTTGCCCAGTTGTTTGCACAACCCAAATTTCAGTTGTCCGGCATGGCTGCAACCCTGGTTGTCGGGATTTTGATCGGCAAGGTCTGGCTGAGTTCCGGTCTGAAAAACAATCCCGAAATGATGATTCATCTGTTATCCAACAATACGGAATTGTCCGCTGAACAATATCAGCAATTTCAAAATTCCCTGGCCAGTTCTATGCTGAAGTCCGGTAATGTGGAAATAGAAGATTTTCAAATGAATGAAAATACTGCTGCAGATGGTATTATGTCCGTCAGTTACAAACTGAAAAATAATTTTGAAGCCCGGGGCGGTCTGGATGATCCGCTGGTCAGAAAGTCCCTGATGTATGCGGCGCGACAGGATGAAAATCCCTCCACCAGAATGCGGGCCATTAATCTACTGTCCGGTATCGGCGTCCATGGACAGATCGAAGAAACGTTTTCTGCAGTGATTTTGTATGACGGCGATGAATCCATACGCTTGAAAACAGCTGATTTGCTCTCCACACAAAGCTTGAGTGAAAAGACCCTGGAATCCTTTAAATCCGTGGCCCTGAAGGACACCTGCAGCGAAATGAGGCTAAAGGCCATCGACGTTTTAAAAGAACACAATGCAGAAAATCTTGAAACTGTGCTGGCTGTGATGGCTACACGAGATCGTGATGCAAAAGTTAAAGAATATGCCAGGGAAGCCCTGAACACTTTGAACCAAACCAATAACTAAAGGGTATATGTTTCGGTTTAATCACAAATATTATTCTTTCCTGGTATTATTTCTGGCCATTGCATTTGCCGATGAAGGTCTCTATATCAGCAAAGTCGATGATGGTTTATATGAAGTGATTTATGAAAAACAATTTGAGGATATCGGTGACCGTTTGTCGCTTATTATTGAGGGAAGCCAGGGAAATATTAACATAAACGGCCGATCCGCAAGTCGCCTTGGTATTGTTGAACACTGCCGGATAAAGAGCTACTCCGAAAAAGATGCCAGGCAGAAATATTATCAGTCCAAAATGGTTTTTATGCTCAATGATAATGCCCTTGAAATTTCAAACAACAAACAGTCCAATGATTGTTACAGCACCCTGACCCTGAATATTCCGGATTACACCACCATGCAGATCGAAGCCGATGACTGCAAAATCAACATTCATCGAACTGATGGAGATATTGTTCTGGGTTGTCGAAACGGAGAACTGGTGTTCGACGATGTGAGCAGCAGAATTGATGTAAAAAGTAAAGATACAGAAATCAGTGTGATAAATTGTACGTTAGTTGGTGACCTGGAGGCGTCTCGTGGCGGGTTGACGATTTCTTCTCTCAAATCAGAGTATTTTAATGCCACATTGTATGGAGCAAACCTGGATGCTGACAAAATTGACGCAAAGGTAACCTTTAAAACAACGGGTGGGAATATTATTATCGATGAATCTGTAAATGATGCCAAACTTTTTTCTGCCGGAGGTGATATTTCCATTGATAGAATTTATGGTAACCTGGCCTGTGATACCAAAGGCGGGACCATTGATATCGGGGCAGTTGACGGCATTTGTGTTTTAAATTGTCTTTCCGGTGATATCTACCTGCAAGAAGTCCGTGGAGATTTAAGAATTGATGCAATAAACACCGACGTGGAAATCGATGCTGCCCACCAGTCGGTCTACATTGAATCCTCCAACAAAGACATTCATGTCACGAAGTTGAGCAGCGAAGATGACAGTAGTACGATTCTGATCAAAAATAAAGAGGGTGACATTGATCTTTACCTGGATGAAGATATAACAGCTGATATCGTTGCTAAAATCGAATTTAACAATGGGGCACCTGATGATTGGGAAATCGAATCGGATTTTGTTCTGGATCAGATGAAAACAGAAAAAAAAGGAAAACAGGGATATATATCAAAAAAAGGGAAAATCAATAATGGAGGCTCAGTCATAATACTGAAAAACAAAAACGGAGATATTTATATATATGAAAATTAACTGGAGTTTATTATGAAATCGGTTAAAATATTAGCAGTACTGCTTGCAGTCCTGATGGCTGTGGGTTTTAGTGATGACAGTGGCGATTTGGACAGATACGATATACCCTTCAAGGGTGAAAAAAAACTGCTTGTTGACCTTGATTTTGCTTTTGGGTCTCTTAATATTCGCCCATCTGATAATGATAATTTTATTTTAAGGGCCGGAATGACCTATTCCAAAGAATCCCTGAAACCATCTTTGGAATATAATATTTCCGGAAATAAGGGAAAACTTCAGTTGGGCACCAGAGACCATGACCATAGTTATTCACTCAAAGAATTTAACCGAATGCAAGAAACCAATAATGAAAATATCTGGCGGCTGGAATTCATCAAAAGTGTGCCGACCAGCTATGCCATTGATTTTGGCGCCGGCGACGGGAATCTTGATTTTTCCGGAATTGCTGTCAGTGATATGGATTTTGAATTGGCCATGGGTGATGTGGAATTGTATTTCAATGAAGCCAACCCTGTAAAAATGAAAGAAATGGTTGTCTCAACGGGTCTTGGAAGTTTTGAGGCCCGGGGATTGGGTTTCGCCAATATCACCAGCCTGACCCTGGAATGTGGTCTGGGATCATCCTATCTGGTCTTTGATGGGAATTTTGAAGGTCTCATGAGGGCTGATATCTCGGTGGGACTGGGATCGGTGGATATTGAAATTCCGCAAAACGTTGAGGTGGAAATCCGCAGTAATGCTTCCTTTCTTTCTTCAGTCACTTTTAATGATTTTGATAAAATCGATTCAGACCTCTATCGAAGTGAAAACTGGGGAACTGATGCGTCAAGAGCCAGGATCATCATTGACCTCAGCGTGGGTATGGGTTCGGCCAATGTCAGTTGGATAGACTGATCAACAATTATCTGAAAAATTTAATCCTCAAGACCTAGCGCTTTGAGGATTTTTTTTATTCAAAAAACAACTGGTAAGGTCTTGTCAGTGATTCGGTAAATTCCTTGATATTAACGTGTCTGGAAAACCGAAAAAATTCCGATTTATCAAAAAAAACCAGAAGAGTGGGTACTGCAAAAACGGAAAACCAGGCGGCAATACCGGGGTTTTTTACTGTGTCAATTTCATGGAAATGGATTTTTGGAAAACTTTCCTGCAGCAATGCTCTGATTTTGGGTTTAAGCACTTTACAGACATTGCATTCCTCGTGAGTAAAGTATAGGACCATGGCCGAATGGTCATTGATTAATTTTTGAGCTTCTTCCATTAGGTTTCCTCGGGTGGTTCAAAACAGGCACGGCACCGGGCTTCGTAGGAATCGGTTGCACCCAGTAAAACCAAGTCCCGGGATTTTGTAATTCTCTGGGTGTAATTGGCAGGGTTGCCACACTTCATGCAAATTGCGACGGTTTTGGTAATGTATTCAGCTTCAGCCAGGAGTTGGGGGACCGGTTCAAAGGGCTTGCCGCGGTAATCCTTGTCCAGTCCGGCGACAATCACCCGTTTACCGGATTTGGCCAGTTTTTTACAGACTTCCACAAGGTCTCCTTTTAAAAACTGGGCTTCATCAATGCCGATGACCTGGGCGTCAGCTGCAACAACTAGAATTTCTTCCGCAAAATCCACGGCTTTTGAGGCAATTTTCTGCTGATTATGGGAAACGATAAACTCTTCGCTGTACCGAATATCCAGTTTGGGTTTTATAATGGTGACTTTTTGATTGGCGATCTGGGCCCGGCGTAGTCGCCGAATCAGTTCTTCGGTTTTTCCGGAAAACATTGAGCCGCAAATAACCTCTATCCATCCGGTTCGATTTCCAGTTGTTACGACAACCTCCTGAATACCCAGGGGCATTCCTGTGACTGTTCCATTCATCTCTTTTTATCCCCGTTTTAATTCTTTTAATAATGATTCGACTTTGGTTGTCAACAGGTCAATGGCGACACTGTTTTTTCCTCCTTCCGGAATAATGACATCGGCATAGGTTTTCGTCGGCTCAACAAATTGCTCATGCATAGGCCTGACAGTGGTATAATACTGCTCTATGACAGACTCCAGGCTTCGTCCCCGTTTTTGAATGTCTCTTTTGAGTCTGCGGGTCAAGCGAATATCAGCATCAGTTTGAACAAATATTTTCATGTCCATCATATTTCGTAATTCGGGGTCAAAGAGCGCCAGTATTCCTTCCAAAACAATAATTTTATGTCCCCGTTCTTTGATGACTTCACCGCTACGTGTGTGATTGACATAATCATAGATCGGAATGTTGGCTTCACCACCGTTGAGCAAGGTCGTCAGATCGGCTTTAAGCAGTTCAAAATCATAAGCGTCAGGATGATCAAAATTTTTATTGGCTCGAATATCCAGTGGAATGCCGCCCAGATCATGATAGTAGGAATCCATTTCAATCACAATCACGTTGTCCGGAGTAAAGTTTTTGGCAATGTTTTTCGCCAACTTTGTTTTCCCCGAACCGGTCCCGCCGGCGATTCCGATTAAAATTGATTTTTTCATTTTTCGGCTTCCTTCAGTTTGTTTTCATCAAAAGGCACAGGTAAGATCTCAGCGCTGGTGTAGGTACGGATATGTCCTTTATCATCAATTACATAAACGGGAATGTTGTGGCAAATATCCCAGATAACCTGACGGCAGGCACCGCAGGGTGCTGCTCCCACTGAAGAATAAACGGCCAGAGCTTCAAATTCTGTTTCACCATGGACGACAGCTGCAGCAATGGCATTGCGCTCTGCACAGATTGTCAGTCCATAGGAACTGGATTCCACGTTGCAGCCATGATAAATTTTATGGTTTTTTGCCAAGAGTGCCGCACCGACATGAAAATTGGAATAGGGTGCATGAGCGTTTTGGGAGGCTTTTTCCGCTTCCTTGCAAAGGTTTTGTATTGATTGTTTGTCCATTTTCCACCTGTGTTTAGTCAGATAGTTTAGTATTTTAAAAAATTAAATACCAGAAATTAATCAAGGATGTGGAAACGGGTTTCCCGGGTTATTGTGTTACCGGCATGGTCAGCAAGGGTTATAGTAATCCAATGACTTCCTGCTGACAATTTTTCTTCCGGTACATACTTCAGGGTTTTGTGAATGGGATGCCATTCAGCAATTACCCGATTACCATCCAGTTTCATTTCAATATGGTCTTCTCCGGCAATTTTTGACAAACGGTCATCAATGGTTGCCTGAATTGCTTTGATAGAAGATCTTTTATAGTATTTTCCGTCGACAGGATAGATATTTGTGATCGTCGGGGGAGTATCATCCAGCAGGAGTGCGAAACTGCCAAGATTTTTTATAAGTGCTGAGATCCTCCCGGCAGCTGTGTCTATTTCTCCGCTCAGGAAACCGGCGTTTTCAGGACCTATGGAATATATTCCCAGTTTTTCAGCCTTGTGTAGTTTCTTATCATATTTCATTGTCAGGAGGGCATGGCTTATTAAAACCTGATTATCGGGCATAATATGGACCAGGTTCGATTTGAGATGATATTTTGGATGAAGGAAATTAGTATCAATCCTCCAGTTGACCAGGAGGGTGTCAAAAACAAAGTCTTCGGGAATGACCAAGGCAAAGGATTCTGTGTTCAAATTTGCGGCATGACCGGGATAGATAGGAAAAAGGGGATTGGCCAGTCGGGTCACGGTGCCACTTCCGTCCTTGATTTCAAGGGTATGGGCCGAGCACCACTTTTTTAAAGAATTTTCAGCGGTTAAAAATTTTTTTGGGGAGATGCCTAGCAATTCAATTTCTTGGAAGCGATCATGAAAATGAAGTACCAACTGAGGCTCAAACCGGGGCGCCAGCAGGAAGTTAATTTGTGCAACAAAGGTTCTGGCTTTTTGCTGAAAGGTGATTTCGGCGGAGTTTTCCCTTCCATCAGTCTGGGGATTAAAATAGGAAACCAGTTCGGCGCCTGTTATTGGTGAAAGGGCCGCAATTTTTAATGCCGGTCCCCTCTGTTTTTCAATTGAAAACTCATAGGTTGAATCAGTGCGTGTAAATCGGGTGAAAGGAGCTTGCTCAATGAAAACTCCGGCAGCGGATATCCAACTTAAATTGATTGCCTGATAAATGTGGGAGAGGGAATCTCTTTGAAGAATAAAGTTATAAAGAAGGGAATCTGAAGAAAAGGACAGGACTTTGGGTACTTCCATTCTTTCAGTGACAAAAGTCAGAGTGACTTCGGATTTATTGTCCTTGAAATCATAGACTTCCAGGCGGGCATCGATTTTTTCCTGACCGGCCTGGATAATGCCGTTGGAACCTGTTTTATGAAAAGGGATGACAATGGATTCATTGACCTTCCACATTCGAATAAATTGTCCCCGGCCTTCGGATATCAACTGAAAATCCCGGTCAAAAAGGATCATATTGCTGTTATCATAACTGAAGGTGTCCGTGACCTGTGAAAAGTAGAGAGAATCATTCAGGTATAAATCAATTTTAGCGGGGCCATATTTATTCCAGAGTCCTTTGACGATATCATGAGTGGCGATTTCAATTCCAAAACTGCCTTTTACATTGATTGCCTTGTTAATTCGATATTTACCGGTTTGGACCAGGGACGTTGAAGTGACAAAATAATCCGGAAGGCCGTTGATCAGTGCGGTTGATGATGCAGGGACGATAGCGATTTTTTGAATGACAGGCGGTGTGTTATCATCCATATCCAGGCCGTCGAATTGAAGGGGATTTACGGGGTTTTGGCTGCTGTCCCGTATTTCAAAATGAAGATGGGGATAACGGGTTCCGGTATCGCCTGTATAGGCGATGGTCTCGCCTTTTTTTACAGGCAGTTCACCCGGCTGGAAATATTTGATGATTGAATATCTGTCGGCTGCTTTCTGTTCTTTTTTGATGAGGCTGTCAATTTTGGCAGGAAATCCTGATAAATGTCCATAGACTGCAGTGTTTCCATCGTCTAAGGTCAAGTAAATTGCCTTGCCATATCCAGTTGGGCTCATGAGCAGTCGTGAAACATATCCATCGCTGATTGCAAAACAGGGGTATCCATTGGTGTTGTTGGTTTTGATATCAATCCCCGCATGAAAATGGCCCGGCCGGTATTCACCGAAAGTAGCAGAAAGTTTATCACTGGAATTTGTTGGCCAGATATAGTTTTGGGCAACAGATAAATTTATCAGGAATAATAATAGTAACAGTTTTTTCATTTCAATGAAGCGTTGGTTATTAATGACCTGAAAATCTAAACAATCTGTTCCTATCATCCAATTTCTTTATGCATTCATAAGAGGATAAAAGGTCAAGTGTTGATTTTTTCAACAAAAATTGTGGTAAAAGTCAACACTTTAAAGACAAGGTTCTGATTTTTCAGAGGAGAATGGAAAAATGGCATGGCTGTTGATTTACTTTCAGCAGATATTTGATAATAATGATTATATAAGTGGACGAAGAAAACTTAACCAAATTCACACTATTTACTGCCCCATTTAGTTAAATCGGAAGATGTTTCTGCCAGGAAGTCATTTTCCGATTTTTTTATTTCTAACCATCCGTTATATTTACCTCAAAAATTAAATAACTCAATCAAATGTTTAACAGTTGGTATTATATCAGGGAATTTGCGCTAAATCTCAGACAGGAAATAGTCGGAGCTGTGATTCACACTCCCTTTACCTATAAAAAAAATGAACTTTATATTCCAATTGACTATCCCGGTGAATATCGCTGTTTCCACCTGGTGATCAAACCGCCTGTTCCCTATCTTTCCCTGGAGACCAGTGTGCCGAAACAAAAACAGGTTGTGAAATTATTTAAACCGTTGCAGGGCAGTATTATTGAAGAAGTCCTTTTTCATAAAGATGACCGACAGATACTGATTGCTGTGAATGGTTATTATTTACTGATTAATGGGTATGGTATTAATAGTAATTTCATGTTGCTTAACCATGAATTTGAATTGATCGACCTTTTTAAAAATCGAAAAAATGTCGTTCTTCCCCAAAAAGAAGATTTTATTAGTTCCCGGAAGGATGCTGAAGAGATTGACTGGCTGAAGCTCTTTCGCGAGCACATGGATAAAAATGTTTTTTCCTTTTTAAAATTCCTTCCCGCCAAATTCTTTTCGGATAATTTACGGATGGAAATCTGTTACAGGGCCGGCGTCAGTTCCGGAGAACTGATCCATAATCTGAGTGATTTGCAGCGGTCGGCAATGATCAGCAGCGTCAGGCAGATTCAACAGGAATTGAAAACCCCCCAATATTTTTTTTATGATTTAGAAAATCCGGTCCTTTCTCTGGTGAAAATGGGCCATTTGGGACTGGAAACCGCCAGGGTTGAAGATTTTTTTGATCTGCAAAGGGCTTATATCAGCAAGGCTTTTCACGGCCATATTTTTTCAGAACAAAAAAAGGCCCTGACAGGAAAAATGCGAAAGTATTTTGAATATGTTGAAAAAAAACTGGTAACAAACAAAAAAGCATTGGCGGAACTGCCGGACAGCACCTTATATCGGAAATTCGGCGAATTGATATTGATCCACATTCGTCAGATTCAAAAAGGTCAGTCCAGCCTGGTCGTGACCTGGGACACCGGTGAAATCCATGAAATCCCCCTGGATCCCAAACTGACTCCAGCTGCCAATGGGGATGTGTTTTTTAAAAAAGCCTTGAAAGCAGAAAAATCAAAGATTGAGCTGAAAACGTCAATTGAATCACTCTCACTGGAAAAGACCAAAATCCAGCATCTGATCAGCCAATTGGAAGAAGTTGGTTCTTTAGATGAATTAAGGGCCCTGGAAGAGGAGATTCCCGGGAATATTCTGCAACAAAATAACAAAGAGGATAGCAATGTCCGGGTTCCCTACAAACGATTTGTTTTCGAGGGTTGGGAAATCCTGGTTGGAAAATCATCCCGGGACAATGATGAATTGACCTTTCAAGTGGCTTCCAAATTTGACTTCTGGTTTCATGCATACGGTGTTTCGGGCTCTCATGTTGTGGTCCGGAATCCCGGAAAGAAAGATCATCTTCCGGGGCAGGTCCTGCGTCGGGCCGCAGGTATCGCTGCATTTTTTTCAAAGAGCAAACATGCCACCGTCGTTCCCGTCAATTACACGCAAAAAAAATATGTTGTAAAACGGAAAAAAATGGCGCCGGGGCAGGTGAATATCAGTTTTGAAAAAACTATTATCATCGAACCAATGGATCCCACAGGAAAATAATCGGAGGCTTTTCTAAAAGTTCGGATTCATTCCGGCTCTCTTTTTGACAGATACTTTCTTGAAAAGCCTCGCCCAGAAGCGCATCATTTCTTCATATTTTCCAGACTGCTTTGCAGCATTTCATCAAACATTTTATCAAGATGTTCTTTTTTTACTTTCCACTGACCTCCGATTTTAAGCGCTGGTAATTTGTTTTGTTGCAGCAGCTTATAGGCCGTTTGTTCCTTGATATTCAGATACTGCGCTGTTTCTTTCAATCCCATGATTTGTGCATCCATTTTGCCCTCCATTGGCTAGGGTGATTTATTATTGAATTAAACTTAATACGATTTGTGGTGCTGAATTCGCCTGGGTCAGAGCTGTGACAGAAGTTTGTTGCAGGATCTGGTTTTTGACCACTTCCATCTGTTCTGCAGCAAAATCTGCATCTTCGATAGTACTTCTGACAGACTCAGTGTTGGTTTCCTGGGTTCCCAGAGCATTGATTTTTGAGTTGAGGCGGACCTTGAATTCTCCCACATGCTGAATAGCTGAGGCCAGCAGATCAATTGCATCTGAAGCCTGCTGAATGGCTGTCCGGGCATCGGATTGGGTTGTTAAATCAATAGCATTTAATCCCAGGGCCACTGAATCGGCATTGGATAAGGAAACTGACAGGATATCATCATAACGCTCTCCGGTCTGAAAATCACCGGAGTAACTGCCATCAATCAGAACCATATTATTGAAAGTGGTATCATCAACGATTTCATCCACTTCCAGCAACAAGGCCTGGACCTGGTCGTCCAGGGCTGTCCTTTGGGCAGAATTTAAAGAATAATCCGCCGCCTGAGTGGCTTTTTCTTTGACGATCTGAATAATGTCCATGATGTTTTGATATCCGCCTTCGGCAACATTCATGATGCTGTTGGCGTTTTTGGAATTTTGCAAGGCAACAGCCAATCCTCTTTTCCGTCTTTCCAGGGTGCGGGCCAGGGCGTATCCAGCCGGGTCCTCTGAAGCGGAATTGATCTTTTTCCCAGTTGACAACCGATATTGATGATTGCTGAGTATTTCGTTGACTTTCATCAATGATGTACGTGTATGCATAGCTTGGGTATTTGTGTAAATTTGCATTAAATCACTCATACTAACACCTCCTTGGTTTAGTAGTGGTTAACTTTTTCCTGTTTTTTTTACATCGATGTTTCTAAAAGTAGAATCGGAAATTTTTGATTAAACTTTAGTAAAAAACAATAAAATTCATATTATATCGAGATAAATTACTTTATTTTCATAAAAATCATAAGTAAGCAGTGTTAATCATTATAAATCATTTTAATATCATGTTTTTTCATAAATATCTTTAAATTTTAAAAGAAATCTTTATAAAACATCAGGGTTAACCGAAACTGGTTGCCTGAAGCCGGGTTCATATTTTTGTCTTGGAATAAGGGTGAAGCCATTGACCAAACTCCGATCTGGTCGGATTCTTTTAAATGCTTGTAAAACTATACTTAAAAACATAAATTTCAGCAAATAATCAGGACTGAATGTTGATCCAAAAATTTTCCAGTAGTGTTTTAACCTTTTTAATATTGGTTTTCCTATCGACAATATTTTACCATTGCGCTTCGGAAGGTGCTCCATCCGGCGGTCCCAAGGATGAAACCGGGCCCGGTCTGATGAGGACATCGCCGGCCAATGGCGAAACCCTGGTGGACACCGGGACAACTATTCTGTTTGAATTTTCCGAACCGGTCAATTACAAATCCGTTGAAAATTCATTGACCATTTTTCCTTCTCCCGATGAAAAACCGACGATTCGCATCAATCGCAATAAGGTCAGAATTATTCCCAAAGAAAAACTAAAACCCGGTACGACCTATATTTTCACTTTTGGCCGGAAGGTGGAGGATTACCAGAAAAACATTACGGATGATGAAGTCAAGCTGGCCTTTTCTACCGGTAAAACCATTGATAATAATACGGTATCGGGCAAATTATTTGATTACCGGGATGAAAAACAGACGGCTTATATCCTCTTTTATGTGCAGGATGGAAAAAATCTTGATTCCCTGATTGATTATGACCCGGATTATTACACTCCGGTGGATAAAAAGGGTCATTATCGGGCAACCAACCTGGCCAAAGGGAAATATTCTGTTATTGCCTACCAGGGAAGTTTTAAAAAGAAACCAAGGTTTTCTGAAAGCGATTTTACTGCTGCGGGCTTTGATGAAAATATTATCCTGGAATCCGGCTCCGATACCCTTGAACATGTTCATTTGAGATTGCATCAATATCCTCTGCGAGATTTTACAATGGAAAAAGCCTATGAAGAAGAGAGGGCAATCCATGTATTGTTTTCCCATCCGATCGATATTGAAAAATCCAAAATTGAAGTGAAGTTCGATGGAATGTCCCTGGAAAAGCACTGGTATTTTGACGATAAAAACCCTAATACGCTGGTGTTGGTTCCACTGTTGGATTCTGCCGGTTATGGGGTTGAGATTTCGGATCTGGTGGATATTTACGGCAGGTCTTTGGTTGCCATCACAGATACTCTAGTCTGGTCCAATCCGGAAGTTGTTGACACCCTTGGCCCGAAAGCAAAGTTTCTGCTGTCAGGCGCAGAAGCGGTGTTGCCCGGGGAGCCAATAATTCTTCAGTTTAGCGAGCCAGTCCGGCTTCCTGAAAAGTTCAAAGACAGAATTATTTTGAGCGATCAGGACAGCAACAGCGTTGATTATTTCGTAGAACAAATCGATCTGACAAAGTATCGGATCCGGCCTTTGGATGAATTGGAATATTTCCGAAAATACCATCTCGGCGCCTGTCTGGATTCTGTTGTGGATCTGTCAAACAATGCGTGTCAGGATTCTCTCGTTCAAATGGAGTTTACGACAATTGATGAAAATGTGTTTGGTTCTATTTCCGGCACAATTGATACTCAATTGGATGTTGACAAAATTATATTCGGGTGTGAAAAAACAGATCAAAAAGAACGGGTTTACATGACCAGGGCCAGGGAAGACGGAACTTTTCATGTTGAAAAAGTATTGCCGGGGGATTATAAAATTTTTGTATTTTATGATGAGAACAGCAATGACCAATATGATTGGGGCAGTTTAGTCCCTTATCGCCCTGCCGAAAAGTACCGGGATTATCCTAAACCGGTAACTGTCCGCTCCCGGTGGGAGACAGAAAGGTTGGAAATACAATTTTGAGTATTCAGTTTTGGAAACTGGAAGCCGCGGGCAATGATTTTATCATGATTGATAACCGAAGCGGTTTTTTTGACCCATTCAATCAAAAACTGATTGAAGCCCTGTGCCACCGCAGGTTTGGTATTGGTGCGGACGGATTGATTTCCGTGACCCGGCCTTCCGGTTATGATTTAGAAATGAAATATTTTAACAGTGACGGATCAGGCCCTTTTATGTGTGGAAACGGAGCGCGGGCTGCGGTCCTGTTTGCGAAAAATCGTGGCTTTTTCCGGGAAAAGCAGATTCGGTTTCTGGCCTCTGATGGTGAACATTTCGGTGATTTATCAGAACCCATGATCCGGCTGACGATCAAAGCCCCGAACGGACTCAGAAAACTGGAGGAAAAAGAAACCGTCTATTATATAAATACCGGCACGGACCACCTGGTGATCCCTACCAAAGGCCTCAGGGAACTGGATATCTCCAAATCCGGCCCTTATTATCGGCATAAATACAATACCAACGTCAATTACATAGAACAAATTCAAGACAATCGTTGGCAAATTCGTACCTGGGAACGGGGTGTTGAAAATGAGACCTATGCCTGTGGTACCGGGGCCACTGCCGCCGCTTATTTCATCACAACCATTTCAGGTGTTGAATATCCGGTGATATTGCAGGCCAAAGGGGGAGAGTTGGTAATCGATTTTAAAGAAAATAAGCTTTGGCTTCAGGGACCGGCTCGAGAGGTTTTTGAAGGCAGGTTCATTTTATAGAGGAGGAAGAGAATGTATTGTTTGATTATGGCCGGAGGGATCGGGAAAAGATTTTGGCCCCGCAGTCGAAAAAATTACCCGAAACAACTTCTAAACATTGTCAGTGAGGATTCGATGCTCAAACTGACCTATGACCGGTTGCTGAAAATTACCCCAAAGGAAAAAATTTTTATTGTGGCCGGTGAGAGTCTGAAACATGTCATGCTTGAAAATCTGGGGGGGTTTCCGGAAGAAAATTTTATCATTGAGCCTACGGGAAAAAACACCGCCCCCTGCATCGCCCTGGCTGCTGCGATTATTTCAAAAAATGATCCGAATGCGGTCATGGGGGTTTTTCCAGCTGACCATTTGATTGAAAATTTCGAATCTTTCAGGGAAGCCGTTGAAACCGGTGAAAAAGTAGCAACAAACCATTCCGGCCTGGTGACTTTTGGCATCACACCCACGCGACCGGCCACCGGATACGGTTACATTCAATATGACAAAAAACTGCCACTGTTGGAAAACAGCGCCTATAAGGTAAAAACCTTTGCTGAAAAACCCAATCTGGAAACGGCCAAAAGATTTCTGGATTCCGGAGAATTTCTCTGGAATTCCGGTATGTTTATCTGGAAAGCCAAGGATATCCTGACTTCCATCAAGGCCCACCTATCGGATCTTTTTGAAAGTGTCATCAATATACAGGCTGCTTATGAAACCCCTAATTACAGCAAAGTATTGCGGGATGAATGGGCAACCATACTGGCTTCCTCCATCGATTATGGCGTCATGGAAAAAGCCAACAATGTATATGTCGTGAAAAGCGATTTTGTCTGGAGTGATGTGGGTTCCTGGGATGCGGTCTACGACCTGGAAAAAAAGAATGAGGAAGGCAATTCCCTGCAGGGTGATGTCATCGCGATGGACACCAAAAATTGTCTCATTTCATCTCAGAAACGGCTGGTCGCTACCATTGGCGTTGAAGGGCTGATCATTATTGAAACCAAAGATGCGATTCTTGTAGCCAGGCGCGGTGAATCAGAAAAAATCAAAGATTTGGTGGACCTTCTGAAACGCAATGAAAAAAATGAATATTTATAGAAACAGCCTTCCGGTTAAGTATACCGGTCCGGAAGGATTTTTCGATGAAAGTATCACTTAAAAAACAAAAAGAATACCGCCAGCGACTGGTGGCATTTTTTAAGGAGCAGGGCTTTACTGTAGTCCTGGGTAAAGGTTCTTTCCACCAGGGCACCTGTCTTGTTCAGCAGGACAAAAAAATTGTAATCAATGGTTTTCTACCGGTGGATATGCAGGTAAAATTTTTGGTGGAAACAGCCGAGGCACAGCACCAGTCAGATAAGGTCCCCGATGAAATCATAAAATTCGGTAAGAGTGTCGGCTAAGGACAACTCAGAATATCAATACTTTTACAATGGCCAGCAATCCGGAAATTCCTGATAATCCGAGAACATAGGGACGGATGGCCTGCTGGTCCAGTTTTTTCGTCAGGTGCTGGGACATATAAACACCCAGGAAAACACCGGGGAGAAGGCAGAAACCCAGAAATAATTCTTTGAATCCAAATTTTCCCATGGCGGCCAGAGACAGCAGGGATAAAATAACACCGATCAGAAAGTAATTAGCCATGGTTGCGCGAAATTGCGGTCCCTTTTCATGCTGAAAAAGCAAAGCTGCCGGAGGGCCTCCGATGGATACTGTGGTGCCCATAAATCCTGAAAGAAGACCGGCAAAAATCATGTTTTTGAGGCTGATTGGAATGTGAAGTCCTGAGGCGCTGAGAAGGACAGCAATAATCACCAGAATACCAAAAAGAATGGTAAATTTTTCAACAGAAATATAGACAATCACGCCTGCACCAATCAGATTGCCAAAAATTCTGCCCAAAATCATCCACTTAATTTTTCCTATCTCCGAATGTTGCCTTTCCCGGAAACTAACCATTATTGAAGTCAAGAGCGAAGCAAGCAGAATTGGCCCGGGAATAAAATCTGTATGGATCAGCATAAGCAGCGGAGCGGCGATCATTGCCATACCAAACCCGATGCTTCCCTGGACAAAAGCCCCTAAAAAAACAGCCAAATAGGCCAATGACAACTGGAGGATAGATATCGAACCCAAAACCAGACCTCAAATCACGCGGATATCTGTTGCATGAGAGTAATAGGCGCGAACTCGTTTGGACCTTTCGAAATAAGTACGCCAGAAAGCGGACCAGACCATCAGGTTGAAGGCGCTAAAGAAGGCAAGATTATTTTCCAAAGACCATTTGCGTTGAAAAACCAAAAGAGTCACGGAAGTAAAAAAGACAAAATGAACGATGGCCAAAATAAACATGTAAAATAGATATTCCTTTATTTTTTCAGGCGTTTTCGTCAGGGGTATCGGTAATAATTTTAAAATTTTGTACAACAGGAACATGACAAAACCGAATTGCACCAACGAGCCCAGGGTTAGAATTTTATCCGGTTCCTGAAAAAGACTTTCGACCAGTGTCACACCGGTCAGAATATTCATCATCAGGTTCACGAGCACCACTATCTGGAAAAATCGCAGCCAACCGGCAAATTCATTCAGAGGCCTACCCATTTTTCTCCTTTTACTTGTAAAGATTAATCCGTCGATCTTCAAATAAATGATTCATTGTTGTTATGTTTTTATTATTGGCCAGGGCCAAATCCATATCTGCAATCAGCACCTTTTCTTCATCCTCTTTCAATTGAGCCAACCGGACTCCGGTGTAATCGGTGGCCTGGCTCATGCCTGTAAAAACCAGTTTTTCCCCGTCTCGTTCTTCACTCCCGATACGATTGGCTGTGACCGTAAAACACCGGTTTTCAATGCTTCTGGTGATCATCGCCTGCTGACAGTAGGGCAGGACCAGGTTGGCGGAATGGGCCAGAAGCTCTGCCCCCTGTAACGCCAGGGTGCGGGCAGTTTCGGGAAAAATCCAGTCAAAGCAAATCATGACGCCAACCCTTGCGCCCATGATGTCAAAGACGCGGGGTATTTCCTCTCCCGGTGTGAAGTAGTTTTTTTCCTTGTAAAAAAGATGAATCTTGCGATAGGTCCCCAGGAAATTTCCCTTTTCAAAGACAGCTGCGCTGTTAAAAACGTCGCTTCCCGCTTTTTCGGCTACTCCGATTATCAGGGCATTTTGCAGGTCCGCAGTCATCTGCATGATTTCATGAGCGGTTTCACCGTCTGGAAATTCCTCGGCCAGGGCGGTCAATTCCGCTTTTGAGGTAAACTGATAGCCGGTGGTGCAAAGTTCCGGCAATACCCAGAGGTCAACATTTTTATGGAAGTAGATTGCTTCACGGATTTTCAAAAGGTTTTGTTCTTTTTGGCCCCATTCCGGGTAAAACTGGTATACGCCTATTTTCAAATCGCTGACCTATATCAAATTGAAGATTAAATTCATCACATAAAGCCCGTAGAGCAGCACCAGGACTGCGCCCTGCCAGCGGGTCAATTGCCGTTTGTGAAAGACAAAAACAGCCATTAAGATTGTGATACCCAGCATGAACCAATTGTCAAAGCGGATCAATTCCTGAGAAATTTCTATTGGTGAAATCAAGGGCACAAGTCCCAAAACAAAAGCGATGTTAAACAGATTGCTGCCAATGACATTGCCCAGGGATATCTCATGTTCATGACGCAGGGCTGCAATCACGCTGGTAAAAAGTTCCGGCAGGGAAGTTCCCACGGCCACCACGGTTAATCCGATGATCAGGTCCGAGACTCCCAGGATATGGGCCAGATCTACGGCCCCTTTGACAGTCAGATTTCCGCCCAATATCAATCCCACAATGCCGCCGATAGAAAATAGACCGTTTTTAAGGAAATGCCCTTTTTCGATATTGTCAGAATCTGGTTCCGGGATTGTTTTGTCTTTGCGGTTGATTATCTGGTAAACCATGTATCCGATGAAGATAATCAGCAGGATAATAGAATCTCCGGCTGTCAGCATTCCGTCAAAACAAAAGAATATGAAGAGCAAGGTAATGAAAATTAAAAAGGGAATATCAATAAAAAGGGTGCTTTTTTGGGCTGACACCGGATTGATGAGGCCGGTCAATCCCAAAACCAACAGAATGTTGGCCAGATTACTGCCCACAATATTGCCGATGCTGACACTGTCGGCACCGGTGATTGCGCTATTCAGCGAAACCACAAACTCCGGCATGGATGTACCCATGGCCACAACTGTCAGACCCACAACGATTTTTTTCATGCCAAAAGTATAGGCAATAGCGGAACTTCCTCTGACAAGATATTCTGCACCATAGTACAAACAAAACAATCCGGCAATCAGGTAAAGTATATACATTTTGCTTCCAATATTTACAGGGCTAAACTTAAGGTTTTATAATGATTTTTTAAACAGATAAATATTATTTGGGCATAAAGAGGGACTCTGGAAAGAAATCCAAAGTCCCGGTAATTGGGCTGTCAGGCAGGGGTCATTCGATGGGCATCAGGTAGAATATCTTTCGGCCGGGCACATCATAAATCTCGATGGATTCTCTAAAAACCAGCCCTTTTTCTACACAATAGTTTTGCATGAGCGGATAGACTTTCATGATGCCAAGCATAATAGCGATTTTGGATTTAAAAGGAAATTCTGCATAGATCATTTCCTGCTTTTCAAGGGTCATCATTTTAAAGTCATTGCTTAGGGAAGTAGTAGGAATGTCATCTTTGGGTTCGATGATGCAGCCGACTTTGCTTCGCAACTGTTCCGGCGGGACATTTTTGGGATTATCATAATAGATACCGATTCCCTTAAAGGTTTCAATTTTTTGGTCGGCCAGAAGATAAGCATAAATTTCATTTTGAATTTTTCCTGTCTCCCGGTAGGGCCCGATATGATCCCGGTAAACAAATTTGAATGGGCCCATGAGTTTTATTTTTATTTCCGGTTTGAAAAACAACCCGTTTGTTGTCAGAAATATCAGCATGATAAATAAGATAAAAATAATTACCAGCAACGTAATTTTCATTTTTGGTTCCTTTCTGTCAATCTTTCTCTGGCCCTGGGTTCATTCTGAAAAAGGGCCTCAAGCAGGTGGCAGGCAAAAGCTTCACAGTACCCGCAATGCTGCAACTGTTTTGCATCCACACACTTTTTGATTTCACATAAATTCTGGCAATAATGGGCTTTTCTTCCGCCACTGATACAGCCATCGCAAAGAAGGTGCTCCGCTTCAATGGGTGCGTGAAAGAAATTGGACCATTTTTCCGCAATCACTTTTAATTCTTTTTCATCATTATTTTGCGTTGCCAGATAGGCTTCACATTGGTTGCATAATAATCCGCAGGGTGCCAGCATTTTATACTCCTTGTTTTGCTTTAAAAATTACCGATGTCACCAGTTCGATCAGAACCCCGTAAATCATGCCCATCACAAGGGTCGCCACTAACAGCGGCATCTCGTTCAGGAGCGGCAAGGCCATTGGTATGGAGGTGAGGAAACCTAAAACAGGGCCGTGGGCCCACCACTTCATATTCAGGGCACTGATGCCGATGGTGAACCCCAACAGGGTGCGGCCGAATAAAATGGACAATTTTATACCTGTTTCCACTGGCTGGGTTGGATCACTGCTGGCCATCAGCATACACACCAGGCCACAAAGCAGTCCCATAATTGTTGCAAGAACGATTCTTTTGGTCATAATTCCTCCTTTTAATTTCATTTTACTATTTTTCGAAAGCATTGTCTTGTCAGTGATAACTCCGGTTGTCCATTTTATCTTTGCGTGGCGATAATCGGAATGATCGCTTCGAATGTCGGACAATACCTTTGAATTCGTTTATTCGAAAAATTAAAGGTCAAAAATGACAACTATATGTCACAATTGAAAATTATTAAAATGTGATAACAGATCATTGCTCAGTTATGATAAGAAATGTCTCCTAGGTGACAATTCCTATTATCACTTTTCCATATCCAAGGCGGTAATACGAATTTTTGCCACCCGTTGGAAACTGTGAAATTCACCCAAAAAGGTTTAGGTCGAACTGATGTAATTTTAGTGATTTTTTAGTGTTAAAAGGTGTTGCTCTCTGGAATCAGGAAATATCAAAAAAATTGGATCGGGTCAACAAATTTTTTTGACCCTTTGGGAAACAGGGTTTATGGACGAAACAAGTTACGGGCGAAACGCAGATCTTCCTCGTTATCGATTTCCCACCACTTGCCGGTGCCGGTTGTCTGGCAAACAAAGTCGGCATTTTTTTGTAAAGATTCATGAATGATTAATTCATAGTAAGCATCGAGGTTTTTGCATTCGATGTGGTGCCTGAGTCGGGGTAGAAAAAATTCCCGGACATAGTTTTTGCCCAGTTTGTAGAAATTGACTGTTTTGTAGGCGTCGGAATAATCAAAATTTACACCCTGGTCTTTGCCCAGGTACATGCCAAGGACTTTTTTTGTTATTTCATCGAACCTGATGACGGTACCATTCATCCGATCGGTAAATTTGTCGGCCACGATCACATTTTCATGGGGTGAATCAGTGAGATTTTGCAACAGAGAATTTTCGCAGAAAATATCAGCCTCAAAGAGAAAAAAACCTTCCTGCAGGTGTTTTTCTGCCAGCCAGAGTGTATAGATATTGTTGGTTGTGGCGTAGCTTTCATTTTCCAGAAAAACCAGGTCTGTTTTCTCCCGGAAGGGTTGCAAATGCTGCCGCATCATGTCGGCTTTGTAGCCAATCAGCAGGACAATTTTTTCTAATCCTGATTCAATCAGTTTTTCCACCAAATTGCTGATAATGCTTTTTCCGTGGATTTCCACCATGGGTTTGGGTTGGTCCTCGGTCAATTCTTTCAGGCGGCGGCCGCGGCCGGCAGCCAGGACAACGGCTGTTTTAGACATTGGCATCCTCGTCAAAATAATTCAGTTTTTGCATCAATTCCAGGGCTTGGGGTTCTTTCATAAATTCCTCGATACGGGCCCTGTGTTCGGGTTGTTTCCAGCGTCCGATGGATTTTGAGTAAAGGTTTTGCACCGGCTCTTTCCAGTGTTTGCTGTTTTTCAGGGAGGTGAGTTGCGTCCATTCATCTTTTGACGGAACAAAATCCTCTTCCAGAAAATTTGAAATCCGCTTGATTTCCCTGTCGAAATGAAAAACCAGGTCCTCATATTTCAGGGTTAGGACCCGGGGGTGGTCCAGGTATTCCAGGCCAATTCCCACGTCGGTGACCCAACGGTTGACCGAGACCCAGTAATCATCAGGATGGTGTTTGGGATGTTTGGAGGTAATGACGTCACGGCCGTCCCGGACAATGTGAATGGCTTTGGCTTTTGGAAAATAGTCGAGAATATTTTTAATGTGTTTAATATGGCGGGGGGTTTTTTCACACCAGCGGTTTTTGGCGACTGGTATTTCATGACGTAGCATTTCACGATAAATACGGTCAATCCGGTCCGGTATCATTTTGCCTTTTTTTTCCCGCCAGCGTGCCAGTCCATAGGTTTGCTCAGGAATGGAATAGATATTGGGATAAGCATCAAGAATTGAGAGAAGCAGGGTTGTTCCTGATCTGGGGGCTGCCAGGATGACAATGGGGTCCCCGGTAAAATGTTTTTTTTCTTTTCGTCTTCCCAAATATCGATATATTGGGTTAATGGTGTAACGTTTGATGAAATCTTCCAGCAGGCGCATTTTAATCTTTCATCAGGTTTCGAATGAAATCCACGGCAATGTCAACACAGCCATCCACATTGTAAAAGCAATTGTGCAGAAGTTCATCGTAATTCCGGCGATATTTCTGAGATGCCAGGTTTTCATCCACCATTTCCAGTATATTTTCTCTGCCGGTGTAAATATCCACATGGTCCATGATATTCAGGGTGCTGGGCATCTGGTGCCGCTCTTCAAAGTCATTCTGGGCAATGATCATGGGGTTTCGGGTGATCAGGTATTCGTAGATCACGGAGCTGACATCGCTGATCATCAGGTCGGAAACAATAAAATCCCGCAAGGTATCGCTTTTGATCAGGTTGGCGGCCTGGGAAAGATAGAGATGTCGGATGCCTTTAAGTCCGGCCATCAGTTTGACATAGGTGCCATGGGCCCGGTCATGATAATGGGGCCGAATGATAAGATTGTGTTTTGGTGTGATTTCTTCGGCAAACCTCATGGCATATTTCTCAAAAGTACCATTGCCAAAGGACCAGGTTGGTGCATAAAGAATATTTTTTCGTGTGCGGTCCCTGATGCCGAGGCGGTCCATCTCTTCTTCTTTTTTGATGGTGCCGTCCAGGAATTCGTCAAAGCGCAGACCGCCGATTTGGATCAGTTTTTCAACAGGCAGTTGCAGTCCGATTTCTTCAATCCTTTTCTTGTTTTTTTCACCGGAGAGCAGAATGTAATCGTAGGCAGCCAGTTTCCTTTTGGCACTCTCCCGGCCGCCCCCATAGAGTTTGTCTGAGGTCCCATGTTCATGAAACAGAGTCACGGCTTTGTCATATTTCTGGTGGGAGATGATGGAATTGGAAAGAAAGAAGATCACCCCTTCCAGTTTATGGACTTCCCGACGGGGAACGATGATCACCTCCGGTGTATTGAGAAAATTCTTTTCCCCAAAACGGGCCCGGTTTTTCAGGTTCATTTTGAACTGCCACCACTTCTTCCTGTCATAAACAATGAAGGTACCGCCCAGTTTGTCATAGACGGGCAGAGCATAGGAATACTGGTAGATATTATTGGCGTAGTAATAGAGATTTTTCATTTCATATCCTGTATATTTTTTCCAAGAATTTCATACCGGGTTCGAAGAATGGCTGAACAAATATTCGTAGAGAAATTATTCAATTTCTTCCCTCACACAATGGTCGCCGGTCCGAAAATTCCAGTCCTTGACCACCACCCGCCAGTCACCATAGCAGTAGGTGAGATAACCCTGGTAATCCCTGGGAGCCATGTATTCATAACCCTCGAAATTCAGTCGCGTGAACTCTTCATAGTAGGGACGGGGTACGGATTTGAGGACCGGGTGCTTGGGCGCAATAGTCCAGAAATACTCATCAGCAATTAATTTTTTGATGAAAATGTCCAGCAGGTTGAGCTTTTTAAAGGGTACCAGTTTTTGCAGTTTCATCATACGAATTTCCCCTTTTTTGAAGGGGCCGGTATCTTTCTGGTAATATTTCACCCGGGTGCGATAGCCTTTCAGCCAGAAGCGCCAGCGATTTTTGAGCAATTGTTTTTCAAATTTTCGGGTGATGGTGATATCCACGTCATTGTCCCAGGGCAATAAACGGTTTTCGCGTACAATACCGAGAAGTGTGCCGGCTTCAAGTACGTAATCGATGTGGCAGCGGTCCAGAATTGTCGCCGTATCCAGCAGCATTTTTTGGGCGATGACTGCAATTTTTCCCTCAAGTTTTAGTGATCCGGCGATTGTATCATCCCCTTTTATTTATTGATTTTTTCAAATTTACCCGCTTCAACATTTTTCTGAACATTTTCAGATTTAAAAACCTGACCGTTCATGGCGACATAGGTGCCAGGGGGCAAACATTGTAGAGCGCCAACGGCTGTGCCGATATTAAAGACGGCATCGCTGTCGCGCATTCTGGCCGGCTGCATGGCCCCGGTGAGAACAATGGTTTTATTCTGAATATCCGAGAGATAGCGGGCTGTTTCCGTCATGGTGTCTGTGCCATGCGTCAGCAGGATCAGGTTTTCCTGACAATTGGAAATATAATCATGGATGATCTGGCGGTCGTGGTCCGTCATGTCCAGACTGTCTTTGGCAATCAGCGCAACCAAATTATACTTAAAAGTAACATTGGCATTTTCAAAGACTTCTTTGATCTGGGGTTCACCCACCTGAAACTCAGATTTGGCATCAAAGTAGACTTTATCGATGGTACCACCTACGGCGATAACCCTTATTTTCATGCTCTTCCCTCCAAAAAGATTAATGCACAGCCTTTTTTAGGCTCCATGAAATTACTAAAATTCAAAATAAAAAAAAACTGCTTATTTTAAAGCAGTTTTTTAGGGTAGAAAATAAATTTTTTAGTGGTTGCCCAAAGCTGATTAGCCAATGTGTTCTGAGGCGGATAGGGCGGCTGTGGTTGCCTCGCCCACTGCCGTGGAAACCTGGCGGAAACTTTTGGCCCGGACGTCACCGGCTGCATAGATGCCGCTGACAGAAGTATTCATGTTGTCATCGGTGATGATATACCCTTCTTCGTTGAGTTCCACAAAGCCCTTGACAAAATCAGTATTGGGTATCCAG
The DNA here is from genome assembly GCA_016934035.1 of Fidelibacterota bacterium. Taxonomy (GTDB): domain Bacteria; phylum Fidelibacterota; class UBA2242; order UBA2242; family JAFGTP01; genus JAFGTP01. The sequence goes on from JAFGTP010000046.1 coordinate 75,064, forward strand.
CCGATGAAGATAAACATGCCTTCAAAGGGTACTTCCGAGACTTCTCCGGTCTGGACATTTTTCAGCCGAAGCCCTTCAAACCGGTCATTGCCCAGGATTTCTTCAATGACGGAATTCCAGATAAAGTCCACTTTTTCATGGGCAAAGGCTTTTTTCTGAAGGTCTTTGTTGGCCCGCAGCTCGTCACGGCGGTGGATGATGGTTACTTTTCTGGCAAATTTGGTGAGATAGAGGGCTTCCTGAACAGCAGCATCGCCACCCCCGATAACAGCCAAATGTTTTTCTTTGAAAAAGGGGCCATCGCAGGTCGCACAATAGGAAATTCCCCGTCCATACAATTTTTTCTCCTGTTCCAGGCCAACTTTGCGAGGAGTGCCGCCGGTTGCTAAAATGACGGTTTTGGCTGTGTAAACATGATCGTCTTCAGAGATCAGGTTGAACAAATCACCCGCTTTTTCAATTTTTACAATGGGTGAAAATTCTTCAAACTCAGCCCCGAAATTTTCAGCCTGTATCTTGAATTTTGTCATTAATTCAGCACCTGTAATTCCTTCGGGAAATCCAGGGTAATTTTCAACAATATCAGTCATGGCAATTGTTCCGCCGGTCAATTCTTTTTCAAAAATGACGGTTTTCAATCCTTCCCGTGAAGTATAAATAGCCGCTGTATAGCCTGCTGATCCACCACCAATGATTGCGACATCAATTATGTTGCTCATCTTTTACTCCTTTGTTCGTTCTTCCTAATGACAGAGAAACTATTTCAAATTTTTTCTAACATAAAATTGTTTTTAAAATACCAACTTCTTCATAATTTTGACACCTATTAGTTAATTGACAAACAAAAAGGTTACTTTTGATTTAAAATTTTTTTATTTTTGCATAGTTGCCACATTAGCTCAGTCGGTAGAGCAACGGTTTCGTAAACCGTAGGTCGGCAGTTCGATTCTGCCATGTGGCTCTAAGAATATTCAATTATCCCGGGTTTCGACCTCCGCCTCTTCATTGCTTTTCAATGATTTCGATGATGTTGGAATTTCAGAATTATCGCCTTTTGGGAGTCATTTTGTTGGTTCGTAAAAAAACCATATCCCAGTGAAAAAGCATACTAAAGTCAGCACCATGAATGCAGTGTTTTTTCACAATACCCATCAGTAAATATCCTATATAAAGTCCGGGATGACCGGATCCTTATTGTTCTGAGCAGGACACGAATTCTTTCACTGCTTATCATTTTTTAAAATATCGATGAATATTTTGAGAGTTCGGTCTTTGATTGTCTCTGAAAAAGCATAATTTGTTTAAAACAAAAATTTACCGGAAGGAACTTGAAATCAAGGGGAGAGGTGCATTTGTGAAATTTTTGAAGATGAATTTTAAAATAATATATTAATTCTGCTTGAAATATTTAATTATTTTTGCAAATTTACCATGATACGGTATATAGAAGAGAGAAATGATGAAAAATGTACTCATAGCCGTCACTGGAGAAACACCTCAGATTCTGACAGAAGCTATTTATTACTATCTGCAAAAAGATCATAAGTTTGATGAAATTACGGTTCTGACAACTAAAAAAGGGTTTGAAAAACTCAAAACCTCTCTTTTCAGGGATAAAATACTGGAAAAACTATACCAGGCCGTGAATAAACCGCCATCCTGTGCACCCTTTTCAAAAAAGGATATTATTATTTTCCAAAAAGAAGGTAAGCCCATCATGGATGTCCGAACTGATGACGAAATCAATACTGCAACCAAGACCTTTTATCAGGTGCTACAAAAATATACTGCCAGGGAAGATACAAAAATCATCGCCAATATTGCCGGTGGCCGTAAAAATATGGGCGCCTCACTGGCTCTGGGTATGCAACTTTTTGGTCGTGAGCAGGATGAAATGATCCATGTCCTTGTAAAAGAACAGGTAGAGAACAGAAACTCCTGGTTTTATCCGCAAAAAGAAGAAGAAAAGGATTATATTGATGTTTCTTCCATTCCTTTTATTCGGGTTCGGAATTATGTGAAGAATGCTTTTGTAGACAAAATGGAGCCCGAAGATATCCTGGAATTGGCACAAAGCAATCTGGAGTATAATGCGCCGATCAGAAAAGTGGTGATAAAAGGTAATACTTTTGAGATTGATGATCGAATTAAATTTGAATTATCTCCGTCACAATCTATGATGATTCGTTTTTTAGCATTACAGAAAATTAAAAAATGCAAGTTTCCTGAAAAACATAATTGTCTGGATTGTACCGGATGCTTCCTGTCACCGGAAGAAATGATTGCGGAATATTTAGATTTTATGAAAGTTGATTATCCGAAAATTGGCAAAGACGGATATGTGAGTATCGCAAAAAATAAAAATTATGATATAACAAAAATAACGGTCGATATTACACGGACAAATACGGGGTTAAAAGAAAAAATTGCTCATCCTAAATACCAGGATTTATTTACTATTTTAAGAATTCCTGATATTCAGGACAAAAGGATCAAACGGTGCGGTTTGTCAGTGGATCAAAGTATTATTGAATTGATTGAATAAATGGAAATATTTCAATTCCAGCATGAACCAAGAGTAATGAATAAATTACACTATAAATGAACGGAGGAAAGATGGAAAATTTCACAGACCTTATATTACTGATCGGCACAAGCCCTTTGCCAAATCTTGTGGTTGCTAAATACTTTGCACAAAAGAATGACAATCTTAAAAGGATATGGATGCTGTGTTCAGACGAGAACGATAAGAGCCATCAGGCTAGTACTGAAAAATATGCCAGAAAAATTAAAAAACTATTATCTGAGCAATTTGACGGACTGAAATTTCCATGTATTCAAAAAATTGAGGATATTAACAAATCCCAGGACATAAAAGATTCAATTGAATCCATATCTGGAAAAATTAGCGAATATGATAATGTTAAGGTGCATTTAAATTATACAGGTGGTACAAAGACAATGGTTGCTCATAGCTACCAATATTTAAAAGAGTTATACACTGATGGGATTACATTTTCTTATTTATCATCAAGAGATTTTAAAATATTTTTTGATGATTCAAATTCTGCTTCTAATGATATCAGAAAAATTGTTAAATGTAGCATTAAAGAATTACTAGAAGTTCATAAATTTGATTACGATCCAGTAGTAGAACCTGATTTCCAGGATGTATATAATTATCTTACAAATCTTTTAGAATCCGAAAAGCAAAATGAATCCATTAATTCCCTGTTTAATGACGAGGCATATTCAAAATTATTTAAGAGCAGACCATTCCAAAGTTTCGAAAATATTACCTATAACAGCCTAAATAATGTATGGAAAAAAATAAATGATTTATTACCTAATGAAAATAAATTATATATAAATCATAATAATTTTTATCAGTTTAATTTCAGGGACTGGCGCGATACAAACTTTAATGATACAATTAGATATTTATCCGGTATCTGGTTGGAAGATTATGTATATAAAGTTTTAGAGGAATGGCAAGGTTTTGATGATATTATGAAAAATGTAAAATTCAAAAAAGATGATATGCAAATTACTAAAAAACACTGGCCGGAAATTGATATTGTAATGACCAATGGATACCAATTGGTTGGTACAAGTTGTACAACTTCAGAGAAAATGAGTATCTGCAAATCAAAAGGATTTGAAGTTATATTGCGATCAAAACAAATCGGGGGTGATGAATCCAAAGCAATTCTTATGTGTGGTATAAAGGATGAGAGTAAAATCAAACAACTTGAACAAGATTTAACCTTAGCGACTGGCAATATTGGGAACATTAAAGTAATTGGCAGAAACTACTGGTCTAAAATTAATTTGATTAGTGAATTAAATCAGTTTTTGGAGGTAGTATAATGATTAAAACAGCAGTACTAATTGACATTGCCTCAATCCAGAAGTATATATTTTCCAGTAATAAACTGAAGGAAAATCTTGGGGCATCTTATATTATTGAAAATATATTTTCTGATTTTGAAAAAGAAAATATTAAAATCGCTTATAAGGGCGGTGGCAATGTCCTGGCATTTTTTGAAAACAATAAATTAGCAAAGGACATTCTGAAAGAATGGACAAAAGAGTTGATAATTAAATATCCGGGCATTACTCCAATTATTGCCATAACTGACAATTTTGATACTGATAATTTCAAACAATCCAGGAATGAGTTGTTCATTCAATTACAGAGAAACAGGAACCAATTTATTCCTCAAACCGAGTTGTTATCTTTTGGTATCAATGCAGAATGCCCTGCAACTGGAAACTCATGTGAAGTATATGATATAGACAAAGGCTATATCTCTTCAGTATCTGCGGCAAAAATTAATAAGGCAAAATGTGCAGAGGAAGATACAAAGAAAAAATACCAGCAGTATTTACCAATGGGCTATGATTTTACTAATGATTTAGGGCAACTTGGACAAAACAAAAAAGTAAACAATCACATTGCCGTGGTTCATATTGATGGCAATTCCATGGGAGACCGGTTCAAAGCCTGTATATCTCAGAATGAATTAGAACAATTATCGAAATCAGTTAAAGATGCAGTAAAACAATCTTTTACTCACATGCTGGAAGAGATCAGCAAGAATATAAAGGACCTGGAAAAAGAATTTGCTTTATCGAAAAAGTGCTTCCCACTACGCCCCATTATCATTGGCGGTGATGATATTACCTATGTGTGTGATTCTCGTCTGGGTGTTTATTCAGCAAAACTCTTTATGGAAGAATTCGAAAAACAGAAGGTATCTGATAATAAAAAGATAACTGCTTGTGCCGGTATTGCAATTGTTAAAACCAAATACCCCTTTTACCGTGCTTACCAGATTGCTGAAGAATTATGTCAAAATGCAAAAACAGTTAAGAAAAAGGAGGATATTGACGGCTCTCTATTCGATTTTCATATATCCTTTGGCGGGATAAGCGATACTATTGCTAATATTAGAACCAATGAATATCAGAATGGTAACTTGACACTGCGCCCCTATACAATTAAGGATTTCGATAATCTTGTTCATTCAATCACAAAACTGAAAGAATTACCAAACTCAAAAATTAAAAAACTGAGAGAAGTGTTATACCAGGGACGTGAGGCAGTCCGGTTATTTATTAAAGATTTAAACTATCATGATAAAATGTTACCAGATTATGATGAGCAGGGCTATGATAAAAAAGGTATTGTGGGAGATAAAACTCCCTATCTGGACATGATTGAACTTATCGATTTTATGCCTGAATTCTTAACAAGAGGTAAAAAATGAGCACATATCAATTAAAAATAACTGCCCTATCAAATATTATAATTGGGAATGGTGAAGGTTTCGGCACTGTAATAGATACTGATGTTTGCTATGATTCATTTGGAATACCTTTCATTCCTGCAAAACGAATAAAGGGAATTTTGAAAGACAGTGCTGTAGAGGTCAATGAGATGATGGATTGGTCCGGACAGGGTGAAAATACTATCAAACTTAAATCCATTTTTGGAGATAAAGGAAAAGCCGAAGGCAGCCTCAAGATTGGCAATGCTTATATAGATGAATATGATGATATTGTCAGTTGGCTAAAATATTTACTGAAAGGACAAAGAGACCTTCTTGATCAGGAAGCCATATTAAAACACTTTACAGAAATTCGTTTTTCAACGGCTATTGTTGCTACAACCGGCATCGCTAAAGATCATTCACTAAATACAAGCCGCTCTATAAAAAAGGGTAATGTCTTTTTTGCAAACGTGGATATTGATGATGAATTTTCCAATCAATTGGCATTGATTTGTCAGAATGTCCATAAAATTGGCACCAAGCGTAATCGTGGATATGGTGAGGTTATTTTAGAGTTATATAAGAACACCAAATTAATCAATAAAGAAGCAATCAAAGCGTTGGTGAGGTAAATGATGAAAATTATAAATTATAAAATTACGACTCTGGCGCCGGTCATTATTCCGGATGAGGGTAATGATCCGAATATGGTGTTTACCAAAGATTTTATCCCGGGGAATGTGTTATTGGGAGTTTTTGCGTCAAAATATATCAAACAAACCGGGAAGCATAAAGATGTTCATAGGGACAATACATTTTTTGATTGGTTTTTGTCCGGAAAATTGATTTATAGCAACGGTACAATTACAGACCCCTCTGATAATGCATATTATCCGGCACCTAATTCTATCAACTACCAAAAACACCGTGAAGCAGATATTTATGAAAGTTTCGCCCTTGATGAAAAAAAACTGCTTGATATGAGTTTAAAATCTTTAAATACGTATGTCAGTATAGATAACGAATCAATTAAAAAACTTTCTGTTAAAAAAGGTATCGATTTTCATCATGAACGGGACCCCGAAACGGGCACAACCAAACCGGGCATGATCTACAATTATCAAAGTATTGAAAAGAAACAGGCTTTTGCGGGAAAGATTTCTGGCGAACCGGAAGATATTGATCAATTTTACGAGATGTTTGGCCCAAACATGAAGGCTTATATCGGACGGTCTAAAAATTCACAATACGGCAAAGTCAACATCGAGTTTGAAAAACCTGCGGCATTTCAAGTGGAAAAAGGCCGACCTTCAGAAGAAGTCGTTCTGACCTTTTTATCTGATGCAATAATCTATAATGATAATTGTTTTCCCAGTCTGAATATCCTGGACCTTCAAAAATTCCTGCCCGGATCAGAAATTCAGGATTCCTATATTAAGTCACAACGGAATGAACAGTTTGTTAGTATCTGGAAATTAAAGAACCAGTCTGAGCGATGTTTTAAAGCCGGCAGTTGTTTTAAACTGTCGCAATTACCGGAAAATGCTGGGGAAATATTACAACATGGTCTTGGCGAAAGAACTCATGAAGGCTTTGGGCAAGTCTCATTTACTTTCCAGAATCCTTATGCTGAAAGTTATGAGATACTACCTGATCAAAACAGGATAAGTCAACCGGTAGCAGAGATTCCACCAGTTCTTAAAACTATTATGCGAGATACTATTCATGAGCATATAACCAACAGGGTTTTGGAAAAAGTCATTGATGATGTTAAAGGGTTCAGAGAAAACCGACCAATATCTAAATCCCTATGCGGAAAACTGGAACTTTTTTGCAGTAATGAAATGAAGTCTATATCTGGTTTTATTGGATATATTAAAGATTTAAAAAATATTTCCCGTACAAACATGTCCAAATGCCATAATAAACAAACAACACTATTAGATCATATGGAACATATTCAATCATTATCATTAGAACAACTCCGATTACCGGCTAAAACTGAAGAATTGAAAGAATTAATATCCTTTAAAATTGATGAAGAATTGAAACAAAAACTTTACAAAATATACTTAGTTAAATTTTTCAACCTCTTGCGGAAAAGGAGGGACACCAAATGAGTGACAAGAAACGTCGATTAAAGCAATATAAATATTTCCTCACAGGTGATATTGTCCTGCAAAGCCAGACCATCATTGGTTCCGGTGATGAAGTGAAAACCGACAGCGATATTTTACGCGATGCAGTAGGCAACCCCTTCATTCCGGCGACTTCTTTTGTTGGTGTGCTAAAAAATCAATTGGAAAAATACTCGGAATTAAACGGTAAACTTGATAACGTATTTGGTTTTTCCAAAGGGGACGATGGATTGCAAAGTCGAGTCAACTGCTCTGATCTTGTACTAACAAATAGTGCTGATATATTTATTCGGGATGGAATCAGGATTGACAATGAAACCGGATTAGTTGAAGATGCCGCAAAGTTTGATTTTGAAACCATTGATAAAGGTGCATCTTTTAAAATGAAACTGGAATTGAACAGCGATGACAAAGAAGTCAGCGATAAGTTAATGAAAACGATCCAGGAAGCGCTTCTTAATCAAGAGATATCCATTGGCGGTAAAACCAATCTGGGCTACGGTAAGATCAAACTCATCAATTCAGAACTCTATTACTATGATTTTAATAAAAAAGAAGATGTCAATGCCTGGTTGTCATATACAAAACCGGTTGAAAAGTCAATCAATCCGGAAACATATGAAAAAAGCAACACTGATGCCCAACTCTTATTTACTTTTTCAATAAAAGATAACTTAATAATCAGGCAATACAATGCCGATCCTGACAGTTCCGACGCCAGCCAGATCAAATCATCAGAGGGTTTTATTATTCCGGGTAATTCGATTAAGGGTGCTGTTCGAGCCAGAGCAGAAAGAATATGTAAAACTGTCAATGAATCGTTTATTAATAATAAATCCTTCGACCTTCTTTTTGGAAAGAAATTGGACAATGATGCCGTTTCTAAAAAGGATGAGAAAACTATTCCAAGCCGTATCAGAGTCAATGAAATTTATCTCAGAGAACCCCAGGTTGAAAAGCAGACCCGCAACCGGATTGACCGGTTTACAGGTAGTACAATGAATGGGGCACTGTTCGACAGCGAACCGGTGTTTACCTTACCGGACCACTCACTGGAATATAATCTTGAAATCAATATCAAAAATGCAACAAAAGCAGAAGTTGGCTTGCTTCTGCTGGTCATAAAAGACTTGTGGACTAGCGACCTTGCTATCGGCGGTGAGAAAAATGTCGGAAGAGGTACTTTGGTTGGTAAAAGCCTGAAAATTGTTTGTCAGGATAAAAAGATTTTTATTGACGATAAGCAAGTGACAGATGAAGATAAAACATTTATCAATGATTTTATCTCACAATTTAACAACACTGAAATTCCAGAAAACATCCAAAAATTGAAAAAATTATACTTATCAAAAGAGGAGGTTTGAAATGAAAGCTAATGGATTAGAATTATTATCAATACAGTCGGAATCACTCCCTGTTGATAAAATAACAAACCTTTCACAGGTCACGGAATATATAAATGATGCCTCCGATGTAATTATTTACCTTGATAACAAAGTCGTGATCGGGCAATATCAACAGGGCAATTTTACTTTTCATGATAATACAGAAATTGATTTCAAATATATCAGGCGAATTCGAGTATTTAATAAAAACCAAGAATTACATCTGGTAAGAAAGAACGGAATACTTTCTGGCAGACTTCGCAATGACACAAGAGGTGAAAATACTGATTGTGTGGAAGCCCATCAGGTCCTTTTTGGTACGGAAGCAAAGAGTTTAGATGACTACACTCAGATAACCGAAGATCGGGGAACGGAACTTTTAATACCCGGGGATTTTGAAGTGAACACTCAATCAAAACGAGTTGCTATTAAAACACGACACTATTTGGAATACATCAATGGCTACCAGGCATCTTACTGTGATGCAAGGTTCATTGACTTTGTTCAACTGCCAGTGGAAGGAGAGTAAGTCATGGAAAAAGGAATATTTGTTGGTTTAAATCTATCAAAGAAAAAAGGTACTATATCTGGACATTTACAAGTCAAAAGTAAAAAATACGACTTACATTCAAGTAATTTTATTCTTACTATGGAAATGAATAATCAGGAATGTAATGTTGAAATAGTAAATGGTAATAAAATTGGATCAGTAATTTTTAAAGGCACTGAAATAAATAAAGAAATAAATAAGCCGGTGACTACTAATCAAAAGTCCATGTACGAAATAAAAAAAGAAATTGAATTGAAAGAAAGAAAACAAGAATTGCTTGAACAAAACAATAAATCTGATAGTCTATACCTTGATCCTGCAAATGCTCCCTATAATTTTGTTCCGGTTAATAAAGATATTGTGGAAATTGAAAAACCAAAGGATTTTGATACTTATCACGATGATAAAAATACCGGGTATATTGACCTTGAGATTGAAACCAAAACACCACTTTTTATAGGCGATAATGAAAATTCACCTGAATTCTATAACAAAGGTGGTCAGTACAGAATTCCGGGCAGTTCCATGCGTGGTATGCTGCGGAACCTGGTGGAAATCGCCAGTTACAGCCGAATGGAATTTGTGGATGATACCCGGCTGTTTTACAGATCATTTTCAGATAAATGCCATGCCATCAGAGATGAATATAAAAACAATATGATTCCTGATGATACTGAGGGCAATTCTATGAACCAGATGAAGTCTGGTGTCTTGTATAAATGTGGGTTAGACTATTTTATTATTCCATCTCCGAAGCCTTTTGAATCTATAGATAAGAAAGAATCCAAGCCGATCATCAGTAAGCTTAGAGAACAATATAGAGAACCCGGCTATTATAAGGTCAATGAAAATAAGTACATTGTTGTACCGGGTAAAAAATTCTGGCAAAGGAACCAGAAAAAAATGTACGATTATATTGTCTGGGCAGATTTAGATAAAAACAGCCCAAAATTAAAACAGTTATCTGAACGAGATATTGATGATTATAGAGAAGATAAAAATCGAAGCGCTGAGTATTATGCAAAAGATTTATTAAAAGAAACTCAGAAAACAACTTTTGTTCCCTGTTTTTATGTAGACTGGAAAGATAAAGATGGCAATAACCGAATCTCCTTTGGTCATACCAAATTATTCCGTCTGGCTTATTATAAAACTATCTGTCAACATCTGCCAAAACCACATCAAAATGAAGATAATTTATTGGATATTGCAACAGCCATTTTTGGTAAAGAAGAAAAGTTTCCTACCAGGCTGTTTATAGAAGATATGATTATGAATAGAGACAGTTATGATAAAGTTTCTAAAAACTTTAAGTATTTAAAAATTCTTGGGTCACCGAATCCAACCTCATTTCAGTTGTATCTCGAACAGTCAAATAAAAATATCCGCAAATTAAAACATTATAATGATGATGTGTTAATAAATGGTTACAAAATGTACTGGCATAAATCAGGTGAAAATTGGTTTGAAACTGATAATGAATTAATTCTGAAAGATCAGAAAAAAGAAATAAGCAAACAACTTTATCAGGCAATCAAACCCATTGACGAAGGTGCTACCTTCAAAGGACGTATCCGGTTTGAAAATTTGACGGATGAAGAATTGGGAGCACTTATGTTTGTCATCAACCTACCAAATGAATGTTGCCATAAAATTGGTAAAGGAAAACCTTATGGTTTAGGTTCCATAAAAATCAAGAGCCAACTACATTTATCAGATCGTAAGAAACGATATTCTGATTTTTTCGCGGAACTTAATGAAGTACCGGCACCCAGCGATCCATCTAAATTTACAAGTATATTTGAGAAACTGGTCATGGAAAAATTGAATGAAACATCTGGTTCATTATGGAATATTGATAGATTAAAAGTATTAAAAAGACTACTGGATTTTGATAATAAACCAAATGATTTAAAAACAAAATATATGGAATTAGATACATTTAAAAATCGTCAAGTTCTTCCAAATCCGCTTGAGGTAAAATTACCATGACCCTCCCGGACCACCTGATCCTGAATTTTCACATAAAGTTCAGGGAAGAAGCGAAATTGCAAAAGCACCTCTACTCATCCTTCAGAGGTGCTTTCGGCCATGCCCTGAAGCAGGTGAGTTGCCTCTATCTGACCGGAGAATGTAGAAATTGCATTCAGAAAAAAGAGTGCGACTACAACTACATTTTTGAGACGCCGGTGAGTGAGGATACGGACTTTTACCAGGCGGGTGAATATGCCTCACACCCCTACGTGCTGGTGCCGCCATTGGCTGATCTGAATTCATTTTCTATCACGTTGTTTGGCCGTGGTGTCAGCAAGTGGAAAACCGTTGTCAGGGCCGTTCAGCGGATGGGGCCATTGGGCATTGGCAGCAGCCGTGAAAAATTCAGGCTCTGCTCGGTAATCAGCAGCGAAACGGAAATCTGGAATGCCGATACGCCGGGTTATTTTGACATACCGGCAAAATCTCCGTACAATCTTTTGGAGTATGGGCCTGAAATAAAAGTCTCTTTTTTTTCGCCGGCACAGATCAGGGTCAATAAAAAATTCATCAGAGAACCGGCCTTTCACGATATCCTGCGACTCATTATCAGACGGTTGAAATCAATCAACTACTGGCACATTGATGAGGCTGCACAATTCGAAGCTGCACCTTACCTGGAAAAGGCTAAACCAGTGAAAACTTTGAGATCCAATACCCGCTGGCTGACAATTCCCCGCTACAGCAACCGTCAGGAAACTAAAATGAAAGTAAAAGCCATGGTGGGTTCTATGGACTATAAAGGTGACTTTAGCCGGTTTAGCGAATTATTGGCCTTTGCACAAGTTGCGCATATTGGCAAAAAAACAGCCTTTGGTTTTGGAAAAATCCTGATTGAATAATCTGGATCGGGGCTCTTTGAAATTGGGACCTTTTTATACTGCGAAAAAACCGGGTCTACCGACGAGAAAATCACTGTCCGCATTTTTTGAAAATTGTAACCTTATGAAAATAATAAAGTTGTCTCAAAATGTGGCTTTGGACAATG
>JAFGTP010000047.1 GCA_016934035.1 Fidelibacterota bacterium
AAAGGAGATAAAAGATTATGCAAACTGGTGATATTCGATTAATAAAAAATATAAATGTGAGATTGGTGTTAAACCTGATCCGTCAATACGGTGAGATTTCCGGAGCAAGACTGGCTCAGATTACCGGCATGAGGCCATCAACTATTTCCAATATTCTGAAAGAATTGGATAAAAAAAACCTGATTATTAATAAAGGCAAAGGCGAATCCACAAATAAAGGTGGGAAACGTCCCTTCCTTTGGACACTTAATGAAAATTCCAATTATATTATTGGTCTGGATATAGAAATCGGTGAAATCACAACCTTGGTTTTAAATTTAAATGGCGATATTATTTTTAATAAAATCACAAAAACTGAAGTGTTTAAAAATCTGGACCAGTTCTCTGCCTGTATTCGTGAAATCGTTGATGCCTCTTTGAAAGAACTCAGTTTTGATTGTGAAGATATTTTAGGTATGGGTATCGCAGTTGCCGGAATTGTCAACCAAAAGGATGGTGTTATCAAAGTCACCGATATTTTACCAGACCGGGATATTCCGCTTTTAGAAGCATTGGAAGAGCATTTTCAGTTTCCTTTGGTGATTGAAAATAATGCCAATGCCGCTGCTCTTGGGACTAAATGGGTTGGAAATGGCAAAGAATGTCTGAATTTTATTACGGTTTTGATGGAAATTCATAAAAGAGTTGGCGGATTGGGTTTGGGGCTGGTGATCAACCGAAATCTTTATCACGGTTCTTCCTTTTGTGCTGGAGAACTCAATATCAAATTGCCGACACTGGATGAAAAAGTTTTGGAATTTAAAGATCAATTTTTCGAAGGCAAAGTTCTAAAAAATTATATTCATAACATTGATGATGTCGATATCGATGTGATCATCAATGCCACCGCTGCCGGTGACAAAGTTGCGGTCCGATTGATTGAAGATTTTGGCCATATTCTGGGCGACAAGCTGAAACGTGTGGTTCTGGCTTTTAATCCGGAAAAAGTAATTTTGACAGGACAAATTGCCCGCACAGGTGAATTACTTGCTGCTTCAGTTTATGATGAATTAAAGCATGAACTTGAACAAATACACACCGAAGAATTAATTGTCGAATCCGACGGAAATGGAAGGTATATTGTCTCTATTGGAGCTGCAGCCTTGATTCTGGATGAATTTTTTAAAGTTCCTCTCGTCAATATAAAAACTAAAGTGAGTTTATAAATATAACGGGCATTTATTTAGTTCCTACTTATTTTGCGGGTTTTTCTTTGTTGATTGAAACGTCTGATATAATTGACTTGGTATCCTGTCGTGTTTTAGGCTTCTAAAATAACCTGTTATACCTCCTCAATGGAATTGTGTTCGTCAGTGCTCATCTGAATAACCCTCTAATGTTCCTCAGGATGATAGAGAATAACTGTATGATTTTTGTGGTTTTTAAAAGGTACCTAAAAATGCTGATAGCAGCAAGGTAAAAATCTTTGGACATTTTTCATACTGGCTCACTGATCATTTTTACCCAGATTAAACAATGGGATTTCTATTCATTTTGTTTTGCCATAGTAATTGTGGATTATCTTTTTACTCAAATTTGGGCTTTAGCCTAATAATTATTTATGAGATAAAGCCTTTTTTTTAAGGAAATTCCGTTTTATAAATTAAAACGCATGGCATTCAGATTGACTTTTTTGATTGCGTCATCCGTGTTTAATTTTTACCACTCAATCCTGAATACACTTGTTTAAAACAGATTGCCTGATTTGGGCATAACCCAAGGAATTCGAAGCCAGAATTTTTATTTGTTCGCAGAGAAAATTTTCCTTGAAAACAAACTAAAGGCTTTTTATATTACTCAAAGTTATTACTTAACAGTTATTAGATAAAGGGGAGTCATGTTGATGAAATATGGGTGTTTCTCTGAGGATGGAAAAGAGTTTATTATATCGAAAGTGAATACTCCTACACCATGGATTAATTATTTATACAATGACGAATATTTTGCCACTATTTCCAATAACGGAGGTGGAATCAGCTATTTTAAAAGTCCGCTTCATGGCAGAATTACCCGCTACAGACTCAATTCCGTACCCTATGACCGACCCGGAAAATATCTGTATATTCGTGATAATGACACTTCTGAATATTGGAGTCTGACCTGGCAGCCAACCAATAGGGATGTGGACCAATATCAAGTCATTCATGGTTTCGGATATACAAAGGCTCTGTCAGAAATAAACAATATTAAGGGTGAGGTCACTTTTTTTGTTCCCCGAACCGATAACCAGGAAATATGGAAGGTCAGTCTGAATAACCTTTCCAACCAGAAGCGCTGTTTATCCGTCTATGGTTATGTTGAATTTTCACTGGGACATGGTCATGTGGATTTGATAAATCAATGTGATGATCAGCATTTTAACCGTTTAAATTTTGACAGAGAATTAAATACACTTTTTGCAACAAAAACCTATTGGGTAACCGGTGGCAGTACACAGCAACAGGAAAATAAAAGTTGGGATCGTTACGCATTTTTTACAGTTAATAATCCGATTTCTGCCTATGAAACCCTGAGAGAAAATTTTATCGGACTTTACCGTAATGAAAATAATCCAGCAGGAATTGAACTCAACCAAATGACCAGCAGAGATATTGATTTTGGGAATTCAGTGGGGGCCATTCGAACTGAAATTGAGATAAACCCCGGCGAATCGGCTGACCTCATTTTTTCCTTAGGTGTCATATCCAAAATGAATTTTGCTGTAGAAAAAAATAATGTACAAAAATATCATTCTATTCCAGAAGTAAATATGGCTTTTGAAGGGGTAAAAAACTATTGGGACCAATTTTTTAGTAAGGTCAGTGTCGAAACACCAGAGAAACGGGTAAATCATTTCATGAACTATTGGACACCTTACCAGGGTAAAGTTGCTTTTGACATTGGCCGGGTGGCCAGTTTTTATTATTGGGGAATCAGTCGCGGGTTTGGATTTCGTGACACAGCCCAGGATACCATTGCAACTACTATTTCCTACCCTGAGAAAGCCAAAGACAGAATTTTATTGTTATCCAGACAGATGTTTTCTTACGGAAAAACCTACCACCATTTCCATGCTGATGGACAAGGGGAGACCACCGGCCATTGCGATGATCCGCTCTGGTATTTGTTAGCCCTGACAGATTATATCCAGGAAACAGGTGATTTTGGTATTCTAAAAATTGTTGAACCTTTTATTGACAATAAATCAGGTACAGTTCTGGAACATGCTTTTTCTGTGCTGACTTTTATTAAAAATAATAAAGGTAAACATGGTTTGCCCATTTTTGGACGCGGTGATTGGAATGATACCCTGGATTATATCGGTGGGGATGATGGTGGAGAATCAGTGTGGGGTGGGCTGTTTTACATTACCATGCTCAACCGGTTTATTGACCTGTTACAAAGGATCCAGAAAAAAGAAATGCTCATGGAAGTCATATCTGTCAGAGACGAAATCAGTGATGCAATCAATAACCATTGTTGGGACGGAGAATGGTTTATTCGGGCCTTTGGAGAAAAAGATAAAAAAATTGGAAGTAAAGAAAATAAATTTGGAAAAATTTTTCTAAACAGTCAGTCATGGGCTGTGTTGGGAAAGGTATCAAACCCCGAAAGGCTCCTTCAGGCTATGAACAGTGTAAAAAAACATTTGGATTCTGAATTTGGACCAAAGATTTGCGCTCCTGCATATACTGAAATTGATGAAAAAATCGGTCTTGTTACACGGTGCGTCGCCGGCAAAAAAGAAAACGGCGCAATCTTTTGTCATCCTACCACCTGGCTGATTCAGGCCGAATGTCTGCTGGGTCGGGGCAATATAGCCTATGATTACTATAAAAAATTATTGCCCGATTCAATTGACCAGGATATTTTTAAGGCCGAACCCTATGTTTATTCCCAGTATATCACCAGTAATGAACACTCTTTTGATGCCGGTCATGCCAGTCATTCATGGCAAACTGGTACAGCAGCCTGGATGTATCGCACCAGTATTGACTATATGCTTGGTGTCCGGGCAACTTATGATGGTTTAATGGTTGATCCTGTGATCCATGAAAATTGGGAAACAGTTAAAGTTAACCGCTATTTTCGAGGGACCAACTATAAAATAACAATAGAAAATCCGGAGAAAGTTGAAAAGGGCATAAAACTTATTTATGTTAATAATAAAAAATATGATTCACAGGTTTTACCTTTTACCGATGAGAAAGAATTGTGTATAAAAGTGATAATGGGAAAAGAGTGACTCAGTTATAATGTTTTCAGGTAGTATGTCCGGCTTTTTTACAAATATGATACTAAGTCTTATAAAAAAATTGATAAAAATAGGGTAAAAATAACTTGACTTACAAAAAAAATGGATATATTTTATAGTTAGTTTTGTTTAAAAAAAAACTATATTTTTATCAAACGAGGGAAATGTTTAATTTGTTTTTTTAGTGTTGTCTTTTGCATTTCATTTAACTAACAAAAGGAGGAAAGAATGAAAAAAATTGCAACCATTTTTGCGGCACTTATAGTTCTTTTAAGTGCATCTTTGTTTGCCGAGGAAAAAGTTGGTACTGTGGTCGATGTCATCAACAACGATACTCAGTTTATCTATCAGTATACTGATTCCTGGAGCAAGCAAATTTTTGTCGATGATAATGGTGATGTACACATCGCGTATAAAGATGCTTACGTTGATGGTGCCGATACCAATTTTGTATTTAAATATACAAATGTTACTGATGGAAATACCTATGTGCTTCCTAGAAGCGGTATCGGAGTAGGAACTGTTCTGCTTGACGGTGCAGGAACAGATGTCTACATGTACACAGGAAAAGATTACTGGACAGCCTGGTATTATGACTGGGGTTCAGAATTTGGAAAAATTTTCAAAGTAACTGCCTCCGGAGTAGACTCTGTTGGTATGGACAGTCAGAATGGATATTATGCAGATCCAATGTGGGCCTGGGCTCAGGATATTCGTGTCGTCAATAACAATTCCATTTTTACATTCCACAGTTTATGGAGTGCGATTGAATGGTGTGTAGCTAGTTTTGATGGTACCACACAACAATGGGGTGAAAAGTACAACATTGGCTGGACCTATCCTGATCAGGAAGTTCCCGGTGTCAGAGTACAGCAATCCGGTATTTTTTACCGAAACCTGACTTCAGCAGGTGCATTAGCCGTTAATGCCGATGCTACTGAATTAACAGTTGGCGTGATTTCTCCGTTTATCAATGTTTACCTTTACAAAGGCAGTTTTGGCGGTTTGATTTGGGCTGATTCATTGTATCTGGCTCCAGGTGGTATGGCTGAAAATGATGCCAGCCATATTGATGCTATTTATGACACAACCGGTATCGCAACTCATCCTACCACTATTTCAGATGATCAACCAAAACCTTGGTCATATCTTGATCTGGAATATGATGCAAATGGTGTATTGCATGCAGTCTACAATGCCACTTATTCTTCCACTGAATATGATACGGCAACCGGTCAGGCAGCTAGAGGAATCGGACAAGGCGATTTCAATGCACAGTTCTATGATGGATCAACACATCCAAGATTGCAACTGCTCCATTGGGATAACTCCACCAGAACGGTCTCAACCGTTGCCAAAGCCGAATTACCTGTTGCAGGTGAAACCCTAGTTTGGTTCTATCCTGATTCAAACGGAACTCCCGATCCAATGCGACCAATCAGTTATGGTGAATATGACAAAGCTTTTGGTTTTATGAACAATCCTCAGTTGATTATCAATAAAAATCCGCAGGGTGATGAACCATTATATGCTGTTGTATGGAGTGAAGCTCAACCTGGAACAGTTCAAATGTTTAACATGGGCAGTATTGACAGTACGGGTGCTTTTGTTGTCAGTTCAAATTATATTGGCTATTTTAGTGATATTAAATTTGCAACTTCAAGCAACGGTGCATCATGGAGTACTCCGGTCAATGTTACCAATACAATGGAATGGGATGAACATGAAGTATCTGCACATGCTGATATCATTGATGGAAAACTTCATTTAACTTATACTTGTGATGCGATAAAAGGATCTGATACTTGGCAATGCGACACTGAAGAACATTATATGGATTATATTGCGAAAAGCATGCCTTGGACAAAAAATGATTCCTACATTATGTATCATGCTGTTGATGTCAATGCAACATCCATTGATGATGAAAATGTGGCCAATAATTTCAGATTGGAACAGAATTATCCGAATCCTTTTAACCCGACAACTCAGATATCCTACCAGATTCCGGCTCCGGGCAAAGTCAGACTCGAAGTCTATAACCTTCTGGGCAATAAAATCAGAACACTGGTCAATGAAAATTCAACAAGAGCCGGTGTTTACAATATTGAATGGAATGGTTTGACCGATGATGGAAGATCTGCCGCCAGTGGTATTTATATTTACAAACTGACATCAGAAGTCGGTGTCAAAGCTAAAAAAATGATCCTTCAGAAATAATTGTTGAAATCATTTGAAATCTAATAAGTAGGGAGACCATATAATAAAAATATGGGCTCCCTATTTAATAAAAGAACAAGGGAAAATGAAGTGACAATAAAAAATGCAAACCTAATAACATTCCTCTTTGCGCTTATCTTGCTGGCGATTTCCTGTACTAATGACCAGCCTGTTCTAAACGATGGCATCATCATGATGGTTGACAGTATTCCTTACAGGAGCAGTATCTTTGAAAGACGGTACTCAATCGGTGGAACCAGTCCGGTAGTTACAGAGGATGATATTCGAAACTATCTGGATGAGACAATAAAACCGGAACTGCTCTATGTCAAAGGTGCCTATGAAAATGGGATTGACAAAAGAACACGTATTTCACAAAAGTTAGAAAATTTCAAAAAAGAGACAATTGAAAAAGCCCATCCGATTTTGGATCAGGATATCTTGATATCTGAAAAGTCAATTCATAATTTTTATGAAAACAGCAGGAATCTCTTCAACTTCGGTATTTTGGCAACTAAATCTTTTAAAACATCGACCCAATTGGTAGATGATTATAAATCAGGTGTTCTGCAGGTCAATGACTATATTCCAGATTTGGAAAAAAACCAGAGACCTATGTTTCCGAGCTACACCTTATTTGAGAAGGTTGAATATGGTACCCAATTGCCACCGAATATTTTTGATGAACTGGTTCATATGAAAGACGGAGAAATTAGTCAACCAATTAATATGGGCGGTGTATGGGGTTCGATTATTTTTATTAATAAACAAGAAAATAAAAAACTCAGAAGCTTTGATCTGGAAAAGGATGATATTCAAAAAAAAGCAACTTTTATGTACCGAATCAAAGCTGTTGAATCCTACAAAAAAGAATTAATGACAAAATTTAATGTCAAAATAAATAATTGGAATAAAATTGAAATCCTGAAATATTACGATGAAGAAAAAAATTCAATTAATTACCCTGACAATGTCCAGGTCTTTAGCATTTATGAATGTGAGAAATTTAAAATAACAAATCAGGATGTGATGGATTTTTATAATCATTTAAATCCATTTGCGATGACAAAACCCTCGCTGCTTTCAGAACAAGATTTGGATGTTGTTGCCAACCGATTATTGGATATCAATCTTCTTTATTTTGACGCACTGGAAATTGGTGTTCAGAAGGACCCGTTGATTATTGATCAGATTATCAATCGCAAACAGATTGAGTTACGAAACACATTCATTCGAGAAAATTTCGGAAAAATAGAAAAAGGTCTCAGCGAAGAAGAACTGTTACACTATTATCAAGCTAACAGAGATAAATATTCAGGTGACTATGAAAAAATGAAAAAAAATGTCATGGATGACCTGTATATGTATAAAATTAACTTAAAAAAGGAAACGACACTGGCAGATTTGGAAAAAAGAGCAAAAATATTTTACAATGAAAATGAAATAAAGAAATTTTCAAAGTTGTTCAGTAAAAATAAATAAATTAGCGTTTTAAAGTATTTTAGAGAGATTGAGAAAAAAGATGAGAACGAACCTGGTAAAAATGACTTTTTGTGATTATTGTTTAGAAATAGAACTTATCAATTTTTGGAAGGATTAATCTATGTCTAGTAGGAATAAATTCATTATCCTATTTGTGATACTGACCACCTTCATGAGTACATTGTTGCAAGCCCAGACCGGTAAGATCAGCGGCCGCGTCATCGATGAATCGACTGGTGATCCTCTGATGGGTGTCAATGTTGTCGTCAAAGGAGGAACCGGGATTTTAGGAGCTGCGACAGATTTCGACGGTAACTATTATGTCATCAATGTGCCACCCGGAACATACATGATTGAAGCGACCATGATTGGTTATGCCAAGGTAACCGTCAATGATGTGGTGGTGAATATAAACAGAACAACCAATATTCCGGTTTCCATGAAATTGAGTGTGATTGAAGGTGAAACGGTAGTGGTTGAAGCATCAAAAATCAAAATTAAAAAAGACCAGACCAGTACGGTCAAAAATATCGGAGCCGACCAGATCAGTACGTTGCCGGTTGAAAGTGTTGACCAGGTGGTTGGAATGCAGGCCGGTGTGGTCAATGGCCACTTTCGTGGCGGCCGTAATACTGAAGTATCCTATATGATCGATGGTATGCAGGTCAATGAAAGTTTTGGCGGAGCCACACAAACGGTTGAAATTGATCCGGATGCTGTTCAGGATTTGGAGGTCATTACCGGTATTTTCAATGCTGAATACGGGCAGGCTATGTCCGGTATTGTCAATATGGTTACCAAAGAAGGTGGAAATGAATTTAAAGGCAAATTATCAACGGCATTATCCAATTTTGTAACCTCCGATGAAAACCACTATATGGGACTTGATCCCCTGGAGTTCGACCGTAACAAAGATATCAGCTTCATGCTGGAGGGGCCGATTATTAAAGATCGGTTGACCTTTTTTACCAATGTTCGATACATAAGAGACAACGGTTATCTCAATGGACAACGACTTTTTAATGTGGATGATTACTCAGACATGTCCAGAAAATACAGGCTGACCGGACGCTATTCCGGCACCCAGCACGGTGTATATGAATATGAAATGGAATATTACCGGAATGAGGACATCTACAAAAACATGTCTTTCAAAGAATATGAGGAAATGACACTAGCCCGGTACGCCGAAGAGGGCATTACCCCCTTTCCGATTTACTATCAGGAAATGACCGGTGATGGTGACTATGTACCCATGTCCTGGAATGAAAAGAAAAATGTCCTGGCAAAATTTACTTATAAAGTAACTTCCAAATTAAAATTAAACTTCAAAACCATTTATAACCAGAATGAATATCAAAACTATAGTTTTGGAAGACGCTTCAGACCTGACGGAAGGGCTGTATACTATGATAATTCATTGTCAAATTCACTGATTATCAATCACATGCTTTCCACGAAAATGTACTATGAATTAAAAGCAGGTTACACCAATAATATTTATGAAAATTATCTCTACAAAGACCCAACAGACGATCGTTATATAAACGGGAACTATGGTACTGAAGAAGGTGGATATTACAAGCGGGTCAGCGCCAACTGGAATTTTAAAGGTGATTTTATATGGCAGGTTAATAAGAACCACAATATCAAAACCGGATTTGAGGGTATTGTGCATCGCATCGAAAATAAACCGCTATACGCCTACAATACTTTTCAAAGCGATCCCGCTTATTATGATTCCATCTGGTATGATATAGAAAAAGATAAAGTTTATTTTAAGGATGAAATATCCTGGAACCTGGAATTGTTGCCGGACTCATCAATTTCGTTGGATCGATACACCAAAAAACCGATGAATTTTTCCGCTTATATTCAGGATAAGATGGAATTTGATGATCTGACCATCAATCTGGGATTTCGATATGACTATTTTGATCCGGCTACAACTTATCCGACCAATTACAGAAATCCCAACAACAGCATTTACTATGCAGACTCCCTGAGAGAAGAAAGATATTCTTCCTATCCGGAAGCAGAACCGACTCACCAGATGAGTCCGCGGCTTGGTTTGTCCTACGCGCTGGGGTCTACGGCCGCTCTTCACTTTGGTTACGGGCATTTTTTTCAGACACCTCCCTTTTATCGAATGTATACCAATGACAGACACCTCATTTCAACTACGGATTTTAGCACAACCATGGGCAATCCGAATATCGAACCGGAAAAAACAGTCCAGTATGAATTTGGTTTGCAACAGCAGCTGGCCGATGGTTTGATCCTGGATGTATCTCTTTTCTATAATGATGTCTACAATCTGAGTACGGTTTTGGTCAGATCAACCTATAACGATATCAAGTATGGATTATACGGCAACAAAGATTATGCAAATAAGAAGGGATTGGAAGTTAAATTAAACTATTTTAAAAATGAATATTCCTTTGATTTAAACTACACTCTGCAGTATACCCGGGCAAACGCTGATAATCCCACCCAAACTTTTACCGCAGCCGGTAATAATATCGACCCGGTACCCAAACTGATTCCAAACAGTTGGGACCAGCGGCATACCTTAAACTTTACACTGGGGTATAATAAGGCTAACTATGGCATGAATTTGGTCGGATATTATGGTTCCGGGGCAAGATACACTTGGACACCGCATTCCGAAAGCAGATTATCGTCACTCCGGCTTTATGAAAATAATTCTCAGAAACCCTATACTCTGAGTTTTGACTTAAGAGGACATTATGGCTTCTCCTATGGCAAATTGAGAATGAATTTTACCTTGCAGGTATATAATCTGTTTGACAGAAGAAATGTCGAATATGTCAATTCCGTTACAGGCTTACCCAATACAATTATTGTTCAGGATGAAGATGTCGAACAGTATCGCAGTACTTTTTTAACTTATGAAGAAACTTACAAATACAATCCGACTGCATATTCTGCTCCAAGAAAAATAAAGTTGGGTTTAGATATTGTATTCTAGATATTAATGATTAATTATGGAGATTCTTATGAAATATAGAAACAGTAAAATTGTGATTGTATCGTTTATGATATTATTATTCCTGAATATCTCGTTTGCTTCCGGGCCCTATCGGGTTGGTACCACCACAGCCGGTTTTCTGGAAATGGGATATGGAAATGCCGGAAACGGAATGGGGGAAGCCCATGTGAGCATGGCTCGTGGTCTTGAATCGGTTTACTGGAACCCGGCCGGCTTGGGATATATGCAAAAAAATGAGTTCAGTTTGTTTTATCAGCCCTGGGTGGCGGACATTGATTTTTCAATGGGAGGATTGGCTTATGTACAGCCTGGTGTTGGTACTTTTGCTATTAGTTTTATCAATGCCAGTTTTGGCGCTGAGGATGTTACCACAGTGGCCAATCCGGACGGGACCGGCGAAACCTTTACAGGACAAGACCTGGCCATGCAATTTTCTTTTGGTAGAAAACTGGCCCAGTGGTTTTCCTTTGGTGCTACGGGAAAATATGTTTCTTCAAGAATTTGGAGAAGTTCAGCCTCGGCTTTTGCCACAGACCTGGGCGTCATTGTCAATACAAATTTTTTCAATTGGACCGATCAACCGGGTGATGGTCTCAATATCGGCATGTCTATTTCCAATTTTGGTTCCAGAATGCAGATGGCCGGTAAAAATATCAAAGATGTACTGGATATTTCAGAAGATGAAAATGGCAATTATCAGTATCTGCCGGTCAACTATGAAACTGAAGAATGGGAGTTGCCATTAATCTTCAGAATTGGAATTTCCTTTAATGCCCTGCAGACAGAAAACCAGAAAATCACCTGCAGTATTGATGCGCTGCACCCCAATAATAACTCCGAATCAATAAACCTGGGGGCCCAGTACGCATTAACCATTCCGGCAGTGGGAGAGTTTTTTCTGAGGACCGGGTACAAAGGATTGCTAATGGAAAATTCACCCTATGGATTATCTTTTGGTGGCGGTTTAAAACTTAAACTCATGAAAAATTATGGGGTCGGTCTGGAATATTCATTGAGAGATTTTGGAGATTTGGGATATTTACATTCCTATAGCACAAGCATATTGTTCTGATATGATAATGAATGTAAAAAGAAGGTATAAAGAATGAAAAATTATATAAAAATATTTGTATTGGTTCTGGTCTTTGCACTGAGTCTGAATGCCAATTGGAATGTACCTCAGGATTTACCAGGCAGCCAGGACAATATTAAACACGGATATCTGGATGGAAATAAAATTCTGTCAAATTTTACCAACAATACGATCATTCATGATTCCTGGAATTTGGGCGGCAGTGAAAGGGCCCAATGGCCTGCACCCGAATTTGCAAAAATTATGGGAGCTCAAACCAAAGTTGTCATTGGCTATAAACTGTATTTTGACTCAAATGGAAACATCATTGAGGACAAAAACAATTTGGACCAGGCTGTTGATACCCTCTATTTTCTGGAAAACGGATTTGACACCATGGATCAAGGCCTTTTGCCGGCATCCGGGTATGATGCCGGTGGTTTATCACCGGCCATCAGTGATGATCCGAATACCTGGCCGGACCAATGGAAGACGGACCGGGCGGTTCCTGCCGGACAGAAATTGTGGTATGGGAAACGCGGAATGGGATATTATAATGCTGATCTGGAATCCTACTTTGTGACCAACAACTTTAGTTCTATTGACAATTCAAAAGCAATAAAAGAGAGAGGTGGCATTGAGTTGCGTTGCGCTCAGCGATCCTATCAATGGAAAACCTATCCGATGGATGATGTGATAATCTGGGAATATGAAATCAGCAATGAATCGGGATTCAATTCAGTTGAAACTTATTTTGGTTTTGTCAGAGAAAATACAATCGGTGGCGATGAATATATCAACGGAGAAGTTGTTTACCTTGATTCATCCAATTATAAATCCACTTCAAAACTGGATATGGCTTTTACCTGGGATGTAAATTTTATGCCGGTCGAACGGCCCCAATACCCGGGTTTGATCGGATTTTCTGTATTGGAAACTCCAGGCAACGAGAACGATGGCATCGACAATGATGGCGACGGACTAGTGGATGAAAGCCGGTACAATCATGACGAAACACCCATCGCTGTCTCCCTCGGCATTGATAACCTGGTAAAATTTAAAAAATATTTTGGCATCGGTATCGCTGAATATAAAAAAATGGGAACGCGAATCTACATTGTATCTGATGAAGACAAAGACTGGGCTGATGGTGAAGATATAAATGGCGATGGTCTCTATCAATTTGGAATTGATTATCCCAACGATGATATCGGAAGCGATGGTTTGGGACCTTACGATGTCAATTATCCGGGACCTGATGCCGATGGCACCGAATGTAACCATAAACCTGATTTCGGGGAACCCAATTACGGACCTCTGGACTATGGTGAATCAGACCAGGTGGCTTTAAATATTTTCAAAACCTATAATCAAAAATTTACACAGTCACTTGATTTGGCCAATGATGAAGCTGTATTAAAAGAGATGGAGACCAGGACACTTTGGGGTGAACAGAATACACCTTCCAATTATTTACAGCTCTTTGCAACACAGGCCTTCCCGTTTAATGCGGGTGGAGCAGAGCGGATTTCGTTTGCCGAATTACATTCCTACGCCTATCTCGATGGATTAAAACCGGTTGATATATCCGGTCAAAATCCTGAAGAACGGTTAAAGGGATTATATAACAAGAAATCTGTGATCGAAAGGGTTGCTGTCAGAGATTATAATTTTGCCAAACCGCCAATCACACCAACCATCAGCGCTTATTCCAAAGATGGCGAAGTGTTCGTCAGTTGGAATGATATTGCGCAAAAATTCACATATGATCCTTTTATTGGTCATAACGATGCCAATAATGGAAATGATTTTGAAGGTTACAAAATTTATAAAAGTACAGATGCTGATATGAATGATGCAAAAATTGTGACCAATGCTTATGGCGAGGTCATAAAATTCAGGCCCATTCAGCAATACGACGCAGCCGATGGCAGACACGGATATGTGGATTATGGTGTCAAGAGTGGAAATGGTTTTTATCTGGGTTCTGACGGCGGACTGAATAATTATTTTATTGATTCTGATGTTATCAACGGTAAAACCTATTATTATGCGATTTCAGCCTTTGATTATGGCATAGAAGAGTATATCGCAGGAAAAGATGGTTCTGCTTACGGTAACAGTGGTGTTGGCAATGGTATTGCGCCAATTGAAAATACCTTTAGTTATTCTGACGGGACCCGAAATATTGCTTCCGTTGTACCTTCAAAAAAAGCAATAGGTTATATTGCTCCTAATATCGAACTTACAAATAACAACATAACCTTTGGCACCGGCTGGGTGGCACCGGAAATCAAACTGACCTCAAAATTAAAACAAGGCCACAAATACAAAGTCAAATTTGAAGTGGAAAAATTTGTTGAGCCGATATCGGCAGTTGACAGCAAGGCCCATTGCTACCGAGCAGACAAAATCAAAGTGTATGATGTTACTGACGGGGTTGATACTCTGATCTATTATGAAGATGAAGGTCAGGGTAATTTTACCGCCGATAATTTTGTCAAAAGAACTGATGATTACTGGCCGGAAACACCCAGCGAACATATCGCTTTTGCAATGCAGTATAACAAAGTACTGGAATCCAGCGAATTTGACGGTCTGATCCTGAAATGGTTCACACCGGTGGAAATGCCACAGGTCAACAGTCATGGATGGGTGGAAGGATTTGGCGATATTGATTTTTCAGTTTATCGTCAAATTGATGCAACCGGCAGGACCGATTATGATCAAAACGGAAAACCGTTACTGCCCTTTAATTTTGATATTATTTTTACAGAAAACCAAAATATCAATAAATCTCTATCCAAAGATAATTTGTTTTTGTTAGGTGTTAAGGCAATTGAAGTGAAAGACCATGACAGAGAAAATATCAAAGATTTTATATATGACCAACCTTTGAATTTTTATGCACTCATGCCTGAAATTACAGACAGTTTAGGGCGGCCGGATACACTTGATTTATTTATCAAAGATGAAAATAAAAACGGTACCTATGAACCCCATATTGATCCGATTTATGCCACAGTTCTTTATAATTACTATTACGCCGGAAAGACCTTTGTTCTGGCCTACCCGATCGTATCACCGATAAAAATAACTTTCCCCGGCGGAGTTGCTCCCACATCCGGCACTTATGGTGTTCGTTGGGACAGAAGTTTCTGGGAAACGGATTCTATTGAGTTCCAGGTATCTGATGAGGTTTTCTTTGATGAGGACAAGGCAAAGGAGGAATTTAAAAATATTAAGGTTGTACCCAATCCTTATGTTGTAACCAATATTTTGGAACCCAATGCAGAAAAAGGTCAGAGAGAACGGGTCATGATGTTTACTGGACTGCCACCCAAATGCAAAATTGATATTTATTCCTTAACCGGTATCAAAATCAAGACCATTGATTTTGATAATTCGGTCGGAAATGTTGAAAATGGTGGTGTCGCCACATGGAATCTTGAAACTGAAAACGGACATGATATTGCTGCGGGTTATTATATCTACAAAATTACATCTGAAATGATGAGTCGGGAAAAAGTTGGAAAATTTGCAGTAATCAAATAAAAGTGGGAATTATTATGAAACGAAATAAAATATTCATACCAATACTTTTAATGCTTTTAACCATCTCGTCTGCCTTTGGACAGTTACAATTATCTGTTCCCAATGATCCGGCAGGGGACCTGGCATTAAAAAGAAGTGGAATCATGGCGGCCAACCGGGTCCTGTTATTAGTCAACAATACAACGGAATTAGGTGACCGGACTGATATGAATCCTTCTCAAATTTCCTATTGGCCTAATGATTACAATGGAACCGGGTCTCATGATTGTATCTGGCTGGAAGTTGGCGCCCGAGTCTTTGTAGACACCAGTAAGTCGCCAGATGATCCTGGCTATGTCATTGAATCCCTGGAAGAAGTTTATTCATCAGGAATAACCACCATTGATACCATTTTTTACATTCAAACCTATACACGGGAAGGGGCTCATGATGCACCGATCACAGGTGGTATTCAATGGGGATTTTATCCGACCAAAGGTTATATGAATGAAGCCCAGGCTGCCGATGATGAAATTCCGGCCATGGCTGATAAGATCGGAACATTCCGCTACAAGGACAGCTGGCCTACAGCCGGATGGCCGGCAGTGTCCAACGGACGGGATACCCTGATTTATATTGATGAGGAAGGAAATGTCGGCTGGAATGGTCGCTTTGGATACAATGTCTACAAAGCAGACCTTGAGTGCTATTTTGTTGCCAATGACGCCCAGGACCTGGAATACATATTAGATGACCATCCGATCAATAGTTATTATTACCCGAGAGGCAAAGATTTTAAGATTGGCAGTATTGATCCCAATAACACCACGCAAAACGGACAGCCCTGGGGCGGTATCGGTGTGCGTTCTGCTGTCAGAGGATATCAGTGGACCAATCCGCAGGCCCAGGATGCCATTTTCTTTGAATTCAATATCACCAATATTTCAAATTATACACTTCCTGACGTATTTTTCGGTTTTGAAGTGGATAATGCTGTGGGTGGAGAATCTGCCGACGGTGCAGATGACGTTGCTTTTTACAAAAAAGAAAATGAAGTAAACCTGACCTTCGTCTGGGATTATGATTTTATTCCCTCCGGTGGTGGAAAAGAACCCGGTGTGATAGGTTTTGCCTTTTTGGAAAGTCCCGGATTAAACCGGAATGGTATTGATGATGACGGCGACGGTATCATTGATGAACAGAGAGATAATACAACAACTGCATCGTCCCAGAAGGTTCATTATACACAAATTGTGCAGGATATTGCAGCATACAAAACCTATTTTGATTTTTCAGATTTATCAGAAGAAGAGTTTATCAATGCCATTAACGGAGAATATCACTATGCTGAAGATGAAGACCTTGACTGGAGGCCTTACGGTGATGATAATGGCAATGGTCAGTGGGATTTTGGTGAACCCATCAATGATGATGTGGGCACCGATGGTTTGGATCCCTATGACCTGACTTTTTATAGAGGACCTGATGCTAATGGTACAGAAGGAAATGGACGTCCCGATTGTATCGTGGGACTGGGCTCCGAGCCCAATTTTGGGACCACAGATGTCAATGAAACCGACCAGTTGGGTCTGCAAAATTTTAATTATATCTGTTCTGCAATGCCCGTCTATACCTCCTGGGGTTGGTTATACGGGCCTGGCAATGATGAAAATTCTTTCAGAATGCATTACGATGGTATCACGTCAACAACGGAAGAAGAAAAATTTGACCGCTCCATGGACCAGCCGCTAAACTTCCATATGGCTTTTTCTTCAGGAATGTTTGTGATGGAACCAGGGGTGACTGAACGAATTTCATTGGCTGAGCTGCACGCCTATGACCCCCTGGCCGGTCTTCGTGGGACCGACAATCCACAGGCCCCGGCATTGTTCCGTCTGACCGAAGTTGTCAACAAGATTTATGAAGCCGATTATCGATTTGCGCAACCGCCGATGATGCCGGAATTGACGGCGATACCGGGGGATGGTAAAGTTACATTGACCTGGGACAACTCTGCTGAACTTTATACCCGCGAAGTGATGGACCAGAACAATAATGACTTTGAAGGATACAAGATATACCGGGCCACGGACAAGCAGATGTCCGACCCAAATCTGATCACTGATCTCAACGGAAATTTTATTTTTAAGAAAGCAATTTTTCAATGTGATAAAATTGATGGGATTTATGGCGCAGCAGATTTTGGATTGGTAAACGGGACCGGATACTATCTGGGTGAGGACACTGGCATCACCCATACTTTTGTGGATACCACCGCCAAAAATGGTGTGACCTATTATTATGCCATTGTGGCCTATGATTATGGATTGCCAAAACTTGGGGATGGTGTCTCTCCCAGCGAAAATATCATCGTGATTGAAAAAGATGCCGCAGAAAATATTGTTGCGACATCTCGCAATGTAGCCATAGTCACCCCCTATAAAAAAGCAGCCGGCTATGTTCCGCCGGGTATTGAAAATTTCGTCGATGAAACATTCGGTACCGGTTATGTTTTTCCGGAAATAATCAGCAATGATGAAGTCAAAGGGGGTTCTGACTACAAAATCAGGTTTTTAACCAATACCTACACTTTGGATAATGTTAAAGATGCAATGCGCTACTGGACCAAAGGACTGGAAGTTTACAGGGATAATGGCAATACACCGGTTTATGTGGAAAAATTCCAGACTGACAATGATTTCCGTTCCGGCAATGTTGTGCCCTACCTGGATGATTATGCATTTAGAAAAGGGAAAGAGGTCACGACCGAGATTTTCGATGGTTTGTACCTGAAAATTTATCTGCCTACCATCGAACCGAAAATAGACACCCTGGAATCTGCCTGGAGAACAGGGGATGGTACCATAGATTTGCGTTCGCCCTTGAATGGTGATTGCTATTTGCCCTATGATTACGAAATCATTTTTGGTGATGTATCAGGCACCGTGGTGAGCGGAGGCGAAGTCAGAGATTATACCGGCAAAATTATTCCTTCCGGCAATCTGATTTTTAATGCTGATCTGCCTTTCTATGTCCAAAACAGATCCTTGAATGGTGCCAAAACAGTTTTGGTTGTTTTTGATAAAAACGGCAATGGCAGTTATGATTTTAAAAGTGATATTGTATTGGCCGGCGCACCAACTGATGATGGGAGCAGCTGGGGAACTTTGGCCTTTGAAATAGATTTTACCGGGAGAAGCGCTATGCCTTCAGCCGGTGATTCTTATTTCGTAACTTTTTATCGGGGTTTTAGCCACTCTGATGATATCACCTTCATGGTGAAAGAAGGCGAAACATTTAATAAAAAGACTGTCAAAGAAGACTTGAATAAAATCAAAGTGGTACCTAATCCCTATATTTGTACCAATGAGATGGAACCTTCGGTCATGAACCTGAACTTCAATCAGCGCCGTCGAATTATTTTTACTAATGTTCCGGCGCAATGCACCATTAAAATATTTACCCTTTCAGGACTGTTGGTTGATGAACTCAAAGTCGATCATTCGGCTGCCAATTCTGATGCTATCTACAGTGATTATGATGACAACGGCACAGCTATCTGGGATGTGCTGACCCATGAGGGGTTGGAAGTCGCTGCAGGGTATTATATTTACCAGGTCAAATCCAATATAACTGGTGACGAGAAAATCGGAAAATTTGCGATTATTAAATAAAATTCTTTTTATACAAAGAGCAGCAAGACAACAATTGCTGCTCTTTGTTTTTTATTTTTAAAATTTTGGATACTCCATGAAATTAAAACAATTGAAGATTATTTTACTTTTTATTCTGACAGTTTTACTGATATGGAATTGCAGTAAAAAGGAAATAGCCCATAATCTCGATTTTGAAGAAAAAATTTTGGTAAAAATTGGGAACAGGACCATCTCTGTGTCGGAATACATTAAAAGAGCGGAATACACACCGAGACCCACCTACTGCAATAATAATTTTCCAGTTGATAAAAAAATTATTCTGAATTCCCTGGTGGCAGAAAAATTACTGGCCATGGAAGCAGGGCTTGATAGTGCTGAAATCTTGAAAAATGAATATGTTCACGATTATCTGAAGGGCATCAGAGAACAGGCCATGCGCCAGATATTGCAATATGAAGAAGGCCATCAAAAAGTGACTGAAATTGATACTGTAATGGTTCATAAGATGGCCGCCAATATGAACATTGAATATGATATCAGTTATATCAATCTTTCCAGCAAGGATACAGCGGAAATGATAAGCAAACGGGCCCGGGATGTAGGTCTTCAGACTGCAGTCAGAGAATTTTTTCCCGATACTCTTGCCAGAAGATTTGTGAAGTGGCATGAATATGAAAATGATAAAGTACTCCATGCACTTTTTTCTCAAAAGCATAAACCCAATGAGGTGATTTCGCCTTTGGAAATCAACAAATCCAGTTTTCTTCTGATTGAAGTCAACAATTGGAAAGGCAATGTCGCGCAGAACCGGGATGAGCAGATCCGTACTTTTGGACGCGCTGTTGATTATAAAACCAACCAGAAAGCCGATGCTTATTATACCGATTATGTGCAGGGAATGATGAAAGATAAAACCCTGGAATTCGATGAAGAAATGTTTTACAAAATACTAAATGTTGTTGCGCCAATCTACCTGCAAACAGCGCAAAAGAAAAGTCTGTTGCAAAATCTTTTTTTCGATAATCAGGAAAGAGAAGTTCGACTCAACAACCGGTTTAATCAACTCCAGGAATTGATGGACAAGGCTTTTTATTCCTTTGACGGAAAAACCTGGACTGTCAGGGAATTTTTGAAATATCGCCGCTCGCATCCATTGGTATTCAGAAATAAAGAGATTTCAAAAGAAAGTTTTCCGGAAGATTTCAAATTGGCAGTCATCGATATGATGACTGATTATGTCCTGACAGAAGAATCCTATAAACGAGGATTCGACAAGGTCAATATCGTCAAAAGACATTATGAAATGTGGAAAGATAATGTTGTCGCAGAATCCTTCAAGTTTCAATATTTAAAAGATAACAATCTGGATTCACTCTATTTCAAAGATCAGGATAAAGCCTTTCAGGATTATTTGAATCCTTATGTGACTGAATTGCAAAAAAAATACAGCGATCAAATCTTTTTTAATGGGGAAACTTTTTTAAAAATAAAATTAAACCGAATTCCAATGTCAGTATACAAACCGCTTGCCCCCTTTCCAATGGTTGTGCCGGGTTTTCCGGTAATAACCACAAAAGATGATTTGGATTACGGAAAATTGATGAAATAAAATTAAACTCTGGAGATGGCCCATGGACTTCTCTGGATACAAAAATAATCGGGAGAATGAAAAATGAAAAAAGGGCTATGGATTTTATTAGTAATGATATTTTTCGGACAAATTGCCTTTGCATACAACAAGGAATACCACAAACCATCGGATGCAAAAGTATTAAAAAAGATTGAACAGTGGCAGGATTATAAATTCGGCCTCATGATGCATTGGGGCCCTTATTCACAATACGGTATTGTGGAATCCTGGTCTCTCTGCAACGAAGAATGGATCAATAGAAATGTGGGGCCTTATGAAAATTACGGTGATTATTTTAAATGGTATGAAGGATTGAAAACCACTTTTAATCCGAAGGATTTTGATCCCCAAAAATGGGCAGATGCTGCAGAACGGGCCGGCATGAAATATGTCGTTTTCACCACCAAGCACCATGACGGTTTTTGCATGTTTGATACCAAAACAACGGACTACAAAATTACAGATAAGGATTGTGCCTTTTCATCCAATCCAAAAGCCAACATCACAAAAGAGATTTTTTCTGAATTTCAGAAAAAAAACTTCATGATTGGCGCCTATTTTTCAAAACCGGACTGGCATACGGAATATTACTGGTGGCCTTACTATGCCCATGCAACCCGGCATGTAAACTATGATCCCGCCAAACATCCGGAAAGATGGCAGAATTTCAAAGATTACACCTACAATCAGATTGAAGAACTGATGACCAATTACGGCAAAATCGATATTCTATGGCTGGATGGCGCCTGGGTCCGTCCCAACAATAATATTCCCGAGGAGTTTGAAGAGTGGGCCAGGTACCGGACCTACAACCAGGATGTCGATATTCCCCGAATTGCTAAAATGGCCAGGGAGCATCAGCCCGGCTTGATGGTCGTGGACCGCTGGGTTGCCGGAGAATATGAAAATTACCTGACTCCTGAAAATAAAGTGCCGGATGAAGCCCTGCTGGTTCCCTGGGAAGCTTGTATCACGATGACCGGCGGATGGGCCTTCAACAAAGGGCAGAGATACAAAACAGTCCATCAACTGATCAATATCATGGTTAATATTGTCGCCAAAAATGGCAATTTTCTTTTAAACATTGCACCATCTCCTGAAGGTGACTGGGTCCCTGATGCTTATGACAGGCTGGAAGGTATCGGTCAATGGATGGACATTAATTCCGAAGCCATTTACGGAACAAAACCAATTACCCCTTACGATGAGAACAATATACGCTTTACCCAAAAAAGCAAGGTGCTCTACGCTATTTATCTGCCTGATGAAGATGAAACAGAAATGCCAAAATTTGTCAATATAAATTCCTTTGCACCAAATAAAAATACAAAAGTAGAATTACTGGGAAACAACGGTAAACTGGAATGGGAAAAGAATGGAAAAGGCATCATCATTTCGGTCCCGGAATCTTTAACACAAAACCCACCCTGTGAAAATGCATGGGTCTTTAAGATTGAAAATATTATAGAATAGCCAATGAAGAAGTTGCTTCTCATCCTGCTTATCACAGTCTGGTGCTTTGGCGAAGCATTGGACCGATACTTTCCTCCGGAAGACAAACTTGTCCGCCAGAAACTGGAAACCTGGCAGGATGTGAAATTTGGGCTGATGATGCATTGGGCGCCTTATAGTCAATGGGGAGTGATGGCTTCATGGACTTTATGTTGTGATGAATGGGCTCACCGGACCCGGGGCAGATATCAGGATTACCATAGTTATGTCAAAGATTATTTTGCTTTGGCTGAATCCTTTAATCCTGTGAAATTTGATCCCGAAAGATGGGCTGAAGCTGCAAATCAAGCCGGCATGAAGTACCTGGTTTTTACGACGAAACACCATGATGGCTTCTGTATGTTCGACACCAAAACGACGGATTATAAAATTACCAATCCTGAATATCCTTTTGCAAAATATGAAAACGCCAACATCGTCCGAGAAGTTTTCAGCGCTTTCAGAGAAAAGGATTTCTGGATCGGTGCCTATTTTTCCAAGCCTGACTGGCATTGCGAGTACTATTGGTGGCCCTATTTTGAAACCGGTGACAGAAATGTGAATTATTCAATCAGGCAACACCCTGAAAGATGGGAACAGTTTAAAAAATATACTTATGATCAGATTCAGGAATTAATGACATACTACGGGAATATCGATGTTCTTTGGCTTGACGGGGCGCAGGTTCAGCCAAAGTATTATGAACAGGATATTGACATGCCGAAAATTGCAGATATGGCGAGAAAAATGCAGCCCGGTTTACTAATCGTTGACCGCCTGGTGGAAGGGCCATATCAAAATTATCTGACACCGGAAAATCAAATTCCGAGTAAAAGAATAGATGTTCCATGGGAATCCTGCATCACTATGGCCGATGACGGCTGGTCCTATCGGTTTAATGTCCATTACAAATCCACAAATGAACTGATCCACACTCTGGTCGAAATTATTGCAAAAGGAGGTAATCTGCTGCTGAATATCGGCCCGGATGGTCAGGGAGATTGGGATACAGCGGCCTACCGTCGACTGGAAGAAATTGGAAAATGGATGGCCGTCAATTCTGAAGCCGTCTATGGCACCCGTTCTCCTGAAATATATGAAGAGGAAAATATATTCTTTGTGAAAAAGGGAGCAGATATTTATGCCTTTTATCTTTTGGATGAGGAGCAAAAAGAGATCCCTTTAAAAATTGTCATTGAATCCTATCAGCCCAAAACCGGCAGTTCCATAAAGTTGTTGGGATATGATAAACAGCTGAGCTGGCAAAAAAACGGTGAAGGAATGGTCATTTTTCTCAACGATGAAATGATCAGTCATCCGCCTTGTCAACACACTTTAACTTTTAAACTGGAGATTTAGCCATCTAATGAAAACTTATAACAAACCGATACTGACCCGAAAGGACATTCCTGACATTCCGGGAGTGATAACCAACGCTGCTTCGGTCTTTAATCCGGGAGCTGTTCGATTTAACGATGAATATTTGCTGGCCTTAAGGGTCCAGAAACGAAGCCGGGAAACGGTCATCATGCTGGCACGTAGTAAAAACGGAATTGATTTTCAAGTGGACAAAAAGGTCATAGAGTTTTCCGGAATTGAAAAGGTAAAAGAGAAAATATATCATTGTTATGATCCAAGACTGACAAAAATCGATGACGCCTTTTACCTTATGTTTGCCATGGATATGGATGGAAAATGCAGCCTCGGCCTGGCAAAAACCCTGAATTTTGAGAAATTTAATTTTTTGGGAATAGTGGCCGACGGCGATGTGCGGAATGGTGTTCTTTTCCCGGAAAAGATCAATGGAAAGTTCATGCGTTTTGAGCGTCCGAACAGAGCTGCTTTGGAAAATGGAACTGTGTCCGGTAATTCTATTGTATTGTCAGAGTCTGATGACCTTTTGAAATGGACTGAAGTCGGCGTGCTGATGTCCGGGCGGTTTCATTACTGGGATGAGAGAATCGGTTCGGGTCCGCCTCCTGTGAAAACAGAAAAAGGCTGGCTCCATATTTATCATGGTATTGCTGAACATTTTGGTGCAGCCTCTATTTACCAGGGTGGAGCTGTTTTGCTGGACCTGAAAAACCCATTGAAAATTATCAGCCGGTCCATGAATAATTTTATTGAACCCCGTGAAATATGGGAAATGGCAGGGCAGGTACCCAATGTTGTTTTCCCAAGCGGAATGATCGTCGAAGAATATGATGAAAAGGGTTTTGCAAAATTGGACAGTCATGTTAAAATATATTACGGAGCCGCAGACACAGTGGTGGGACTGGCGGAAACAACAATCAGTGAATTAATTGAATTTTGTTATGATTAATCTTTATTGGGGAATTTTAAAACAAATAGTAGCATCCTGAAGAGACTCCGTTTGAAGTGTCTTTACAAGTGCAAAAACAGGGGAGAAAAAAATGAATAAGAAAGTATTTCCGATTTTATTAGCCTTTTTGGTAATGGGTATCGCAGATGCGATGGGGCCGATGGCCAGTGCTGTTCAGGAAAATTATTCAATTAGTACGGTGATGGCGACGTTGCTGTCTTTTTTTGTATTTATCGCCTTTGCCGTCTTTAGTGTACCGGGTGGTTTGCTCGCAACAAGGATTGGAAAAAAGAACTTGTTACTGCTTGGATTAGGATTGAATATTGTGGCCATGGCAGTGCCAACATTTATTGAACCGGGATATGCTGTGTTGTTGTCCTGTATTTTTTTACTGGGTATTGGTACGACATTCTTACAGGTAGCTGGAAACCCGATTATGAATGATGTCAGTGATGAAGGTAAATATAGCCGTAATCTGGCATTGGCCCAGGGGATCAAAGGTCTGGGATCTTCTGCCTCATCCTATCTGGTCGGTCTTGTTCTTATCCTTCCATTATTTGCAGCCATGGGCTGGCGAGGTGTATTTCCTGTATTTTTAGTACTGATGACCCTGGCTTTTATCTTTGTCGCAACATTAAAAATAAAAGAAACCAAAGCCGATGTGCCGCCAGGTTTAGGTTCGTCTTTAAGTTTATTAAAAGAACCTGTTTTTGCTCTCGCTGTAGTTGGTATTTTTCTTTATGTGGGTGCTGAGGTTTGCATGGCGCGATTTCTAAAGCCGACATTGGACGGTTTCGGTTTTACCTCGGACAAGGCAGCACTCTTCGGGCCGACGTTATTTTTTGGGTCTTTAACGGTTGGTCGGTTAATTGCCGGCAGCATCAATATCAATGCCCGTACCTTTTTCAGGCTCTCTGCCGCCCTTGGACTTGTCGGTGTTGTTTTTATGCTCACCGGCATCAAAGTCCTGGTTATTCCCGGCGTTATTTTGGGTGGACTTGGGTTTGCCAATATCTGGCCCATGCTTTTTGCGATTACGATTGAAGAAAAACCGGAACGCGCCAGCGAATTGTCCGGTCTGATGGTAATGGCCATCAGCGGTGGTGCGATAGTACCTTTGATCATGGGAAAACTGGTTGATACTGGTCTGGCTGCCTTTGCCTACACTGTACCGGTTGTTTGTTTTGGATATTTACTGATGCTTTCGCTTAAAGGAAAAAAGACTGCCTAAAAAATAATGTCTGTAAAGAAGCCTCATGGGGCTTCTTTACGATACCCATACATGGAGAAATAATGGACTGTACAAAAGATAATCGTATTGTAATGACCCTCGATGCCGGCGGAACCAATTTTGTCTTCTCAGCGATTCGGGGCGGAAAAATAATTGTGGAGCCGATAAAATATCCTTCTAATGCTGATGATTTGGATAAGTGCCTCCACAACATTATCAATGGATTCAAGGATGTCGAAAAAGAACTGGATGATATAAAGCCCGTAGCCATCAGTTTTGCCTTTCCGGGACCGGCTGATTATCCAAAAGGGATCATCGGTGATCTGGGAAATTTGCCGGCTTTCAGAGGTGGAATAGCCCTGGGGCCCATGCTGGAGGATCTTTTTGGCTTGCCTGTTTTTATCAACAATGACGGCAATCTTTACGCTTACGGCGAAGCCATTGCTGGATTTTTACCTGAAATCAATCAAAAACTGATGGCAGCCGGATCACCCAAACGCTTTAAAAACCTCATCGGCTTTACCCTGGGGACTGGTTTTGGGGCCGGATTGGTCATAGACAGCCATTTAATCATCGGTGACAATTCCAACGCCGGAGAAGTCTGGCTGCTTCGCAACAAGTTTTTTGAAAACCTGAACGCTGAAGAATCAGCTTCCATTCGTGCGGTCAAGCGGGAATATGCCAGAGAATCCGGTATTGACGATGCCTCCTTTGAACCCAAAGATATTTACGAAATTGCTATTGGTAAAAGAAATGGAAACAAAGATGCTGCATTAAAAGCCTTCAATCATATGGCCAAAGCCATTGGTGATGCGGCTGCCAATGTTGCGACACTGATTGACGGTCTGGTAGTCTTTGGTGGAGGAATATCAGGCGCAAAGGACCTTTTCCTGAAAACCCTTGTGGATGAAATGAATGGACATTTTGATAAACTGGATGGTTCGAAGATGCCCAGAATGGCTGTAAAGGCCTTCAACCTGGATGATGAACGTGAACTGTCTGCATTTCTTGAAGGACAAAAAAAGGAAATTCAGGTTCCCATGACCCATAAAAAAGTGAGTTATGATCCTCTGGGAAGAATTGGAGTCGGTGTTTCAAAAATTGGCACATCCGAAGCCATTAGTATCGGAGCCTATGCCTTTGCTCTTCAGCAACTTGATAAATAAGGACTTTTACCATGAACCAATTCAAAACTTTACAAATTGTCCTGCTTTTTATCATCATTTATTGTGAAAAAATGATAGCAGGGGAAATCTTTCCTGTACCCAGAACAGAATTTAACCCGAGACACTACGTTTGCTACCGCACCACAGGACCGCTCAATATTGACGGTAAAATAGAAGAAACTGATTGGCAGAACGCCCAGTGGACAGACTATTTTGTCGATATTGAAGGGGATCTGAAACCCAAACCGACCTTTAATACCCGTGCCAAGATGCTATGGGATGACGAATATTTTTATATGGCTGCCTTTCTGGAAGAACCCCATGTCTGGGCCAAACTCAAACAGCGTGATACGGTGATTTATTATGATGATGATTTTGAAATATTCATCGATCCGAACAGTGATGCTCATGAATATTATGAATATGAAATGAATGCCTTTAATACGGTCTGGGATTTGTTCATCACCCAACCCTACCGTGATGATTATTGTTCGGCGATTTTCAATTGGGATATTGAGGGCCTGAAATCCGGTGTTTATGTTGATGGTACAATCAACGATCCATCGGATACTGATAAAGGCTGGTACGTGGAAGTTGCCATTCCCTGGCCTGTGCTGAAAGAAGCTGCCCGTCGGGAGGTTCCGCCAAATGACCGGGACCAGTGGAGAGTCGGTTTTTCCCGTGTTGACTGGCAAATGGAAGTCATCAATCATACATACCAGAAAAAAATCAATCCTAAAACCGGCAGGGCATTTCCTGAAAATAACTGGATTTGGTCCCAACAGGGATTGATTGCCATGCATTATCCTGAACGATGGGGAATTGTCCAGTTTTCGAAAAATCAGGTAAATGGTGAAAAAGCGGATTTTATCGAAAAAGAAGAATATTTGGCTGCCAATTATCTCTATGAAATCTACTATTTTC
This sequence comes from Fidelibacterota bacterium, assembly GCA_016934035.1. GTDB lineage: Bacteria > Fidelibacterota > UBA2242 > UBA2242 > JAFGTP01 > JAFGTP01. The sequence goes on from JAFGTP010000047.1 coordinate 28,016, forward strand.
AGAAACAGTATTATTTGGATCACGGCCTATATACTAAAAACATCCGAAAGGCTTTAAAGGCAAAGGTACTGCTAAAGGATTTTAACTGGCCACCTACAATAGAAGTGACTCCAAAAGGTTTTGAGCTGATCCTCCAGGGGAAGAAAGACCAAAAGAATCTTTTACTCAATGAAGAGGGGCGGCTGGTAAAATTCTAAAAACCGCCAGCTGTAATATCCAATAAAATGAGAAAATTCATAAACAATAATATTCAGGTTTTTTCAATAACTATTTGGGGCCTGTTTTTCAGTGGTGTGATTTTCGGACAAGTTCGGGAAGAAAAAAACATAAATCAAAATTGGCAATTTATATTGCCGGAAAATGAAATTGATTATGTGACGTTAACTGATACCTCCTGGAAAATGATCAGCCTCCCTCACACCTGGAATGATAAAGACATTCAATCGGGGAATAGTGTGCATTATGGGACAGCCTGGTATAAAAAAATATTGAGTTCTTCTGAATTTCGTTCACATAAAAGGTACTACTTAAGATTCGAAGGAGTCGGTCAGTACGCAGAAGTATATTTTAATCATCAATTCGTCGGGAAGCACCTAGGGAGTTATTCCGCTTTTGTTTGTGATATTACGGGTTTCATCAAACCCGATGCAGACAATATTCTGCTGGTTAAAGTCAACAATGAACTAAATCGATCTTATCCAAAGGATAACTTTTTATTTGGTATTTTCGGCGGAATTTATCGAGATGTTTTTTTGGTGAAAACCGATCAGGTTCATATCAGTCTGACAGACTATGCCTCCAATGGTGTTTATGTCTATCAGGAGGAGGTTGAACCTAAAAAGGCCCGTTTGAAAGTTATTGCGTTGGTAATGAATGAGTCTTCCCGGCAATATAGGATTTTGGTGAAGAACAGGCTGATAGATAAAGAGAGACACACTGTGACGGAAAGCCAAACAGAAAAAGTTTTTTTCCCCGGTGGCCTGGTTCCTGTTGAAATGGAATTAATTGTCAAAAATCCTAAGTTTTGGATGGGGAGGCAAAACCCCTATCTGCATAGGTTGGAGACAGAAATATTCATAAACAAAGAACTGGTAGACAAAGTTGTCCAGAATATTGGAATTCGGTCTGTTGAAATCTGTCCGGAAAAGGGTTTTTTTCTCAACGGAAAACCCTACAAGTTGTATGGTGTATGCCGCCATCAGGAGTGGCAGAATTCGGGAAATGCTTTGCTTCCGTCACATCACAAAAGGGACATGGAGATGATTGACGATATTGGAGCAACTTCTGTCCGACTGGCCCATTATCAACAAGCGAAATACATGTACGATCTGGCGGATTCTCTCGGATTGTTGGTTTGGGCAGAAATACCTTTTGTGAATGGATATCAGGAAGGAGCCGATGACAATGCCCGACAGCAAATGATGGAATTGATTAAACAAAATTTTAACCATCCTTCCATTTTTACCTGGGGTATTCATAATGAAGTTATTAAAGGAAGTAGGGTACAACAGCCGGTGCAATTGACAAAAGAACTGAATATTTTGTCCAAACTGCTGGACCCCGGCCGGTTCACGGCAAGTGTCAGTAATATCTGGTGGATATATGACCATGAAATTCATGAAAACACCGATTTGCAGGGTTTTAATCAATACACCGGCTGGTACGGAGGAAAACCAACCGAACTGGACCAGTGGATTAAAAATTATCATATTGCAAAAGCTGATGTTCGATTTTCAATTTCAGAATACGGTGCCGGTGGCAACATCAGCCACCAGTCCATGGACGAATTAACACCACCCGATCCAACTGGTCAGTTTTTTCCCGAAGGATATCAGACCTATTATCATGAAACCACCTGGACAACCATTGAAAAATATCCCTTTATCTGGGCCTCTTATGTTTGGAATATGTTTGATTTTTCTGTTCCGGAATGGAACAGAGGTGGAATCAAGGGCCGAAATCATAAAGGGCTGGTAACCTATGACCGAAAGATTAAAAAAGATGCCTATTATTGGTACAAAGCCAATTGGTCGGAAGAGCCTGTTTTACATCTTGTCGGAAAAAGGAATAATGTCATTGAAACTAATAAAATTATTTTTAAAGTCTACTGCAATTTTGCCGTTCCCGGGCTCTATATCAATGGACAGAATTATGGAGCCATGAACCCTGGCATCAATCGTGTTCAATACATCAGTCCGGAGATAGAGCTGGAAAAAGGGGAATACACCATCGAGGTAAGAACTAAAGATCAGGACAATGGATTGGTCGATTCATTCCGATTAACGGTTCGATAAGGATACTTTCCCTGACAGTTCTATTTATTTGAACTCCAGAACCTTCAAATTTAAAAATTTCCATAAAATAATCCTCTTCAGTCAATTTCACAGCTTCCAACTAAAGCCGATAAATCCTATTATCCCCAGGTCTTGGTTAATTAGGGTCTCCTGAAAAATACACAATATATTGTAAAAACAACAATTTAATTGTATGAAAACTGATAAAAAATGCCTATAT